>NZ_JBHZAK010000006.1:50746-413594 GCF_042754165.1 Nocardia sp. NPDC059229
TTTTTTTGGGTGGGGTTTTTTTTTTTGGGGGGGGGGGGGGGTTTTTTTTGGTGGCGCCGGGTGTGGGGGTTGGGGGGGCCGGCGCGGTGCGCCCGCCCCCCCCCACCACCCCCACGTGCGGCCGACCCCTCGACGGCCGCTGGAAACAGGTCAATTGGTTACGATGCCGTGGATTTCGTCCCGGAGTTCGGCAAGGAATACGCGGGCATCGGTGTCGAACACGGCCATTCGAGTCAAAGCCACCCAGCGGCGGCGATGGGCGTCGACAAGTTCGGGGCCGCGAGTGACCATGCTTCCCGGGATCGGTTCCGCCGAGGCGAGTGCGTGGTCCTCGTTCTCGTAAATGACGAAACCGTGCGGGATCGTGGTGCTCGCCTCGATATCCTGCGGAATTACCCCGATGCTGACCGTATCGAGGGTCTCGATCGAGATGATCCGGTCCAGTTGCGCGAGGAGCACGCGATGCGGGCCGGGCCGAAAGCGCAGGGCCGCTTCGGTGATCAGGAATTCGAAGCGCTTCGCGGGGTCGTACAGCACACGCTGGCGATCCAGGCGCGCGGCGAGCGCGGCCGCCAGAGCATCGGGCGTATAGGGCGGATCGAAAGTGGCGAACACCCGGCGGGCGTAGTCGGCGGTCTGGAGCAGACCCGGCACCAGTGCGGGCTGGAAGTTCCGCACCACGTGCGCGTCCTCCTCGAATGCCCGTACGTCGTCCTGCAAATGCGGTCGCTCTGCGAGTGAGGCCGCCCAGTCCTGCAGCTCGGGCGAGTGCGCCGCTGCGGTGAGAGTACGCAAAGAATCTCGAGAATTCTCTTCTGCCCCAACCGCTTTGGCCCAGTCGAGCACCTGCGGTAGTGGGGGAACCACGTGGCCGGCTTCGATCCGAGACAACGTCGACTGGCTGATTCCGACTTGTTTGGCCAACTCCCGCCCGGAGATTCCGGCCATGTCCCGCAACCGGCGCAGCTCCGCGCCCAACTGCTGGCGCGGGTGCGACTGGCGCGCAACGGAATTCGCGGCGGTTGCCGCCGCCGTCGCGCTCTCTGCCGGTTGATTCACTGGAACCATGATGATTCAGATCGAATCATCTTGATTCATGCGAGTCAAGGCTCGGCCGGTCGCAACGTGAATCAGGCGTGTGTGGGATCGGACACATGAGCAAGGAGGACCGCGCCGAGGAGCTGAACCATTGGGAGAGCAGGCTTGCCGAAGATCCCGACTACTGCGACGGTTACGGTCGACGCATCGCTGACTGGCTGCGCGAATCGAAGGCAGCCGACAAAGATCTCATCGGCTTCTGGGGGTGGCTAGCGGCCACACAATCCCACTGGCAAACCGGCTGCACCCTGCCTGGGCAGCCATACGTGAGCATCCGCTATTGCGTGCTGACCGTGCTGACCGAACCGGCCGGCACGGGATGACGGAAGATTAACTGGCCGTAGCCATCCGGGGTTGGCCGAAGGCACCATAATGCCGGATGGCGGGCTGTTCGGATCAATCAGCGGTCAGGGCGGTGAAAGCCGTGGGCCAGTCCACAGGGGTATGCCCGTCATACAGTTCGAAAGTCTTGCCTTGGGATTCGGGGTAGAGCAGGGCCGCGACCGCTGCCTGGGCAACGATCTCGCGGCTGACGCGACCGTCGCCGCGATCGCCCTGTTCGAGATGCACACCGGTGGCAGGTGAATTCGTGAGCCAGCTGGGGCGGACGATCGCATACGGTGCGCCGCTGTTCCGCAGTGCCTGTTCACCGGCTCCGCGAGCGCGGATGATGCCTGCCATGTCGGGATGTTCGGCGGCGCGGGTGATGTAGATCTGGGAGATCAGAACAATGGGGATCTTCTGTGCGGCGGCTAGTTCGGCGAGCTGTCCGACTCCGGTGTGCATCACCGCGTCGGCGGCCGCGTCATCCACGGGCGGCTCGACCGAGACGATGATGCCGTCGACGCCGGCCAGCATCCGGGGATCGAGCGGGTTCGCCAGGTCGACCGCGATGCTCTGCTCGTCCCGGGGATGCCGGGTGCCGACGACCACCTCGTGACCGAGGTTGCGGAGTAGGTCGACGGCTTGCCTGCCAGTGCGGCCCGTGCCTCCGATGACCAGGTACTTCATGAAACTCCTCTGTTGCGGAAACTTGTCACCAGGGCAGGGGGTGGCCGTCGCGGAAGAAGCCCCCGGTGGGGCCGGAGTCGGGCAGTGTTGCGGCCCAGACGATTCCGGCCGCGCCCTCGGCGACGGGGCGGCCGCCGGGGCCGCCCATATCGGTGGCCACCCAGCCCGGGCAGATGGAGTTGACCAGGATGTGATCGGAGCGCAGCTCGGCGGCCAGCATGCGGGTGAGAGCGTTGAGGGCCACCTTGGTTGTGTTGTAGGCGGGGGTGCCGCCGCCCATGCCGGTGAGGGAGGCGGCTTCGCTGGAGACGTTCACGATGCGGGGATGGGAGCTCTTGCGTAGCAACGGCAAGAAGGCATGGACCATGCGCCAGGGCCCGTAGAGGTTGGTCTCCGCGGCCTCATGCACGACTGCCAGGTCCGCGGTCGCGGCGCGCTGCCAGGTGTCGTAGGTGATTGCGGCACTATTGATCAGGACATCCAGCCGACCGTGCACACCTTCCACTTCCCGGGCCGCCGCCACGACGCTGGCGTTGTCGGTGACATCCAGCAGCAACGGGAACGCCCCCACCTCTGCGGCCGCGGTCTTCCCGGCTTTCTCCGACCGCGCACCCAGCAACACAGTGAACCCGAGTTCGGCCAGCTGCCTGCAGACTTCCCGGCCGATCCCGCGGTTGCCGCCGGTGACCAGCGCGATATCGCTCATAATTGTCGATCTTGCCGCTGAATCGCCAAGTCGTCGAGTCGCTTTCGCTCAACGGGGTCAGGAAGGCCCTCGAAGCTTCGCGGATTCGACGACAAGCGCTGAAGTTTCGTGCTCAGCGTCCGTTGAGCAATAGTGCCTCGCGCACGGCGATGCAGAGCGCGCGAGGTATCGCGTTTTCGGCCACGAGCGCATCGGCCTCGGAGGCAATCGGTGTGCCGTAGCGTTCGATGACATCTCAACCATCCGCACATGCCGATGAGCGATCAGAATGTAGGGCCGCCTTGGACCGCGGCGGCGGTAGTGGCTGAAGCGGGCTTGGTGCTGGCGGCGACGCCAGCGTCTTCAGCGTGGTCGCCGGATTCCCTTTTGCGGCAAGTGTTTTCGATGCCGCCATCCCGAGCGCGGCCCGGAGCCGACAGGCTCGATCAGCCGATCGGTGGTGCGAGGTATTCCAGCGCATAACCATCGCCGGAGGGGGTTACGCGGGCGATGCCGGGTGAGTCGAGGTGGGCGCCGGCTACGAAGTGGTGTGGCTGGGTCAGTTGTTCGAGGAGAGCCGCTCGCGCGGCGCGGGCCTGGGGCTGGTTGCCGTCGAGTTCCCAGGACACGTTCGGCTGATCGAATTGGAGCGTGGGAACGTGAACGGTGTCGCCCCAGACGAGAAGGTGGCCGGTGCCGCTCCTGACGTCGTAGACGGTGTGACCGGGTGTGTGGCCCGGTGTCGGGATCGTGGTGGTCCAGGCGTTGATCGCGACGTTCTCCGACACGGGTACGACCCGGTCGCGGATCGGCTCGAGCCGCCCTGTGAACACCGAGGTGTCGCCCGCGCCGATCCACACGCGCTCGAGTTCGGTGAACGCCTCTGAACCGTCCGGCGCGATCAGGCCGCTCACGTGGTCTTCGTGGTTGTGGGTGATGGCCACATCGGTGACCTGCGCGCGGTCGATTCCAGCTTCGTCGAGCGCGGCGTAGATCAATCCCATGGTGGGGTCGTGCCAGACGTTGGACGCGCCGGTGTCGATGAGAACCGACCGCGTGCCGTCGGTGACGAAGAAGGCGTTGACCGACAGTCGTAGGTTGTCGCCGGCCAGCGGCACGGCGGCCGGCAGCTCATCGAGCGTGCGCCCATCCTCGTCGCGGAGCCGCGTCGGCGGCATGTCGATGTACCCGTCTCGCAACGAGATCACCAGCAGATCGCCGAATTCGAACGTGGCATGGTGCTGGCCACTCGAGATCAAACGCATGGAACCTCCGTCGTGTTGGCGCATATCGCGCGTCTCCGATAGAAGACTATATCTTCTTTAGGAGAAATCTACACTGTGGGCAGCAAGGTATCCATCGATCGAGGAGCATGGTGGTCGAGCAAGACGGAAACGCGGCTGAACCACAGCACGGTGACGACCTGGCCGGCGCGTTCGGCGCCAACGTGCGGCGACGCCGCGAGGAGGCGGGCCTGACGCTGGAGCAGCTGTCCACACAGTCGTCGGTCAGCCGGGCGATGCTGTCCAAGGTCGAACGCGGTGAGAAGAGCCCGACGATCGGCGTCGCGTCCAGGATCGCCCACGCGCTCGACGCGTCGCTCTCGGAGCTGATCGGTGGGGCGGCTGCTGCCGCGTCTGGTGTGGCCGTTGTCCTGCGCAAGAACGATCGCCCCGTTTTCCGTGACCCGGAAACCGGCTTCGAACGGCACATGGTGTCAGCGGCTCCGGGCGCGGGAGGAGCCGAGATGGTCTTCCACTACCTCCCCGCACAGGTCTCTACCGGGCTGCTGCCCGCGTATCCGCCGGGTACGGAGAAACAACTCGTGGTGCTCGAAGGCACCCTCACCGTCGCGATCGGCGGAATCATCGAGACCCTGAACACAGGCGACTCCCTGTTCTTCCAGGCCGACGCGGACCACGGCTTCGCCAACCGAACGAACGCCCCCTGCGAATACATCATGTTCATCTCGCGCAGAACCTGATGGCCCAGATCCGAATAGCCGACCACTGTGTCGAATTGGGATAGGTACGGTGCCCGGCGAGGCATGGCCGCTTCCATGGGCCGGCACACCTGTTCCCACTCGTCGCTGGTTGTCACCACCTAATGTGTCCGGTTGCCATCCGGGCTTCAGCAAGATCGACGAAACGCGCTGTGCCGCTACCCGCGCGCGGTTCGAAGCGTCCATGCGGCCCGCGGGGAAGTACTCGACGCAGAGTTCGCGTTAGTCGGTAGACGCTGCGTTGTTGAACCACGCGATGAAGCGGCGGGGAGCGAGCGTGCGGAGTTGTTCGCGGTCGACGCCGTAGCGGCGGAACAAGGCGAAGAGGTCGACGAAGGCGTTGTCATCGACCTGGGCACCGTTCACCGTGATGTACAGCGTCGTCCCACGACCCCGATAGGAGATGACGCATGGCAGCTTGTCCAGCCATTCGAAGAACGCCGCCTCGTCGTTGTAGGAGTAGTACCGGACCGATTCGGCCTCCAGGATCAGCTCATCGGCCGCGCCCATCTCGCCACTACCTGCCCTCGGGAATCGACAAGCCCAGTTCGCGCAGACGCGGCAAACACACCACCAGACACTGCTCCACCGAATCGGCGTCTGTTCGCACAAGGACGTCATTACGCAACGGAGCACCGCTGGCCACGAACGTCCACGGCCTGTCCCTCTCGGCCATCCGCTCGGCATCGGCCTTGAACAACACGGTTATGCCCTGCGCAGCAAGCGCTTCCATGATCGCGACAACATCCACTGGTGGTCCCTCCAGACTGGCTCGGAACGCACGATAATGTCGCATGCCACTGACCGAACAGGTCCCCACGGTTGTTGGAAGATCCACGGATCGAGAACGTCTCGAGTGATCGACCACCATCTGTAACGCGGCCGTGTACTCAGGTGTAGACATGGCGACCGTACTCACCGTGCGGCAGCGTGAAATCGTCCGGCCGTTCCGCGCGCAGACGGTTGTAACGCCGCTGGAACTCATCGATGGCCTCGTGGAGGCTGCAACCCATCTCGGTCATGATGGCTCGCAGCGCCTGGACAGCCTTCTCGGTGACGATCAGGTCGTCCACCGAGGTCTCGCCATTCACGTGAGCAGTGTGTCGGTGCACCGCGGGGATCGGCAACCGGATTCTGAAGAGGCCCTACTCCGAGAAAGTGCGGCCGACGCAACGAACGCACAATTACCGCAACCCGGGCGGACCGAACCGGCCAGCGGGGCATCGGAAGATCAACTGGCCGTGCCGATCCGAGCTCGACGGACTGCAACAGACCCCAATCGAAATGTGCCCAGTAGATGCGATTGCGTCCTGTATCGGGATCGAGTCCTTGGAAGCTGGCGACGCTTCCGACACTACCGAATCCGTCGACAACATCGGTCGGGCCCAGGGTTCCGTCATGGAACTCGTTCCAGGTGCACGACCAGGGCGTCAGGTCGGCAACAGATTCCAGCTGTCCCTTCCCCGCAGTGCG
Organism: Nocardia sp. NPDC059229; assembly: GCF_042754165.1. NCBI lineage: Bacteria > Bacillati > Actinomycetota > Actinomycetes > Mycobacteriales > Nocardiaceae > Nocardia > Nocardia sp. NPDC059229. Next base: position 57,016 of record NZ_JBHZAK010000006.1, read on the forward strand.
ATCCATGTCGAACGTATCAGTGTGGCCGAAACGTATTGCAACACTGAGGGTTCCGCTTGATCGGAGCAGCCGCGTACCCGCCCGTGAACGCACTGAAATGCCTGCGGTTTGCCACCAACACAGAGGCGGTTGATCCGCCGGATCGGGATCGCGTTCGGATGGCTGCGCCGTTATGGTCCTGCCATGACACCGAATTGGGCCCCGGGCGACAAGTGTTGCCTGCCAGCCACCGCTGCCTACTGGCTTTGCGATGAACCGCAGCCGGGGTTGGTCCTGGTCGAGTTTGTTGATGCCAACGGTCGCCCCCACTGGCTGGTCGACAAGTGTGCCATCTTCGGTGCCGACCTGCTGCCGACATCAACCTACCCCCGAGCGACCCGCATTCAGTGCTCGATCGAAGAGATCAACGGCGACATCGCAACGGTCAGCCCGTGGTGGACGATCAGCCGTGTCGGCATACCCTTTCTCTTCGATGTCAAGCTGGAGGCTCTCGTTCGGGTGGTCACAGACTGGCAGTGAATCTCGGTCGCCGATGACGAATGTTCGAACGGTCAGAGCACAGGCCGCCAAACATCCTGGAATGCCGCGGACCGCGCTGACCGAGCTGGCCAGTGCGCGGCAGTGGAAAGTCAACGGGCACTGGGGCTTCGACGTCGACGGAACGCAGGTTACTGCCGAATGCAGTGCGTTTCTTCGATCGCCGGACCCTTCTACTGCGCCTGTCGAGTGGTTTGGTCGAGGCAGGATGTGAGAGCGACCTCGACGTTCATTGCATCCGTGGCTCAGAACGGCGTGATCACCTTTCGGGATCGGCAATCCTGGCGGCGCGCGAGAATGATCCCCCCGAGCTTGCTCTCGGCTGAGGTGAGAGTTCTGGATGCCTCGACGACGAAACCGGCATCCTCTAGCCACGCACGCATCTGGCTGTGCTGACGACGATGGACACAGAGGTTCATTTGGTGCCCGCCATAGCCATGGGTCATCAACTGCGACTCGTCTCCGACGTGGAAGCCGAGTAACAGTGGCCCGCCGGGCCGGAGCACTCGCTGGAAGTGTGTGAAGACCAAACTGATCTCATCGTCGGGGATGTGGATCAGCGAGTACCACGCGACCAGGCCGGCAATCGAGGCGTCCTCCAGAGCGAGGTTCGTCATTGAGCCAAGATCGAACCGGAGGTCGGGGTGATCACGCCGAGCCACCCCGATCATTCCGGGCGACAAGTCGATTCCGAACACGTCCGTGCCCAGTTGACGCAGGTGAGCTGTGATCCTCCCCGTCCCGCATCCCACATCCGCAACCGGCCCCCCGCCCTGGGCCCGCACCAGATCGGCGAACAACGCCAGAACGGCGCGCTCTTCGGGTGTTTCATCCAGAAGGTGACGCGTCAGGTCTGCATAACTGGCAGCGACGGTGTCGTACGACGCCCGCGTGTCTTCCAGCCAACCATCAGTGTTCGGTCCCATTCCCACGACCGCAGGTTACCCACCAGCCCGAACGAGACGACGGCTTAGTTCAGCGAAGTCGAGATCGACTGCACCACAGTCGATCTTGTCCAACTCGGGCTGTTGGTATTCGGGGGTCGTTCCTGACTGCCGAGTACCTTTGCGCCACCGGTGACAGTTGGGTCCGCGTACAGTCGATCTCCAATCGTTCGTACCCTGGGACAGGCACTAGCGAGGGTGTTCGTGCACGACGCAGATTCGTTGTATTCCGCCAGGTTGTCTCGATACGCGATGACACGCAGCCACCTGTCCGGGATGCCCGACCGCACGCTCGAACAGATCATGGCGGCAGGGATGCTGGATAGGTCCGGGATCGGCGGCCGATCGACGGTGGTCGACCTCGACGGGACACAGGTATTCGCCAAGCGAGTTCCGTTGACCGAGTTGGAGTTGCGACCCGAACATGCGCGGTCGACGGCGAACATCTTCGGCCTTCCCGCGTTCTATCAGTACGGACTGGGCTCGACGGGTTTCGGAGCCTGGCGGGAGCTGATGGCGCACATCATCACTACGGGCTGGGTACTCGAACACGATTATGTCGGTTTCCCACTCATGTACCACTGGCGAGTGTTACCCGATATCGCACCCCGGGATTTCGCCGACGAGTTCGGCGGCCTGGAAGGCGCTGTCGCACACTGGGACGGCTCGCTCGCGGTTCATCGCCGGTTGACCGCAATCAGCAAGTCCACATTCAGCCTCGTGCTCTTCCTCGAATACGTACCGTGCACTCTTGCCGACTGGCTGACCGGCCATCGCAGTGAAGCCGGAACGTATCAGTGGGCGGCGGAGGCATTGGCGCAAGGAACCGCCTTCCTGAGCAATCATGGATTTACCCACTTCGATGCGCATTTTGCCAACCTTCTGACCGACGGGCGGTTGATCTATTTCGCCGACCTCGGCCTAGCCCTCAGCTCCCAGTTCGACCTATCTCCGGCCGAAGCCGAGTTCCTCACCCGCCACCGCCTGTACGACAAGTGCTACACCGCCAACCACATGCTTGCCCATTATCTACTCGGAGACGTATGCGACAAGTCCGAATATGAAGCGCTCCTGTGCAATTGGATTGCGGGTCGCAGACCGGACAACATCTCACCCGAGCTCATCCCAATCATCGACCGCCATGCCCGGCCCGCGCTGATCCTCAATGGATTCCACCGCGACTTGCTCGCTCGAAGCAAGAGGGCGCTGTTCCCGCACGCCCGAATCGACCTGGCCTACAAGGGAAATCGACTGGCTGAGTACTGATTCGAAGAAGTGGAGGGGCTTGATCGCGAACCGTCGAGCAGGTCGATCCCCGTCACCGATGAACCTGCCGGATCGAGATTCAGCAATATGACGGATTCGCCGGCGCGTTCCAGTACGCCAACTCCCGGGCTCTGCGAACCAGGCCGGTTGGCGGGCGGAATCTGTTGCGCCACCGAGCATCCACTACTGGCCTGAACTCGCCGGGAGGCCGCCTAGTGCCTTGTTCGAACCGGCCACGTAGTTTCGTCGGAAGAGAAACGGACTGAGGCCATCTCGGGCTGACTGACTCCACAGAACGTTCTGCGGTGCCGCGTTGCGCCCGAGTTGGACCTCAGGTCCGATCGTCAGAGGCTGGTCGACGCCGTGGCGAACTCGCCGGCGCTCGCCAGGGCGATGTCCTCGTCGACCTCGTGCCGGGTCAGGCGCCGGCCGCTGGGGCCGAGGCCGAATCCGGCCAGGAGTGCTGCCACCGCGAAGAAGGCCGCGCCGGTGAAGAAGGCGATGCGGTAGGCGCCTTCGGCGGGCAGGGCCACGACCGCACCGTGGGGCAGGGCATGGCGCAGGGTGTCGCTGGTGAGGATCGTGACGACCAGCGCGCTGCCGATGGCGCCGCCGACGGTGCGCATGATCGAGTTGATCGAGTTGGCGATTCCGGTCTCGTGCGGGGCGACATTGGCGACCAGCAGGGCGGGCATGGCGGCGTAGGCGATCGCGATCGCGGCATTCGCGACGACCAGTGCGACAACGACTTCCGCGCTCGTCGCGTGGAGCAACGCCAGGGCGGTGAGAGCGCACAGGCCGATGACGCTGGCGAGCAGCAGAACAAAGCGCGGGCCGATCCGCCCAACCAGACGCCCGGCGAGCGGACCCATCACCACCGACACCACGGCGCCCGGCAGCATGAAGGCCACACTCGTGCGCAGCACCGAGGCGTCGAAACCGAACCCCGCCAGCGCCCGCGGCGTCGCCACGAAATAGGTCGCCCCCAGGAACACGCTGAACATCGCGAAACCGACGCAGAAACTGGCCAGGTTGGTCACCGCGACCGGCCGATGCGCCAGCAGCGAGGTCGCCACCAGCGGCTCACGCAGCTTGGACTGCAGCAGCAGGAACCCGGCCAGCACGATCGCCGCGGCCACGAACAGCCCGATCACTCGTGCGCTGCCCCAACCCCATTCGTGTCCTTGCGAGATCGGCAGCAGCAGGCAGACCAGACCGGTGCCGAGAACCGCGGCACCCACATAATCGACGCGGCCGCCCTGCCCCGCGCGGCGCGGCAGCGTCACGAACGCCAGCACCAGCACCACCGCCGTCAGCACGACGCACAGCCAGAAGATGCGGCGGTAGTCCGCACCGCCCTGTGTCAGCAGACCCGTCGCCACCAGCGCAACACCGCTGCCCACGCCCAGGGTCGACGCGGTCACTGCCAACGCCCCGGTCAGGCGCTCGGCGGGAAGTTCGTGACGCAGCACACTGATCGCCAGCGGGAACAGGCCGAAACTGGCTCCCTGCAGGGCCCGTCCGACGATGAGCAGATCGATGCTGTGCGCCGACGCGGCGAGCAGGCTGCCGGCCAGCGTGACCACGAGCGTCGCCAGCACGACCGGTTTGTGCCCGTAGACATCACCCAGGCGCCCCAACAGCGGCGTCAGCGCCGAGGCGGCCAGCATCGTCGCCGTCGTCACCCATCCGACGGTCGTCGCCGAGACCCCGAGTTGCAGACCGATCTGCGGCAGCGCCGGTACGGGGAGCGTCTGAGCCATGGCCAGAAGAAACACAGTGCTGGCCATGGTCAGCACGATCGCGGTCGGCGACGAAGCGCGCCGGAGCTCGAGCGGGGAGGTCATTGCTGGCACGCTACGCTGGAATCGACATAGTGTCGATTATGATAGACGCCACGTCGATAGCAGGAATGAAAATCGCTCTAGGGTGAGGTCATGGCGCAGAAGGGCGGATACGGAGTGAACCGGACCCAAGACACGACCGAAGGTCTCCGCCGCCGCGGCACCATGTCCAAAGGTGATCAGCGCGAGGCCCAGATCCTGCACGCGACCCGCCACCTGCTGACGAAGAAGCCGATGGCCAACCTGACCGTCGACGACATCACCAACGCGACCGGCATCTCACGCACCAGCTTCTACTTCTACTTCCCCTCCAAGCAGGCGGTCTTCGCCCGCCTCATGGAGGACGTGAGCGACCGCTACGCGCAAACCCACGTCTGGCTGCCGTCCACCGGCCCGCAGCGAGAGCTCCTGCGCGCCCAGCTCAGCGGAGCGGCCGAGATCTGGCACGACAACAGCGCGATCCTCGTCTGCTCGCTCGAGGGCTACGACAGCAGCTACCCCCCGCTGACCGAGTTCATCGCCGGCATCCAGGCACGATTCACCACTGGGCTCGCGGCCAAGATCGACCGCGACCGCGCGGCCGGGCTCGCTCCCGAGGGGATCGACTCGGCAACGCTCGCGGGCCTGGTCGCGCTCATGCGCGACGGGCGGCTCTCCCAGTTGTCCGCAGCGCCCCAGGATGACATGCCCAGCAGCATCGACGACCTCGCCGAGGCGATTTTGCGCCTGATCTACGGCCGACTCGATTGACATCGCCATGCGGTGCCCGGGGCGTGGCCAGGATCGGCGGCCGATTCGCGAACTGTCGCACTGAAGATCGGGGCCGGAACCGCTGAGCGGGAAGGTCGTTGGATAGTGCCGAGCCGGATCGATGCCGGATGCGGAACGGGCAGTGTGCGAATCGATTTCACCGAGGCAAGCTGTAACGCGGTCGGTCGAGACCGCCTACCGAACTGCTGCGGAGTCGTGACGGGCGTTGTGTTCGACGGCGGCGAAGACGATTACTACGAGCGCGCCGCTGTCCATTGGAACATGGTCATCGGCAACAAGGCGATGGGTGTGCTGATGAGCGGAATCCCTGAGCACCTGCTGACGCCCGAGGCGAACGTCTACCGGCTCGTACTGCATACGAAAGGGCTCATCCAGCACCCGGTGAACGGCACTAGATTCGGCATCTCTTCCTCGAGCGACTGACCCGCCAGATCAGTGCGACCGGCGATGCCCGGCTGTGCGCACGTCACCCTGTCCGAACTGGCCATCGAATTGTTCTATCCGCTCGACGAATTCACGGTCACAGCCCTGCGGGGTCTCGTGGTTCCGTAACCGTGGTCGGCGATTGCCGCAGCTCATCAGCATCCCCCTGACGCTTCGTTCGACTCGTCCCGGAGGAATTCGGGCCGGGTTCGTCGCTGGATGGAACCGGACCGGGTTGGCGGTCTTCCAGAGGGCCGCGCAACCCCTTCGGTGCTGCGCGGCCGGGGGACTCGGGCGCTCAGTTGTAGGACTTGGCGACGCCGTCGAGGAGGTGTTCGAGGGTGTCGTAGTCGGGTGGGCTGACCTGGTTGACGAGGTTCACGTCGACCGGGACCTGGTGGGCGGCGGTGGTATTCGTGAACAGGGTCACGTCGGTGGGGCGGAAGCCGTGTTCGGCGGCCAGGCGCTGCAGGTCGGGGTCGGTGGTGAGGAGCTTGCCGATCTGGTCGCCCTTGTCGTCGAGGGGGACCACGGTGTGCTGGGACATGACCGTCGGCTTGGGGTACATCAGGACCATGTCGGGCTTGAGCTGGTTGTGCACGGCCGCGTCGACGTACTGGGCCTCGTAGATCCAGGCCATGGGGACGGTGCCCATGCCGTTGGACAGGTAGTCCTTGAAGGGGCCGTCGCTGCTGGACTCGGTGAAGCCCTGCCGGGTGAACAGGCGCGAAACGCGGGACACCGCAAAGTCTTCCGCCTTGGCGCCACGCACGATGGTGTTGTCATTGGCGACGTAGGCGGTCACCGCCAGGTACATGGCCGCCGAGTTGGAGGTGCGTGGATCGGTCGTGGAGACCAGCACGTTCTTGGGCACCGAATAGGTCGAATTGCCCTCCAGCTGGTTCCACTGGACGCCCTTCTCGGCCAGAGCCAGATACTTCTCGACGTCGAAAGTCGTTGTCGCGCCCGGCTGCACGATCCCGGCCTGGGTCAGCAGGTCGGCGATCGGCTTGAAGGTGGCGATGACCATGGGGGAGGAGAACGGCACGTACTTGCCGGTCACCCCGCTCTTGCGCTGAACCAGCTCCGCGGCGGCCGAGCTGGACGGGAAGGCGAAGTCGTACTTGCCCAGATCGACGGAGGTGGCGATCTGCCGGGACCCCGCGGGCTCCACGTCCACCTTGAACCCGTGCTTGGCCAATGCGTCGGCCACCTTGGGGTCGTCGAAGAACGCCGACTTCTCCGAGCCGGCCACACCGTGCACCGTGGTCAGGGCCGGCGCGGCGGTGATTCCCGACGGCGAATCCGGTTGCCGCACAGCCATGATCACCGCGAACGCCAGCACCACTACGACACCCGCCGCGACCACGCTCAGCGCCCGCTTGTTCTCGACCAGCCGAGCCGGAACGAATCGCCCTGCGACAGCGGCGAATACGCTCGTGGTCTCCGCCGGATGCCCATCCGGTGAACCCTCCTCGCTGACCGCCGCCTTGGTCAGATCCACCTCCGTGGCAGCATTCATGGACCGCTTCGGATCCAATTCCCGCCGCGCAATCCGCTCGACGAGAATCGGTACGAACTCACGCACCGAATGCCCCTCGAACCGCTTGCGCACCGCCCCCACCACGGCCTCGACCCGCTCTGCCGGATGCGCCTCGCCATAGTCCTCGACCAGGCGATTCGTCACCTCCCGCAGTGCCTTCTCTTCCCGCGCAGCATCGACCGCCACAGCATCTCCTCGACCTCACACCGAATTCCGTTGCACGGCAGGAAATTGCGACAAGCCGCGCCGACCGGACCCTATCGGCGGCGGGTGCCGATCCGTGATCGAAAACGGAAACGGCAAGTGCGGGTCCGGCGAATTCCCGGTGACCTCCGACGCGGAAGACGGTGTCATCCGCGTCGGAGGACGGTGCGATCCGCTGCCCCACGCGGCACGGCGATGGGCCGCCGCGGCCTCAGGCTTGGCCGGGGAAGGCCACGGTGGCCGGGCTGGTGCCCAGGATCGACTGCCAAGTGGCAAGGCGCACAGCGCATTCGGTGAGCGCCTCGATACCGGTGCGGCGGAGATCGGGGTTGCCGGCGCGTTCGACCACCGAGCGCCAGGCCGCCGCCGCATCGGATTCGACGGTCACCGCCAGCTTGGCGGCCGGGATCGGGTCGTTCACCGGGACGGGGGAGGTGTAGGCGGCGGCGGGCTCGGGAACCGTTGCGCCGGAAGCCTTCAGCGTGTCGATGGTGGCGTCGCGGCGGGCGCGGTGGGATGCCGTGTACTCGGCGACGAGTTTGTCGCGGTCGTGGTTGGCGTAGGCCGCGATCACGCCGTAGGCGTAGACAGCGGCGTATTCGGCGCTCAACGCATCGATGAGTGCCTGCTGGTCGGTTGTGGTCATGCCAGGAGAACCCCCGCGTGGGTAGCGCACGACGCGCTGATCGAAGAGAGGAGACCGGCGCGGTAGCCGGAGAGCTGGGCCGACAGATCGGCGGCCGAACGCTGGGACTGCTGGAGCTGGGTGCGCAGCACGGCGACGCCCGGGGGCGGCACGGGCGCGGTCGGGGTGACCGGCGGGGTGCGGCGGCTGGGGGTGCTGCCATCGCCGTAAACGCCTATGGCGCGGTCGATTTCGGTGCGCAGAGCATCGGCGTGCGCGGTGCGCTGGGTCGCGATGGTCTGCAGTGCACCGGCCTTGTCGGGAGAGGTCGCGATGGCGGCGGTCGCGGCGGTCGCGTCGGTACGGGCCGAGGTCTCCTGCGCGATCAGCGGATCCGGAGCCGCAGGGGTGTCGTTCCTGGTGCAGGCGGCCAGCGCGCTCACCGCCGCCACCGCCAGCGCGCCGCCACCGGCCAGCCGCAGCGCGCTGCGGCGGTTCACGGCGGAGAGGGGAGGTTCGGGGGTGGGGGAGGACCCGGTTCGGTCCGGCGGGACCGTGAGACCGACGACATCGGCCGGAAGGCCGCTCTGACTGCTGGGCACGGCATACATGGTGCCAGCCGTCGCGGACAGCTTGCTGCGTGAGGGCCGTCGGATAGGCTGTGATCTGGAACGACGGGGAACCGTCATGGGCGCGTCGTGCTGGACACGCCGTCAGCACCACAGCGCCGACCATGCCGAAATCGAGCGAGTTGGCTGGTCCTTTACACTCTTTCCGCGCGTTACGCTAGACCTTCGGCACGGCATTTCGCCGAATCCTCCCTCCCGAGGGCGGAGACGGGTCTGCCGACCGTGCCCGACCAGTATCGATACCGACAACTCAACCCGTGACAACTGAACCAGGAGCCGCCCCACATGCCGATGCCGACCGAGGAAAGGGTGAGCCAGCTAGTTGCTGAGCTCGTCGAACGCCGAGGATTCGACCTCGAAGGCGTCGCGATTTCGGCTGCCGGTACAGCGCAGGCCAAGCTCAAGGTCACCGTCGATAGCGACGGGTCCCCCGACCTGGACGCGGTCGCGGAACTCAGCTCGGAGATCTCGCAGACCCTCGACGACGCCGGTGACTTCGGCGAGACCGCCTTCCTGCTCGAGATCACCACCCCCGGCATAGACCGGCCCCTCACCTCCCCGCGCCACTGGCGGCGCGCCCAGGGCCGCAAGGTGAAGATCGTGCTGCGCCCCGGCGCCGAATCCCCGGAGGAGAAGGGCAAGACCACGTTCGAGGCCCGCGTCGGCGTCCTCACCGACACCGACGTCGCCCTGGTCCTCGGCGGCAAGCGGAAGCCACACCGGGTGACGGTGCCGCTCGCCGATATCCAATCCGCCGTCGTGCAGGTGGAATTCGCTCCACCCGGTGCGGCCGAACTGGAACTCGCAGGGGGAGTAGCGCCGGGCCGTCCCCAGCCCGGTGCGCAGGAGGGATCCGAAAACGAAGCAGCAGAGTCCGATTCACTGACCGAAGGGATCGTGGAATGAACATCGAAATCGAAGCCCTGCGCGCGATTGTCGCCGACAAGGGGATCTCGATGGAGACGGTGATCTCCGCGATCGAGTCCGCCTTGCTCACCGCCTACCGGCACACCGAGGGCCACCAGCCCACCGCCCGCATCGACATCAACCAGAAGACCGGTGTCGTGCGCGTGATGGCCCGTGAGCTCGACACCGACGGCAACGTCATCTCCGAATGGGACGACACCCCCGAAGGTTTCGGCCGCATCGCCGCCACCACCGCCCGCCAGGTCGTGCTGCAGCGGCTGCGCGACGCCGAGAACGAGAAGTCCTTCGGCGAGTTCTCCACCCACGAGGGCGACATCGTCGGCGGTGTGGTGCAGCGCGACGCCCGTATGAACGCCCGCGGCACCGTCGTGGTCCGCATCGGCTCGGAAGCCCATGGCGCGGAAGGCGTCATTCCGCCCGCCGAGCAGGTGCCGGGCGAGACCTACGAGCACGGCGACCGCATCAAGTGCTACGTGGTCGGTGTCTCCCGTGGCCCGCGTGGCCCGCAGATCACCCTCTCGCGCACCCACCCCAACCTGGTGCGCCGCCTGTTCGCGCTGGAGGTCCCCGAGATCGCCGACGGCTCGGTGGAGATCGTGGCCGTGGCCCGTGAGGCCGGGCACCGCTCCAAGATCGCCGTGCGTTCGACGGTCCCCGGCGTCAATGCCAAGGGCGCCTGCATCGGCCCGATGGGCCAGCGCGTGCGCAATGTGATGAGCGAGCTGGCCGGCGAGAAGATCGACATCATCGACTACGCCGAGGACCCGGCCACCTTCGTCGGGAATGCGCTGTCGCCGTCGAAAGTTGTATCCGTCACCATCGTGGACCCCGAGGCCCGCGCCGCGCGGGTGGTGGTTCCGGACTTCCAGCTCTCTCTCGCCATCGGCAAGGAGGGCCAGAACGCCCGCCTGGCGGCCCGGCTGACCGGCTGGCGCATCGACATTCGTTCCGATGCGGCGTCCGAGGTCCAGGGTGGTGTGCGTCCCGCGGCGGCGGCCGGCGGTGGCGAGGCCCACCGGGGTTGATCTTGCCGGATCCATCCGGCCCGGTCGGTCCCGAGATTTGTGAAACAGACCCCTGGGATGACAGGTTGGTAACTTCCAAGGGGTACGGATGCGGAGATCGGGACGTGACAGCGGTAGAGTGGACGCAGGCTCAGCGCGAGTCTTCGGCTTCTCTGCGCGCCGAGCGGGTGTCAGCAAGATCGGCACCCGTCCGGACCTGCATCGGATGTCGCAGACGCGAGCTGGCCGCCGATCTGATGCGGGTCGTGGCGCAAGGGTCTGCCTCCGGGCAGGACGTTGTGGTCATTCCGGATCCGCGGCACAGACTTCCCGGAAGGGGTGCCTGGTTGCACCCCTCTTCGGCTTGTCTGAGCCAAGCAGTTCGGCGCCGAGCATTCGGCAGAGCACTACGAGTGTCCGGACATCTGGATATCTCAGCCCTGGAGCATTACGTAGAGAACAGGCACGAGCACTCATGAGCAAACCGTGAAGTCCCAGAAATGATCGGCCTTCGAAATTAGTCGAGGTCGTGCGGGCGTCCCGTCGTGAAACGGGCTGCTGCGCTCGACCTCTGAGTGAGGAGAGCAGTGGCAGGCAAGGCCCGCGTGCACGAGTTGGCTAAAGAACTCGGTGTCACGAGCAAAGAACTACTCGCGCGGCTCAAGGAGCAGGGCGAGTTCGTGAAGTCGGCGAGCTCGACGGTGGAAGCACCCGTCGCGCGCCGACTGCGGGAGTCGCTCGCACCAAAGAGCACCCCGTCCAATGGGACCGCCAAGTCGGCGACCCCCAAGCCCAGTGGTGACGGCGCCCCGCGTCCGGCCGCCAAGCCGGCCACCCCCGGTGCCGGTCCCCGTCCGGGCCCCCGCCCGGCGCCGCAGGCTCCGGCCCCCGCGCCGCAGGCTCCGGCTCCGGCTCCGCAGGTGGCTCCGGCTGCCCGCGCCGAGTCGGTCGAGGCTCCGGCTGCCCGTCCGGCAGCCCCGGGCCCGAAGCCCGCTGCTCGCGAAAACGTTGCTCCCGCAGCGGCTTCCGCGTCGGCTACCCCGTCCGCTCCGGCCCCGCAGGCCCCGCGTCCGAACGCGCCGCGTCCGGGTGCCCCGGCCCCGCGTCCGGCTCAGCAGGGCAGCGCCCCGGCCCAGCCGGGCACCCCGCGTCCGGCCGGACCCAAGCCGGGTCCGAAGGCGCCGCGGGTCGGTAACAACCCGTTCTCCTCGGCTCCGGAGCGTCCGGCGCCGCGTCCGGCTCCCCGTCCGGGCCAGCAGCAGCAGGGCGGCGCGCGTCCGGGTCAGCACCAGGGCGGTCCCCGTCCGGGTCCGGCCCAGGGTGGCCCGCGTCCCGGTCCGCAGGGCGGTCCCCGTCCGGGTCCGGGCCAGGGTGGCCCGCGTCCGGGTCCCGGTCAGAGCGGTCCGCGCCCCGGCCCGGGTCAGGGTGGTCCGCGTCCGGCCGCGGCCGGACAGGGTGGTCCCCGTCCGGGTGGCCCGCGTCCCAGCCCCGGCTCGATGCCGCCTCGGCCCAACCCGGGTGCCATGCCCGCGCGCGCTCAGCGCCCGGCCGGTCCGGGTGGCGCAGGCCGTCCGGCGCGTCCGGGTGGTCCCGGCGGCGCCGGTGGCGGTCGTCCCGGTGGCGGCGGCGGTGGCTACCGCGGCGGCGGCGCTCCCGGTGGCGGTCAGGGTGCAGGTGCCGGTGCCGGTACCGGTGGTGCTCCCGGTGGTTTCCGCGGTCGTCCCGGTGGTGGTGGCGGCGGTGGCCGTCCCGGTTCCGGTGGTGGTCGCGGCGGTGCCGCGGGTGCCTTCGGACGTCCGGGTGGTGCTCCCCGCAAGGGTCGTAAGTCGAAGCGGGCGAAGCGCGCCGAGTACGAGAACCAGCAGGCGCCCATCGCCGGTGGCGTGCGGCTGCCGCGCGGCAACGGCGAGATCGTTCGCCTCGCCCGTGGCGCGTCGCTGTCCGACTTCGCCGAGAAGATCGGCGCCAACCCGGCCTCGCTGGTGCAGGCGTTGTTCAACCTCGGTGAGATGGTCACCGCTACCCAGTCGGTGAACGAGGAGACCCTCGAGCTGCTGGGTTCGGAGATGAACTACGTCGTGCACGTGGTCTCTCCGGAGGACGAGGACCGCGAGCTGCTCGCCAACTTCGACCTCACCTACGGCGAGGACGACGGCGACGAGGCAGACCTGCAGGTCCGTCCGCCGGTCGTGACCGTCATGGGTCACGTCGACCACGGTAAGACCCGACTGCTGGACACCATCCGTAAGGCCAACGTCCGTGAGGGCGAGGCCGGCGGCATCACCCAGCACATCGGCGCCTACCAGGTGCTGGCCGAGGTCAACGGCGACGACCGTCTCATCACCTTCATCGACACCCCCGGTCACGAGGCGTTCACCGCCATGCGTGCCCGTGGTGCGAAGGCCACCGACATCGCGATCCTCGTGGTCGCGGCCGACGACGGCGTCATGCCGCAGACGGTGGAGGCCATCAACCACGCGCAGGCCGCGGACGTGCCGATCGTGGTGGCGGTCAACAAGATCGACAAGGAAGGCGCGAACCCGCAGAAGATTCGCCAGCAGCTGACCGAATACGGTCTGGTCGCCGAGGAATACGGTGGCGAGACCATGTTCGTGGACATCTCGGCGAAGCAGGGCACCAACATCGAGTCGCTGCTCGAGGCGGTCGTCCTGACCGCGGACGCGGCCCTCGACCTGCGGGCGAACCCGGACATGGACGCGCAGGGTGTGGCCATCGAGGCCCACCTCGACCGCGGCCGTGGCCCGGTGGCCACCGTCCTCGTCCAGCGCGGCACGCTGCGCGTCGGCGACTCGATCGTGGCGGGCGACGCCTACGGTCGCGTGCGCCGCATGGTCGACGAGCACGGCGACGACGTCGAGGCGGCGCTGCCGTCGCGGCCCGTCCAGGTCATCGGTTTCACCTCGGTGCCGGGCGCGGGTGACAACCTGCTCGTCGTCGAGGAAGACCGCATCGCGCGTCAGATCGCCGACCGTCGCAACGCTCGCAAGCGCAACGCCCTGGCCGCGCGCAGCCGCAAGCGGATCTCCCTGGAAGATCTGGATGCCGCTCTGAAGGAGACCTCGGAGCTGAACCTGATCCTCAAGGGCGACAACTCCGGTACCGTCGAGGCCCTCGAAGAGGCGCTGCTCGGTATCGATGTGGGCGACGAGGTGCGGCTGCGCGTCATCGACCGCGGTGTCGGTGGCGTCACCGAGACCAACGTCAACCTGGCGTCGGCGTCGAACGCGATCATCATCGGGTTCAACGTCCGGGCCGAGGGCAAGGCGACCGAGCTGGCGAACCGCGAAGGCGTGGACATTCGCTACTACTCGGTCATCTACCAGGCGATCGACGAGATCGAGAAGGCCCTCAAGGGTCTGCTCAAGCCGATCTACGAGGAGCATGAGCTGGGTCGGGCGGAGATCCGCCAGATCTTCCGGTCCTCCAAGTTCGGCAATATCGCGGGTTGCTGGGTGCTCTCGGGCTCGGTCAAGCGCAACGCCAAGGCGCGCCTGATCCGCGACAACGTGGTGGTCGCCGAGACCACCATCCAGTCGCTGCGCCGCGAGAAGGACGACGTCACCGAGGTTCGCGAAGGCTACGAGTGCGGTATGACCGTGGGCTTCAACGACATCAAGGATGGCGACATCATCGAGGCCTACGAGCTGCGGGAGAAGCCGCGCGACTAGGAAGCAGTACACGATCCCGCCGGGCCTTCGGGTCCGGCGGGGTTGTGCCCCTTCCCTTTCCGGGTAACCGTGCGCGCATTCCCCGGGGCGCGTTCATATGACTGAAAAGATGTTCTTCGGAGCGCTCGAGTTCGATATCTTGCTCGGTGATGTGCATTCACTGAAAGAGAAGCGCTCTGTCATCCGCCCCATCCTCGCCGACCTGAAGCGGTTCGAGGTGAGTGTCACCGAGGGCGGAGATCATGACCGGTATCGCCGGGCATTGCTCGGTGTGGCAATGGTCAGCTACGGCATGAATCATCTGACCGAGGTGCTGGACAAATGTGAACGGCACGTCGCCAATCGTCCGGAGTTACAGTTGCTGGCGGTACGCCGTCGCGTCTTCGGACCCGAAGACTGAAGAAGTGAGGAGGGCTCGGCATGGCTGATCAGGCTCGAGCACGCCGACTCGCGAAGCGCATCTCGTCCATCGTCGCCACGGCGATCGAATACGAGATCAAGGATCCGCGACTGCGGTTCGTCACCATTACCGACGCCAAGGTGACCGGTGATCTACGCGAGGCGACCATTTACTACACCGTCATGGGCGAAACCATCGACGCCGAACCCGATTTTGCGGAAGCCGCCGCCGGCCTGTCGAAGGCTGCCGGGATTCTGCGATCCAAGGTCGGCGCGGGCACCGGGGTGAAGTTCACCCCGACGCTGGCGTTCAAGCTCGATACCGTGCCCGACGCGGCCCGCGAGATGGAGGAGCTGCTGGCCAAGGCCCGCGCCTCCGACGCGCGCGTGGCGCAGGTGGCGGTCGGCGCGAACTACGCCGGTGAGGCGGACCCGTACAAGTCGGACGAGGACGAGGAAGACGACGAAGCCTGACCACGCCGTGACCCCCGTCGATGTCACCCCTGCCGTCGAGGTTCTCGAGGCCGCGAAATCGGTGACGATTCTCTGCCACATCCAGCCCGATGCCGATACGGTCGGCAGCGGGCTGGCCCTGGCGCAGGTGCTGCGTCGGCGCGGGGTCCCGGTCGTCGTCTCCTTTGCCGAACCGGCCGAACTGCCGGTGTCCATGCGGTCGCTGCCCGGCACGGAGTTGCTGGTCCGCGCCGACCAGGTGCCGCGCGAGGTCGATGTCCTGGTGTCCGTGGACTGCGGCAGTGCCGGACGGCTCGGCTCGCTGCGTGACCGATTGGACAGCGCCGCAACGACTTTGGTCATCGACCACCACCGGTCCAATACCCGCTTCGGTCAGGTCAATGTGGTGGACGAGGCCGCCGAATCCACCGCGGGCGTCATCGCCCGCATCCTGGAGGCGTGGGGCGAGCCCATCGATCGCGATATCGCGCACTGCCTCTACGCCGGATTGGTCACCGACACCGGCTCTTTCAAATGGGTGCGCCCCGGCTCCCACACCCTGGCCGAACGCCTCCTGGCCACCGGCATCGACGGCGCGGCCATCACCCGCACCCTGATGGACACCCATCCTTTCGCCTGGCTCCCCATGCTGTCCCGAGTGCTGGCCTCCGCCCAGCTGATTCCGGATGCCGCCGCCGGCGCGGGCCTGGTCTATGCGGTCGTCCACCGCGAGGACACCGGGGCCGTCCGCTCCGAAGAGGTCGAGAGCATCATCGACCTCATCCGCACCACCGCCGAAGCCCAGGTCGCCGCGGTCTTCAAGGAATCCCGCACCGACCCGGACCACTGGACGGTCTCACTGCGCTCACACGACGCCGCCGACGGCTCACCCGGCCTGGACGTCGCCCGCGTCGCCACCGCCCTCGGCGGCGGCGGACACCGCTATGCCGCAGGCTATTCCACCACCGGCCAGGCCCCGGACCTGCTGGCGAACCTCCTCCGCGAACTCGGCTGACCCGGGTCCCGGTGTCCCTCAGTTCAATTCGTCACCGAGGTCCGTGGTCGACCCGCCGATGCCGCGCAGGGTGATGTAGGCGGACAACGCGCCCATGACGGCGACGCCCGCCCACATGGCCTGCTGCCATCCGTCGACGAAGGACTGCCGGGCGGCGTGGATCAGGTCCGGTGCGTGCGTGCCGGTGCTGCCCGCGACTTCGACGGCGTTGGCGATGCCTTCGCGGGCGGTGTCGGCGAGCGGCCCGGAGATGTTGTGCAGGCGATCGTCGATGGCGCCGCGGTATCCGGCGGACAGCAGTGCGCCCAGCAGGGCGACGCCGAGGGCGGTGCCGAACTCGCGGGTGACGTCATTGAGCGCGGAGGCGACGCCCTGCTGCTCGCGCGGCAGGGAACCGGTGATGGCCCCGGTGGCCGGCGTCATCGACAGGCCCATACCGATACCCATGGCGCGCCGGACAACCCTGCTCGCATGCGCGCGCACCCGGGCCGGGAATGGCTCGTCGTCCTGTCCGGCACCGCGATCCTCATGCTCGGCAACCGCCGCTTCCGCGTCGAGACCGACCAGGCGGCCGAACTCCCCACGATGATGCCGCACGCCATCGGCGCCGTGGGTAAACCGTGCGAGATCCTCGGGATCTTCGACCGCGCCGCCCACCGCGGGCACCGGCCGGACGACAATGACGCCGCCGGGTGATCGGCCGGGTCAGTCCGGCAGGCCGAAAATGGTGACGCCTTTGGGGGCTTCGACTCGGTAGCCGAGGGTGATGACCGTCCGGTCCTGCGGCTCGAGGTCGCGTTTCCAGGTGAGGATGCCGAGGTCGTCGCGCTCGGTCGGGGGCGGTTTCAGGACCGTGTCGCGGACGGTGACAGTGGCGTCGCGGGCGACCGGCAGGCGGTCGAGGACAGTCACGGTGGTGGGGCGGGCGCCGTGGTTGGTGACGGTGATCGTGTACTCCATTTCGACGCGGCGGGCCGAGCCGAGGGGCGCCTTGGAGGCATTGCGGCGCACCAGTTCTCGTTCGACGCGGATGCGATCGTCCACGCCGAGGGCGAGTTCGCGTTCCTCGCCGGGGGCCCAGAGGTCGAGATCGGTGGCGCCGACGTATTCGGTGTCGTTGAACAGGGACGCGCGGCCCTTGGGGAAGGTGTGCTCGGAGGTGTTGCGCGCGGTGGCGCGCAGGATCGCCTCGGGTGCTCGGATCGGCGCGGTCACGTGATCCAGATCGGCCTCGAGGTCGAGGGCGATGATCAGCGTGCGGTGTTCGGTGCCGTCGGCGGCGATGGCGACCGGGCGCTGCGGGGAGTACGTCGCGGCGGTGGCCCCGTGCTCGACGGTCGTGACCGCTTCTCGGACCGGGGGCGGCGGCGGTGGCGGTGGCGGGAGCGCACCGGCGGGCGCGGGCGCGGCCGGGGCGAGCATGGGGTTCGCGCCGTCGGGGTCCCCGGTCCGGGAAGCGCGCCGCCTGGCCATGAGTTTCGGCTCGGGTGGCGTGGTGCTGAGGTACCAGGGGTCCAGTTCGGGCACGTCGAGGGCGACCGCCGGGCGGGCGGTCGACAATTCGAGGCGGCATTCGGGCCAATCCTCGCCGGTCTGCTGGCGCACCAGTCCGAACCAGCGCAGGCTCAGGCCCCTGTCGTCGAGGCGCAGATCGTAGGTGCTGGTCCAGCGCGCGCCGGGCACCACATAGGACAGTTCCAGTTCGGCGGTGGCCGGTTGGGCGGCGTCGACGGTGATGACCGCGGCCCGGATGTCGGGGCGGTTCTTGCGGCCCAGGTCCGCCAGCCGCCGCTCGATCGCCCGCTTGTCCAGAATGTGGTTCTGCCGCAGGCGTTCTCGGTTGCGGCGTCCGGCATGCACGGCCCCGTATTGCGCCTCGAGACTGTCGCCGAAGGCGATGACCCGCTCGTCGGTCGTCTTGGCCAGGTGCCCGGCGGACTTGCGGACCAGGCGCTGCAGGAATTCGATGCGGGCGTCGGCGGCGCGGTCGGCGTCGGCGAGTTCGGCCAGCACGGCATCCAGTTCGTTTCTGCGTGAGGTGAGCTCGGCGATCTGTTCGTCGTCCGGCTCGGGCTGCCGTTCGGTGATGATGTCCACCCCCAGGACCGTCACGTCGCCCCGGCCCGCGACGCGGATCGAGTCGCGCAGCAGTTCCAGCGGCAGCGGTGACACGCGGATGCGATGTTCGCCCGCGTCCAGTGTCGCCTTGCCGGACCGGGTGACTCGGGCCCGATCCGGATAGACCGTCACCGCCGCGATTGTTGTCTCGAGATCCACCATGCCGCCCAGCCTGCCCGAGGAGCCGTCGCGAGGCGACCGGAATACGCGCGGCGATACGACCGTGCCGGGGGAGGGGCACCGCGAATAGCTTTCTGCCGGAGCGGAATTCGCAGGTGCGAGTTGTCCGGGGTGGCCGAGCGAGTTGTCCGGGGTCGCCGTGGAATTGGTGGCGAACCTGGTCCGCTGACTCAGCCGAAGCCGATCGGCGAGAACGCCGCTGGTGAGTTGGATGCGGACACGGACATATATTTGCTTGGCTATAGATTTCGATCGGTGGCCGGCGGCACGGTCTCGCTGCTTGCGGGATCTGGAAAAGCGGTGGTGACAGGCGGATCGGCGGGTTCGACGGTGGGGTGGCGGCGCGGTGCGGCTGGGTCGGGGTGGTGTGGGATGGTGGGCGGATGAGCAGTGCCGGCGTGGTGGATGGTGGCGGGGAGGACCCGGCATTCGTGGTCGCGTCGGCGGAGGACGCGGCGGCGGTGCGGGGCGCTGAGGCTGCGGCGGCCGGGCCGCGGCGGATTCTCGGGATCGCGGTGCCGACGCTGGGGGTGCTGGTCGCTGAGCCGATTTATCTGCTGTTCGATATGGCCGTGGTGGGGCGGCTGGGGGCCTTGGCGTTGGCCGGGCTGGCTGTCGGGGGATTGTTACTGGCGCAGGTCGGTTCGCAGTTGACGTTCTTGAGTTATGGGACGACGGCCCGGGCTGCGCGGCGGCATGGGGCGGGGGACGAGCGGGCGGCTGTTGTCGAGGGGGTGCAGGCCAGCTGGATCGCGGTGGGGGCGGGGTTGGCGATCGTGCTGGTGGTGCAGATCTTCGCGGGGCCGATCACGCGGGCCATCGCGGGTGGGGATGACATCGCACGGGCGGCGGAGTCGTGGGTGCGGATCGCGTTGTTCGGGGTGCCGCTGATCCTGTTGTCGATGGCGGGGAACGGATGGATGCGTGGGGTGCAGCAGACTCGGCGGCCGCTGATGTATGTGGTTGCGGGGCTGGTGGTTTCGGGGGTGCTGTGCCCGACGCTGGTGCACGGGCTGCTGGGGGCGCCGCGGATGGAGCTGGCGGGGTCGGCGGTCGCGAATCTGGTGGGGCAGTCGATTTCCGGTGCGCTGTTCGTGAGTGCGCTGTGGCGGGCGAAGGTGCCGCTCGCACCGCATCTCGAGATCATGAAGGCGCAGCTGGTGCTGGGGCGGGATCTGATCGTGCGGAGCCTGGCGTTCCAGGCGTCGTTCGTGTCGGCGGCGGCGGTGGCTTCGCGGTTCGGGGCGGCATCGGTGGCGGCGCATCAGCTGGTACTGCAGATCTGGAATTTCCTTGCGCTGACCCTGGATTCGCTGGCGATCGCGGCGCAGACCCTGGTGGGCGCGGCGCTCGGGGCCGGAAACGCGCGCGGCGCACAGGGTCTGGCGCGGCGGATCACCGGCTGGTCCACGGTCTTCTCGGTGCTGCTGGCGGCGGTGTTCGCGGCCGGATACTCGGTGATCCCGCGCTTGTTCACCGATGATCCGTCGGTGCTGGATCGCACCCACGTGGTGTGGTGGTTCTTCGTCGCCATGATCCCGGTGGCGGGCGTGGTGTTCGCGCTCGACGGCGTGCTGCTCGGCGCCGGCGATGCCGCGTTCCTGCGCAATGCCACGCTGGGGTCGGCGCTGCTGGGGTTCCTGCCGATGATCTGGCTGTCGCTGGCCTACGACTGGGGGATCGGCGGAATCTGGACCGGGCTGGTCGCTTTCATGCTGCTGCGCTTGGTCGCCGTCAGCTGGCGGGCGCTGTCCGGGCGCTGGGCGCGGGTCGGGGCCGAGGTGCCGCGCCGCGCCGCCTAGGAGAAATGCGTTCGGCGGCAGCGGGATCGGCGGCCGAGGCGGAGTGCCCCGGCCACCCCCGGAGCTAGTCGGCCGCGCCGTTCGCCTGGGCGGCGGCCTGCCTTGCGAGGTTCTCGGCGACCTCGGCCTGCCAATTCTCGTTGGCGTGCGTGGTGTCGACCTCGTATTCGAACCGGTCGGTCATCTCCGGCTTCACGTCGGCGACATCGACATAGAACTGCTCGTACCACCGCCGATGCTGGTAGACCGGCCCGTCCTCCTGCGTCAGCAGCGGATTGTCGATGCGGGTCTTGTGTTTCCAGATCTCCACGTCCTGCAGGAATCCGACGCCGAAGCTCTTGCCGAACGCCTTGGCCAGCTTCTCCGACTTCTCCGGCGGCAGGCCCTTGATGCGCTGCACGCTCACACCCCACTGCAGGACGAAGGAATTGTGCGTCACCGGGTAGTGGCAGTTGATGAGCACCACCTCGACGGTGTTGTCGCCGAAATCGTTGTGCAGGGTGTTGATCATGTAGGACGGCCCGTAATACGAAGCCTCCGAACGCAACAGCGACATCTCCTGCGAGTAGTTCGACTTCGCGTGCACGTCCGGCCGCCCCTTGGAGTGCAGGAACTGCGTCGCGACGTGCCCTTCGAACACATTCTTGAAGTACACCGGGTACGCGTAGTGGATGTAGAAGAAGTGCGCCATATCGACGTTGTTGTCGATGATTTCGCGGCAGTGCGCACCCTCGATGAGCAGGGTGTTCCAGTCCCAGTCGCTCCACTCGTCGGTGTCGATGCCCTCGATGTGCGGGATGGCGACCTCGGGTGGCGGCGAATTGCCCTCGGGATCGTTCCACACGAAGAACTGCCCGTTCTCCTCGCAGGTGATCCAGGATCTGGTGCGCGCCAATGGCGGAACGCGGCGGGCATAGGGAATGGCGGCGCATTTACCGTCGCCGCGCCAGCGCCAATCGTGGAAGGGGCAGGCGATATTGTCGTCCTTGACGCTGCCGTAGGCGAGGTCCGCGCCCATGTGCCGGCAGTACCCGTCCAGGGCGTGCAGCTCGCCCCTGCTGTCGGACCAGATCACAAGTTTGGTGCCGAAGGCGTTGACCGAGTGGGGTTTTCCGTCCCGGAAGCTCTCGGCCAGCCCGAGACAGTGCCAGCCCCGGGCGAATCGGGTCATCGGCTCGCCGACATCGATGCTGCGATAGTGCTGTTTCATGGGCGTCCTCCGTGCTGATTCATGTGCGTCCTCCGCGATTGATGATCGGCGCCATCACGTCGGGCAGGAGCCGGTTGAGCCCGATGATGAGGCGGTTGTAGGCGGGAAAACTGATGTACTGCTTGTTCTTCGCGACGCCGTCGAGAATCGCGTCGGCGGCGGCGAGCGGCTTCACCTTGGCGAAGGGCAGCTTGTCGATGGAGGCGCGATAGTCGTAGCCGGGCAGGTTCACGGCACTGTCGAAGATGCCGGTGTCGACCACACCCGGCAGCACCACGCTGACCTTGATGCCGTGTGCGGCGGCCTCGGCGCGCAGCGCGGTGCTCAGGCCGACCACGGCGTGCTTGGTGGCGGTGTACGCGACCGATCGCGCCACCGGCAGGACGCCCGCGCTGCTGGCGGTATTGACGATGTGCCCGCCGCCCTGGTCGAGCATGCGCGCGTAGGCGAGCTGGGTGCCGTGCACGACGCCCCAGAAGTTGACGTCGACGATCTGGTTCCAGGCGATGTCGGTCATCTTGGCGAAATCGCCGCCGACCACGATGCCGGCATTGTTGAACATGAAGTCGAGCCGCCCGTGCTCGGCGACAGCGCGCTCGACCACGTCGGCGAGGGCCTCGCGGTCGGTGACGTCGGCGACCATGGTGATGAGGTCGCCGGCGCTGCTCGCGGCCAGGGAGTCCAGGCCCGCCACCGCGCGGTCGACGGCATAGACGCACGCGCCGCGCTGCAGCAACCGGGTCACGAGCGCTCTCCCCATGCCGGAGGCGGCACCCGTGACGATCGCGGTGGCGGCGGAATAGGTCATGAGCCCGAGATTAAGCACTTGTGCTTACTGGAACAAGTGTCAGTTTCGGGCGGTGGGGGGCGGTCAGGCCCTGCGATACCGGCGCACAACGACTTTCGCGGGCCGGATGGACCGATCTCCTATCGTCAGCCCCGGCTGGATGACCGACTCCACGGTCCGGTCGGCGGCCGGATCGTCGGTGTCGGTGAGCTCGGCGGCCTCCATGGTGTCCGGATCGAATTCCGTGCCCCGGAACGGCGTCACCAGCTCACCACCCCGCTCGGCCAGCATGCGCTCGACCCGGCGGCTCATGGTCTCGAAGCCCTGGCGGTCCGGCTCCGAATCGGTGGTGGAGGCGAAGGTCTGGGCCAGGCCGTGCAGGGCGAACAGGTCGCGGATCAGGGGAGCGTCGGCTTCGGCGCGCTCGTCGCGGATCTTCAGTTTCGCCTCGTCGGCCAGTCGCTCGATGGTGGCGGCCTGCCGGGCGATGACGCGGGCCAGGTCGTCGATGCGCTCGGTGATGCGGTCGAACGTCGTGGCCGGTAGGTCTGTCGGGGCGGGCACTGCGGGCAGGGCCGGGAGGGTGGCCGCCGGGGCTGGATCGGTCATGCTCGAACGATAGACCCGGTAGTCGGTCCCGGCTGCTACCATCGCCGTCGTGGGGGTCTATGGAATCGATCTGGGCACAACGAATTCGGCAATTGCGACAATTGACGCAGACGGCCGGCCGGAGGTGCTGATCGGGCTCAATGGGGAACCGACTGTCCCGTCTGTCGTCTTGTTCGCCTCCGCCACCGACCATGTGGTGGGGGAGGGCGCGCGCCGGCAGGCCCGCCTCGATCCCGATCACGTGTGCACGCTGGTGAAACGCCGCATGGGAGACGCGGAGTGGCGGTTCGGCGCGCACAGGCAGCTGTGGTCGGCGCCCGCGGTCTCGTCCCTCATTCTGAAAAGCCTTGCCGCCGATGCCGAATTCGCGGGCGGCGAACCGGTGCGGCGGGTGGTGATCACGGTGCCCGCCTACTTCGGCGACGAGGAGCGCCGGGCCACCATCCAGGCCGGCACCTACGCCGGATTCGAGGTGGCGGGCGTGCTGTCCGAGCCCATCGCGGCGGCGCTGTCCTACGGTTTCGGGCGGCTGGACGGCGGCATCGAGATCGGCGCGTCGCCGGCGCGCGAAACGGTGCTGGTCTACGACCTCGGGGGCGGCACCTTCGACGCCACCGTCATCGAACTCGCCGACCGGCGCATCTCGGTGCTGGCCGTGGAGGGCGATCATCAGCTCGGCGGCGCGGACTGGGACGAGCGGCTGGCGCTGCACCTGTCCCAGCGGTTCTGCGCCGCCAATCCGGATGCCGAAGACCCCCTGGACGATTCGGTCGGCTCGCAGCTGCTGGTGCTGGCGGCCGAGCAGGCCAAACGCGAGCTCACCACCGCCGACAGCACCGAGGTGGTGATCGCGCACGACGGCGCGCGGGCGGTGATCCCGCTGACCCGTGACGAGCTCGAGGCCATGACCGCCTCGCTCATGCGGCGCACGGTGGATCTCACCAAGGCGGTGCTGGCCGCGGCCGGGCAGCGCGGGGTCCGGCAGGTGGATCGGCTGCTGCTGGTGGGCGGCTCGTCGCGGATGCCGATGGTGGCCGAGCAGCTGCACAAGGAATTCGGGCTGACCGGTGAGCTGCGCGATCCGGATCTGTCGGTGGCGCGCGGGGCCGCGCTCTACGGCGAGAAGCTGGAGATGGAGCGGCTGGTGGCCGCGGACCTGGTGACCCGTGGGCGACTACGCGACGGCGCCGGGCTGCGCGAGGCGGATCCCGGTGATCTGGAGGCCTCGCTGGCGCGGGTGGCCGATTCGTTCGGGCAGCCGGTGAGCCTGGTGCGCCGCATGATCGAGATCCAGGTGGACACGGTGGTGTCGCGCGGATTCGGGGTGCTGGCGCTGGATCCGTTCAACGGGCTGGCGGCCAGCTGGCTGGTGCATCGCAATCAGACCCTGCCCATTCGCGTGCGGCGGTCCTACGGGACGGTGCGCGCGGACCAGGACCAGATCGAGCTGACCATCGTGGAGCAGCAGGGGCAGGCGGCGTCGACCCGGCCCGAGGACACGAAGGTGTTGGTGGAGGGCAGGATTCGGGACATTCCACCCGGGTATCCGGAGGGTAGTGAAGTCCGGGTGACCTTCGAGATGGGATTCGACGGCGTGCTGCACGTGACCGCCTACCATGTGGATGCCGATCTGCCGCTGACGCTTTCGGTGCAGACCGGGGCCACCCTGTCGCAGGCCGATGTCGAGCGCGAACTGGATCAGTTGCAGCGCACCCGCCGCCGCAACTCCTGACCGGTATACGCTGTCCGACGACAAGCCATGCATGCCTTCGATTCCAATGACTACCGCAAGCGCGTCCTCGCTGCCGTCGAACGCCGGGGCGGGCTCGGTGAGTCGGATGCCTTCGAGCTGTACGACATTCCGCTCGCGGAGGCCGCGCGGCTGAGCGACGCCGAGGTGGCGGCGCGGGTCGAGGCGGTCTGGGCGTTCTGGCAGAAGCTGCGCGACCATCCCAAGTACCGGGTGCTGGCCGGGCTGCTGGTGGACGCGCACGCCGAACTCTCGGAACCCTTGCTGCACACCGGTTCCCGGCTCGTCGCGGCCGATCGCGTGACGCAGTTGCGGGCCCGGCGGGAGGCTGAGCGCTACGAGATGCTCGACGCCGCCATCGAGCGGCTGGTGGCGCGGCACGGCGGCGTTCCCGCAGCCAAGATCCCCGGCCTCGAGGACATCGGCCGGATGGGCGGGCTGACCGTGGCCGAGATCGCCGCCCGGGTACGCCGACACCGCATCATCGACGAGGCGTCCGCAGCGCCATCGCCGTCCGCCGCGCCCGCCCTGAGTTCCGAACGCCGCCGGCAGATCCGCGCGCTCCTCGCCGAATACGAGCGCCTGCTTCCCGGCGATCCGGTCCCCACCCTGCTGGCCCTGCTCGGCATGGAATTCGCTGCGGCCCACCACACCAACGAGATCCGCCTGCGCGCCGGCGCCCTGCGCGCCCGCACCCGCGAACTCCCGCCCGGCCGGATCCGCGTGGTCCTCGACGAACTCCTCATCCATATCGGCGACATCCTCGAGCCGGGCGGCGCGATGGTCGATGCCTACCTCCTCGCCATCACCGAGACGGTCACCGACCAGCTCCGCCCTCAGGTCCGCGCCGCCGTACTCGTCGAAGACCTCCTGGTAGCAGCGGATTTCGATTACCTCCTCGGCGTCGCCATCGCGGCCGGCCTCGACCGCGCCGCCGCCGAACGCATCCTCATCACCCTCACCGACGAACTCGGCACCACCGTCGAAGGCCGCGAACACCTCGCCGCCCCGCCCCGCTCCGGTGGGCCCGCGCAGACCAGCTCCGCCGCAACGACTTCGACCCGCTCGACGGGGAATGGTGCCCCATCACGGACCGGCGCGGCCGCCGGAAGCGAATTCGGCCGCGACCCCGCGAGCAACCCTCGGGGTAAGGGTCCGGCCGCCTCCGACACCGGCGACTCGGCGGGTGGCTTCGGCCCGGACCGCGATGCGGCGACCGCTGCCGGAAGCGCGGGCGGCTCGTCGGGAACCGGTGGCGGGCCACGGTATTCGGGCGGTGGCGCACCTGTTCGAGGTCGTGGAGAGGCGCCGGAGGCGGCGCAGTGGCAGCGGACGCCCTATACGGGCGAGGCGGCCGGGGCGGGTGCGGGGCGGCCGTGGGAGGCGGCGTTGCGGGCGGCGCGGGCCTCGTTGCGGGCGGGACGGCCCAGGGAGGCGGCCGGATTCGTCACGGATGCGCGGCGCGGGGTCGGGGACGACGGTCTGGGGGCGCGGTCGGTGCGGGCGGTGGGGGAAGAGGTCGAGCGGGTGCTGGCCGAGGCGGCCGTGCACTGGCGGGCGGCCGTCTCCTGTTGTGCGGGGCGGCGGTTCGTGGAGGCGCTGGGCGAGCATCTGGATTTCCTGGATCGGCGGGCGGCGGATGTGCCCAATCCCGATCCGCGGGGAGCCGGCCGGGAGTTGCTGATCGGGCGGGCGCGGGCGGCGGTGATGGAGGCGGGGCGGCTGTTCGAGGCGCTGCCGTCGGATCCGGGACTGCGCATGCAGGCCGTGCGGGCCGTGCTCGAGGTGTGCGCCGACCATGCCGAGGCGCTGGCGGCGCTGGCCGAATTACAGGTGGGCGCGCCGGGAACGGTGACGGTGAGCCGCAAGCCGGACGGGACGGTGGTGATCACCTGGCTCCCGTCGCGGACCACGCAGGTGGAGTACCGGGTCACGCGGCTGGTGGCCGACGGGTCGTGGCGGGTGGTGGGCCGCACCCGCGGCACCGCGCTGGAGGACGGCGGGGCGCCGACCGGGCCGGTGCCGGTGTACGGGGTGGTGGCGTCCGTCTCCGGCCGGGCCTCCGAAATGGCCCGGTCCGATGGGGATTCGGACCGCGATACGGCCCAGGGCGGCGAGCCGGATGCCGCGGGTGGCGGGCCCGACGGCGACCGGCCCAGCGGTATGCCCACCGTGCGCAGCCTGACCGAACAGCGCGGGCTGCTGGTCTTCGAATGGCCGATCGGCATCACCGAGGTGATGGTGGTGGCCCGCCCCGACGCCCCGCCGGTGGATCCCGAGGATCCCCGGGCGCACCGGTGGAAGGTCACCAATATGCGCTACGAGATCGACGGCGGGGTGCGGATCCCGTCCGAGATCCCACGGCCCTGTCACGTGGCCGTGGCTTCCTGCCGGCGCGATACCACCGGAACTCTCACCGTCGCCGCTGGATTCGGCCCGAACGCCCGGATTCGCTGGGTGCGCTGAGAGCCGCTGTGGCCCCGCATGGGAATCTGGTGGGGGCCGGGTCTGTTGCTGCGAGGACCGGTCGCGAACAGAGAGGCGGAGCTGGGTGATTCCGAAGTTGATGGCGGTGAGCGACATCCATGTCGGTCATCAGGGCAACAAACCGGTGGTCGAGGCGATCCGCGCGGATTCCCCCGAGGACTGGCTCATCCTGGCCGGTGACGTCGGCGAGAAGACCGATGACATCCGCTGGGCCCTGGAGACTCTGCGGGGCCGCTTCGCCAAGGTCATCTGGGTGCCCGGCAATCACGAATTGTGGACCACCGCAAAGGATCCCGTGCAGATGCACGGCGCGGCCCGCTACGACTACCTGGTCTCGCTGTGCCGCGATGTGGACGTCGTCACACCGGAGGACCCGTTCCCGGTGTGGGAGGGCGCGGGCGCGGAGGAGTTCGGCGGCGCGGTCACCCTGGCCCCGCTGTTCATGCTCTACGACTACTCCTGGCTGCCGGAGGGCGCGAAGACCAAGGCGGAGGGCCTGGCCATCGCCAAGGACCGCAATGTGGTGGCCACCGACGAGTTCCTGCTCTCGGCGGAGCCGTACCTGACGCGCGACGCCTGGTGCCACGCCCGCGTCCAGTACACCCAGCGCCGGCTCGACGCCCTGCCCGCCGACACCCCGCTGGTGCTGATCAACCACTTCCCGCTGCTGCGCAAGCCGGTCGACATGATGTGGTACCCGGAGTTCTCCCTGTGGTGCGGCACCGACCTCACCTCCGACTGGCACACCAGCTACAACGTGGTCTGCGCCGTCTACGGCCACCTCCACATCCCCCGCACCACCTGGTACGACGGCGTCCGCTTCGAAGAGGTCTCCCTCGGCTACCCCCGCGAATGGCAGCGCCGCGGCCTCCCCGACAAACTGCTGCGCCAGATCCTCCCCGTCCCCGACTACGGCGACACCCTCAACGAGTGGGGCGGCCACTTCAAGATCACCCCCGAAATGCAGGCCGCCGCCCTGAAGATGAAGGAAGCCGCCGAACGCCGCCGCGGCCTGGCCTGACACCCGGTGAATCGGGCCGGCCGCTTGCCGCGCCGGGCGGCCCGATTCACCGGTGAGACACCGGTTTTCAGAGCAGGTGTTCGATGCGCACCGGGAACTCGCGGATGCGTTTACCGGTGGCGTGCGCGATCGCGTTCACGATGGCGGCCGCCGCGCCGATCATGCCGAGCTCGCCGAGCCCCTTCACACCCAGCGGGTTGACGACCGCGTCGTTGACCTCCACGAAGGAGATATCGACCTCCGGTGCGTCGGCATTGACGGGCAGCAGATATTCCAGCAGTGACGGATTGGCCCACGCGCCGGTGCGCGCATCCGGCAGCGTCGCCTCCAGCAGCGCCTGCGACAGCCCCCAGTTCATGCCGCCCAGCACCTGGCTGCGCGCCAGCTTGGCATTGAGCACCCGCCCGGGCGCGAAGGTCCCCACCATGCGCCGCACCCGGACCAGCCCGAGTTCCGGATCCACCGCCACCTCGGCGAACTGCGCGCCGAAACTGATGCGCCCGAACGGCAGATCGCCGGTCGGCGGGTGCCAGGTGCCGATGGTCTCCAGGTCGGTGAGATGGTGCCGGGCCAGCAGCGCCGAATACGTCTCGCCGACAGCCGGATTGAAGCGCACCCGCAGCCGCCCGCCGCGCGCCTCGATCTCCGGGGCGATCCGCCCGTGCAGCGGTGACTCCGGATCGCCGATCGCGAGCGCTGTCAACTGCCTGCGCAGATCGGTGCACGCGGTGTGCACGGCCGCGCTGATCATGCCCGCACCCATCGATCCGACGGCCGCCGCGATGTTCGGGTAGTCGGTGTCGCCGATATCGATTCGGATGCGGTCGAATTCGACGCCCAGGGCGTCCCCGGCGACCTGCGCCATGGCGGTGGCCACGCCGGTGCCGAAGTCCTGGGTGCCCGCCTGCACGATCAGCGCCCCGTCGGCGAGCAGCCGCGCATGGGCGCGCTGCGGCTGTCCCGGCTCGTACACCGGGTATCCGGCGGTGGCCATGCCCCAGCCCAGCAGCCAGTGGCCGTCGGCTCGCACGGCACCGCGCCCGATCTCGATGGACCAGCCGAAGCGTTCCGCGGCGGTGCGCACGCATTCGGCGTACCCGTCGGAACTCCACGGATGCCCGCTCGCCGGGTCGATGGTGGCGTGATTGTGCAACCGCAATGCCATCGGGTCCATGCCGATGTCGGCGGCCAGCTCGTCGACGGCGCACTCCATGGCGAGCATGCCGGAGGCCTCGCCGGGCCCGCGCGTGAACGTCGGCGACATGAGGTTGCCGCGAATGAGGCGATACTGCCCGTCCCAGTGCGGAATCGCGTACGCCTGCCCGGCCACGCCCAGCGACACCTCGGCCCAGTCGTCGAACGGTGAGGTGACGGACAGCTTGTGGTGCCGCAACCCGGTGAAGGTCCCCTGGCCGTCGCAGGTCAGCGTGACCCGCTGCTCCTGTTCCTCCCGCAATCCGGTGCCGTAGAACATCTGCTCGCGGGTGAGCACCACCTTGACCGGGCGGCCCAGTTCCCGGGCGAGCATGGGCGCGAGCGTGACATGCGGCCAGATCAGGGCCTTGGCGCCGAAGCCGCCGCCCACGAAGTGCGCGACCACTCGCACATTCGCGGGCGAGATGCCCAGGTACGCGGCCACCGTGGCCTGGGTGGCGCTCACGCCCTGGGTGGCGTCGTAGACGGTGACGGTGTCGCCGTCCCAGCTCGCCGCGGTGGCCGAGCACTCGATGGGATTGTGGTGGTTGGCGGCGAAATGGTAAGTGACGTCGACGGTGTGGACCGCGGTGTCGGCCGCCGCCTCGAAGTCCCCGCGCGACTGCACGGCCGGGACGAGACCGCAGAACACCGTCTTCGGCTGATACTGCGCGTGGCGTCCGTCCTCGAGCCGGATGAGCGGCTGCTGCGCGTCGTAGTCGGCCGTCACGAGCTCGGCCGCGTGCTGGGCGCACTCGAAGGTATCCGCGACCACCACGGCGATCGGCTGGCCGTAGTAGTGAATCGTGGTGTCCTGCAAGGGGAAGAAGGTCTGCCCGGGCGCGGGCCCGCCGAAGCCGGACGGCCACTGCGACGGGATGGCCGCCACCTTCGGCAGGTTCTCGTGCGTGTACACAGCGAACGCGCCCGCCGCGAGCGCGGGCCCGCTGTCGATGGAAAGCACTGTGCCGCTGCCGATCCGCGCGCCCACGATCACCGCGTGCGCCAGCCCGGGCAGCGGCACCTCGGCGGTGTACTGCGCCGCCCCGGTGACCTTGGCGCGCCCGTCGACCCGATCGAATCCCTGCCCGATCAGCGGCCGGGCCGCGGTGGCGGTCATCGCGTCGCTCCCGAAAGCGGCTGTGGTGACACCGTTTCCAGCGCCCGCACCAGCGTCCGCCGCGCCAGTTCCGCCTTGAACGCGTTCATGGGATGCGAGGTGTCCGCGCCCTGCACTTCGGTCGCCGCGGCCTTGTCGAAGTTCTCCCGGGTCGCGGACACCCCGATCAGCAACTGCTCGGCGATCCGGGCCCGCCACGGCTTGGTCGCGATACCGCCCAGCCCGATCCGCACATCCAGCACCGTGCCGTCGGCGACGCTCAGCGCGACCGCCGCCGAGGCGAGCGCGAACTCGTAGGACTCCCGGTCGCGCACCTTCAGATAGTGCGAGTTGCGGGCGAACGGCAGTGCGGGCACATCGATGCGGGTGATCAGTTCGTCGGGGGCGATCGGATGCTCCAGCTGCGGGGTGCGGCCGGGCAGCAGGAAGAAGTCGTCGAAGGCGATCGTGCGTTCCCCGCGCGGACCCCACACGGTGACCGTCGCCTCCAGGGCCGTCAACGGGACCGCCACATCCGAGGGATGCGTGGCGAAGCACCTCTGCCCCGTCCCGAGCACCGCGTGCCCCCGGTGCAACCCGTCGATCGCATCGCAGCCCGACCCGGGATCGCGCTTGTCGCAGGCGCTGGCGGGATCCCGGAAATACGAGCACCGCACCTTCTGCATGAGGTTGCCGCCCATGGTCGCCATGTTCCGCAACTGCGCCGACGCGCCCTGGCGCAGCGCCTGCGACAGGAACGGATAGCGTTCGGCCACACCGGATTCCGCCGCCACCTCGCTCATGGTGGCGAGCGCGCCGATGCGCAGCCCGCCGTCGGCGGTGTGCTGAATTCCGCCCAGCGGCAGCCAGGTGATGTCCACGACATTGTCCGGTTCCAGCGCGCCGGTGCGCAGCAGGTCCACCAGTGTGGTGCCGCCCGCCAGGAAAACCGTTGCGGGCCTGGAGGTCACGGTGCTCACCGCCTGTTCGACGGTGGTCGGCCGGGCATAGGAGATGGGTTTCACGGCAGCTCACCGTCCTCGCGCCGCAGGGCGTCCCGGCCCTGGCAGACGGCCTCCCGGATGTTCTGGTAGGCCGCGCACCGGCAGATATTGCCGCTCATCCACTCCGCGATCTCGGCCTCGGATTCGGCGTGGCCCTCCTCGATGCATTTGATGGCCGACATGATCTGGCCGGGAGTGCAGTAGCCGCACTGGAATCCGTCGGCCGCCAGGAAAGCCCGCTGCACCGGATGCAGCCGGTCCCCGTCGGCCACGCCCTCGATGGTGGTGATTTCGCGGCCCTCGGCGGCCAGCGCCAGGGTCAGGCAGGCCAGCACCCGCCGATCGTCGATCCACACCGTGCAGGCGCCGCAGGCGCCCTGGTCGCAGCCCTTCTTGGTGCCGGTCAGGTGCAGATGCTCGCGCAGTGCGTCCAGCAGGCTGGTGCGGGGTTCGAGCACCGTGTAGTGGTCGTGGCCGTTGACGCGCAGGGTGGTCATGGTGCGGGTGGGCCCGATGAATCCGGCCGGCGCGGAGCCGGTCCGTTTCGACGGTTCGACGGTCATATCGCGCCTCCTGCCTCGCGGACTCGCCGGGAGCGCCGCGATGGTTGCGGACTGCGGATTGGATATGAGCTGGCAAAAGCCTAGCAACGGACCCGCGGCGGTGTCCGGCGAAGAGCGCTCCCGGATGACCGGCGGAGCCGCCCGCGCCTGCCCGGTAGGCTCGATTCGGCAGTGCCGGAAGCGAGCAGGAGGCGGGTCATCGAGGAGCGGGCAGTCGCGGCGACGGAGTCGGCGCGCATACTCGGCAGGATTCTGCCCAACGGGGTCGCCGCGGCCGAACTGACGGCGTACCCGGAGGACCTGACACCGTACCCCGGCGAGGAGCACCTGATTGCCCGCGCGGTCGAGAAGCGGCGCCGGGACTTCATCGGCGCGCGCTACTGCGCCCGGCAGGCGCTGGCCCAGCTGGGGGAGCCCGCCGTCGCCATCGGCAAGGGCGGCACCGGTGAACCGGTGTTCCCGCGCGGCATTGTCGGCAGCCTCACCCACTGCGACGGCTACCGGGCTGCCGCGCTCGGCCACAAACTGCGCTTCCGGTCCATCGGCATCGATGCCGAACCGCACGGTCAGCTGCCGGACGGTGTCCTGGACTCGGTGAGCCTGGCGCCCGAGCGGCAGTGGCTGCGGACCGTTCTGCCCGGCACCGATCTGCATCTGGACCGGCTGCTGTTCTGCGCCAAGGAGGCCACCTACAAGGCGTGGTTCCCGCTCACCGGCCGGTGGCTGGGCTTCGAGGACGCACACATCACCTTCACCGTGGACGAGGAGTCCGCGGGCGGCGGCGCGGGCACCTTCCACACCGAGCTGCTCGTCCCCGGCTCGGTCACCGACGGCGGCAGTCCGCTGACCTCGTTCGACGGCCGCTGGCTGATCAGCGACGGCCTCATCCTGACCGCGATCGTGGAGGCCTGATGGGCGCGGTGCAGGCCAAGCGTGAGAAGCTGCCGCCGCTGGTCGACGCCTTCGGTGGCCTGCTGATCGTCGACAAGGACGGCGGCTGGACCAGCCACGACGTGGTCGCCAAGAGCCGAAGGCTGTTGCGCACCAAGAAGGTCGGGCACGCCGGCACCCTCGACCCGATGGCCACCGGCGTGCTGGTGCTGGGTGTGGAACGGGCCACCAAACTGCTGGGGCAGCTGATCCTGACCACCAAGGCGTACACCGCCACCATCCGGCTCGGGCAGTCCACCGTGACCGACGACGCCGAGGGCGAGGTCACCGCGACCACCGCGGCCGGGCATCTCACCGACGCCGAGATCGCCTCGCACATCGCCACATTGACCGGCGACATTCAGCAGGTGCCCGCCACCGTCAGCGCCATCAAGGTCAACGGCGAACGCGCCTACGCGCGCGCCCGCGCCGGTGAGGAGGTGGAGCTGGCCGCGCGCCCCGTCACCGTCAGCCGCTTCGACGTCCTTGCCCGCCGCGATATCGACACCGGCACAACCCGATTCGTGGATCTGGATGTCGAGGTGGAGTGCTCCTCCGGCACCTACATCCGGGCCCTGGCCCGCGACCTCGGCGAAAAGCTCGGTGTCGGCGGCCATCTCACCGCGCTGCGCCGCACCCGCGTCGGCCCCTTCACCCTCGAGCACGCCCGCACCCTGGACCAGCTGGCCGTGGCCGCCGAGGCGGGCGAACCGCTGCTGAGCCTGGACATCGACACCGCCGTGCGCACCGCCTTCCCGGTCCGCGACATCACCGCCGCCCAGGCCGAAGATCTGCGCAACGGCCGCTGGCTGGACCCGATCGGCCTGCCCGGCGTCTACGCCGCCGTCGATCCCGAGGGGCACGCCATCGCGCTGCTCCAGGAATCGGGCAAACGCGCCTCTTCGGTCATGGTGGTCCGCCCCGCGAATCTCTGAGGCGGCCCGGCCTTCCGGCGTGGCACCGACCGATCTCTTCTGGCATGGCACTGCCCAATCGCCGACACCGCGCTGCCCAATCCCTCACGCCGCGTGGGCGACCGGGCGCACCATGGAGAGGGTCGCTCGGCCGCGCAGAGGAGGCGAAGATGCCCACCGACCTCTCCCTCGAATCCATGAAGCAGTTCGTCGCCGACCATTTCGAGGAGTTCGTGAACCGGCGCAATGCCGCTGTCATCCACCGCAATATGACCCCCGACTTCGTCGACCACGATGGTCCCGGTGGCAGCCCCACCGACCTGACCGGCGACGAGAAGATGATGCTCGGCATGTACGAGGCCATGCCCGACCTGCACGTCACGGTGGTGGAGATGCTCGCCGAGGGCGACCGGGTGATGTGCCGCAACATCTGGCGCTGGACCGACCGCGCCACCGGGCAGCCGCTCAGCTTCCAGGGCTTCGTGCTGTGGCGCTTCCAGGGCCGCCGCATCGCCGAACGCTGGGCCACCGTCACCTCACCCGCCCCGAGCCCGGGCTGGGCGTAGCCGGTCCGAATTCCCTTGCCGTCCGGCGTAAGCCGATCGGTACGGCCGGTGTGTGATTGAGTCGGTTGACTCGAGCGTGGTCGCGATGTGGGCGGCTAGCGTCGGCGAGTGCTGGTTGGACGGGATGGCGAGCTGGAGCAGCTGTTCGCGCTGGTGGAGCCGGGCGCGTCGAACGGTGGCGTACTGCTGTTGGAGGGTGATCCCGGTATCGGCAAGTCGGTACTGCTGCAGGCGGTGCGGGCGCGGGCCGCCGGCCAGGGCTGGCGAGTGCTGTCGGTGGTGGGTGTGGAGGCAGAGGCGGGGTTTCCGTTCGCGGGGCTGCATCAGATGCTGCGACCGGTGTCGGCGGAATTCTCGGCGTTGCCGCCGTTGTATCGTGACGCCCTGCTCGGAGCGCTCGGCTTGATCGAGCCGGTTCCCTTGGATCCCTTCGCCATCTGCCCGGCGGCCGCGATGGTGCTGGCCGCGATGGCCGCGGAGCGCCCCGTGCTGGTGACGGTGGACGATGTGCAGTGGCTGGATCGCCAATCCCGGGAGATCCTGGCGTATTTGGCACAGCAGGTCGGGGTCGGTGACGGCGTGGTGATCGTGGGCGCGGCGCGCTCCGGATATCACGGGCCCCTGCTCGATGAAGCGCTCCCCACGGTGTGTGTCGGCGGACTGGACGATGCCGCCGCGACAGTGATTCTGCGGGATCGCGCACCCGATCTCGCCGAAGCGGATCATTTCCGGATTCGGAGTGAGGCGTTCGGGAATCCACTGGCGCTGCTGGAATTGCCTGCGGTGCCGGACCGGCTGCCGGGGTCGCGCACCTCGAGTTTGTCGCAGCGTCTCGAGCACGCTTTCGCGGGCCGGGTCGCCGATCTGCCCGCGCCGACCCGGGACCTGCTGCTGATGGCGGCGATCGACTCGGTGGGCGCGGCCGCCGAAATCGTTTCCGCGGCTTCCCTATTGCAGCGAGCACCGGTGCCGGAGTCGGCGTTCGTTCCGGCGGAGGAAGCCGGGCTGGTGTGCCGGGAAGGGCCGTATGTCCGTTTTCGTCATCCGCTGATTCGCTCGGGAATCGTGCAGGCGGAGGGGCTGCGGCGGCGGCAGGCCGCACACGAGGCGCTGGCCGCCGTGCTGGATGAGCAGCCCTATCGCCGGATATGGCATCGCGCGCAATCGATCATGGGCCCCGACGACGAGATCGCCGACGGGCTGGCCGCGAACGCCACGGTGGCGTTGGCCCGCGGCGCGGTGCTGGACGCGATCGACGGCTTGGAACGGGCCGCGCAGCTGACCAGTAACTCGGCCCGGCGTGGTGAACGTCTGCTCTCGGCGGCGCAGCACGCTTTCGGTGCGGGCAGGGCCGATCTCGTGGCGCGGCTGCTGGACGCGGCCGCGAAGACCGAGCTGTCGGAGCTGGCGGTGGCCCGCATGGAGTGGTTGCGGGAGATCTTTCACGACGGTGTCCCCGGTGATCGTCTTCGCATCGCCGGTCTGTGTGATCTGGCGGAACGCTCGATCGCGGCGGGCGAGGTGGACCTGGCGTTGAATCTCCTGCTGGCGGCCGCCCTCCGGTGCTGGTGGGCCGATACGGAGCCCGGTACGAAGGCGCGGGTGGTGCGGACCGCCGAGCTGATCGACGGCTGGGAGGATCCGCGCCGGGTCGCCGCGGTCGCGGTTGCCGAGCCGATCCGGTGCGGGGCCACGGTTCTCGACATCCTGCGTGCGCGGCCCGCCGATCGGATCGCCGACGGGCAGAGCCTGTGGCTGCTGGGAATGTCGGCGCACGCGATCGGAGCCGAGGACGCGGCCCAGGATTATCTGGGCAGATCCGCGAACATTCTGCGTACGCAAGGACGCTTCGGATTGCTGTCGCAGGTGCTGTCCATGGCCGTGATGGTGAACCTGGTACTCGGCGATCTCGACGCCGCCGGAGAGGCCGCGGCGGAAGGTCTCGAGCTCGCCCGCCGGACCAGCCAGCCCATCTGGGAGGCCGGCACGCGTGTCTGTGAAGCGGTCCACGAGGCGCTCCGGGGCCGGGCGCACACCGCGCTGGAGATCGCCGCCGACGCCGAATTGTCGGCGAGCAGAAGGCAAGTCAACGACTTGCTCTGCTGTGTGCAGGTCGCGCGAGGTATCGCCTGGCTCGCTGCCGGGCGGCCCCGGGACGCCTACGGTGCACTGCGCCGCTGCTTCGATCCGGACGACCGGTCGTATCACCCGCGTGAGCAGTACACCGCGCTGATGTTCTTCGCCGATGCCGCTGTCCGGGGCGGGCACCGCGAGGACGCGGCAGCCATCGTCGTGGGTTTGGGCTCGGCCGAGGGCGTGGCCTCCATGCGGCAGGTGCATCTGCGCTACGCGCGCGCCGTCCTGGCGGGTGACGCCGGTGACGCCGAAGAGCTGTATCTGGAGGCATTACGGCACGATCTGTCGCGCTGGCCGCTGGCTCGCGCGAAGACCGAGCTGGCCTACGGCCGGTGGCTGCGCAGGCGTGGACGGCATCGGCAGGCCGGCGTGCTGCTGTCGGCCGCGGCGACCGGACTGGACCGCATCGACGCCCTCGCGCTGGCCGACGAAGCGCGAATCGAGCTGCACGCCAATGGCGATGCCGTGGACTGGCCCATCACCGGGAGGGGTGGCGCCGCACGGTATGGCGCCTTGGCCGATCTGCTGGCGGCGGGTCACAGTGATGGGGAGATCGCGGAACGACTGTCCATCGTTCCGCGTGTTGTCGCGCTCTATCGGTCCGGGGCCGGGAAGTAGGTGGGCATGCCAGTGGACGGGCACGCGTTGATCGGCCGGGCACCACAGTTGGCGGTGCTGCGGTCGCTGCTGGACGAGCTGCCTGCGGCCGGTGGCGCCTGCACGATCGTCGGTGCTCCGGGTATCGGCAAAACCGCGCTGCTCGACGCCATGGCGGGCGAGGCGGCGACCGCGGGTCTCGAGGTGTTGCGCACAGCCGGCGTCGAGGTGGAGGCAGGCCTGCCGTTCGCGGGGTTGCATCAGCTGGTTCGCGGGCTGCTGCCCGCGGTCCAGCGGCTGCCCGCGCCGCAGCGCGCCGCGCTGCTGACCGCGTTCGGGATCCACGATGGGCCCAGGCCCGAGACCTTCATGGTCGCGCTGGCCACGCTGAATCTGCTGACCGACGGTGACACCGCGCGCGTGGCGATCGTCGACGACATGCACTGGCTCGATGGTCCCTCCCAGGAGGTGCTGGCCTTCGTCGCGCGCCGGATCAGCAAGGATCCGCTGGTGATCCTGGCGTCGCTACGGACCGGGTACTCCGGCCCGTACGCCGGCGCGCGCACACCGGAACTGGAGGTGCCGGGACTCGACGACACGCACTCACGGGTGCTGCTGGCGCGGCACGCGGGGGCGATCGGCCAGGCGGCGCAAGCCCGTATCCGCCGCGAGGCGGGCGGCAATCCGCTCGCCCTGGTCGAGCTGCCGCTGGCCTGGCGTGACCACGACGGTGCCGGCGCGCAGGCCCGGAGTCCGGAATTCTTGCCGCTGACCGCGAAACTGGAGCGTGCGTTCGCGGGCCGCGTCGCCGAGATGCCCGCCGCGACTCGCGCGGCCATGCTGATCGCGGCGATCGACTATGCCGACGCGCTGCCCGAAATCCTCTCGGCCACAAGCTTGCTCATCGGGGACGACGTGCGGGTCGATGTGTTCGACCCCGCTATCGACGCACGCCTGTTGCATGTCGATGGCATGCGGGTGCGCCTGCACCATCCGCTGGTGCGGTCGGCGGTGCTGCAATCGGTACCACCGGCGCAGCGAATGGCCGCCAATGCCGCCCTGGCCGAGGCCCTCGTCGATGAGCCCTACCGGCGTACCTGGCATCGCGCCCAATCCATCGTCGGCCCCGACGACGACGTGGCCGACGAGCTGGAAGCCAGCCACGCGATCGCGCTGCGCCGTGGCGGAGTCACCGCCGCCATCTGGGCGCTGGAGCGTGCCGCCCAGCTGTGCACCGCATCCCCGACCCGGGGCAGACGGCTGCTGCTGGCCGCCGAATACGCGTTCGGACTCGGGCAGGTCGATCTCGTCGACCGGTTGCTGCGCGGCGCCGCGGGCACCGAACTGTCCGAGCTCGACCACGCCCGGATGGAGTGGATCCGGGAGATCTTCTCCGACGGCACTCCCGGCGACGCCGCCCGGGTCGAGCAGCTGTGTGAGGTCGCCCGGCGTTCCGCCGCGGCCGGCGATCTCGACCTGGCATTGAATCTGCTGCTGGGCGCGGCACTTCGATGCTGGTGGGCCGACACCGGGCCGCGGGCTCGGGCCCTGGTCGTCACGGTCGCCGAGGAGCAGTCCATTGCGGTCGGCGATCCGCGGTGGGCGGCGATCGTGGCGGTCGCCGAACCGGTGCGGTGTGGCACCCTCGTGCACGAACGGCTCGGCGGGCCGATCACGGGCACCGCCGATGCCGACGCGTTGCGCATGCTCGGCATGGCGGCACACGCGATCGGCGACTCGCCGCGGGCCATCGACCTGCTGAGCCGTGCCGACACCCTGCTTCGTGCCGAGGGCAGACTCGGACTGCTCTCCCACACCCTGGCGATGCAACCCGGCGATCTGCTGTGGACCGGTGACTGGAAGCGCGCGGCCGAAGTGATCGCCGAGGGCCGCCAGGTCGCCGAGGAAACCCGCCAGCCGATCTGGATCAATGGCGCCACCATCGGCGATGCGATGCTGTGCGGCCTCCGCGGCGAGCTCGACCGGGCCTTGGCGCTGGTGGCGTTCGCCGAAGAGTCCGTCAGCCCCGGCGGGCTCAACAATCTGCTGTCGTTCCTGCAGCTGGCGCGCGGACTGGCCTGGCTGTGCGCCGACCACTTCCAGGTGGCCTTCGATCTGCTGCGCAAGCTGTTCGACCCGAGCGAACCGTGCTACCACCAGCGCGAAAGTTTCGACGGGGTGATGTTCTTCGCCGAGGCGGCCGTCCATGCCGACCGCGTCGACGAAGCCCGCCGCACGATCGCGGAACTCGAGGCCACGGCGGCGGTCACGCCCTCCCCGCTGTTGCACATTCAGCTGGCGTATGCCCGGGCCGTCCTCGCCGACGACGCCATGGCCGAAGCGCTGTACCGTGGCGCGCTGGGCCGCGACCTCGCTCGCTGGCCGCTGGTGCGCGCCAAAACCGAACTCGCCTACGGCAATTGGCTACGTCGCCGACGACGGGTCGCCGAAGCCCGCGCCCTGCTGCGGTCCGCGCAGACGACTCTGGATCTGATCGGTGCGACCACCTGGGCGCGCCGAGCCCGCGCCGAACTCCGTGCCGCCGGTGAACGCGACACCCCGGCCGACTCCGCTACGCCGGAGGTGCTGTCCCCGCAGGAAGCCCAGATCGCGCGACTGGCCGCGCAAGGTCTTTCGAATCGCCAGATCGCCGAACGTCTCTACCTCTCGCCACGCACCGTCGGCTCACACCTGTACCGAATCTTCCCGAAGCTCGGTATCACCTCCCGCAACCAGCTCGGCAGCTCGTTCGGGGTCGAGTCGCACGACGGTGAATTCGACGAGAACCCCGTCGCGGCGGCGAACGGATAGTCCACTCGCTCCACTCGCCGGGCTTCATGAATCCCAATTCCGTTCACCCACAAGGAGTCACGATGGAGAATCGATTGCAGGGCCGCACCGCCGTCGTCACCGGCGCGAGCCGGGGCATCGGCTTGGCCGTGGTGCGCGCCCTGGCCGCCGAAGGCGCGCACGTCGTCGCCGGTGCTCGAAAACTCGGCCCCGAGCTCGCGGCCGTGATCGACTGCAGCGACGTCACTTTCGTCGCCGCGGACCTGAAAGAACCCGCCGCGGCCGCCGAACTGGTGGCAGCGGCCGGTGATCGGATCGACGTACTGGTCAACAATGTCGGCGGAGCACCCGCCCGCACCGACGGCTTCCTGGCGATCACCGATGATCAGTGGCAGGCGACGCTGGAGCTCAACCTGCTGGCCGCGGTACGGACCACACGAGCCGCGATCCCGCTGATGATCGCCGCCGGCGGTGGCGGCATCGTCAATATCAGCTCGGTCAACGCGATTCTGCCCGAAGCGCTGGTGGTCGACTACAGCGCGGCCAAGGCCGCGTTGTCCGCGTTCACCAAGGCGATCTCGAAAGAGTTCGGGCCCCAGGGGATTCGCGCCAACACCGTGAGCCCCGGACCGGTCGCCACCGATCTCTGGCTGGCCGCCGACGGCGTTGCGGCGACGGTGAGCCGCAGTGCGGGCATTCCCGCCGACGAGGTGGCCGCGACGGCCTCGGCGGCGATGGTGACAGGCCGCTTCTCCACCCCCGAAGAGGTCGCGGAGATCGTGGTGATGCTGGCCCGCGACCGCGGCGGCAACATCACCGGCGCGGACTTCCGCATCGATGGCGGCTACGTCCCGACCTGGTGAACTGCCCGGGCCGCAGGAATTCGATTGCGCGCTCGCGCGATCCGGGAAATTGAGTCGATCGACCGAAGCGGAGGAGCGGAGCCGGAGACGAGGATCTGTCATCGAGAGCGAAACCCGAAGAGAGAAGGCAACAATGACGACCTCGAAACTTCCCGTCATCTTCATCCACGGTCTGTGGCTGCATCCCGATTCCTGGCAGCCGTGGGTGGTCAAGTTCGCCGAGCACGGCTACCAGGCCGTCGCGCCGGGCTGGCCGGGGATGCCGGCCGATGTCGAGGCCGCTCGCTCCGCGCCGGAGTCGATCGCCGATCACGGCATCGAGGACGTGGACGCCCACTACAGCAAGATCATTGCCGAGCTGCCGGCGAAACCGATCCTCGTCGGACACTCCTTCGGCGGCATGATCGCCCAGAAACTGCTCGGCGAGGGCAAGGCCGCCGCGGCGGTGGCGATCGACGCCGCGCAGATCAAAGGCGTACTGCCACTGCCGTTGTCGGCCCTGCACGCGACTCTGCCGGTGTTCCGCAACCCGGCCAACATCCACCGTGCGGTATCGCTGACCGAGGAGCAGTTTCGTTACGCCTTCGGCAACGCGATCAGCGAGGAGGAAACCACGCAGCTCTACCGGCGGTGGGTGGTGCCCGCGCCGGGCCGGCCGCTGTTCGAAGCCGCGACCGCCAACTTCCTGCCGCATTCGCCCGCCGCGGTGAACACCGACCGCGATCCGGCCACACCGCTGCTGCTGATCGCCGGCGGCCAGGACCACACGGTCCCCGAGGTCATCACGACCGCGACGCTGAAGCAGTATCGCCACAGCGACGCCCCCACCGAACTGCTCTCCTTCCCCGATCGTGGGCACTCGTTGACCATCGACCACGGCTGGGCCGAGATCGCCGACGCCACCCTGACCTGGCTGGCAGCGCAGGGCCTGTGAGGTGCGGGCGCAATCGCCCACCCGAAGCGCCGAGCAGATGACCCTCGCACCCGCATGGCCGCCTACTCTTCAAGGGTGGAATTGCGGCAGTTGCGGTATTACGTGGCGGTGGCGGAGGAGCTGCATTTCCGGCGCGCGGCGGAGCGGTTGTTCATCTCCACTCCGACGTTGAGCCAGCAGATCCGGGCCATCGAACGTGAGGTCGGCGGACCGTTGCTGATCCGCGGCAGTCATGGCGTGGAGCTGACGGCCGCGGGTGAGGTGCTGTTGAAGACCGCCCGGAACGTGCTGGAGGCGGCCGAGACCGCCCTGCGCGCGACCCGCGCGGTCGCCCAGCCCGGCGACGCGGTGTT
Organism: Nocardia sp. NPDC059229; assembly: GCF_042754165.1. Taxonomy (NCBI): domain Bacteria; kingdom Bacillati; phylum Actinomycetota; class Actinomycetes; order Mycobacteriales; family Nocardiaceae; genus Nocardia; species Nocardia sp. NPDC059229. The sequence goes on from NZ_JBHZAK010000006.1 coordinate 99,196, forward strand.
CCGCCTCGGCATCGTGAACGGCGCGCCCGCCTGGCTGCCGGGGCGGCTCGAGGCGCTGCTCAAGGCCCGCCAGCCGGGGGTGCGCATCGCGCTGTCCACCGGTACCAGCGGCGACCAGGCGCGGTTGCTGGATCGGGAGGAGGTCGACCTGGCCGTGTTGCGCATGCCGGTCCGGCTGGCCGATCACCTCACCTGCACGCCCATCGCCGACGAGGAGCTCGGCATCGTCATGTCCCGTGAACACCCGCTCGCGGCAGCGGTTTCGGTGGAACCGGCGCACCTCGGCGACCACGAGCTCATCATGTTCGCCCGCGATGCCGCCCCCGAGGTCCACGACTCGGTGCTGTCGCAACTGCGCGAGCGGGGTGCGACCGTCGTCCTCAGCGACAGCGCCATGAGCCACGCCCAGATGCTGCAGCTGCTACCGCTCCGCCCCGGGGCCATCGGCGTCGGCTCCGCCCGCACCGCGACGGTCCCCGGCCTGGTCTGGCGGCCGCTGCAACCCCGCCCTCTGGTCATCACCTACGCCGCCGCCTGGCGCACCACCACCCGAAACCCCCTGCTGCACACCATGGCCGACGCCTTGGCCGGCGGCCTCCGCCTCGGTTCCAGCTGACCGGTGCCCGCCCGGGCCTCGACTTCGAGAAACGATCCGGGCGGCGACAGCCGCAGCCGCCTGCTGGATCGCGCGGTGACCATGTGGGCCGACGGCGTGGGCCTGCCCCGGCGAGGGGCCTGAACGAGCGGCTGTTGGACCTGGCGGCCACCGCGCCGGAGGTGCCCGCGTTCGTCGGCCCGGACTTGCGGGCGCTGGCGGCCATACTCGCGGCGTTCCGGCCCTGCCGCACGCGGCCGGCCTGCGGTGTTAGCCCCGGCCTCACGGCTGTTCGACCGCGCGTCGTGGACGCGGGGTGTGCGCCGCCGGTTTGCTCAATGGCATGACAGACAACGGATTCGGAACACAGGTCGGACGGGCGGTCGTGGTGGGCGGCGGCTCCGGTATGGGCCAGGCGATCGCCGACGCCCTGCTGGCGGCGGGCAACGAGGTGATCATCGTCGGCCGGTCGGAGCAGCGGCTGGCCGACGCGGTGCGGGAGCTCGGGGATGGGAAGGTGAGTGCCGTCGTCGCGGATGTCGCTGACGAGGAACAGATTTCGCGGTTGTTCGAGACCGTCGGGACCGTCGATCATGTGATCACCACCGCCGCCGATCTGGCCGGGGCGTACGGACCCGTCGCCACCTTCGATTTCGAGCACGGGCGCGGCTTTCTCGAGACCAAGCTGATCGGGTCGATGCTGCTGGCCAAGCACGCGCGGTTGACGGAGAACGGCTCGCTCACCTTCATTTCCGGAATCGCCGCCTACCGCCCGGCGGTGGGCGGGGCCATGGTGGCGGCGGTGAATGCCGCGCTGGAGGGGTTGACGCGGGCGCTGGCGGTGGAGCTGAGCCCGATTCGGGTGAACGCGGTGTCGCCCGGCTGGGTGCTGACCGATATCTGGGAGTCGATGCCCTGGGAGGACAAGCAGGAACGGCTGGCGGCCATGGCGGAGAAGCTGCCCGCCCGGCGGTTGGGGCGACCGGACGACATTGCGGCCGCCGTGCTTTCGGTCATCGGCAACGGTTTCGTCACCGGCACCGTCCTGCACGTGGACGGCGGGCACCGCCTCGTCTGATCTCGCGCCGGTGGTTCTCCGGATGCTGCCTGATTGCTGACGCGTCGATTCGAGTAGCCGAGTACTCATGCCCTTCGGGTCGGACCGGCTCACCCTGTAGAGGGGCGAAACGGGCCCATCCATTACCGGCCTCGGGGGTGAGGGGGCTGTGGCTACTCGCGGCCTCCGAACTCATTCTCCGGCTGGGTCATTCGATGATCCCGCAGATTCGACCCTGCTGGAAACCGCCCGAAGAGGAGACCACCACAATGAGCACATCACGCGACAACGAGAACTACGTGGTCGGATCCGGCCCGGCCGAAATGGCCGGCGTCGAGGCCGGCGAAGAATACTGGACGCCCGAACGCCGAGCCGCGGCCATTCCGGTTCCGCTGCCGCGGGAGCGTAAGGCCGCGCAGCCCCGGCAGGCGATCGCACCGCAGCCATCCGGAAAGGCCGGACATACTCCGGCGGGTCACAATGGAACCGCACGCGCACACCGAGATTCGGGCCATGGCGGCACCAGCGACGCCGACCCGGTACTGAACCCGCTCGCCTACCCGTACACCGCCTGCGGCAAGCTCTTCTTCACCCAGAACAGCGGCAACTTCGCCGGATCGGCGGCGTTCGTCGCGCCGAACGTCCTGCTCACCGCCGGCCACTGCGTCTTCGGCAATGGCAACTGGTCCACCAATCTGGCGTTCTTCCCGTCCTATCCCAGTCGCGCCACCTCGGACCCGGCCTACCGCTTCAACTACAACTCTGCCGCGGCCTGGACGGCGTGGACTCAGCGCGGGGACCGCGCCTTCGACTACGGAATGATCTGGTTCGACAGCGCCCCGGGAAATCAGGTGGGCTGGCTGGGGCTGTTGTGGAACGCCGCCACCGCGGGCCGGGTCTGGGACGCGGTCGGCTACCCCGCGACACCCAGCCCGCCGTTCGACGGCAACAAGATGGACGAGGCCCTGGGCACGGTGCAATCCGGTTCGACCACCGGCACCATCGGGCTGAGCAACGACAATATGGAGCACGGCAGCAGCGGCGGACCGTGGATCACCGATTTCAACGGTTCAGCGCGCCAATATGCGAACGGGCTGCAGAGTTTTCACATCAACGACGGCGACACGGTGGAATACGGACCGTACTTCACCCAGGACGTCAAGGGCCTGCTCGACTGGATCTCCGATCCGGCGAACCGCAGCCTCGTTCGCGCCTGAGAACCAAGGGGGAGACATCATGAGAAGGCATTCGCTCGCCTGCATTCTGCCGCCCGACCTGCTGGTCTCGCTGGCGAGGGAGGCGACGCACGAGCAGCGGTTGGCGGTCTTGACGGCCCTGGACCGGGACAGTTCCTTCCGGCAAGCTCGTGCCGAGGCCGCGGCCCGGCTCGTCGCGCCCGTCCGGCTCGCGCTGGCCGCCGCCGGCGGCACCCCGCACCGCTGGATCTACGACCAGCGGCACTCGGAGAGCCCGGGTCCGGGCACACTGGTCCGGCACGAGGGCGACCCGCCGTCCGGGGACGCCTCCGTCGACGCGGCATATGACGGCTTCGGCGCTACCTACTCGCTGTATTGGGATGTGTTTCAACGAGATTCGATCGACGGCCAGGGAATGCCGATCGCCGGGCTGGTGCATTACGGCACCGCCTTCGACAACGCGTTCTGGGACGGTCAGGGGCGCATGTTCTTCGGCGACGGTGACGGCCAGATCCTGACCGACACCACCCGGGGAATCGACGTGATCGGCCACGAGCTGACCCACGGCGTCACCCAGCACGAAGCGAACCTGATCTACTCGGGCGAGTCGGGTGCGCTGAACGAATCGATCTCCGACGTGTTCGGGTCGCTGGTCAAGCAGTACCACCTGGGCCAGAACGCCGCGCAGGCGGACTGGCTCATCGGCGGCGACATCGTGGGGCCGTTGCTGACACCGGCGTTGCGGTCGATGAAAGCACCGGGCACCGCCAACAAGCATGACAATCAGCCGGCGGACATGGCCCACTTCGTGCAGACCACCTCGGACAACGGGGGCGTCCACATCAACTCCGGAATCCCCAACCGCGCGTTCGCCGTCACCGCCCTCACGATCGGCGGACCGGCATGGCAGGCGCCGGGCACGATCTGGTACGAAACCCTCAACGACCCGAGGCTCAAGCCCAACAGCACCTTCACCGGCTTCGCGACCCTCACGTTGAAGAACGCGCGCACCCGCTTCGGCGCCACGAGTAGCGAAACGGACGCGGTGCGGGCCGGCTGGGACGCGGTGAAGGTTCCGGTGCAGTGATCGCATCGGGACTACGCTCGTTCGTATGTCGCCGATACGCATCGCATATCGACGGTCGGGTGGGCTGGCCGGTCTGGACTTGACCGCCGAGGTCGATGCCGCCGACCTGCCGCCCGGCGACGCCACGATCGCGGCGGGACTTCTCACCGGCGACCCCGCCGGATCGGCCGGGACCGGTGTTCCCGATGGGTTCAGCTACGAGGTCACCGTCAGCGACGGAACCCGGACTCGGACGTATCGATGGAGTCAGCCGTACGTGCCCGCCGAGGTCTCCTCGCTGCTCGCGGCCCTCACCTCCCGGGCGACTCCGGCCGCGCCCGCCTGACCGCGACGGAGTTGCCGGCCGCCCGGTCAGTGCGCTTCGCTGAGCCAGATCGCTTCGGCCGCAATGCTTCCGAGGTCGATCGTGCGTTCGTCGACCTGCACCGCGATGGTGCCCGCGAAATCGCGCCGCTCCACCACGGCGATGGGTGTGTCCAGGGCGATGCCGAGCGAATCGAAGTAGCGCAGCATGGCCGGATCGGAGTCGGAAATCCGTGCCACCCGGCCGGATTCGCCGGCGTCGAAATCACTGAGCTGGCGGGCCGGGGGAGTGGGCACCGCGCCGTCCACCGACGGGATCGGGTCCCCGTGCGGATCCCGGTCGGGGTGGCCGAGTTTGGCGTCGATGCGATCCATGAGCGTCTCCGAGACGGCGTGCTCGAGCACCTCGGCCTCATCGTGCACCTCGTCCCAGCCGTAGCCGAGTTCATTGACCAGGAAGGTCTCGATGAGCCGGTGCCGGCGCACCATGGCGATCGCGGCGCGGCGGCCGTCCTCGGTGAGCGTGATGGCCCCGTAGCGGGCGTGTTCGACCAGCCCCTGGTCGGCGAGCTTGCGGACGGCCTCGGACACCGTGGAGGCGGAGACGCCGATCTTCTCGGCGAGCAGCTTGGTCGACACCTTCTCCTGCGACCACTCCTGCGCCGTCCAGATCACTTTCAGATAGTCCTGGGCGACCGAGGACAGCACCGGGGCGACGGTCGTGGTCTTGCTGTGGGGTTCGGAAGGTGCGGACGGATCGGCCAGCTCACGGCGGGTGGCGATGTCTCGTTTTCCGGGCACGTACCCGAGCTTAGGCACACCTCGCGCGGTTTCACACATCGGCGCGCTCGCTGGTAGGGAGCACGGTTCGGCGGGCGGGTCCGCTATCGCGTGACGTGGATCGGCACACAGTGGACAGCGTTTGCCCCGTACCCCAACCGATTCCATGCGGGCTCGTCGGGCTGGGTGTGGCCGGCCGCATCCGTCGCCCGCACCCGCACGGTCGTCGGTCCGGGGGCATCGACAGAGGCGACGAGATCCCATTCACGCCAGCTGTCCGGCAGTTGCCTCCCCGGCAATCGAGCCTGCTGCCAGCTCCCTCCGCCGATCGAGACCTCGACGCCGGTGATCGGGGCGAGCCCGGACCAGGCGACACCCTGGATGGTGAGCGGTCCGGGGCGTACCACGGCGTTCGACGCAGGAACCGTGATCACGGACCGTACTCGCAGCAGGCGCACCGGCTCGGTGACGACTTGCTCTCCGCGTTCCCACTCGTAGCAGTACTTTTCGGTCTGGAAGTACCCGGCGAACCGATGGTCGAGGACCTCGATGTCGGTGAGCCACTTCACCGATGCCACGCCGTACCAGCCCGGAACGACCAGCCGGAGCGGGCGGCCGTGGAGGGCCGATAGCGGCTCACCGTTCATGGCGTAGGCGAGCAACGCCCCGCTGTGCCGGGCATCGGTCAGGTCGAGGCTGCGCTCGTAGCGGATCGTTCCCGAATGCCGGTCGACAGGCCCGCTGTCCGCACCGCGGAACACCACCTCGCATGCTCCGGGCGCGGGACCCGCCTGCGCGAGCACCTCGAGCAGGGGCACTCCGGTCCATTCCGCGGTGCCGACCGCGCCGAGTCCCCACTGCTCTCCCGGCGTCGGTGGGTCCAGGGCCGCTCGGCCGTTGCCGGCGCACTCGAGGGTGACAATCCGTGTCTGCGACGGCATTCGGCGCAGGTCCGGCAGAGTCCACGTCGACGGATGTGTGACATGCCCGGTGACCCGAAGCCGCCAGTCGCCCGGGTCGAGATCCGGAATCCGGAAATGATTCCGCTTGTAGAACCGCGCGTTCGGAGTGACGCCGCCCCCCAATTCGGAAACCGGCGTCTCGGCATTGAGCGGGTCGCGGCTCATCACGACCAGGCCCGCCGCTACGGCTTGTCGGTGGGCCGACCGAGGGCTGATCAAGGGTATGACCGGGCCGGTAGTCCAGGTCATCGAGGCGCACTCCTGACCTTTGGGTTCAATTCCCGCAGGCCCTAACCTACCGGCGCCGGAACGATCCGGGTGCCGAAATTGCGGTCTTCGAACATCGATGACCGACGGTGTCGCCCGCGATCACGCCGCGGCGGCAGGGGCCAGGTGTCTGGCCGGGTCGAATGATTCGAACGCGGCTTTCGCGACGACGAACACGCCGCGTTGCGGCAGCCAGAAATCGCCGAGCCGCTGCTGCTCCGGCAGCGGAGCGGGTGCGCCGAGATCGACTCCGCGCATCCGCGCCCGGCTGGCGGAGACGAGCCACATCAGCATCGGTCCGGCCGCGAAGTGCTGCCCGTTCGGGGCGGTTCCGCTCATGCGGATATGCCCGACCTGCAGCATCGGGCCCACGCCCTTGGCCATGATCCGGTGACAACGGTCGCTGCGCCATACCGCGGCCGGGGTGTGGTGTCCCACGGCACTCAGCAGGCGGGTGCGGCCGGTGGCCTCCAGGTCGATCCGCCACTCGAGAATGCCGGGAATCCGGGCCTCCAAGGAGTACGGGCCGACCCACTCGATATCGATCGGGGTGCGGACCGTGGTGGCCGAGCCGCCGTCGGAGAAGTACCGGGCACAGCTGAGTTCCGGCGCCACGTCGGAGTAGAAGGTCCAGTCGCCTGCCGGGTTCCGGTGCCACACAGCGCGATAGCCCGCACCGATCGACGTGGCGGCGAAATGCCGCAGTGCCAGGTAGTCCCCGGTTTCGAACGGCACACCCATCACGCCGTAACCGGCGAGCCGTTCGTCCGTGCCAGGCCAGAGCGCCGGCCGGTCGAGCATCGCCTGCGACGCGGTTCTGGGGTTCTTGATGGTCGTCATGGAACGATCGTCGTCGGGACGACCCGGGTGGTCATGGGGCATTCGCCCCCTTTTCCGGTTCACAGTGACACCGGGCTGACCATGCCGTGCTGCGTCGCGAACAGGCTCGCCCCGACCCGGTTCGTGACCCCGATCTTGCTGTAGATGTGTTCGACGTGATTGCGGACCGTCTTCTCCGAAACGCCGAGGGCCTTCGCGATCTCCCGATTCGATCGACCCCGGGCCACGTTGATCAGTACCTCGGTTTCCCTGGGGGTCAGACCGGACGGGCGTGCGGGTCGCCGGGACCGCCGGTGTCCCGCGGCTTCCAGCACCGTCTCGACCGCGGTCGGTTCGAGTTGCCCGGCAGCTGCGTCGCGGCGCAGCCGGCGAGCAGCCTGGTCGGGGTCGAGGGCCACCCGATACGGTCGCGGTTCCCGCGAGCTGTGGTACTTCACCGCGGCTGCGAGCAGCCGGTCGTTCACGGAGAGCGCGCCGCCGGCGAGACCGTTCGGGTACCCCGAGCCGTCCAGGTGTTCGTGATGCCGTTCCGCGACGGCTCGGACCGCCTCGAGACCGCGCACTCGGCTCAGGATCCGGCCGGTCAGGTAGGGGTGCATCTGCGCGCGTTCCCATTCGGAGGCGGTGAGCGGTCCCGGTTTCTCCCAGATGTGGTTGGACACGCCGATGCGGCCGAGGTCGTGGACATACCCTGCCCGGCGCATCAGGTCCGCATCCGCCGGGCCCAGTCCGGCGCAGCTCGCCGCGGCATGCGCCAGGTCGGCCACCCCACGCGAATGACCAAGGGTGAAGGGACATTTCAGGTCGACGAAGTCGCCGAGCGCCTGCAGCAGCGTATCGAGTTCGGCGCCGGTGACGATCCGGTCCGGATCGGGCAGTGCAGCCGCGGCCGCCGGCCACGCGTCGTCCGGCAGGCCGAGCAGATCCCGTGCCGAGCCGGCGAGGACGGACACCAGGTGCGGGTCGAGCTGTCCGCCGCTTCGGCTGCGGGCCACCGTGATCGCCGCTTCGACGCCGTCGGCGCGATGGGGCACCTCGACGACATCGGCGAGCTGGACGACCCGCATCACGATCGGGATGTCGGTGCCCGCGACTCCGTTCGGCAGTCCACGCCCGTCCCACCGTTCGAAGGCGAAACGCAGCGCGGAGGCGACCTCCTCGCCCAGGCCGAACTGCTCGGCCAGCAGCGATGCGGAAGCGCAGTGCGAGCGCACCAGTTTGCCGAGGTTGCCCCTGGCGTCCTTGAACAACGTCGCGCCGATCTGCGCCCGCTTGCCCACCGGCAACCCGCGTCCGACATTGCGGAGCAAGAAGCGGAGATACGGTAATCCCGACCAGTCGACCGCGAAGCTGTCGTGGCGAACCGTGATGTCGTCGCCGAACCAGTGGGCGTACTCGTGCGAATCGGCATGGCATCCGATCCACATCAGCAGCGACGTGTGAAAGACGGCCGACCGCTCCTCCTCGGTCAGGCGCAGCAGATCGGCAAGCCGGGTCCCGATGACGGCGGACCGCAGCATGTGTTCCATCGGCTGGCCCAAACCCAGATCGATCGCCATCGAAAGTGCCGCCAAGATCTCTCTTCTGGAAACAAACGGCGCCACGATCGTCTCCTGTCGTCGCGCCTACCGACGCTACGCCGACGACTCCAGCACTGGTTCATCTCCGGGTGGGCCACGCCGGCCGGCGGACCGGCGGGCGGGCCGGAGTGGTGAACGCAGGGTGACGGACATGCTTCCGGCCGTGAAGATCCGCACCGCCGAATATTGTCTGTGACGCGCTTTGCGTAGGCTTCCCGTGTGCAGAGATGGCGAAGTCTCGAGGAGATGCCCGCGGACTGGGGCCGGTGTGTCCTCACCATCGGGGTGTTCGACGGCGTGCATCGCGGTCACGCCCAGCTCATCAGCCGTGCGGTGAAATCCGCTGCGGTGCGGGGCGTTCCGTCGGTGCTCATGACGTTCGACCCGCACCCGGTCGACGTGGTGCGGCCCGGTGCGCATCCGGCGCAGCTGTCCACCCTGGACCGGCGCGCGGAACTGGTCGAGGAACTCGGCATCGACGTGTTCGTGGTGATGCCCTTCACCCGTGACTTCATGAAGCTCACCCCCGAGGAGTACGTCGAGGAACTGCTCGTGGACCGGCTGCACGTGGCCGAGGTCGTGGTGGGCGACAACTTCACCTTCGGCAAGCAGGCCGCCGGCACCGTCGACACCATGCGCGAGCTCGGCAGCCGCTACGGCTTCGACGTCGACGGCGTGCAGCTGCTCGGCGAGCACGCCGTCACCTTCTCCTCCACCTACATTCGCGGCTGCCTGGCCGAGGGCAATGTGGGCGCGGCCGCCGAGGCGCTGGGCCGCCCGCATCGCGTCGAGGGCGTCGTCGTGCACGGCGACGGCCGCGGCAAGGGCCTGGGTTTCCCGACCGCCAATGTGGCCCCGACCATGCACGCCGCCATCCCCGCCGACGGGGTGTACGCGGGCTGGTTCACCGCCCTCGAACCCGGCGACCCGCTGGCCGGCGAGCGCCACATGGCCGCCATCTCGGTCGGCACCAACCCGACCTTCGACGGCCGCAACCGCACCGTCGAGCCCCATATCCTCGACTTCGACGCCGACCTCTACGGCAAGCACGTGGCCGTGGACTTCGTCGAGCAGCTGCGCGGCATGCGGAAGTTCGGGTCCATCGAGGAGCTGGTCGAGGCCATCGGCAAGGACGTCGACCAGGCCCGCAAGGTCCTCGACGACGAGACCGGCGAATAGGGCTCCCCGGGGCCGATTTCCGCTACCACGGGCGCTCCGGTAAGCTGTCACGTCGGGTTTGCTGCGGTCCGCGGCGGCGCCCAACCGGCTTCGTCCGGTCCCTCGAGCGCGGACTGAAACAAGGAGTATCTGTGGCTCTCACCACTGAGCAGAAGTCGGCGATCCTCGCCGAGTACGGCGTGCACGAGAAGGACACCGGTTCCCCGGAGGCGCAGATCGCGCTGCTGTCCAAGCGGATCGCCGACATCACCGAGCACCTCAAGAAGCACAAGCACGACCACCACACCCGCCACGGCCTGATGGCGCTGATCGGTCGTCGCAAGCGGCTCTCGAAGTACCTGCAGGACAAGGACATCGAGCGTTACCGTTCGCTGATCGAGCGTCTCGGCCTGCGTCGCTGACCCAAGCCGCGGACCCTCGGCGTGGCGAGGTGACACACCTCGCCGGCAGAGGTAGTTGACGAACCGGCCAACGAGGAGGCATAGAATCTCCTCGTTGGCCTTTCGTATATGTGGCCGTGGATCCCCACGAGGGGGAGGATCGGCCGGGTATACGCCAACACGAGCCGTATGCACCCGTCGCGTGGCGTCGGTCTTCGGTAGTGGCTTTTCGGGGCGCGAAGTGAGATGAACCATGCGCGCCCGGAGGGCTTCGATCGATGACCGCCTCCGCGTCGCCGTATCCAAGGGGATAGGGCCGGGTGTGCGCGCTGTGGCCAGGAGGGCTGCCGCGCGCCCATGCCGGGTACGGCTCATGAGCCGGGTCGCACGTGATCGATGCGTGCTGGACCCGGCGAAGACGAGAGGTTGAGATAACAAAGATGTCCGACACCCAGACCAGTTCCGCCGCCGAGGTCGAGCCCGGCGTTTTCGAGTCCGTCGCCCTGATCGACAACGGCAGCTACGGCACTCGCACCATTCGTTTCGAGACCGGCCGCCTGGCCAAGCAGGCCGCCGGTTCCGTCGTCGCCTACCTCGACGACGAGACCATGCTGCTGTCGGCCACCACGGCCTCCAAGCAGCCCAAGGACCAGTTCGACTTCTTCCCGCTGACGGTGGACGTCGAGGAGCGCATGTACGCCGCGGGCCGCATCCCCGGCTCGTTCTTCCGTCGTGAGGGTCGCCCCTCGACCGACGCCATCCTGACCTGCCGCCTGATCGACCGGCCGCTGCGTCCGTCCTTCGTCGACGGCCTGCGCAACGAGATCCAGGTCGTCGTCACCGTCATGTCGCTGGATCCGAAGGATCTGTACGACGTGGTCGCGATCAACGCCGCCTCGGCGTCCACCCAGATCGCGGGCCTGCCGTTCTCCGGCCCGGTCGGCGGCGTGCGCGTCGCGCTGATCGAGGGCCAGTGGGTCGCCTTCCCGACCGTGGAGCAGCTCGAGGGCGCCGTGTTCGACATGGTCGTCGCGGGCCGCGTGGTCGACGGTGACGTCGCCATCATGATGGTCGAGGCCGAGGCCACCGACAATGTGCTCGCGCTGATCGCCGACGGCGCCTCCGCGCCGACGGAAACCGTTGTGGCCGAGGGACTCGAGGCCGCCAAGCCGTTCATCGCGCGCCTGTGCAAGGCGCAGTCGGACCTGGCTGCCCTGGCGGCCAAGCCGACCGAAGAGTTCCCGATCTTCCTGCCGTACCAGCCCGACGCCTACGAGGCCGTCGAGGGCACCGCCAAGCGCGAGCTGAACGAGGCGCTGTCCATCGCGGGCAAGCAGGAGCGCGAGGAGAAGATCGACGAGATCAAGCTCTCCGTGCTCTCCGAGCTGGCCGAGTCCTTCGAGAGCCGCGAGAAGGAACTGGGCGCCGCCTTCCGCTCGGTCACCAAGAAGCTTGTGCGCCAGCGCATCCTGACCGACAGCTTCCGCATCGACGGCCGCGGCCTGGCCGACATCCGCGCGCTGTCCGCCGAGGTCGCCGTGGTGCCGCGCGCCCACGGTTCGGCGCTGTTCGAGCGTGGCGAGACCCAGATCCTGGGTGTCACCACCCTGGACATGGTGAAGATGGCGCAGCAGGTCGACTCGCTCGGCCCGGAGACCTCCAAGCGCTACATGCACCACTACAACTTCCCGCCGTTCTCCACCGGTGAGACCGGTCGCGTGGGCTCGCCCAAGCGCCGCGAGATCGGCCACGGCGCGCTCGCCGAGCGCGCGCTGGTGCCGGTGCTGCCGTCGCAGGAGGAGTTCCCCTACGCCATCCGTCAGGTGTCGGAGGCGCTGGGCTCCAACGGTTCCACCTCGATGGGCTCGGTCTGCGCCTCGACCCTGTCGCTGCTGAACGCCGGTGTGCCGCTGAAGGCCCCGGTCGCCGGTATCGCCATGGGCCTGGTGTCGGACACCGTGAAGAACGACAAGGGTGAGGACGAGGTCCGCTATGTGGCCCTCACCGACATCCTGGGCGCCGAGGATGCCTTCGGCGACATGGACTTCAAGGTCGCCGGTACCCGCGAGTTCGTCACCGCCCTACAGCTGGACACCAAGCTCGACGGCATCCCGTCCAAGGTGCTGGCCGGTGCGCTGAACCAGGCCAAGGACGCGCGCCACACCATCCTGGACGTGATGGCCGAGGCCATCGCCACCCCGGACGAGATGAGCCCCTACGCTCCGCGCGTCACCGCCATCAAGATCCCGGTGGACAAGATCGGCGAGGTGATCGGACCCAAGGGCAAGGTCATCAACCAGATCACCGAGGACACCGGCGCCAACATCTCCATCGAGGACGACGGCACCGTGTTCGTCGGCGCGACCGACGGCCCGTCGGCGCAGGCCGCGATCGACGCGATCAACGCCATCGCCAACCCGCAGCTGCCGAAGGTCGGCGAGCGCTTCCTGGGCACGGTCGTCAAGACCACTGCCTTCGGCGCGTTCGTCTCGCTGCTGCCGGGCCGCGACGGTCTGGTCCACATCTCGAAGCTGGGCAACGGCAAGCGCGTCGCCAAGGTCGAGGACGTGGTCAACGTGGGTGACAAGATCCGCGTGGAGATCGCCGACATCGACAACCGCGGCAAGATCTCGCTGGTGCCGATCGACGAGGATTCGGACAACTCCGAAGCCTCTGCTGCGGCCGACGCGAACGCAGAGTAATTATTTCTCTGTGACGAAGAAGCAGTCCGCGGTGCGCGCGGGTTCCGCGCGCGCCGCGACAGACACGGCCCCCTTGCTCCGGAATCTGGAGCAGGGGGGCTCTTCACTGGTGGTTGCCCAGAATCAAGCGCCCGCAACGGATATCGGCGTGCGCCGCACCGTGCTGCCCGGCGGTCTACGGGTGGTCACCGAGCATGTGCCGGGCGTGCGCTCGGCGTCGATCGGCGTGTGGGTCGGGGTCGGCTCGCGCGACGAGGGCCCGACCGTGGCCGGCGCCGCGCACTTCCTCGAGCATCTGCTGTTCAAGGCGACGCCCTCGCGCTCGGCGCTGGATATCGCGCAGGCCATGGACGCGGTCGGCGGTGAGCTGAACGCCTTCACCGCCAAGGAGCAGACCTGCTACTACGCGCACGTGCTGGACGAGGATCTGCCGCTCGCGGTGGACCTGGTCACCGACGTGGTGATGAACGGGCTGTGCCGCGCCGAGGACGTGTCGGTGGAACGGCAGGTCGTGCTGGAGGAGATCTCCATGCGCGACGACGATCCCGAGGACATCGTCGGCGACACCTTCCTCACCGCGCTGTTCGGTGATCATCCGATCGGCCGCCCGGTGATCGGCAGTGTCGAGACCATCGAGGCCATGCAGGCCCAGCAGCTGCGCTCGTTCCACCAGCGCCGCTACCGGCCCGACCGCATGGTGGTGGCGGTGGCCGGCAATATCGAGCACGAGCACACCGTCGAACTGGTGTACCGCGCCTTCGGGAATCGGCTCGAATCCGGGATGGAACCCGCGCCGCGGCGCGAGGGCCGGTTCCGGCCGCGCGGCAATCCGGAGCTGCTGCGCATCCAGCGCGACAGCGAGCAGGCGCATCTGGTGTTCGGCACCCGCGCCTTCGGCCGGCACGAGGGCGAGAAGCGCTGGCCGCTGTCGGTGCTCAACACGGTGCTGGGCGGCGGGCTGAGTTCGCGTCTGTTCCAGCGCATTCGGGAGGAGCGCGGCCTGGCGTACTCGGTGTACTCCAGCGTCGACACCTTCGCCGACACCGGCGCGTTCTCGGTCTACCTCGGCTGCCAGCCCGAAAACCTCGGCCGTGTCGCGAGTTTGGCGCGCGGGGTGCTCGAGGAGGTGGCCGCCGACGGCATCACCGACGCCGAATGCGCTCGCGCCAAGGGTTCGCTGCGGGGCGGTCTGGTGCTGGGGCTGGAGGATTCCGGCTCGCGCATGAACCGGATCGGCCGCTCGGAACTCAGCTACGGCAACCACCGCAGCGTGTCCGAAACCCTCGCTCGCATAGACGAAGTCACCACCGACGAGGTCTCCCGGATCGCTGCCGCCCTGCTCGCCCGCCCCTTCGGCGTCGCGGTGGCCGGACCCTACCGCCGCACCCGCGACCTGCCCGCCGCCGTGCGTCATCTCGTGGACTGAGATCGCTACTCGGCAGTAGTCCCGCCTGGCCGGTGAGGTATGTCCGTTAGTGGCTATGATCACCTCGCCGGAATGGGAGGGGTTGTGCTTTCTCCAGGTGAGAACTTCGCCGGGTACGTGATCGAGCGAGAGCTGGGGCGCGGCGGCATGGGGGCCGTGTACCTGGCCCGGCATCCGCGGCTGCCCCGGTGGATCGCGCTGAAGGTGCTGAACTCGGAGTACCACGGCGACACCGCGACTCACACCCGCTTCGAACGCGAGGCCGACCTCGCCGCGCGGCTCAATCACCCCGGCGTGGTCACGGTGTACGACCGGGGTGTCGAGCACGGGCGGCTGTGGATCGCCATGCAGTACGTCGACGGCACCGAGGCCGAGGCGGTGACCGATATGCCGCCCGAGCGGGCGGTGGAGATCGTCACCGCCACCGCCGACGCCCTCGACTACGCGCACCGGGTGGGCGTGCTGCACCGAGATGTGAAGCCCGCCAATATCCTGCTGGCCCGCGAGACCCGGGAACAGCAGGCGGGGGTGCTGCTCACCGACTTCGGGATCGCGCGCCTGCAGGAGGACACCGGACGCCTCACCGGTTCCGGCTCGGTGATGGCGACGCTGGCCTACGCCGCACCGGAGCAGCTGCAGAATCACCCGGTCGACCACCGGTCGGACCAATACTCGTTGGCCTGCACGCTGTTTCGGCTGCTGACCGGGGTGCCGTTGTTCCCGGCCGCCGATCTCGGGGCCATCGTCAAGTCGCACCTGTACGACAGGCCGCCGTCGGTCGCGAGCCTGCGGCCCGGGCTGCCCACGGCGCTGGATCCGGTGCTGGCGCGGGCGCTGGCGAAGAATCCGGAAGAGCGATACCCGTCGTGTTCGGAATTCGCGGCGGCGGCGCAGCGGGCGCTGGCGGCCGGGGTCGCGGCGGGCTCGGGGCAAGCGCCCACGCGGGCGCGGGGCCCGGAAACCCCTGTCCGCCGTGCGAATTCACCGGCCGTCCGCCGCGGGAATCCGGGCGCGGTTCGATCGGCGCCGGTCGCGCGCCGGGCGGCGCCGGCGGAGACCTCGGGGCAGCGGCGGGTGTCACAGTCCTCGGTCGCATTGCGCTCGGGACGGCTGGTCGACATCCCGGACCTGTTCGAGCCGCCCACCGGCCGGCATCTGAAAGCGCCACCGGCGGAGGCGACTTCGCCGCGGTCGGTGCGCCGCTGGCCCGTCGGGGTGCGGACGGTGGCGCTGCTCGGCACCTGCCTGACGGCCGCGCTGGGACTGGCGGTCTTCCTGTTCACACCGTTGGGCAAGTCGGAGAAGCCGAAGGAGCCCGTCGCCGAGATCGGCGAGATCAGTGCGCAATTCCCGGGACTGGTTCCCCGGACGCCCGAGCTCGGTGCGGGTTATCGCGCCGCGAGTTGCCGGGTGGTGGATCACGACACCAAGGATTTCCTGCCGCCGTGGGCCTTCGAAGGGTGGTCGGCGGCCTGGGACTGCCAGTACTCGGCCGACCACGATGTCCGCGAGTACGTCCTGTTCGCATACGGCTCGGGCGCGGCGGCCCGCGCGGTGGCGAATCGAATCCGCCCGGCGGGCAGCACCTTCGAAAACCTCTCCTTCAAGGAGTACTGCGGCGCAAAGCAATACACCAATCTGCGCTTCGATTCCGTTCCGGACGTGCCCTCCACCGCCTTCGCCACCACCTTCTTCGACGATCCCGCGCGGGAGAAGTTCCTGCTGTACACCCGGGGCAATCCGGCCACCCCGAGCGGTGTGGTCGACTGGTGGAAGTCCCTGCCGCTCACCCGATCCTGATCGCTGCGGCCGCTATGCGACTGTCAGAGCGTGGGCCGACGGACCGGAACGACAGTCAGCAGCCTTTCGAGACCGATGTAGTCGTCTGGATTGGTGGTGAACAGGGGGAGACCCTCGGCAATCGCAATGGCCGCGATCATCAAGTCCGCGAATCGTCGGCGCGGCTTACGGCCGACGGAGATGACAGCGGCTGCCACCCGGCCGTAAATCCGAGCGGCTTCGGCGTCGAACGGGATCGGATCGAACTCGGCTTCTGCTCGCTGGAGAACCTCGAGCCGACGTGCCCGCTCTTCGTGTTCGTCGTACACGTTTTGTTCGTCGTTGCCACGTACCTCATGCGGTCCGGATGACAACTCGGCCAGAGTGACCGCGCTGATCGCCATCTGGGCGGGGAGCTCCGAAGGGTCGATATGACTGCGCAGAATCAATATGTTGGTGTCGAGCAACCCAGCTTCGAAGGGGTCACTGGTCATATGGGCTGCTCATCTCGGTGTCGAGGGCTGCGTCCTGATCGGCCCGGAAAGCGTCGAGGTCAATGCTGGGAGCGTTTCGAGACATCGCTGCGAACTGGTCCCGGCTGACGAATCGGCGCCGACGGCGAAGTGGGATCAGCTCCGCGATTCGGTGGCCATCGCGTACGACAGTGAACGATTGGCCGTCTTGGACCGCGTCCATAATCTCCTTCGACCTGTTGCGTAGGTCGCGCTGATTGATCTCAGGTTGAGCGGACATAGCTCCGAGGATACCGCCATGTAGCACTCGGTGCTACCGCGTGCTACATGGCGAAGAACCGTCGTTGTCGTTGAGCGGGCCCGGTCGTTTCGATCGGCGGGGTCGCTGGCGATCAGTCAGGGGGCTTCTACTGCGCGGCCTCGTCGTTCGCGGCGGCCAGTACTGCGGCGAGCAGGCCGGGGAGGGCGGTGTCCAGGTCGGTGGAGCGCAGGCGCAGGTGGGTGTTGCCGTCGATGGTGACGCGGGCGGTGACGCCGGCCTCGCGCAGGATCTTGAAGTGGTGGGCGGCGGTCGATTTGCTGACGCCGTCGTAGGTCAGGCTGCAGCGCAGCGGGGTGCCGGCATTGGCCAGGCGTCGGACGATCTCCAGGCGGATCGGGTCCTGTAGTGCGCCGAGCACCGCGGGCAGCGGGGCCACCGCGGGCAGCGCTTCGGTGTCGGGCATGAGCTACCTCACTCGGATAACTAGTTTGATAATCGTCGAACCCCGCGTAGGGTTTGGTTCGATCACAATCAAACTTACCTGATGGAGGGTTCGATGGCATCGGCAACGGTGGTTACGACTCGAGCCGAACAGGGCAGCCAGACCTGGGCCTACGCGCTCGTCCTCGCGGCCAGCGGTGTGGCACTGGGCGTTTCGGGCGCACCGGCCCCGCTGTACGGGATCTATCAGCAGAGCTGGCATTTCTCCCCGCTCACCACGACCTTCGTCTTCGCCGCCTACGCGGTCGCGGCGCTGGGCGCGGTACTGGTGTCGGGGCGGATCTCGGACGTGGTGGGCCGCAAGCCGGTCCTGCTGGGTGCGTTCGCGCTCATGATCGTGGGCCTGGTCGTGTTCCTGCTCGCCGACAATGTGGCCATGCTGCTGCTGGCCCGGGCGGTGCACGGGGCCGCGGTCGGCGCGACCGTGGTGGCGGGCGCGGCGGCACTGCTGGATCTGCGGCCGCAGCAGGGCGCGCGGTCCGGGCAGCTGTCCGGGGTGGCCTTCAATGTCGGTATGGCCGTGGCGATTCTGGGTTCGGCGGTGCTGGCCCAGTACGCGCCGCATCCGCTGCGCACGCCGTATGTGGTGATCACGCTGGTGTGCGTGCTCATCGCGGCGGGTGTGCTGGCGCTGCGGGAGCCGCACGGGGCGCGGCAGAAGCAGCGCATCACCATTGCCAAACCGGCTGTGCCGCAGGAGATCCGCGGTGACTTCTGGTTCTCGGCGCTGGGCGTGATGGCGGCCTGGTCGGTGCTGGGCGTGCTGCTGTCGCTGTATCCGTCGCTGGCCTCGGCCAAGACGGGCATCCACAATCTGGTCTTCGGCGGCGCGGTGGTGGCCTCGACAGCGACCGCGGGTGCGATCGCGCAGGCCATCGCGGGCGGGATTCCGGCCCGGCGCGCGGCCATTGCCGGCGATATCGGCATGGCGATCGCGCTGGTGATCACGATTCCGGCGCTGAACACCCACAACTGGGTGCTGGTGCTGCTGGCCGGATTCGCCCTCGGCGGCACCTTCGGGCTCGGCTTCGGTGGATCGCTGCGGCACCTGTCCAACGTTGTCCCGCAGCACAAGC
This sequence comes from Nocardia sp. NPDC059229, assembly GCF_042754165.1. Taxonomy (NCBI): domain Bacteria; kingdom Bacillati; phylum Actinomycetota; class Actinomycetes; order Mycobacteriales; family Nocardiaceae; genus Nocardia; species Nocardia sp. NPDC059229. Next base: position 117,641 of record NZ_JBHZAK010000006.1, read on the forward strand.
GGGGCGAGACCATGTCGGCCTACTACCTGCTGGCCTACTCGGCCATGGCGGTGCCGACCGTGGTGGCGGGCTGGGCGGCCACCACCTGGGGGCTGAGCACGGTGTTCCCGTGGTTCGTGGTCGTGGTGGCGCTGGCGTGCCTGGGTGCCGCCGGTATCGGGCTGCGCCGCAATGCGGAGGCCGCGGAGGCGGAGGAGCCCGTGGAGGCGGCGACGGCCGCCTGACTTCCCGAATGGCCATGCCTGCGTCCGCCCGGTGACCGTGTGTCGCCGGGCGGACGCCGTATTCGGCACCAGGCGGATACGGCGCTGCTGCCGGTCGGATGCGGTGCTGCCGCCGCGTAGACTCTGTGCTGCTGCCGCGCAGATACACCACATTCTCGGTGAAACGGTTTGGTGTATCGCGATTTTCGGGTGCGCGAAGTCGCGGTGGAATTGTCGCATCCGATGCGTGACCGGGCCGGGGTCGCTATTCTTCGGCTATGCGGCGGTGGAGGTTCGGTGGGATGGTGAGCCGGACGGTACACCGGTCGGGTCTGATGGTGTCGGCTGTGGTGGCCGTGCTCGGCGGGCTCGCCGTCGCGGGCGTCACCTGGTGGGTGCTGTGGCACTTCCTGGGCGCGCGGGCCGAGACGCCGAATCAGCTGGATCTGAGCAAGATTTCGCTCGCCGTGACGGCGGGTGTCTTCGGAGCGGTCGCCCTGGTGGTCGCCTACCGGCGGCAGCGTGATGCCGAGCGCGGGCGCTTCGCCGATGTCTTCGGGGCCGCGGCCCGTCAGCTCGGGGATCCCGATGTGGCGGTGCGCATCGCCGGGGTCTACGCCATGGCCGGGGTGGCCGACGAATTCTCCGCCCGCTGGCGGCGGCAGCAGTGCGTGGATGTGCTGTGCGGGTACCTGCGGCTGCCGTATCAACCGGAGGAGGGGGCCAGCCACCTGGTCTCCAAATCGCAGCGCATCGAGGATCACGGCACGGCCGTGGAACGGGTGTACACGTATCGCCAGAACGACCGGCAGGTCCGCGACACGATCGTGCGGGTGATCGCGGAGCATCTGCGGCCGACGGCCGAAACACCATGGTGTGGCTGTGATTTCGACTTCTCCGACGCCGTGTTCGAAGACGCCGACTTCCGGCACGCAGTGTTCGCGGGCCGCAACACCCGCTTCACCAACGCCATGTTCCTCAGCGGCCGCACCGTGTCCTTCGAGCAGACGCGGTTCCTGGGGGAGCGGGTCACCTTCCGCGGGGCCATCTTCCGCAGTATGGCCGTCTTCGACCGGGCGGTCTTCGCGCACACCGAGGTCGGCCGGACCGATCGCGAGAATGCCGGAGCCACCTTCACCGAGGCCACTTTCGGTGGCGGCGTGAGTTTCGAGGGCGCGCAATTCCGCGGTGCGCGAACGGCATTCGACCGCGCTACCTTCGCGGGCGAGCCCGCCGTCTTCGCCGAGGCCGGCTTCGGCGCGGCCCTGACCACCTTCGAACGCGCCGTGTTCGACGGTGATCGGGTCAGCTTCGCCGGTGCCGAATTCACCGGCGCGCGGGTTACTTTCGCCGGTTCCCGCTTCTACTCCGAGTCCTGTTCCTTCGACGGCACCCGGCTGGGCGCGCAGGTGCGGTGGCGCACCGGCCGCACCCAGGAGGTGTCCTTCGCCCGGGCCGAGTACCACGGGAAGGTCTCCTTCGCCGATGCCGTGTTCGCGGGGCGGTCGGTGGTCTTCGCGGGTGGCGACTTCTTCGGCGACATCTCCTTCCGCCGCGTCTCCTTCGACGCCCGCGCCATCAGCTTCGAACAGCCCCGGGCATGGGTCGGCGTCCACTTCGACTGGGACGCCAGCCCCGCCACCAAACCGGCCAATATCACCCCGACGCCCTGGCCGCCCGCGCTCGCCGAGTCCACCACCGAACTCGCCTCCTGAGCCCGTCGCGGGCTGGTCGCCGGTTTTGCCCGAAGCTCACCGGTGGGATAGCTTGCAGACGAGTTGAGTTGAGACAGGGGATTGTGTGGTGGGGAGCCACGGCGTCGGTTGGGTTGCCGGTGTGGCGATGCTGCTGCTCTGCCTCGCGGCGATGGTCGCGAGCCGGGCGCGACGGACACCGTATCGGGCGAGCCGCGCGACGCGCGCGGTGGCCGCGGGCTCGGCCCTGGTCGGCTGGGTGCTGGTGTTCGGCGCGATGACCGCCATGATCTCGCCGCTGCCCCGGGACACTGTCGCGGGCAAGGCGATTGCCGCGCCACCGGAACTCGTACAGGCCGGGCTGCCGACCACCTCCGCCAAGCCCGACGCCCCCGATCCGATGGCCGCTCTGAAGGCGGGGGACTGCGTCGAGGTGCCCATCCAGCAGGCCAAGGACGCCACCGGCGCTCCGAGTTGGAAGGCCGGCTCGCCGGAGCCGTCGGACTGCAACTCGGTGGACGCGAACTACCGGGTGGTGCAGATCGGCCCGGACCCGTGCTCGGGCCCGCTGTACACGCTGGAATCCGCACCCAAGGACAAGACCGGCAAGGCCCGTTATCACCTGTGCCTGACCTTCGACTGGCGGACCGGGGTCTGCTACGACACCGCCGATATGGACGTCCCGTCCAAGGTCGCCTGCGGGACTCCGGGTGACCACATCGTGCAGGCGACCGCGGTGCTCGAGGGCACCACCTCGGGTGCGGGCTGTCCGCGCGACGGCCGTGGCGCTGTCTGGGTGGTCTGGAACAAACTCGAGCTCACCGTGTGCTTTCGCGGCGGCGACGACCCGGGGAAGTGACCGCGATTACCGCCCGCGCCGTCCGACGGTGATGATGTCGGGGATCAGCCACGACGGCAGCGGCCGGGTGATCTTGCGCTGATCGACGACCTCGAATCCGGCGTCCTGCAGCAGTTTCCGGGTTTCGCGCGGTGAGGGCGCGTGGGCCGGGAAGCGCGGGCTGCGGGTGAGCCGCTGAATGGGCCGGGAGGTCGGGCCGGAGGGATGCATGGTCGCGATGGCGACGAGCCCGCCGGGGGCCAGCACCCGATGGAATTCGCGCAGCGCGACCGGATGATCGAAGAAGTGGAAGGCGCTGGTGCTCACGACCGCGTCCAGTTCGCCCGCGGCGAAGGGCAGATGCTCCGCGGCGGCCTGCCGCCACTGCACGGCGGCGGAGCGGGCGCGGGCCTGGGCCAGCATGCCCGGCGAGGCGTCCACGCCGTAGACGGCCTCGGGGCGCAGTTCGCGCTGGATGCGGGCGGTGAGAATGCCGGTGCCGCAGCCGATGTCGGCGATGCGGCGCGATCCGGCGGTGCGGAGTTCGGCGAGGACCTGATCCTGCGGCGGGCGGTAGACGACCTGCTGCAGGGCGGCGGTGTCGTAGGCGCGGGCGACGTTGCCGAAGAACTGCGTCACCACATGATTGCAGGCTCGATTGCCGGTGGTCAGCGATGTGCTCATGGATGCTCCTGTCCGGCCTCCATGGAAGCAGATTTCGCACTGTCTGGGAAGGTGCGATGGAGTAGCGTCGGGCGCATGAGGATTCGTGGTGCCGTCCTGGAACGCATCGGGGCCCAGACGCCCTTCGCCGACTCGAAGCCGATCACCATCAGCGAGCTGGAGCTGGGCGAACCCGGACCCGGCGAACTGCTCGTCAAGATCGAGGCGGCCGGGCTGTGCCACTCGGATCTGTCCGTGGTCGACGGCAACCGGGTGCGGCCGGTGCCGATGCTGCTGGGCCACGAGGCATCCGGCCGCATCGAGGCGGTCGGCCCCGGCGAGAGCGACCTGCGCGTCGGCCAGCGGGTCGTCATGACCTTCCTGCCCCGCTGCGGCGAGTGCGCCGGCTGCGCCACCGACGGCCGCACCCCCTGCGAACCCGGCAGCCTCGCCAACAACGCGGGCGAATTGCTCGCCGGCGGAAGGCGGTTGCTGCGCGACGGCGCGGAAGTCCATCACCACCTGGGTGTTTCGGCCTTCGCCACGCATGCCGTCGTGGACCGCCGCTCGGTGGTCCCGGTCGACGACGATGTCCCACCCGAGGTGGCCGCCGTCCTCGGCTGCGCCGTCCTCACCGGCGGTGGCGCCCTGCTGAATTCGGCCAAACCCGGTCCCGCGGACCGCATCATGGTCGTCGGCCTCGGCGGCGTCGGTATGGCTGCCGTCCTGGTCGCCGCCGCCCTCCGCGCCGGCACCGACCGCGAGGTCATCGCAGTCGACACCGTCCCCGACAAACTGAAGACCGCCCTGGAACTCGGCGCCACTGCCGCCTACACCCCTCAGGAAATCGCCGCCGGCAATATCCAGGCCGAGGCGGTCATCGAAGCCGCGGGCAACATCCGAGCCTTCGAAACCGCCGTAGCCGCAACGGCTCCCGGCGGCGTCACCGTCACCGTAGGCCTCCCCGCTCCCGACGCCCGCGCCTCCATCTCCCCCCTCGCCCTGGTAGCCCAGGGCCGCGCGATCATCGGCAGCTACCTCGGCTCCGCCGTCCCCGCCCGCGACATCCCCGAATTCGTCCGCATGTGGCGCGCGGGCAACCTCCCCGTCGAACGCCTCGTCTCCTCCCATATCCGCCTCGAAGACATCAACGCCGCCATGGACGAACTGGCCGCCGGCCACGCCCTCCGACAGGTGATCCTCTTCGACTGACCCGCCTGATTCCGGCGCAGTTCAGAGTTCGGCCTGTTCGGCGGCCCATGCCGCAATCTGTGTGCGCGAGGTGAACCCCAGTTTGGTCAGGATATGTTCCACGTGTGCATTGGCGGTGCGTGGTGAAATCACCAGTCGGGCGGCGATCGCCCGGTTGGTCAGGCCTTCCGCAACGAGATCGGCGACCTGGCGCTCACGCTTGGTCAGTTTTCCTCCGGAACGCAGGGGCGGCGCGGCCGGTTCGGCTTGCTCGCCGAGCGCGAAGCCCGCTGCGGCATCGAAACCCATTGCGGCGCCTTCCTGATGGGCCGCCTCGAAGGCACGCGCGCCGAGCATCTCGCGACTGCGGCGGGTGAATTCCTCGTGGTAGACGAGCATATTGGGCAATATCGAGATGGAGCTGCCGCCGATGCGGCTGAGCGTATCGGCGGCGCCCAGCAGGGTAGCGGCGCGGCGGGCATCGCGCTGCTCGGTCGCGATCCAAGCCAGCGCCTCGAGACAGATGGTGGCGACGACCGGATCGGACACCAGTCGCGCCGCTCGAATTCCCTCCTGCAACAGAGATGTGGCGCGATCGGGCTCACCCGTTCGCCACACGGCGAATCCCATTGCCCACAGCACCCACGACCGATACACCGTCTCACCGGCGGATTCGGTAATCGCGAGCGCCTTCTCGAGCCCTGCGAGAGCCCGCGGGATGTCGCCCTGTTGCGCGTAGGCCCAGCCGAGCGAAATCCGGGCGTCCAGCTGTGATTTGAGGTCACCGGATGCCTCGTAGGTATCGATGGCATCGGCCAGCAGGGCGGTACCCGCACCAGCCGGATTGTCGGCTCCGCCCGTGAGAAAGTAGTTTCCCTTGGCGTGGGCGAGCAGGGCTGCGACCAGTGGGTCCGCCGTCTGCTCGGCCAGTGCCTCGAGCTGCGCCACATGCTCGGCGGCGGCCGGTAGGTCACCCTGCAGGACGGCCATCGTGGCGGCCCCACAGCGAGCCTTGGCCCGACCCAGCGGCTGTGCATCGGTCGATTGGGCCAGCACGCGCTCGTACCAGCGACGTCCCTCGCTGAGCCGCCCGCGCAATGTCCAGAACATGTACAGGGCGGTGACGATCCGCAACGCGGTTTCGCCCGACTCGGACAGGCTGAATTCCAGCGCTTTTCGCAGATTCGGCAGCTCCCGCTCCAACCGGGCAATCCACTGCAGCTGGTGCGGGCCGATCCATTCCGCTTCCACCTGGAGTGCCAACCGCTCGCACCAATCCCGATGCCGCCGAACGTATTCCGGGTATCTCCCGCTGTCCTCGGCCTGCTCTCTGCCGTATTCCTGAACGGTCTCGAGCATCCGGAAGCGGACCGTGCCCTCGGTTTCCTCGCGGATCAGGATCGACTTGTCCACCAGCGCGGACAAGGTGTCGAGCAATTGCGTCTCGGTCAGGTCGGTGCCGCACACCTGCTCGACCGCATCGAGCTCGAAAGTGCCTGCGAACACCGACAGCTGGTCCCACAACCGCTGCTCGGCCGGTGTGCACAGGTCATAGCTCCAGTCGATGCACCACCGCAGGGTCTGCTGCCGCATTGGGGCACCACGACTCCCGCGAGTCAACAGCGCATAGCGGTCGTCGAGCCGGGTCAGGATCTGCTCGGGCGACATCGTGCGGAGCCGGGCCGCGGCCAGCTCGATCGCCAACGGCAGCCCGTCGAGTCGAGTGCAGATCCCGGCCACGCTGAGCATGGAGTCATCGGTTACCTCGAAGCCCGGCACGGCCGCGGCGGCTCGCTCGGCGAACAATGTCACCGCGTCGTGGCGGGTCACCACGCGCAGCCCGGGTTTGCTCGCCATATCGGGAATCCCCAATGGCGGCACCACGAACACCGATTCCCCGCCGACGCCGAGTGCCTCTCGACTGGTCGCCAGAATCCGCACTTGCGGGCAGGTCCGTAGCAGCGATTCGGTCAGCGCTGCGACCGCTTCGATCATGTGCTCGCAGTTGTCCAGCACCAGCAGCAGATTGCGCTCGGACAAGAACTCCAAAAGCACCTCGAGCGTCGGCCGGGCACTCTGGTTTCGCAGACCGAGAGCGGTGGCCACGACGTCGACCAAAAGTGTTTCATCGTGCAGATCACTCAACTCGACCAATTGCACACCGGCGGTGAAATTTCGCTGCACCTTGTCGGCGACGTGCAGCGCGAGCCGTGACTTGCCGACCCCGCCGATACCGGTCAGCGTCACCAGACGTGACCCCGCCAGCAGGTTCTTGATGTCGGTCAGCTGGATCCGCCGATCGACAAAGCTGCTCAGCTCGAGCGGCAGGTTCGCGGTACGACTCTCCGCCGCGGGCACCGGCGTGACAACAGATGCGTGCTCGGCCGCTGGTTCGGGCGGCAGCGTCATCGCATCGACCCGGAAACCGTGATCGCGCTCTACCTGACGCAGTTGCTCGCCCAACTCCGCGGCGGTGGGGCGGCCGCGTGGTTCGCGGGACATGGCCGCCGCGATCACCGCGGAGACATCGTCGGGAATTCCTTGCTCCCGCAGATCCGGTACCGGTTGCTGGGTGATTCGCAGAAATTGCGCGACGACCTCCTCGCCGCTGCGGCGTTCGTAGGCCGCATGCCCGGTCAGCGCGCAGAACAGTGTGGCGCCCAGCCCGTACACATCCGAGGCCCGGCTCGGGGGGTCACCACCGAGGACCTCCGGTGCGGTGAACGCCGGTGATCCGGTGATCGTGCCGGTCGCGGTTTCGAATCCACCGGTGATGTGGGCGATCCCGAAATCGGTCAGGGCGGGCTCACCGTAGTCGGTGAGCAGGATGTTTCCCGGCTTGATATCGCGGTGCAGCACCTCGGCTCGATGCGCGGTTTCCAGCGCCCCGGCGATCTTCACCCCCAGGTGCAGCACCTCTGCCAGCGACAACGGACCGTCGCGGCGCAGGCGCGCATCCAGGGACCCGCGAGCGTGATAGGGCATGACCAGGTACGGGTGACCACCTGCGGTCTCACCGACCTCGAGCATGTCGACGATGTTCGGGTGCCCGGTCAGCCGCCCCATCGCACGCTGCTCGCGAAAGAAACGCTCCCGATTCTCGTCCAGCTCGCCGGTCAGCACCTTCACCGCGACCGTGCGACCCGCGGCCGGCTGGCTACAGCGGAACACCTCCCCGAAACCGCCCCGCCCGATCTCCACGGCCTCCTCGAAACCCGCAGCACGCAACTCCGTGACGACATCGACATCACGCTGCGTCATGAACAGATCTCTCTCGACCATCGGCCACTCGTGATCTCCCCACCGGGCACCAGCCACAATATCCCGACTGGTCCGTTCGCCGCACGCCGTTCGCCGTCTGGCGGAGGCGGTCTTCCCACCGTCGGCCGTACCGGTGTGGCGGCCGACGGTTTCGGGGACCGTCGTGGGTTGTTACTTGCTGGGGTTGGTGGCCTGTGCGGGGTCTTTGCAGTAGGCGAGGTCGGGCGGGCAGGGAGCAAGGATCGTGGAGAAGTATTGGATCGCGGAGAACAGCGTGATGGGCCCGCCGGCCACGACGAGTCCGGCCATCGTTCCGACGGCACCGAGGGTGGCGGCGCCCAGGACACAGCCCGCGATGGTGGCACCGACGAAGGGGACGAGCAGTGCCATGACGGGACTGGTGAGCACGGCACCGGCGGCCGCACCGACCAGACACCCGACGCCCGCGCCGAGTACAGCGCCGAGGACCGCGCTGACGGCGGCTCCGATGGCTGCGCGCTGGGCGAACACGCCGAGGGCTTGGTTGTCACGGGGAGTGAAGGATTCGGTGACCTGGGTGGCGGCCCGATCGGTGGTGATGGTCTGGTCGGGGGTGACGGCCTGCGCGGCCGGCACGGGTTGTCCGGCGGTCTTGTCGGGGGTGAGTGTTGCTGTGCCACCGTCGATTCGGGCGGCGATCGGGTAGGCGGTGTTGTCGATGCGGTAGGTGAGCGGGATCGCGGCGATCGGCCGGTCGGTGGCATCCTCGAGAACGAGTTGGTCTCCGGCGAGTTTCACGGCTCCGCCGCTGATGGTCAGCAGCACGGCATCGCCTTGACGCGTGACTTCGTAGTGGACGTCGGCATTTTCGGCGTGGCCGGGTTGCGGGGCGGCGTTGGCGGTCGCGGCGGTCAGCGCGAGGGCGGTCGCGGCGAGCACGGCGGTGGTGGTTTTCCTCATCGGGTGTTTCCTCGGTTCATCGGTGTACTTCCATGGTGGAAGGCTTTGTGCGCGAGACCAGTTCGGTCAGCAGCGAGGTGGCCCGCGGCCACGGCCCGTAGCCGGCGGCGGAGTCGAGGTGCCCGACCGGACCGAGATCGACCGGCCTGCTTCCCCAGGCTTCGGCCATCCCGGTCACTCGCCGGACGTTGGCGAACGGGTCGTTGGTCCTGGCCGCGAGAGTGGTTTGGAACGGCAGGCGACCGCGCGCGTTGAGCCCCGGGACGATGACGACGGCGGGCTCGGTGGAGAAGCTCAAATCGATGCTCCGGTAGGACTTTCAGGTGTTCGCGAGCTCGAGGTCAGATCACGGCTCCGCCGTTGGGGCTGATGATCTGCCCGGTTTCGACCGCACATGAGCGGTGATGAGTTTGCGGCGCAAGTGTTTTCAGTTCCCGCCGGGTTGGGGCACGACAGCGCGACCTTGTCAGCTGGTTCGATGCCGTGTGCGGCGAGCAGATGCGCGATCTGGTTCGCGGCGGCGTCGAACGTGGTCAGGCGGCCGGGCGGCTCGTTTCCAATCGGGCGAGGCAGCGCAGCCCGGCCGGGTAGGCGTATTTGCCCACCGCCAGGGCGGCTATGGCGCCGATATACGCGAGCGGAACCAGGCGCAGCGCGGCGGCGAGCCCGTAACGGTCGGCGAGGAGGCCCACGACCAGCGGCCCCAGGGCGAGCCCGAAGATGTTGTTGGCCAAGGTCACCGTGGCGAGAGCGGTCGCCCGCAGGCTGGCGTGGGTGAGGCTGGCGACCATCGAGGTCGTCGCTCCCGCCGATCCGGCGGCGGTCACCGCTCCCAGCGCCAGGATGGTCAGCTGGGCGGCACCGGTGCCGAGGCTGAACGCGATGGTGAGCAGGACCAGCGAGACCGCGCAGTAGACCAGTGCAGTGCTCCATTGACGTATCGGGTGCCGTCGGCCGACGCGGTCGGTGATGATGCCGCACACAATCATTCCGGTCCCGATAAGCAGTACATATCCCGAGGCCACAAGCCCGGCGCGGTCGGTTGGCATGGAATAGGAGCGGTTGAAGAAGCTCGGCAGCCAGGCCATCAGCACGGCTGCGACGAACAGTTGCAGACCGCCGCCGACGTAGGCGCACCACACCGACACCGATGAGAACAGGCTCGAGAGCGGTGCCCGCACGGCGGCGCCGGTCGGCGTGGCAGCCGCTTCGTCGGTCGCCGCTGATTCGGCGAAAGTGTGTCGGCCCAAAGCGGATTCGGTGACCACCATGCGGAACGTGCCGACCAGGAGCAGCCCGAGCCCGGCCATCAGGGAGAAGGTCCAGCGCCAGCCGATGTGCGCGGCGACGACACCGCCCAGCGCGACACCCAGGACCGACCCGAACGAGCCGCCCGCCAGGAACGCACCGCTCAGGGAGGCGCGCAGGTGCGGGGCGAACACCGCCAGCATCACCGCGGCGCCAACGCTGCCATAGGCGGCTTCACCGACTCCGACCAGGAAACGCGCGCTCAGCATCTGCCCGTATCCGGTGGCGAGCGCGCACAGCAGAGTGGCCAGACTCCAGACCGTCGCCATGATCAGCATGCTGCGCACGCGTCCCCAGCGATCCGCCACCAGGGACAGGGGGAACGCCAGCAGCCCCACCATCAGGGCCACGATGCTGCTCAATGAGCCCAGCCGTGAATCCGACAGTCCCCATTCGTTTTTCAGTAGCGGGAACACCGCCGATAGCACCTGACGGGACATGTAGTCCGACAGCATCAATCCGAAGGTCAGTCCGAACACGACCCACGGGAAGCTCCGTGAGCGGGCTCGCGACGGTCCTGCGGCCGTCGCCGACAAGTCGGTGGGGGTGGTGGAGATGTCCATGGCGCTTCCTCGAGCCTGGTGGAACCGACGGACCGGCGAGGCCGGATCCTGTCGACGAACACATTTGCGTGGTGCGCCGGCCGCACCGGGTGCGACCGGCGCACTCACCTGCGAAAGATCAAGCGTGGTGCAGGAATCCGACCTGGCCGGGCTGCCGGTTGGGCGGGTACCCGATCTTGGCCAGCGCGTCGTCGGTGTCGGCGTAGACCTGGTCGAACAGGTAGATGTCGCGCGCCTCCTTGCAGGAGGCCACGCCGCGGCCGAGCTCGTCGGCAATGCGGACCATCTGCTCGACCTGTTCGACCGAGGTGCGTCGTTCGCCCTTGCGGCCCCACAGGTTGTCCTCGATGCCGACTCGGACGTGCTGGCCCAGCGCGATCGCGATCGTGCACATCGGGGTGACATTGCGCATGATCGTTTCGATGGTCAGCACCGCGCCGTCCGGAGTGCGGCGGATGAACTCGAGCAGGTCCGCCGGATGCAGGCCCGCCGCGCCGCCGCCGATCGCCACGTAATTCAGCACCAGCGGGCCGGTGTAGAGGCCGCGGCGGATCAACCGCTCGACGGTCTCGAGTTGATGCACCGAGCCGAGCATGAAGTGTGGCTGGATACCCGCCGCGGTCAGCCGCCGCAGATGCTCGAGATGGAACTCCGGCCCAGCCTCGACCACCATGTCGCGATACGCCCTGGCCAGCACCGGGTTCTGCAGCGAGGTGCCCGCGATATCGTCGTCGCTCAGCAACTCCATGACGTTCATCTGGCTGGTGTTGATGGCAATGGTGACCTGATCCGGTTTCGGATCCAGCTCGGCCAGCAGGTGGCGGGTGTCGTAATCCAGCCACTTCGCCTGGTCGCCGCCTTCCGGTGGCGCGAACGAAATCGAACCGCCGACCTGGAGAATCATCTCGGGTACCGCTTCGCGCAGGCGGCCGAGCATCTCGTTGAACAGCTCGAGCCGCTTCGACCCGTGTCCATCGGCTTCCCGCACGTGGACGTGCAGCACCTGTGCGCCCGCGTTGTAGCAGTCCACCGCCTTCTGGACCTGCTCGTCCATCGTCACCGGAATGTCGTCGGAATCTCCTGGCAGGAATTCCGGGCCGTAAGGCGCTACCTGGATGACCAGTTTCTCCTGGTTCTCCGGCAGCAGCGAATCGTCGAGATAGTGCATTATCGTCCTTCCTGATTCTGGTGAGTTGCGCGTTGCGGCAGCGGATTCACCGCTGTTGCGCGCGGCGACGCTCGAAGGCGTCGAGTTCTTCGGCGAGCACGGGGACCCCGATGTTGCACGCGTGAATGCCCAGCACACTGGTCAGCTCGAGGACGGCGAGGATCTCCTCGCGGGACACGCCGAGCTCCAGGGCGGCGCGAATGTGGCGGCGCACGCCCGGCGAGTACATGTGGGTGCACGCGGCGTCGACCGCGATGCTCAGCAACTCGACGAACTGTGGGGACAGCACGCCACGGCGGATCGGCAGCGTACCCATGGACATGAATTGCTCGGTCCACTCCGGGTCCCAGTCGAACAGCTTGTCCCACAACGGATTCCATGCTCCTTGTGCGCGCATGGCGTCGACGGCGGGCGTGGGCACGGACGTGGACTCGGTGGTCACGGGCAGCTCCTGTGATGCGGTGAACGTGATAGCCGTCACGGTATGCGTGGCCGAGTCATCATGTTTGACTGAACGGGACCGAAAGATTGACAATCTGGGACATCTCGAAGGAGGGGTGCCGATGGCTCCGATGGTCCGAAGCGCCGTCCTGTCCGGCTATGTCGATTTGACCCTGTCATTGGGAATCGACCCGATGCTGATGTTGCGATCGGTGGGCATCGGCGCCGCAGCGGTCAGCGCCAGCGATTCCTGGCTGCCCGCCGCCGCGGTGGATCTGCTGTTGGAACGCACTGCGCGCGAAGCGAACTGCGAGGAATTCGGCCTACACCTGGCCGAGCGTCGCAGCTTGGCCAACCTCGGGCCGGTCGCGCTGGTCGCCCGCGAGGAACCCGATATTCGCAGTGCCCTGCAGATCGTGCTCCGCTATATCTCCCTGCACAATGAGGCGCTGCGCACCCGGCTCACCCAGGCCGACAGTCTGACCACCATTCACGTCCAGGCCGCACCCGGAGCCTCGCTCGGTCGGCAGGCCACCGAGCTCACCGTCGGTGCCACCTGCCGCATCCTGCGAGAGCTCCTCGGTCAGTCCTGGCATCCGCTGTCGGTCTGCTTCACCCACGGCGCACCCGAACAGCGCGGCGATTCCCACCGGATCCTCGGGCCCACAATCGAATTCGAGCAGAGTTTCAACGGCATCGTGTGTTACACCCACGACCTCGACACCGCCAACCCGCTCGCCGACCCCCTGCTCCGTCCCTATGCCCGTGAATACCTGCGATCCCTGACCCCGGTCGGCGAATCCACCGCCGAGCAAGCGCGCGCCATCATCGAAACACTGCTGCCCACCCATCAGTGCTCGGCCGCCACCGTCGCCGCCCGCCTCGGCATCGACCGTCGAACTCTGCACCGATACCTGGCCCGCAGCGGAGAAACCTTCACCACCCTCCTCAACACCACCCGCCTCGATCTCGCCCACCGCTACCTCACCCACCACGACCGCACCCTCACCGCCATCGCCACCGAACTCGGCTTCTCCGAACTCAGCGCCTTCTCCCGATGGTTCCGCCACCACACCGGCCACAGCCCCACCCACCTCCGCACGCCACAACTCCGGCACAGCGCAGCACCGTCTGCTGCCGACGGTGTTTAGCCACGGAAAGAGAAGTGTGGCAACCACTTTCAGCCGAATCCGGAACGTCTGCGCGGCCGCAGCCTAAGGGCCCACAGGCGCCGGCCGGAAGGTTCCAGCAGCCCACTCGACCGCCGCGGACCGCGAAGAGACCGACGACGAGGGCCGTGGCCAGGGCAGGGCTGGTGGGCGCGGCTCACCGGAAGCTCCCTGCGGGCTCACAGGGTTCATTGGACTCCGGGGCGCTGAATGGTCAGCGTGACCACATCACTCCAGGACAACCCGCCAGTGGTTCCGCCGCCGCCCGCGGCGGCTGCACAGGAGGCCGGACGGTTCAGCGGTAAGACCGCCGAACGTGCCGGTCTGGCCGCGCTCCTAGTCGCGACGGCGGTGATGTATCTGTGGAACATCACCATCAATGGGATGGGCAACCAGTTCTACGCCGGGGCCGCGTGGGCCGGGTCGAAGAACTGGGAAGCGCTCCTGTTCGGTTCACTGGATCCCGCGAACTTCATCACCGTCGACAAACCGCCGGTGTCGCAGTGGGTGATGGGGCTGTCGGGGCAGATCTTCGGATTCTCCACTGCCAGCATGCTGATTCCGCAAGCCCTGATGGCGGTGGCCGCGGTGGGGCTGCTGTACGGCGCGGTGCGGCGGCTGACGGGTAGCCATTACACCGGCCTGCTCGCCGGAGCCGCGCTGGCGTTGACGCCGGTCGCGGCGTTGATGTTCCGGTTCAACAACCCGGACGCGGTCATGGTGCTGCTCATGATGGCCGGTGCGTACGCCACGGTTCGCGCTCTCGAACGCGCCTCGACCAAGTGGATTCTGCTGGCCGGTGTGGCGCTGGGGTTCGCGTTCCTGGCCAAGATGCTCGAGGGCCTGATGGTGCTGCCCGCGCTGGGGCTGGTCTATCTCATCGCCGCGCCGAATTCGATCCGCGCCCGCCTCGTGCAGCTGGTCGGGGCGCTCGTCGCGCTGGTGGTGTCGAGCGGATGGTACGTGCTGGTCACGCTGCTGTGGCCGGCGTCGAGCCACCCGTATCTGGCCGGCTCGACCGACAACAACTTCATGAATCTGGTGCTGGGCTACAACGGCTTCGCCCGCGTGCTCGGCCGCAACCACCGTGGTGCTCCGGGCGGTGGCGCGCCGCACGACCCGACCACCGCGGCACCCGATCCGGCCGCCGCGGCGGACACGGCCGCGCAGGCCGGTCCGGGCGGACACGGCGGCGGTGGATTCGGCGGCTTCGGCGGGCAGGTCCGCGGCGTGGGACGGCTGTTCACCGGTGAATTCGGCTTCGAGATCGGCTGGCTGCTGCCGGCCGCGCTGGTGGCCATGGTGCTGGTGCTGGTCTCGCGGGGCCGGGCGCCGCGCACCGACCTGGTGCGGGCGGCCGCGATCCTGTTCGGGCTGTGGATCCTCATCGACGGCGGCGTGCTCAGCTACATGAGCGGCACCGTGCACCCGTACTACTGCCTGTCGATCGCACCGGCCGTGGCCGGCATGTTCGCGGTCGGCATCCACGAGATGTGGACCAGGCATGACACCATCCTCGGCCGTTTCGGCCTGGCCGCGCTGGTGGCGACCACCGGCGTGTGGAGTTTCGTACTGCTGCACCGCAACAGCGGCTGGTACCCCGAACTGCGCTGGGCGGTTCTGGCACTGACCGTCGTGGCGACCGTGCTGCTCGTGCTGCCGTGGGCCCGGGACAACCGCCGTCTCGCCGCCGCGGCACTGGCGCTCGGCCTGTTCGCGAGCCTGTCCGGCGCGACCGCCTACTCGATCGCCACCATCGCCACCCCGCACGGTGGCGGCGGCCCGACCGTCGGGCCGGCGAGTGCCGTGGGCGGCCGTGGCGGCGGCTTCGGTCAGTCCCAGCCCAACCAGCAGCTGGCGGCCCTGCTGAAGACGTCCGACTCGACATGGGCAGCCGCGATCAACGGCTCCTCCGCCGCGGCGGGCCTGGAGTTGCAGACCGACAAGGCGGTCATGGCCATCGGCGGCTTCTCCGGCAGCGACCCGACCCCGACCCTGGCGGAGTTCCAAGCCGATGTGAAGACCGGCAAGATCGGCTACTACATCGTGCAGAACAACAATGACCGTGGCGGAAACGGCAACGGCGACGGCGACAACGGGAACGGCAACGGCGGCAACGGGAACGGCAACCGTGAGCCCGGCGCCCCCGCCGCCGGAGGTGAGCGCAACCGGCAGCAGGGCGGCGGCCAGAACCCCGCCGATCAGCCGGCCCGCCAAGGCGCCCAGCCCGAGCAGGGCGCGCAGGGCGGCCCGGGCAACCAGGGTGGCTTCGGTCGCAACCAGCACACCGACATCACGGACTGGGTGACCGCGACCTTCACACCCCAGCAGATCGGCAACACCACGGTCTACAAGCTGACCGGCTACACCGGCTAGCCCACCGACCCGAAAGGCCCGGCGCGCAAGGGAATCCATTGCGCACCCGGCCTTTCGAGTCCCGGTCGGCCGGGATGTCGAACGGCTCGCGGTGTGCCGCCCGCGGACCGGGCGTCAGCGCGCAATTGCGCTGAGCGGCGGGCGACTTCGGGATCGGTGCTCACGCCGAGCGCAGCCGCTGGATGGCCAACGGCACTGCGCCCGACCACCATTGCGGATCGGCGGTGCCGTCGGTGGTGCGTCCGTCGCGGTGGACGTAGTGCCGCACATCGCGTCCCGGCGTCGTGAACTCGCCGGCCAGGGCTCGTTCCAGCCATTCGGCGCCGAATCGGAAGACTTCGGCCGCCACGCCTCCCAGCGGATGGAATTCGCCCTCGTAGACGCGAATCTCCTTGGGCGCGCGAACGAGTTCGTAATTGGCGAGCGCCTGTTCGAGTGGGGTCAGCTCGTCGAACTCGCCGATGCCGTACAGCACCGGGCACGCGATGTCACCGACCAGATCATTCAGCGGCATCCGGTCCCTCAGATCCCGGTCGAAGGCCGCTTCGTCGTCGCAGCCCGCCATGTACATGTAGTTGTTCTTGAAGGTCGGCTGCGCTTGCTCGAAGATGGTCCGGAAATCGCCGGTCGGCGCCTCGAAGGCCGCCAACGCCGCCAGCCTCGGCTCCGTCGCGGCCGCACGCGATCCCCAATACCCACTCATGCTGATGCCGAACATGCCGATGCGGAGCGGATCCACTTCCGGCAGTTCGCTCAGATAGTCGATGTAATGCCGCACGGCGCGTTCGTAGTTGGTGAGGTCGACGGTCAGGCCGTGCGCCCGGCTCTCGCCCTGCCCAGGGCCCTCGATGGACAGCGCGACCATGCCCCGCGAGGTGTAGTACCGCTCGGCTGCGGCGATGTAGTCCTCCTTGATCATGTCCATGCCGGGGCCGAGAATCACCGCCGGGGCCCGATGCACCGGCCCCGCCGGCAGATGCAGCAGTGCGAAGATCTGCTTGCCCTCGAAGTCCAGCGCCACCCTCCGGACCAGTCCGCCGCGCAGTTCTCCGAGCCGTTCGACGCAATGGTTGGCGCGGTCGCGGAACGCGAGTTTGCGTGGATCGGCCGCCTCGAAGATCGAGTACTGGGCCCGGCCCCACATCACGGCCGCCCGGGTGTAGAGGTCGGCGGCGGTGCGCGCGAACCCGTTTCGCTCATGGTGGGCGGCGCGCTCCTCGGCCTGGGCGGCGATGGTCACCCACGCCTTGGGCAGCATCGCCCCGCTCTGCACGAGTTCGAAGACCTTGTCGAAGTCGGTGTGGTCGTGACCGAGTTGCTCCATGGTGCCCTTCGCCTGCGGATGCAGGGCGTCGAATCCGCCCTGGGCGAGGGCGATGTCGAGGGCCCAGCTCTGGCCCAGGGATCGAGTGGTCATGGTGGGTGCTCCTTCAATAAGATAAGTACTTATCTATTAAGTACTTAGACTAAGCTGCTGTCAACCCCGCACGATCCGCCGACAGGAGACCCACCGTGACCGAAGACCTCGATGCGGACCGCGCGACAGCCCTCGACCTGCTGGCCCGGGCCGCCTACCGGCTCAGCGCGGCGGACTCCCGGCTCCGGGGGCGCGCGACCCGATCCCCCAAGGCGCTGTCGCTCACCCATGCGCGCGCCCTGCGTGCGCTGGCCGACCGCGGGCCGCTCACGATCGGCCAACTCGCCGCCATGGCCGAAACAACCGGCGCCGCAACCACTCAGCTGGTCAACGGCCTGGCCGCGGCGGGATACGTCACCAGGGAACGCCCGCCCGGCGACAAACGCTCGGTTCTGGTCACGCTGACCGAGGCCGGGCGCATCCGGTGCCGCGAGCGCATGACGGCCATGACCGACGCCCTGCGAGACGAACTGGCCGATCAGGACATCGCCGTGCTGAGGTCCGCCACCGAGGTCCTCGACCGGCTCGTCGGGGTCTACGACCAGCTGTGACCGCCGACCCGGAGAAGGTCGGCCGCACCTGTGCCTCGAAGCTGGCGGCCGACTCGTCCGAAACGGCCGCGCGCGTGGCGTTTCGCCGACCCGATAGGCTCGACCCGTTCCTTGATCGGTCATAGCGAAGGAGACCAGGTGACCACGAACCGGATCCGGGTGGGTGTGCTCGGGGCGCGCGGCAAGGTCGGGCAGGCCATTTGTGCCGGGGTCGAGGCGGCCGCGGATCTGGAGCTGGTGGCGGAGGTCGACAAGGGCGATTCGCTGGAGGCGTTCACGGCCGCCGGAACAGAGGTCGTGGTCGACTTCACGCACCCGGATGTGGTGATGCCCAATCTGAAGTGGCTGGTGGAGAACGGGATTCACGCCGTGGTCGGCACCACCGGCTTCGACGCCGAGCGGCTGGAGCAGGTGAAGGGCTGGCTGGCGGCCAAGCCGGAGGTCGGGGTGCTGATCGCGCCGAACTTCGCCATCGGCGCCGTGCTGAGCATGCGGTTCGCCGAGCAGGCCGCGCGCTTCTTCGACTCGGTCGAGGTCATCGAGCTGCACCACCCGAACAAGGCGGACGCGCCGTCGGGCACCGCCTTCCGGACCGCCGCGCTCATCGCCGCGGCCCGGGAGAAAGCGGGTGTGGGCCGCAGCCCCGACGCCACCAGCCAGGAGCTGGAGGGTGCGCGTGGCGCGGACGTGGACGGCGTGCGGGTGCACTCGGTGCGGCTGGCCGGACTGGTCGCGCACCAGGAGGTGCTGTTCGGCACGCAGGGGGAGACGCTGACCATCCGCCACGACTCGCTCGACCGCACCTCCTTCGTGCCCGGTGTGCTGCTGGGCGTGCGCAAGACGCCGCTGCGCCCCGGTCTCACCGTGGGCATCGACCCGCTGCTCGACCTGTGAGCACGCCCACCGCGAATCCTGCCGACGGCAACGGCCGCGAGGTCTTCAAGCGGGTCGGTTTCATCGCGGCCCTGGTGGTGGTGCTCGGGTTCTACTTCGTGCTGCTGGGCCGGATCGGGATCGACCTGATCGCCACCGGTAAGCCGGCCGCGGTGGGCCTGGGCATCGGCGTGTTCATCCTGCCGGTGCTGGGCGTGTGGATCGTGGCGACCAGTGTCCGCGCCGCCTTCGCCCACCAGCACCTGGCCCGCCGTATGCACGACGAGGGCGGCGAGCTGGATGTCTCCGATCTGCCGCGCCGCCCGTCCGGACGTATCGAGAAGGCTGCTGCCGACGCGCTTTTCGAGCAGGTGAAGCAGGAATTCGAGGCGGACCCGCAGAACTGGCGCACCAACTACCGCGCCGCCCGCGCCTACGACTACGCCGGCGACCGCACCCGCGCACGCGAAATGATGAAGCGCGCAGTGGAATTGGAGCGCGGGGACCGGCCCGGGACACGGTAGCCGCGACTTCGCAGGAAACCTGCCGGTAGGTTGCGACCGGGGTAAAGTCCGCCCGGTGAGGTTCAAGGTGGGTTATGCGCTGGCGATAGCCTGCGCGACGATGGGGTCGCCTGCGGTGGGGTCGGCGATGGCACGCGCGGACGACGCGCCGTCCTGCATCGAGTCGGAGAACGACTACAAACTGGAATGGCAGGTCAGCTGGTCGATCTACGAGGCCGAGCAGCAGAATCCGGCCGACGGCCGATCGGTGACCGAGGTGAATCTGCCGGTCACCATCGCGGCGCCGCTGGACAAGGTGTGGGACGTGTACACCGATGTCCGCAATGGTATCGGCCGCCACTCGTTCCTGAAGGACATCATCGTCCACCGCACCTGCGATGACGGTGACACGCAGATCGCGGATTTCACCGCGCTCGAGGACATTCCGATGGGCCCGGTCACCTTCCCCGGGCACACCCAGGCCGAGCAGCGCCTGCACCCGGACGAGCACTACTACACGACCGACAGCTGGGACGTCCCGAATGTGACCACCCACCAGCTGATCACCTTCACCGACAACGGTGACGGCACGACCACCGTCAACGAGCATCTGACCTTCGTCGCTGATGCGGCCCTGATCGACTTCACCGCCGGCAACGGGGTGGCCGCGCACCAGGCGACGCAGGAGGGCATCAAGCGCGATATCGAAAGCGGCGCGCTCTGAGGCGTTTTCGCCCGACGACAGCGAACGACGGAATCGCCCGACACGCAAATACGGCCCGGAACCTGTTGGTTCCGGGCCGTATTCGTGGTGCCGCCGATGCGTCCAGCGGTACCCCACACCGAAGGGAGATCCGGGCACCCGTGACGGGCGGGTCCCGGTGGAGAGTCGGTGTGCGGTTCCGGCCGCACCGGCGTTCCCGGTACCGGGGTGATCGCGCAATCACCCCGGGCCACAGTGGTTTTCGGGTTCCCCCGGCCGTCAGGACGCGGGATGCACCGTGCGCCAGTGCTCGGCGATGTCGATGCGCCGCGCCAGCCACACCTTCTCGTGTGACTGCACGTAATCCAGGAAGCGCTCCAGCGCCTTGGCCCGCGCCGGCTTGCCGATGATGCGGCAGTGCAGGCCGACCGACAGCATCTTCGGCGCACCCGCCGCGCCCTCGGCGTAGAGCACGTCGAAGGCGTCCTTCAGGTAGGTGAAGAACTCCTCGCCGTTGGCGAATCCGGCGGGGGAGGAGAAGCGCATGTCATTGGATTCGAGCGTGTACGGCAGCACGAGGTGATCCTGGCCGGCGACCTTCACCCAGTAGGGCAGATCGTCGGCGTAGGAATCGGAGTCGTAGACGAAGCCGCCGTGCTCCACCACCAGCTCGCGGGTCTGCGGCGAATCGCGGCCGGTGTACCAGCCCTTGGGCGCCTCACCGAAGAGCTTGGTGATGATACGCACCGCCTCTTCCAGGTGCGCGCGCTCGGTCTCGGCATCCACCATCTGGTAGGAGATCCAGCGCAGACCGTGCGAGCAGATGTCGTAGCCATTGCGCTTGAACGCCGCTACGGCCTCCGGATTGCGCTCCAGCGCCCGCGCCACCCCGAAGATGGTCAGCGGAATATCGCGGGATTCGAACAGCCGCAGCACCCGCCAGAGTCCGGCGCGGGAGCCGTACTCGTAGATGGTCTCCATCGACATGTGCCGGTTCGGAAACGCCGCTGCCGGAACGATATCCGACAGGAACGTCTCCGAGGCCTCGTCGCCGTCGAGGACATTGTTCTCGCCGCCCTCCTCGTAGTTGAGGACGAAGTTGACCGCGATGTTCGCCTCACCCGGCCACTGCGGGTGCGGCGGGTTGGGGCCGTAGCCCACCATGTCCCGCTGATAGTTCAGATCGAAATCGCTCATGCCAGTTCATTTTCCAGCTCGGCACGCAGTCGCGCCCGGGCTTCGTCGGTCAGGGTGCCGAAGAGCCGCAGCCGGGCCAGGCCGCCGTCGGGGAAGGCGTCCAGGCGCACCTGGACGACCGCCGCGTCCGCGTCGATCAGGAAGCGGTGGCGGGTGTCGGGCTGCAGGCGGGTGCGGCCCAGCAGTTCGACCTCGGTGCCGTCGGCGCGAATGCCGGTGAGGGCGCCCGCGCCCGGGCTGTTGAACAGGAAGTACGAGGTGTCGATCTCGGCGGCGGTGATCACGCCCTCGGCGGCCAGCTGCACCAGCACCCAGTCGTTGGTGTTCTTGTCGCGGCGGCGCGCGGTCTCCCAGCCGTCGCCCATGCTGCGGGCTCGGCCCGGCATGAGCACGTTCTGCGGGTGCGAGAAGAAGCGGTTGGAGCAGTCGGCGACCAGGCCGCCGTTCTCCACCGCGGCCAGGTCGAACGGGCCGGACTCCAGCCAGGCCAGGTCCGGCTTGGCGATGCCGTGCACGCGCAGGCGGGCGATGCCGCCGTCGGGGAACATGCGCAGCCGCACGTGGGTCCAGCGCTTGGGGGAGTCCACGGCGAACGGGTTCTGCGAATCGCCGGACACCTTGGCGCGCTCGACGATCGTGGTCCAGCCCTCGGCGGCGACCAGCTCGTCGACCGACGGATTGCCTTCCACCGCAATGGCTTCCACCGACACCTCGGGCGGGTAGTTGCCCTTGAACCAGGCGGTGTCCACCACGACGCCCTTGATCACGCCGGGCACGCCCAGTCGGACGATCGCGGTGTCGCAGTCGTCGCCGGCCGGGTGGTCGCCCTCGGCGCTGCGACGGCGGCGGGTCTCCCAGCCGTCGTACACCTGGCCCTTGTGGCCGAAGGTGGCGGGGGAGTAGGTGGCCTGCTCGGGCCGGATCAGGTTCTCCTTCTCGGCGAAGGACTCGTCGTTCGCCCACAGCACGGCGCCACCCAGGGTGCGCACGGCCAGATCGGGAAGCAGCGTGAAATCAACGTCGCTCATAGCGCCGGAATCTTCCTCTCTCGCAATTGATGCAATACCTCGACAGTGGCTTTGGGGGCGATCGCGGTGACCTCGGCGGGTTCGAAGGCGCCGCACTCCAGGCCGCGCAGCACCACGGTCGCCAGTGCCTGCGCAGTGGCCGGTTCGTCCATCACCGCGCCGCCCTGGCGATCCAGGTAGCGGCCGATGCGCGGGGCGGCGATGCCCAGGCCCTCGCGGAAGAACGCGAAGGTGGCCAGCCAGCGGGTGACCAGGTGGCCCGCGCCCATGTCCCAGCCCTGGTAGTAGCCGCGCTCGAGCGAGCGGGTGACCAGGCGGAAGTGCCGCGACACCGCCGCGCGCACCTCCGCGTCGGTGCCGATCGGCAGCACCTGGGTGGAGCCGTCACACACCCACACCCCCGTGGTGGCGGCCGCGGCCTGCATGACCGCCTTGGCGTGGTCGGCGACCGGGTGCTCCAGCGACTGGAACTTCGGGGCGATACCGCAGGCGGCGCTGTAATCGTAAGTGCCGTAGTGCAATCCGGTGCAGCGTCCGGCCGAGCGCTGGATCAGCCGGGCGACCGGGGCGGTGCCGTCGGCGGCGATGATGGCCTGCGGGCTCTCGATCTGCAGCTCGAACCGCAGCGATCCGGCGGCCAGCCCGTGAGCCGATTCGATGGCGTCGCACAGTTGCACGGTGAGATCGGCCTGCTCGACATGGCGGATCTTGGGCACGGTGAACACGAAGCCCTCGGGCACGCCGCCCGCGCCCTCGAGGACCTTCTCCAGGGTGCGCACGGCGCGCGCCCACTCCAGCGTGGTGAGGCCCTTCATACGGATGCCGCGCGAGGACACTTCGGCCGGAAGGGCTTTCAGCACCGCGCCGGCGTGCAGGGCGTCGCGGTCCTCGACCTCGTCGCCACGGGTGCCGTAGCCGTCCTCGAAGTCCAGCCGCAGGTCCTGGATGGGGCGCTCGCTCAGGGTTCGGAAAACCCGTGCGACGACGTCCGCACCGGCCAGCTCGACCAGCAGCTCCCGCTGGCTCTCGGCGAGTTCCAGTGCGGCCGTGCCCCATTGGGCGGGCAGGTCGATCGAGGCGTCCGCGCCGGAGGCGTACGCGGTGTGCACCGGCTGGCCCGGGCGGTCGCCCGGATAGAGCCGCAGCAGCTCCGAATCCACAGCCTGCAAACGGGATTCGATCCCGTTCCATGTCTCCGGTGGCAGCGTCACGCCTGAGCCTCCTGTTCTTCGATGCCGAAATCGGCGAGCAATCCCACATACGTCTTCGGTAGTGGGGCCGCGAATTCCCCGCGGCCGGACTTACGCAACTTCATGGTGACCAGCGACTGCACGGTCAGCGTGGCGGCAGCGACGCCGTCCACCACGGGCACCCCGACCTCCTCGGTCAGGTACTCGCACAGATCAGCCATCCCCGCGCAGCCGAGCACGATGGCGTCCGAGTTGTCGGCCAGCACGGCCTCCCGGCAGGCGTCGGCGATGATCTTGCGCGCCTCGGGATCCTCGAGTTCGAGCACCGGGATCTCGCAGGCGTGCACGTTCGCGCAGAACCGTTCCATCCCATAGCGTTCCGCCAGCTCCCAGGCCCGGCCGGCGGTGCGGCCGAGGGTGGTGACGACGCTGAATTTCCGGCCCAGATGGCTGGCCGCCTGCATGGCCGCCTCGGCGATGCCGATCACCGGGCCGCGCGCCAGCTCGCGCGCGGCGTCCAGTCCGGGATCGCCGAAACAGGCGATGACATAGCCGTCCACGCCCTCGGCCTCGCCGCGCGCGATCTCGGCCAGCAGTCCGGGCACGGCCAGCGCCTCGTCGTAGTGGCTCTCGATGGAGGCCGGGCCCATGTCGGGGTTGACGGCGTCGACCACCGTGCCGGGCGCGGCGACCAGGCGCGCGCTGTCCCCGATGAGCGCCGTCATCGCGGCGGTGGTGTTGGGATTGATGACCCGGATCCGCATGGATCCACGCTATCGAACAGAAATGGCTCCGGCGTTGCTTGAACCGTATATGTTCGAAAGCCCCAGGCTCAGGGGTTATATATCTTCTTCACCTGCGGGTTCGGCGAACAAACCGGTGTCGGTGGGCAGGTGCGAGAGGACGCCGTTCAAGCGTGCGTGGTGCCCCTCAGTGGCCGTCAGCAATGCTTCAGCATCCCTCGCGAGGAAGGCTTGCAGCTGCTTGCTGTGGTCGGCGTGCAGCACCACGCGATCCATGGTCGACACATGCACCATGGGCTGCACGGGTTCGGTGATGTTCCAGGCGTATTCGAGCATGTGCACCACGCGCGGCATGCCCGACGGGCGCACCAGGGCCAGGTGGAAGTTGCGGGTCTCGCGGTGATAGGCGACCGCGTTCTCGGTGAGCACCGCCTGCTCGAGGCGGGCGTGGATCTCGCGGGCCAGTTGATGATCGGCCTCGGTGGCGTTGTGCACGGCCGCCGCCAGCGCGGCGGACTCCAGGCGCTCGCGCACGATGTACAGCTCGCGCAGCTCGTCGGCGGTCAGCATGGTCACCTGGTAGCCGAAGTTGGGCCGATGCTCGACCAGGCCCTCGCCGATCAGGGTCTGCAGCGACTCGCGCACCGGAATGGCGCTCACGGTGAATTCGCGTGCGATCTCGCCCAGGGGCAAACCGGTACCGGGCGGCAGGTTTCCCTCCAGGATCAGCCGGCGCATTTCGCCGAGAATCTCCTGCTGGGAGTAGCCGCGGCGGGCATCCAGCGGCGGGTTGAGCTGGGGCAAACGGGGTAGGCGGGGGCGGGAAGGCACGGACCCAACCCTAGCCCTACGCGTAACCGGGTTCACAGCCGTCACCGGTTGTGAGCCATTTCGCGGCGGTTGCCCGGCCGCGTGTGGGTCAGCTCTCGTCGGTGTCGTAGCCCAGGGCCTTGAGCGAAAGCCGGTGCAGGGTATCCCTTTCCGCTGGGGTCAGGCGGGCGAGCAGCACATTGGTGGCGGCGGCGATCTTCGCATCGGTCTCCGCGCGGACCCGATTGCCGGCGGCGGTGATAGCCAGCCGGTATTTCCGGCGGTCGTGCGGATCGCGAGTGCGGGTGACCAGACCGGCCTTCTCGAGGCTGTCGATCAGTCGCACCACTTCGCTGCGGTCGATCTCCAGGACGTTGGCCATCTCCTGCTGGGAGATCTCACTGCTCTCGGCGAGGTAGGTGAGCACCCAGTGCTCGCGCAGGGGTGTCCCGAGGTGGGAGTGCATCGCCTTGTGCAGCTTGCCCAGTGCGTAGGTCGGGTGGCGCAGCAGGCTCGGGGGGTGGGCCTCGGCCGGGACGGAAGGTTCTTCGGGCACCCGCTGATTATATCTATTGTTGAGTTCCTCAATCATTGATACTCTCTGCAATTGAGTTGCTCATCAACTATTGAAGGAGGGGTCCGATGACGCAAATGCGTTCGGACACCAGGACATCCGGTGCCGGGGGAGCGCCCGCCCGGGCTCCCGTGCCCGCCGATTCCGACAAGATCCCCGCGCATGTCTGGCGCACCGCCGGCGTGGTGGTGTTCGGCGCGGTCATGGGCATGCTGGACACCTCGCTGGTCAATATCGGGCTGCACACCATCGGTGCGGATCTGGGTGCGTCGCTGGCCACGATTCAATGGGTGGCGAGCGGATACCTGCTGGCCCTCGGTGTTTCGCTCACCGTGTGCGGCTGGCTGGCGCGGCGGGTCGGCGTGACCCGGCTGTGGATGGGGGCGCTGGTCGCCTTCACCTTGACCTCGGCGGCGTGCGCCTTCGCGCCGACCGCGGGGTGGCTGATCGGAATGCGCGTCCTGCAAGGACTTGCGGCGGGACTCATGATCCCGGCCGGGCAGACCATCCTGGGTCAGGCGGCCGGGCCGCAGCGCATGGGCCGGGTCATGGGTGTGGTCGGCATCGCGGTGGTGGGCGCGCCCGCCATCGGGCCGACCATCGGCGGGCTCATGCTGGCGCACTGGAGCTGGGAGTGGTTGTTCCTCATCAACATTCCGTTCGGACTGGCCGGATTGGCGCTGGGGCTGCGGTATCTGCCACGGACCAGCGGGGTGGCGACACAGCCGCTCGACGTGATCGGACTGGTGCTCGCGGGTGGCGGCGTATCCGCGGTGGTGTACGGGTTGTCCGAGGTCGGGACCACGGGGTCGGTGACCTCGCCGTCGGTGTGGCTGCCCGTCGTGCTCGGGCTCGCGGGCCTGGCCGGATTCATCACCCGTGCGCTGCGCGGTGAACGGCCGCTGCTGGACATCCGGATGTTCGGCAACCACGCCTTCCGGGCCGCCACCAGCGCCAGCTTCTTCGCGGGCGGCGCCATGTTCGGCGTGATGGTGTTGCTGCCCTTGTACTTCCAGGTGCTGCACGGCACCGGACTCATTCGCACCGGCGTCGATCTGCTCAGCTACGGCCTGGGCGGCATCATCATGCTGCCGCTGGGCGGACGGCTGACCGACCGGTTCGGTGGCGGCCGGGTCGCGGTGCTCGGCAACCTCGCCATCGCCTGCGCCGTACTGCCGCTCGCGTTCCTGCCGGTCGGCGCGAACGGAATCCTCATCCAATTCCTGCTGTTCGCGGCGGGTATGGCCACCGGTGTCGGTGCCATGCCGCTGGTCTCGGCGGCGTACGCTGCCGTCCGGCACGAGCAGCTGCCCGACGCCACGGCCTTCGTGAACATCCTGCAGCGGGTGGGCGGCGCCGTCGCGGTGGCGCTGGTGGCGGTAATCCTCTCCCGGGCAACGTCATCCGGCTGGACGCCGGTGTCCGGCTACCACCTCGCCTTCGGGGTCCTCGCCGCCCTCTCGGTGGCGGCCTCTGCGGCCTCTCTCGTCCTGTACCGGCTGCAGCGGCGGGTGAAAGCGGCTGCCGCCGAACCGGTTCCCGCGCGACAATGAACAGGTGAACGAGCCGGAATCCCTCGCATCCCGCAGGAACCGCGTCGAGCGGTTCCTGCGGGATCGCGGCACGGAGACCATCGACCATCCCGGCGGGACGCTGCTCGCCCACCTGGGCCGGGTCGCCGACACGCTCACGGCGTGGGGACATGACGGCGACCTTCAGCTCGCCGGCCTGGCACACGCCGTGTACGGCACCGACGGATTCGGTGTCTCGCTCGTCGAATTGTCCGATCGCGCAACGGTTGTCGAGTTGGTCGGCGCTCGGGCCGAGGGGTGGATCTATCAGTACGCCGCCTGTGATCGCGGAACGGTCTATCCCCGTATCGACGCGGATCCGGTGCGGTTCCGGGACCGCTTCACCGGCGGCGAATTCGAGCCCTCCGAGCCCGATTTCCGGGCCTTTCTGGAGCTGACGGTCGCCAACGAGCTGGACGTGCTGGCGCAAAATGCCGAACTGGCAGCGAAATACAGCTCGGGGCTCTACGAGCTCTTCGCGCGCGTCCGCTCCCACCTCTCGCCGTCCGCCTGGTCCGCCTGCGAAGGTCAGCTGGCGCCCTTCTCTGGCCCGGGTGGTCGCGCCAGCTAGATTCTAGTTAATCGAGGCGGCTGTCATCGAACCCCGATCCGAAGGAGCGGCATGCGAGCAGCGATTGTCTTCCCGGTACTGGCTGCCCTGTTTCTGACCGCCTGCGGCGCCACCTCCGACACGACCGCACCGAAGGTGGAATCTGCTGGAACGCTGGTCTCACAGCGATCACTGGGCAATCTCGATCCCGCCCTGACGGCCGCGATGTCCTCGGCCACCTACATCCGCTACCAATCCACCTCCCGGACAGGGAAACCGATCGAGGTATCGGGCGCGGTCTTCCTCCCCACCGGCGACGCCCCCGCCGGCGGCTGGCCCGTCATCGCCTTCGCCCACGGCACCTCCGGAGTCGTCAGCGCCTGCGCCCCCACCAATTCGCCCAGCCTCTTCGGCTCCGCCGCCACGGTGGCCGGACTCCTGGCCGGGCACCGCGCCGTGGTGATGACCAACTATCAGGGCCTCGACAGCCCGGGCAATGCCCCGTACCTGGACTCCCGATCCTCCGGCTACGACGTCCTCGACTCGATCCGCGCCGCCCACTCCACCGGCCTCCCGCTGTCCTCCGACACCGTGCTCCTCGGCGTCTCGCAGGGCGGCCGCGCCGCCGAATCGGCCGCCGAAACCGCGAAATCCTATGCGCCGGACCTGAACCTCCACGGCGTCGTCCTCCTGTCGCCCGCCCTGGAACTCCAGCTCGTCGACACCGTCCGCACCGGCACCCTCAACGCCCCCGACCAATACCTGATCATCCCGTATCTCGTTGCCGCAGTTCGCGACACCACCCCCGACTACCGCTACGACCAGATCCTCCACGGCGATCTGCTCACCGCCGCACCGCATCTCGAATCCGCCTGCAGCGGCACCCTCACCCCCGCCGACATCGCCCTCGGCCAGGCCGCCACCCCCGCCGAGGCATCCTTCACCGACGACGCCGCAGCCCGCCCGTTCGCCGACTTCCAATCCCGAACGAACCTCCCCCGATCCGCCACCCCGCTGCCCATCTATATAGCCCGCGGCGACGCCGACAAACTGGTCGACACCACCTGGTCCACCGCCGCGATCTCCACAATGTGCACCCTGGGCACCCCGGTCCACGACCTCACCGTCCCCGGCGGCCACGACGCCCCCGCCACCGTCATACCCCAGTGGTCGTCCTGGATCGACGACCTGTTGGCGAACAAGCCCTTTCAGTCCACCTGCCCGCACTGACCCAGCGAGTTCGCCCCGGAACCAGCAGGCGGGCGACAGGAACAGGGAGCTCTCACCGCGGGGATTCGGCCGAATTCCCGCGCTCGGAGCGCCCCGATCTCGATCGTGAGGTGATGCGAGCCGGCGGATTCGATTGTCGGGGTGGGGGATCGGGGCGATACCGCTCGGTGACGGCCGATGTTCCTCGCAGTCAGGAACCGGCCCAGCTCAACAGCTTGTCGAGTGGCCAGGTGTTGATGATGAGGTCGGCGGGGACGCCGTTGTCGAGGGCGCGCTGGGCACCGTAGCCGAGGAAGTCGAGTTGGCCGGGGGCGTGGGCGTCGGTGTCGATGGAGAAGTGGCAGCCCAGGTCGAGGGCCAGGTTCAGGAGGCGGGTGGGTGGGTCGCGGCGTTCGGGGCGGGAGTTGATCTCGACGGCCACGCCGTGGTCGCGGCAGGCGGAAAAGACTTGTTCGGCATCGAATTTCGATTCCGGGCGGGTGCCGCGGTTGCCTTCGACGAGGCGGCCGGTGCAGTGGCCGAGGACCGTGGCCCGGCCGCCGGATACGGCGCGCACCATGCGGCGGGTCATGGCGGCGGCGTCCATCTTCAGCTTGGAATGGACGCTGGCGACCACGATGTCGAGGCGGTCGAGCAGTTCGGGTTCCTGGTCGAGTGCGCCGTCGTCGAGGATGTCGACCTCGATGCCGGTGAGAATGCGCATGGGCGGGAACCGGTCGCGGAGTTCGTCGATGACATCCAGTTGCTGCCGTAGCCGATCCGGTGAGAGCCCGTTGGCGACGGTCAGGCGGGGGGAGTGGTCGGTGAGTGCGCAGTATTCGTGCCCCAGCGCCTGCGCGGTGGCCATCATCTCCGTGATGGACGCCGATCCGTCCGACCAGTTCGAATGCACGTGCAGGTCGCCCTTCAATGCGGCCCGCAACTCGCCGCCCCCGAGATCCTTTGCGGCGGTACGCAATTGGATCAGCGTGTCCGGCTCCCGTCCGGCCCACGCCTGCGCGATCACCGCCGCCGTCTTCGGCCCGATCCCCGGCAGCGACTGCCAGTCGCCGGTCCGCCCCAGCCGTGCCCGTTCGGCATCGTCGAGCCCCTCCATGATGTCGGCGGCATTCCGATAGGCCATCACCCGCCGGGAATCCTCCCGGGCCCGGTCCTTGAAGAACGCGATCATCCGCAACGCGACGACAGGATCCATGCCCTTCAGTGTGCCCGCGGAACCCGGCGAAGTGGTCGCGGTTACGGGCGTGTGGTGCGGCGCAGCAGTACGGCTGAACCCGCCGCGACCACCAGACCTCCGGCGATGAGGAATCCGTCCGTCGAATCGCGCAGGGACCGTTGCTCGTTGAAGGTCCTGACCACCGGCCGGCCTTTGGCGGTGTCGTGACACTCCTGCCCAGGTTCGAGGGTGTGGCCGGAGCATTCCAGGGGCAGGAACAGCCGGACGATGCCGGCGATCAGCAGCGCCAGGCCGACGGTGATTCCGATGATGTGGGCGATTCTGAGTGAGCGCCGGGTGGGCCGCATGGCATTCCTCGAGCATGGACACTGCGTTCCGCAGCGCGTGGATCAGGCTTCCGGAAGCGTAGAGGGTGTGGTCGTCAGGCGCAGCCAGGTGCCGGACAGCCACCGCTCGTAACCGTCCGGATCCATACCGAGGGTGCGGACCATGAGGTTGTAGGTGTCGGCCTGGCCGAGCGGGCCGGCGGTGGCGATGATCCACGAGACTCGCTGACCACGGTCGATCACGCCCGAGGTTCTCCGTCGACGGGGACGTGACGGTGCAGGAAGCCGAGCTGATCGGCGACCACGCGATCGAAGGCCGCGCCGCGGTAGATGTCGAAATGCCCGTCGGCGTAGGTGCGGACCTCACCGCGCGGCGCCCGCGCCGCGAAGCGCAGCGTGGCCTTGGCCGGTGCGACGGAATCGGTTTCGCACACCGCGAAGAGGATCGGCACCTCGATGCGGTCGGTGAACCGGCCGGGCCGATCGGTCAGGATGTCGAAGACGACGCGGGCCGCGGCCTCATTGCGGAAGTCCGTACCCGGCGGAACCAGTGCGAGATAACCGGATTCGGCGTCGGGCGCGGTCATCAGGGCGGTGCCGTCCACAGGCCCGGCGGTCGTGATCATGTGCGGTGCGCGGCCGAACAGCGCACCGGCGACGTCACGGACACCGGCGAGGGTGGCCTTGACCGAGTTGACCGGCGGAATGGCCAGGGTGGAGGCGATCCCGTCGGTGAACGGGCACTGGGCGATGGCCGCGACCAGTCCGGCCGGGCGCCGGGCCGCGGTATAGATGGCGTGCCCGCCGCCGAAAGAGGTGCCCCAGGCCACGATTCGCGTGCCGTCGGCCTGCGGCAGCTGCCGGGCGAAGGCGATCGCGGCCGCCCAGTCGGCGCGCTGCCGGCGGGTCGACAGCAGATACCGTGGCATGCCCTCGCTGTCGCCGAAGTGGCGGTAGTCGAAGACCAGGCAGGCGTATCCGGCGGCGGTGAAACGTTCGGCGTAGGCGGCCAGGCCCATGGCGCGGATCGCGCCGAGCCCGTGCGCCATGACGATCACCGGCGGACGGCTCCCGGGCCGCTGTTCCGGCAGATAGAGGGTCGCTGCGCACTGGTTCCCGTCCTCGGACGGGAACCACACCTCGTGTTCGCTCGCGCCCGTGGTGTTCTCGCGCATCACGCCACCGCCTCGCCGTCGCGGGCGCGGCGGGCGGCGACGCTCGCGGTCGGGCGATCGACCCGGGAGAGCCCACCCGGGCGTTGCGCGCCACGGCGGCGTTCCAGCCGCAGATCGCGCATGTAGTCGTCGAAGTCGACCTGGATGGTGTGGCGCTTGGAGGTCACGTAGCGACGCTGGATGCCGCGCCGGTGTGCGGTGATCTCCCGCTCCATCTCGGCCGGTCCGGGCAGGTGATAGCGGCCCTGCAGGTGGTCGGCGATGAGGTGGGCCTGGCGTTCGGCGATCGGCATGATCGCACCCAGCGGCTGAACCAGCCCCACGAAGTACAGACCCGGCACCTCCGGATGGAAGACCCGGCGGTACAGGCGTATCCGATTGTCACCGGACGGGTCCAGGAAGCCGGGGTCGAAGAACGGGAAGCTGATCTTGTACCCGGTGCAGAAAACCACCAGATCCGCGGCAACCCGGCGGCCGTCGGCGAACACCACCTCGTCGCCGTCGAAGCGATCGATGGTCGGCATCGGCGTGATCGCCCCGTGCGCGAGCCGATCCAGGATCCGGCTGGACATGGTCGGATGCGCCTGAGCGAACTTGTGATTCGGCGCGGGCAGCCCGTAGCGGGTCATCGGCCCGGTCGCCGCGGCCATCAGCTTGCGGGCCAGCGGCCAGCGCAGGAACGACGGGAACCATTCGGCCGCTCCGATCCGGTCATAGGGGCGGCCCCACACGTACTTCGGGATCACGTGCACCCCGCTGCGAGCCGAAAGATAGTTCTCCGCAGCGTGATACGAGGCGTCGACGGCGATGTCCATCGCGGAGTTGCCCATGCCCAGCACCACGACCCGCTTGGCGGTCAGCTGCGCTTCCTCGGTGTAGGCGTGCGAATGCATGATCGTGCCGCGGAATTCGCCGGCGCCGGGGAACATCGGCTCGGGCAGGCGGGGATCCCAATGGTGGCCGTTGGCGACCAGCACCGCGTCGTAGCCGACGGTCTCGCCGTTCGACAGCGTCACGCGGAAGGTGCCGTCGGGCAGCGGCTGCACGTGGTCGACCCCGGTGCGGAACCGGATGCGGTCGCCGAACCCGAAATGCCGCACGTACGCATCGAAGTAGTCGGCGATCTGATCGTGGCGGGCGAAGTCGGGCAGGTGCGCGGGCATGGGGAAGTCGCTGAACTCCATGCGCTGACGCGAGGTGTTGATGTGCAGCGACCGATACGCCGCCGACACCCCGTTGCTGTTGCCCCACACCCAGTTGCCGCCGACCCGGTCGGACAGCTCGTAGCAGTGCACGTCGATGCCGCGTTCGGCCAGCACCTTCACCGCCGCGATACCCGCGGAGCCCGCGCCGATTACGCAGACCCGCGGCTCGTCGGTGCGAGTTCCCGGCTCGTTGGACTTGGTGGACATGATTCGGACTCCTTTATGACCAGCGGTCATATGACCGCCGGTCACTGTAGGATCGAAACCGTCGCACAGTCAATAGCCCGCGGGCAGAGGAGATCGGTGATGCCGACAGGAACCTGGGACCGGCTTCCCGCGCCGCGCCGGGCCGCCGTGGTGGCCGCCGCCGAGGCCGAATTCGCCGCCCGCGGGTTCAGTGGCGGCAGCCTCAACACCGTCTGCCGGGAGGCCGGCGTCTCCAAGGGCAGCCTGTTCCAGTACTTCGCCGACAAGGCCGACATGTACGTCTACCTGGCGGAACTGTCCAGCGAGCGGATCCGCTCGGCCATGGAGGCGACTGCGGACAAACTCGACTGGGAGAGTGACTTCTTCGGCTCCCTCGACGTCCTCCTCGAAGCCTGGATCCGCTACTTCTACGACCACCCGCTCGAGCGCGCGATGACCGCCGCCGCCAACCTCGAACCCGACCCCGTGGCCCGCACCGCCGTCCGGGAAGCCGTCAACCGCCATTACGTGGCAGTGCTGCAACCCCTCTTCGACGTGGCGACCGCGCAGGGCGCCCTCCGCCCCGGCACCGACACCCAGGCCCTGCTCTCCCTGCTGCTCCTCATGCTGCCCCACCTGGCCCTCGCCCCCCACGTCCCCGGCCTGGACCCGCTGCTCGGCCTCGCCGAGGGCGACGCCGACCACGCCGTCGCCACCGCCCACCGCTTGGTCGCCACCGTGTTCGACCCCTACCGCGCCGGCAACTGACCCGGCGCCGGAAGGGATCTCGCTATTGCGCGCTCGCCCGGCTGTTCCGCGGTGATCGGTAGGATCGGGTCATGACCGAGCGCAAACCGCCCGGGCTCTCCTTCGAATCGTGGATCGACAAACAGGTCCGCGAGGCAACGGAGCGGGGCGAATTCGACAACCTGAAGGGCGCGGGCCGGCCCATCCCGCCCGGCGCCGCCGACGAAGACTGGTGGCTCCGCAACTATCTGAAGCGCGAGGGCCTGGGCGGAGACGCCCTCCTCCCCGAATCGATCATCCTCCGCCGGGAACGCGAACGAATCCACGAAACCGTCCGGGACATGTTCTCCGAGAGGGATGTTCGCGCAACAGTGGCCTCCCTCAACGACCGCATAGTCCACTACCTCCGCATGCCAACCGGCCCCCACGTCCCGATCGGCCCCCTGAAGGTCGACGACGTCGTCGAAACCTGGCGCGCCGAACGCAAATCCGCCCGCCCACTCCGCACCCCAGCCCACTCTCCACCCGCCGCGACCGAACGGCCATGGTGGCGACGGCTTTTCAGAACCTGAGCCTTCGTGGACGGACTGCTGGTCCTGGTGAACGGCCTCCCGGGCGCAGGCAAGACCACCCTGGGCACCGCCCTTGCCCGATCCCTCGACGCCTGGTTCCTGTCCAAGGACGCCATCAAGGAAGCCTTGGCCTCATCCCTCGGAAACCATTCCACCCCACCAGAGCTCGGCAGCATCGCCATGGGCGCCATCTGGTCCCTGGTCAAGGCATCCCCGGCCGCCGTCGTCATCGGCTCCTGGTGGTTCAAACCCTGCGACCTGACGTTTGCCCGTGCCGGCATCGAACGCCGTTGCCGCCGTTGGGATTCCGCTCATGAGCGAAGGTGGGCGGCCGTTATTGGAGTTCGCGGCCGGAGTCGTGGCCTGCGATGGCGCTGCGGCGGAGGAATTCCGCGATGAGCTGGAGTTGTTCGGTGGTGTAGTCGGCGCAGATCTCGTCCAGTGAGCTGTTCATGCCCGACAGTAGGTGGTAGAGCTCGCCGAGGCGGTCGGGGAGGGTGCGGACCACGACCGAGCGCCGGTCGGTGGCGGCGCGTTCGCGGACGATCCAGCCGCCGCGCTCCAGCCGGTCGAGGATGCCGGTGAGGGTGGCGGGGTGCAGTCCTGCGGCGCGGGCCAGGGCGGTGGGGCTGATGGGGCCCTGGCTGTTGATCACGTCGAGGCAGTCGACGTCGACGTCGCGCAGTTCCAGGTGCACCCCGACCTGACGGTTGAGCATGGCCAGGTTGCTGCGCAGCCCGCGCATCGCGCCCTTGATGTCGCCTGCAGCGCGCCGCCGCAGTCGGGCTTCTTCGCGATCCGCCGCCGTACTCACCACGCCTCCCATCGGCTCGTATGAGCTTCGTACTTTACGTCACCCGTAGTTGGCGCTGGATGGGCCTCGACCTGCGATTGTGCCGACAAGTGAGTGATCCAGCTCACCTTGTAGTACGAAACTCATAGCATCTACCATTTGAATTATATGAAATCCGTACAAAAGATCGGAGTTCACGATGATCGTCATCACCGGTGCGACGGGAGTCGTCGGCCGCGAAACCATCCAGCTCCTACTGGAATCCGGCCGGCAGGTGACCGCCGTCAGCCGGAACCCGCAGCGGGCGGCGCTGCCCGCAGGTGTGCCTGTGGTCGGCGGGGATCCCTCGGACCCGCGCTCGCTGGGTCGGGTGTGGGACGGCGCGGAAGCGGTGCTGATCAGCCCGCGTGCGGTCGGAGCGGCGGCCGGTGACCTGCTGACCGCGGCCGCTGCGGCGGGCGTGCGCCGCGCCGTGGTCATCTCCGCGCTGACGGTGCAGTACCCGGCGGGAGAACCGCGCTTCGCCGACGGATTCCGGGCCGCCGAACAGGCCGCGCGGGACTCCGGCCTGGAGTGGAC
Organism: Nocardia sp. NPDC059229; assembly: GCF_042754165.1. Lineage (NCBI taxonomy): Bacteria > Bacillati > Actinomycetota > Actinomycetes > Mycobacteriales > Nocardiaceae > Nocardia > Nocardia sp. NPDC059229. The sequence continues at coordinate 153,155 of NZ_JBHZAK010000006.1, forward strand.
GGCCTTGCGCTGCGCGGACTTCGACGCCAATACGCTGGCCTGGGCCCCGCAGATTCGCGCGACCGGAACCGTCCGCGGTGCGTACGCCGCTGCGGCCACCTCACCGATCCATCAGCGCGATATCGCCGCCGTCGCGGTTCGCGCGCTCACCGAATCCGGCCATGGCGGACGGTCTTACGTCCTCACCGGCCCGGAGTCACTCGACCAACGCGACAAGGTGCGCATCCTGGGCAAGGCCCTCGGCACCGATCTGTCGTTCGCCGAAGTCGCGCCGGACCAGGTGCGGGCCGCGCTGCTGGCCCAGGGCCTGCCCGACGAGGTTCCGGACCGGCTGCTCGGCTCGCTCGCCGACTATGCCCGCACCCCCGGCCCCACCACCGGCATCGTCGCCGAATTGCTGGGCCGGCCCGCGCTCACCTTCGCGCAGTGGGCCGACGAGAACACCTCCGCATTCCAGAACTGAAGGGATCCACCGATGTCCGTCGACTCCCCGTCGAATTCCGAACTCATCGACTTCACGCCGATGTATGCCACCCACAATGCTTTTCGCCGCGATCTGGGGCGTTTGCGCGAGGCCGCCGACGCCGGTCGGATGGACGCTCCCGGCGTGCGGGCCGGCTGGGCTAACTTCAAACGCCAACTCGACGTGCACCATTCGGTCGAGGACGCGGTGCTGTGGCCCGCGCTGCTTCGCGCGGTGACCAGCCGTCCCGTCGAGCTCGCGCTCATCGCCGATATGGAGGCCGAGCACGCGCACCTGGATCCGCTGCTGGCGAGCGTGGACGAGGCCATCGCGCGCCAAGACCCGAATCTCGGTACACGCGTCCGGGAGCTGACCGAAGGCCTAGGTAATCACATGCGGCACGAGGAGATTGCGGCGCTGCCACTCATCCAGCAGGAACTGACGGCCGCGGACTGGACGGCCTTCCGCTCCGCGATGGCCCGGCGTCAGGGCCCCTCCGGCGCGGCCGTCTACATCCCGTGGATCCTCGACGGCGTCACCCCCGAGGAGCGCCGCGCGTTCCTGGCCGCCATGCCCGCCCCGGTCGGCGTCCTGAATCGCGTGGCGTTCCAACCCCTTTACCGTCGCAGCCGCCTGTGGCGATAGGGGTGCTCACCGGGTCGGGACGGCCAGCGGTAGGGCGGGCGGGAAGATCACCGGGACCGCGGCGGGTGCGCGATGGAATGCGCTCGGCCGCCATTCGAGTTGGTCTGCGGGCATGGCCAATTCGATCTCGGGTAGCGCGTCCAGCAGTTGGTCCAGTGCCTCCTGCACGATGACCAGTGTCACGGATTGCGCTGGGCACGACCGTGATCCAGCGCCCCACGCCAGATGCGAGCGGTTGCCGATGCGGTCGCCCGCCACCGCAGGATCGGAATTGCATCCGGTCGAGCTGATGATGACCGGGTGGTCGGCCGGCAGCCACACATTCTCGACCAGCTGCGGCTGACGGGGATAGCGGGCGCACGAGTTGGCCAGCGGGGGGTTGACGAACAGCACCTCGTCGATCGCGTCCCGCACGGTCAACGCACCGGCGAGCAGATCATCGTGGAACTGCTTGTCCGTCAACATCAACAGCACCGTGTTGACGATCAGATTCCAGGTGGGCTCGCTGCCGCGGGCATAGAGGACCGCGAGCTGCGCCACGATCTCGGCGTCGTCGAGCCCGGCCGGGTGCGAGATGAGCTGCGAGATCACGTCTGTGCCGGGTTCGCGCCGCTTGGCCGAGACCGCCTCCAGCAGGTCTCCGGTCAGGCGTTGGTTGTACCGGTCCGAGGTTTCCTCGTCGGGGGCGTCGCGCAGGACGGCCATCGCGTCGAACACCCGCTCGCCGACCTCCGGGGACAGGCCGAGCAGATTGTTGACCACCCGGACGGTCAGCGGCACCGCGAACTGGTCGAGCAGGTCGGCCTTTCCCGCACTGCAGAATTCGTTGATCAGCGGCACCGCGGCGGCCTCGACCTCACGCCGCAAGGTGAAGAGATCGACGGCGCGCAGCGTCTCGAGATACGCGGGCCGATAGCGCGTGCGGTGCTCCTCCTCCGCGCCGGAACCGATCGTCCCCCACTCCATGATCGGCAGGACGGGACAGTTCTCGGGGAGGCTCGACTCCCACGCTCTCGGATCGGCGGGAAAACGGTCCGGATCACTCAAAATACGCAGTGCCGCACGGTATCCGATCACCAGCGTCGCCGAAACTCCCGCCGCCACTTCGACCGGGGCGAGGTGGCCGTGCTCGCGCCGCATCCGGTCGTACGCGGTGCGGGGGTCGGCGGTGAATTCGGGCGAATACAGCTTCATGCGGCCTCGAACACGTCAGTTACCAAGGTGTAGCTCCCATGGACGGATGGTGCGACCAGTTCCACAACCCTCGGTGCAACGATCACACAGGATCGAGAACGGTCGGTATTGCTGCTGGAATGCTGGTGACGCGTATCCACTTGCCGGGCAATCGGATACTTCGATGCCGTCTTCAGTTCGCCAGCAGTACTCCAGTTTCGAGTCAATGATCAGCGTTCACTCCCCGGACACGTCTATCCGCGAGATATGTTTCGCTGGAACGTGTTTCGGTGATGCGGGAATCTTACCGCAAACCTCGATGAAGTCGCAGCGAACTCTGAGGTGGAGGGTTGCGTCCGCCATCGCCCCCGGTCACGGCCGCTGCCGTGGCCAATTGCCGAGGCGCAGGAACATTGGGTCCGACACTGGTTCGGCCGCAACGGCTTAGGCGTTCAGACCGATGTTGCAGCACGTTCACCACTGTGTGAACTACAAACTCCCGCGGCCTCGACAGACGCGCGGATCGTGGCCGTCGCCAGACGACCGAGGGGCCGGGCTGGGCGGCAAAGGAGGGTTAGGCTCGGGACGTGCCGACTCTGTTGATCATTCATCACACGCCGTCGCCGTTCATGCAGGAGATGTTCGAGGCGGTGGTGGCGGGCGCCACGGATCCCGAGATCGAAGGGGTCGACGTCGTCCGGCGGGCCGCCCTGGGCGTGACGGCGAGTGATGTGCTCGCGGCGGACGGGTACCTGCTGGGGACGCCCGCGAATCTCGGCTATATGAGCGGAGCGCTCAAGCACGCATTCGACACCTTCTATTACCCGTGCCTGGATTCGACCCGGGGCCGGCCCTACGGGCTGTACATCCACGGGAATCAAGGGACCGAGGGGGCCGAGCGGAGTGTCGAGAGCGCGACGACCGGACTCGGCTGGGAGAAAGCGGCCGCGCCGGTGATCGTGTTGGGGAAGCCGGAGAAGGCGGAGATCGAGCGCTGCTGGGAATTGGGGGCCACCATCGCCGCACAGCTGATGGGCTGAGCCCCCGATTTCTGGTGGCTGACACATCCGGCGGCTCGCCCGTCATACTCGAGGGGGCGTTCTCCGGGAACGCCACTTGGGAGTGTGGGAAGAGGTGACGGCCGCCGTGGAGGCGCAAGAGTCGGGGATACGCCGCATCGGGCTGGTCGAGGACCATGAGTCGGTGGCAATCGGGTTGTCGGCCATGCTGGCCCCGGAAGCCGATCTGGAGTTGGTGATCACGGCGGGGACCGTGGCGGAATTGCTGTCGGCGGGGCCGCGATTGGATCTGGTGGTGCTGGATCTGCGGCTCGCGGACGGGTCCTCGCCCGATGACAATGTGCGGGCGCTGCGGGCGCGGGGGATCGAGGTGCTGGTGTTCACCGGGGCGGACAATCCGTTCCTGGTGCGGTCGGCCGCCCGGGCGGGCGTGCTGGGTGTGGTGCGCAAGTCCGAGGACATGCCGACGGTGGTCGCGGCGGTACGCCGGGCCGCGCACGGCGAACAGGTGGTGACCACCGACTGGGCCGCCGCCATCGACGGCGACCCGCAGCTGTCCGATGTCGGGTTGAGCCCGCGCCAGCAGCAGGTGCTGCAGCTGTACGCGTCGGGGGAGAAGGCCTCGCGGGTCGCCCGCATGACCGGCCTGTCCGAGCAGACCGTCAACGACTATCTGGGCCGCATCCGGCAGAAGTACGCCGACGCCGGCCGCCCGGCCCCCACCAAGACCGATCTGTACAAGCGGGCCGTCGAGGACGGGTGGCTGCCCGTTCCCGAGCGGAATCCGCGGACATGACGGCCTCGGGCACCCTGGAATCCCCGGCCGCACCCCGGCCGATGCCGTCCCTCGCGGCATTCACCCAGCGCCTGCGCGCCCGCCTCAGCATGCGGGAGGACCCGGCCACCGCCGCCTACGACCGCATCATGCGGCGGCTGGGCATCTCCATCGGCATCGCCGGCATCATCGTCGGCGGCGTCGAACTGCCGGAGGTGGCCGAACAGGGCCGCTACGCGCCGGACTGGTGGACGGTGACAGCGGTGGTGCTGGCCTTCGGCTGGTATCCGATCATCGCCGTGGTGTCGGCGGTATCGGGTCCGCGGGCCATCCGCTTCGTCTGCGGCTGTGCGGCACTGAGTTTCCTGGGCGCCCTGGCCTCCATCCCGTTCGGGCTGGAAATTCACACTGTGGACGCCACCACGGTGTGGCCGTACCGGGTGACCGCGCTGGCGGTCACCGCGGCGGTGCTGGCCTGGTCCAGCCGCGTGACCGTGATCTACCTGCTGACCGCCGCGACCTCGGCGGCGCTGGCCACCGTGTACACGCTCAGCTCGGTAACCCCGCAGCATGTGACGGAGAACTTCCTGCGCTCAGCGGGTTTGGCGGCCCTGTTCGTCTGGTGCGGCACCGCCGCCACCGGCGCCGCGGCCCGGGTCGACCGCGAATCCGCCATCACCAGCCGCCGCGCCGCCGCCCAGGCCGCCGCCCAGTCCCGCGACCGGGAGCGCGCCCGCTTCGCCGCCCTCATCCACGACGCCGTGCTCTCCACCCTGCTCGAGGCGTCCCGGGCCGGCACCAAATCCGATGTACTGCAACGTCAGGCCGAACGCACCCTGGAGCAGCTCGACGAATGCCGCGGCGCCCAGCGCGATCCCGACCTGCTCGACGCCCGCTCCGCGGTGCTGTTCCTGCGGGCCGCGGTGCAGGAGATAAACCCGAGCATCCGCTTCGCCACCCGCACCTGGCCCGGCTACGACGACCTGCGCATGCCCGTGCACTCGGCCAGCACCATTGCCGCCGCGCTCACCGAGGCGGTGCGAAACAGCCTGCGCCACGCCGCCGTTCCGGGCCGGGAGGTGCGCCGCACCGTCACCGCCACGGTCAGTGCGGGCAGCATTCGCATCGTCTTCAGCGATGACGGCGCGGGTTTCGACCTGGCCGCCGTCTCCGCCGACCGCCTCGGCATCTCCATGAGCATCCTGGGCCGCATGCGCCAGCTGGCCGGCGGCTCGGCGTTCGTGGAATCCCAGCCGGGCGAGGGCACCACCGTGACACTGGTATGGGGTGGCGATGGCTCACGCTGACAGCTCCGGTATCGACCTGGAACCCCGGTTCGGGCTGCGCGATCTGCTCGGGTTGCGCGGCAGCACCGCCTGGCTGTTCCTGCTCATCCTCGAGGCCGTCATCGCGCTGTACATGATGCGCAATTTCGGCCAGTCACCGCCGTGGGCGGCCTTCGCGAGTTTGGTGCTCATGCTCAGCGCGGGCGCGCTGGTCACCGCGATTCCGGTGGACCCGCTGCCGATTCCGGTCGCGTTGTACGCGGCCGCCGCACCGCCGGTCGCCACCGCCCTGACGGTCATGACCCCCACCCACGACCTGCCGAACGAGTCGGTGTGGTCGGCCTTCGCCTCGTCCTATGTCCTCGCGGTCCTGGTGCTGCGCGGGCGGATTCGCACCGCGTGGCTCGGCGTCATTGCCGTCGCGACGGTGCTGGTTGCCCTCGGCCTGGGCTCGCATCTGCAACCCGGCACCCTGGTCGGCTCGCTCGTCCCGGTCGGCACCGTCACCGCCATCTCGGTGTTCACCGCGGTCATGCGCCCCATGCAGCAGTCACTGCGCATCCTGCGCGAGGACGCCATGATGCGGGCCGCGGCCGAGGCCACCATGGCCGCCGCGGACAGTGAGCGCACGCGTCAGCTCGCCCGCCTGGACCGGGTGGCCCGGCCGATCCTGGAACGCATCGCCGACGGCGCGGAGCTGACCGCCGCCGAACGTGAGGAATGCCGGCTGCTGGAAGCCGAACTCCGCGACGGCCTGCGCGCACCGCAGCTGGTCACCGACGAGCTCAGCGGCGCGGCCCGAGGTGCGCGGGCGCGCGGCGTGGAGGTCGTGCTCCTCGACGACGGCGGTTTCGCGGGCGTCCCCGAATGGGTGCGCAAGCGCGTGATCGATGCCGCCACAAGGGAACTCGACGCCATCAACGCCGGCCGCATCACGGTCCGGGTGCTGCCGCTGGGCCGTCACGTACTGGCCACGGTGCTGGCGACGGCCCCCGAGGAGGATCGCCGCACCGAGATCGACACCGACGGCAAGGTCACGACCATCACCGATTGATCGGTCACGGGGCGTCGCAGCGGCCCGGACCACCCCGCTTCATCTGGTCGCGCAGCGCGGACTGAACGGTGGTCGACAGCCACGAGTTCAGCGACTGCCCGCTCTGTGCGGCCGCCTCCTCGGCACGGGCCTTGATCTGTTCCACCAGCCGCAGTGTCACCCGGCTGATGTCACCGGTGACCTCGTCGAAGGTGGGGTGTTCCTCCTCGCCCGCGGTCTTGCGCACGTCGATGTGGGCGTCGGTCCCGTCGACCGACACGTGCACCGTGCGGTCGGGGAGAGTCGTGCTCACCTCGGCGGCCAGTTCCGAGAGCGCGGCCAGCAGGACCAGCCGGGCGGAGTTCTCGGTGGCGGCGGCCAGGGCGGCGGCCGTAGCCTGGGTTTTCTCATCGCCGAGTGCCGCGGCGGCAATCAGGTTCTCGCGCAGCTGGGCGGTGTATTTGTTGAGATCCATGACACCAGTGTGACGCCGTCACTGACGTCATTCAAGGAAACTTCTGACGCCAGAAGCGGTCGCTTGACGCGAATCACCATCGCGCCGGGCACGGTTCGGGTATAACGATGCAAATCCCGTTCCGGCGAGGCTGTAGCCTTCTGACTATGACGAACGGTGAATCGACGCGAACCGAGCTGCACGCGTCCGGCACAGTAGGTGTCGCGATGGTGACCCCCTTTACCGCCGAAGGCAAGCTCGACGTCGATGCCGGTGTCGCGCTGGCCGCCCGCCTGATCGACCGTGGCGTCGATCTGCTCGCCATCTCCGGCACCACCGGGGAATCGCCGACCACCACCGAGTCCGAGAAGTTCGATCTGCTGCGCGCCGTCGTGGACGCCGTGGGCGACCGTGCCACCGTCATCGCGGGCGCCGGCACCTACGACACCGCGCACAGCATCGAACTGTCCCGCAACGCGCAGCGCGCGGGCGCGCAGGGCCTGCTGGTCGTCACCCCGTACTACTCGCGTCCCAGCCAGGACGGCCTGTTCGCTCACTTCACCGCCGTCGCGGACGCGACCGACCTGCCGGTCACCCTCTACGACATTCCGCCGCGCTCAGTGGTTCCCATTGCCACCGACACCATTCGCCGGCTCGCCGAGCACCCGCGCATCGTCGCGGTCAAGGACGCCAAGGGCGACCTGGGCGCCGGCGCCGAGCTGATCGCGGAGACCGGGCTCTCCTTCTACTCCGGCGACGATGTGCTCAACCTGCCGTGGCTGTCGGTCGGCGCGACCGGATTCATCAGCGTCATCGGCCATCTCGTGCCGGACCGCCTGCGCGCGTTGATCGACGCCTACCGGGCCGGCGACGTGCAGCGGGCCCGAGAGATCAATGTGAGCATGGCCCCGCTGAACCGGGCGATGGCCCGCCTCGGCGGCGTCGCCATGACCAAGGGTTCGCTGCGCCTGCTCGGCGTCGAGACCGGGGAACCACGGCTGCCGCAACTCATGCCGTCCCAGGATCAACTCGACGAACTCGCGGTGGACCTGCGCGCGGCCGGGGTGCTTGCATGACCGGCCCCGCTCGTCGCCCCCGCCGTACCGCCAGCCGCGCCGCCGGTGCGCCCGCCCCGGCGGCGGAGACTCCCGTGCAGCCCGCGCCGGCTCCGGCCCAGGCCGAACCCGCCGCCCAGGCGAGCGCCGCTGCCGCGCCGCAGGAATCGGTGAAAGCCGCCGCCCCGCGCACGGAATCGGCTGCGGCCGAACCGGCTCGGGAGCGTGGCGGCCGTGGTAGCCGCGGCGGTGACCGCACCCGCCGCGGCGGCAGCCGGTCCCGGCAGGGCGGCCGCGATCGCGAGCCGGCCCCGGCCCCGCGCGACCCGCACGCGATGGGCACCCCGCCCAAGGCGCCCAAGGGCGGCCTGCGGGTGTTCGCGCTCGGCGGCATCGGTGAAATCGGCCGCAACATGACCGTTTTCGAGTACGACGGCAAGCTGCTGATTGTCGACTGCGGTGTGCTGTTCCCGGAGGATCAGCAGCCCGGCGTCGACCTGATCCTGCCCGACTTCGGTCCGATCGAGAACCGCATGGACGATATCGCCGCGGTCATCCTCACCCACGGTCACGAGGATCACATCGGCGCGGTGCCGTTCCTGCTGCGCCTGCGGCGCGATATTCCGGTCATCGGCGCGAAGTTCACCCTCGCGTTGGTGGCGGCCAAGTGCCGCGAACATCGGTTGCAGCCCAACCTCATCGAGGTCACCGAGGGCGAGCGCACCCAGCACGGCGCGTTCGACTGCGAGTACTTCGCGGTCAACCACTCGATCCCGGACGCCATCGCGGTGGCCATCCGCACGCCCGCGGGCATCGTGCTGCACACCGGCGACATCAAGCTGGATCAGCTGCCGCTCGACGGCCGCCTCACCGACCTGGCCGGTTTCTCCCGCCTCGGCGACGAGGGCGTCGACCTGTTCCTGGTCGACTCCACCAATGCCGAGGTGCCAGGCTTCGTCACGCCCGAGCGCGAGATCGGCCCGGTGCTCGACAATGTGATCGGCAAGGCCAAGGGCCGGGTCATCGTGGCCTCCTTCGCTTCTCACGTGCACCGCATCCAGCAGGTGGTGGATGTGGCGCAGCGCTACGACCGCCGGGTGTGCTTCGTGGGCCGGTCCATGGTCCGCAATATGCAGATCGCGCAGGACCTCGGCTACCTGGACATCCCGGACGGCCTGGTGGTCGACCTGGATCAGGCGGCCAATCTGCCGGTGCACAAGCTGGTGCTGATCTCCACCGGCTCGCAGGGCGAGCCGCTGTCGGCGCTGTCGCGCATGGCGCGCGGCGACCACCGCCAGATCAATATCCGCCCGGACGATCTGGTGGTGCTGGCCTCCTCGCTGATCCCCGGCAACGAGAACGCGGTCTTCGCGGTCGTGAACGGCCTGGCTCGCCTGGGCGCCACGGTCGTCACCCAGCAGAACGCGAAAGTCCATGTCTCCGGCCACGCTTCGGCGGGCGAGCTGCTCTACCTCTACAACGCGGTCCGACCCACCAACGCCATGCCCGTGCACGGCGAGTGGCGGCACCTGCGCGCCAATGGCGCGCTCGCGGTGGCCACCGGTGTCCCCGAGGAGCGGGTCATCCTGGCCGAGAACGGCGTGGTGGTGGACCTGGTGGACGGCATCGCCACCATCTCCGGCCGCGTCCCGGTCGGCCAGGTCTACGTGGACGGCCTCTCGGTCGGCGACGTCGGCGAGTCCACCCTCTCCGACCGCCTGGTCCTGGGCGAGGGCGGCTTCGTCTCCATCAATGTCGCCGTCGACTCGGCCACCGGAAAGGCCGTCAGCACACCGGAGGTCAGCGGCCGCGGCTTCTCCGACGACCCCGAGGCCCTCGCCGGCGCTCAGGAGCTCGTCGAGAACGAACTGCACCGCCTGGCGGTCGAGGGTGTCACCGACACCCACCGCATCGCCCAGTCCGTCCGCCGCGTGGTGGGCCGCTGGGTGGCCGAGACCTACCGCCGCCGCCCCATGATCGTCCCCACGGTCATCGGCGTCTGACCCGGGGTACGGCCGAAAACCCAACCGCCCGAGCAGCATTCCGCTGCTCGGGCGGTTTCGCTTGTCGCACAGCCGAATCCGCTGCGAACACAGCTCCGCCCCCGACGGTTCTGCTGTCGGGGGCGGCAAAACTGGGCGGGTCTCCCCGCCAGGGCGTTCCTCCGCCGAGGCGGCGCTCCGCCGGGGGTCCTCCGCCGGAGGCGGCACTCCGCCTGGGGCGGGAACTACAAGAGTTACTACTTATCCTGGCAGGCGGCCGAATCGAGCTTCGCGGCCTTGACGATGCTGCAGGCGTAGTTGTGGTCGATCTTCCAGTCGCTGCCGTCGGCGACGAAGGAGACCGTGGCGTTCTGGACCGGCTTGCCGTCGATGGTGACGTCGGCATCGGCCTTGAGCTTGCCGTTCGCCGGGTCGCCGACGTTGGTGATCTTGATGGTGACGTTGTTGGCCTTGGCGGCGTCGACCAGCTTCTGGGCCAGCTGCGGGTCGAGGGCGGCGTCCTCGATCCAGTCGGTCTTGGTCTTGGAGTCGATGGACGGGTCGAACGCCTTGGTGACCTTGTCGTTCAGTTCCTGCACGCTCGGCTTGGGCAGATCCGCGACCGTGGTGGGGGCGGGGGCCGCGCCGGTGATCTTGCCGTCGCCCTCGGTGCTGCCGTCGAACTTGCCGGCGGGGGCAGCCGCGGAGGTGGTGGACGCGGCCTTGGTGCTGTCATCGGACTTGCTGCAGGCGACCAGGCCGAAGGCCGAGGTGGCCAGCATCAGCGCGGCGGTCGCACGAAAGATGGTGTGCTTCAACGAAATTCTCCCCGTTGTCTTGGAATGGCGCCGTCGGATTAGAGCTCGTAGCCCGTGGTGCAGTTCCAGTGAATGATGGTGGCGTCGCCGGAGTTCCGGCCCAGCGCCTGGCTCTTGGCCGCGCTGCGCGAGGAGGCCGCGCCGAAGGTGTAGTAGCCGTCGCGCGACGAGTAGGCGATCGCGCCGCAGCCGTTCGCGAAGCGCGCCACGATGTGGCAGTCGGCCTGGGGGCACGAGCTCATGGCGGCGTTCTGTGCCGAGGGGCTGTCGGAATAGTCGTAGGAGTAGCCGATATGACCCGTGGACGGCGACAGCGCGATGGCGCCGTAGTAGTAGTCCTGGTAGGCATTGGCCGGAGCCGCGGTCGCGGCCAGCAGGGAGCCGGCGGCCGCGACCATCACGGCTGCGCCGCTGACAATCTTCTTCAAAGTGTTGCCCTTCTTGTGCTTTCGGATCCACGACCCTATGGACCGAGGGATCAAGCTACCGATACGGAAAGGTTGACGCCAACCCGGATCTGTGTTTTGTGCGGTGTCCCCGAGCGGAGCGTCGCGGCCGGCCGCACTGGCACAACCGGAAGCCGTGATCACGATCAACTCCCGTCCTTATGAAGGACCGGGTGGTTCCCTTAACGCGGCCGTGCGCATTCGGACATCCCCGACTAAGGTTCCCCTTATGACTTTGGCCCAACGGGAGCGCCAGGCCCTGGTTCAGGCGATGGCCGAAGCCGGCCCGGACGCGCCCACCCTGTGCGGTGACTGGACGGCCCGAGACCTGGCCGCGCACTTGGTCGTCCGGGAACGCCGCCCCGACGCCGCCCCCGGCATCCTGCTGAAGCCCTTCGCCTCCTATCTGGACAGCGTGCAGCGCAAGGTCACCCAGCGCCCGTTCGCCGACCTGCTCGACGAGGTGCGCAGCGGCCCGCCGTTGCTCCTGCGCCCGGTCGACTCGCTGATGAACACCACCGAGATGTTCGTTCACCACGAGGACATCCGCCGCGCCGCGCCCGGCTGGGAGCCGCGCACGCTGTCCGCCGCCGATCAGAACCAGCTCTGGAAAGTGCTGACGGGCTTGGCGCGCATGGCATATCGCAAATCGCCGGTTACTGTCGCGCTCTCCACGCCCGACGGCCGCCGGACCGTCGCCCGCCAGGCCGGTGACCGCACCGTGGTGCTGGCCGGGCCGCCCTCGGAGCTGCTGCTGCATGCCTTCGGCCGCAATGCCGTTCGGCTCGAGGCCACCGGCGCCCCGGACGACGTGGCACTGGTGCATGCCCTCGACCGCAGCGTCTGACCCGTCCGCCGTCGCGACCGCCCGCCCGGCGGGAGTGGCAGCGCGCCCACCGGTCATGAAACGATCACGCGTCGAGCGGTAGCTTGCGTCCTCGGCAGTGGCCCGTGTGTGATGAGGTGGTAGGCAATGTCTTGGCAACTGGCGGTTCTCGGACCGGTCGAGTTGACGGCCGATGGCGTGCCGATTCCGCCCATGCCGCCCAAACAGCAGGCGGCGCTGGCCATGCTGGCGTGTGCGCGCGGGCGCACGGTGTCGGTCGAGGAACTGGTGGACGGCATCTGGGGTGCCGAACGGCCGAGCTCGGCGGTGGGCGCGCTCCGGAATTACGCGTGGGCGCTGCGTAAGCATCTGGCCGTGCAGCAGTCCGTGTTGCTGTCGTCGGAAGCGCGCGGCTATCGCCTGGACGGGCCGCTGCACCTGGATGTCGACCGCATCGACCGGTTGCGTGGCGAGGCGGCCGAGGCGCGCGCCGCCGGCTGCCTGGAGACCGCCGACGTCGCGCTGCGTGACGCGCTGGGCGCGTGGCGCGGTGATCCGCTGACCGGCGTGCCCGGGCCGTGGGCCGCGGCCGAACGTGCGCGGCTGCGGCGGCTGCACCGCGTCCTCACCGAGGATCTCCTCGAGCTCACCGTGCAACGCGGCGACTTCTCGCACGCCATGGCCGAATTGGCCGCGCTCATCACCGGTGATCCGCACAGCGAGCGGCTGCGCGGGCTCATGATGACGGCCCTCTACCGGGCGGGCCGCCGCACCGAGGCGCTCGAGGAATACCAGCGTATTCGCAGGCTGCTGGTGGCCGAGCAGGGCATCGAGCCGGGTCCGGCGCTGGCGGAGCTGCACCGTCAGATCCTGGCCGACGAGCTGCCCACCGTGGCAGCGGAGACCGCGCCGATCGCCGTCGTCGCGCCCAGGCCGGCCCAATTGCCGCCCGACACAGCCGATTTCACCGGCCGTCATGATCTGGTGCGGGAGTTGTGCGCCGTGCTCGGCGCGACCCGGCCGATCGTGGCCATATCCGGGATGGGCGGGGTCGGGAAGACGGCGCTGGCTCTGCATGTGGCACACCGGATCCGGGACCTGTACCCCGGCGGCCAGCTGTACGTGGATCTGTTCGGCGCGGGCGCGACGCCCGCCGAACCCGAGCACGTGCTGGGCGCGTTCCTGCGCGCACTGGGCGTGGCGCAGAAGGAGATTCCGGTCGGCGTCGCCGAGCGGGCCGCGCTGTTCCGGTCCGCCAGTAGCGGCCACCGCCTGCTGATCGTGCTCGACAATGCCTGCGACGCAGCGCAAGTCGCGCCGCTGCTGCCGGGGGACTCCGGCTGCGCGGTGCTGGTGACGGCGCGCCGCCCGCTCACCGCCCTCCCCGGTGTGCGGTCCGCGGCGCTGACGGTGCTCGAACCCGAGGAGGCCGTCACCCTGTTCACCCGCATCGTTGGCGCGGTGCGAGTGGCGGCCGAACCCGACGCGGTGCGCCGCATCGTGGAACTGTGCGGCCTGCTGCCCATGGCGGTGCGCATCGTCGCCGCGCGGGTGGCGGCCCGGCCGCAGTGGACGGTGGTCTCGGAGGCGGACCGGCTCGCGGCCGAACGCCATGACCTGGACCGCTTCCGAGCCGGGGATCTGGCGCTGACGGCCGCCTTCCGCGCGGGCTACGAGCAACTGCCGCCGGACACGGCGCGCGCTTTCCGGCTGCTCGCCGTCGCGGATCTGCCCGAGCTCTCGCTGGCCGCCACCGCCGCGGTCCTCGACACCGTCGAATCGGTGGCCGAGGACCTGTGCGAGGAGCTGGTGGACCGCGGCATGCTGGAATCGGTCGGCCGGGGCCGCTACCACTATCACGATCTGATGCGCCTGTTCGCGCTCGGCCGGCCCGACCGCGAGCGCGAACTCGATGTCACCGCCCGCCTGCTCGATTACTACCTGGCCACCATGAAAACCGTGCTGCGCGTGCGGCATCCGGGTCTGCGGCTGCGTCTCGCGCCCACCGGGCACCCTGGCACCCGCCTCGACGATCTGGACTCGACCCGCGACTTCCTCACCATCGAGCGCCGCAATCTGGCCGCCGTCTACCGGCTGGCGGTCGCGGGGACACCCCGGCATCGGGTGCTGGCGGCGGATCTGGCGCTGACCGTCGCCGAGACGGGGCTGGCCTGTGACGCCACCGTCGACCTGGTCAAGGTCCTCGAAGAGCTGGTGCAGGCCATCACCTCCGACGGTGACATCGTGGCCGCCCGCCGGGCCCGGCTGGCGCTGGTCTTCGCACTGGCCGCGGAACTGGAAGAGCCGCACGGGGCGGCCGTGCACGTGCGTGGACTGCTCGCCGACGACGATCCGGATATCGATCCCTGGACCTCCGGCGCGATTCAGGGCTTCGCGGGCGTGCTCGCCCTGCACGACGGCGACCCGGCCCGCGCCACAACGCATTTCGCGACGGCCCTCACCTACTACCGACGCGCCGACAGCTCCGAGTGCGTCCGCGTCGCGTATTCGCTGCTCGCCCGGGCCTATTCGGCGGCCGGCCGCAACCGTGACTCCCTGGCCGCCGCGGCCCGGGCGGTGGTCGGCGACAACGAGTCCGGGGTGCGCCGCAATGTGGTGTGGGGCCTGACCGAGGCCGCCTGGATTCTCAGCAGCGAGGGCGACGCCGACCGCGGCGCCCGCCTTTTCGATGCCGCCCTGGTCACCGCCCGCCGCTTCGGCAACACCCGCTTCGAATCGGTGATCCACGCCCGCGCCGCCCGCGCCGACCTGGCCGCCGGCCGCTACGCCCAGGCCGCCGACCACGCCGAACGCGCCGAGGCCACCCGGATCTCGGCCGGCGGTGCCGCCCACACCCACAATCTCCTGGTCCGCTACACGGCCCTGCGCCGCCTGGGCCGCACCCTCGACGCCGCCGAGTGCTACCGCACCGCGAGCATTCAGATCCCCGACTTCGACACCGCCCTCACCACCTGGAGCGCCCTCCCCGCGACTCGCTGATCCAGCCACGCTGCAGGCTGTGGCGGTTTTCCGGCGCGCGAATGGGCCGGTACAGCCCGGGCACGACGTAATGTGACGGGGTGGTTTCGGGCCGCTTCGAGGCGGGTGATCCCGCCGTCGGTGCTGGTTTTTGGTTGTGAGCGCCACAGTTTCTGATTCGGGTGGGCCGGGTGTTGCGGATGGTCCGGGTGGTGCTGTTGCGGCTAGCCTGGGACGCATGGCAGGTAAGGCCCGCACCGGAACGTCACGTTCGCGAGCGGCGGCTACGCGGGGGCAGGCTCCTGCACAGGCCCGCGCTCGCAGCCCACGCACCCCCGCACAGGGGCGCGGGGGAGCGGGACGGAAGGCGCCGGCGCGGCGGCCCGCTCCGCGGCGCGGGTCGAATACCGCACCGCTGGCGGTGGTTCGGCGGGGCGTCACCAGCGGCTGGACCATGATGGCGCGGGGGCTGGGCGCGACGACGCGGGCGGTCAGCCGGGCCGGGGAGATCGAGCACGGGCATCGGCGCGATGGGATCGCGTTGGGGCTGGTGGCTTTCGCCTTCGTGATCGCGGCGGCCGTGTGGATGTCGGCGGGCGGTCCGGTCGGGCACTGGGTGGATGCCGTGGTGCGCGCGGTGGCCGGATCCGCCTCGGCGGCACTGCCGTTCGTGGCGGTGGCCATCGCGGTGATTCTGATGCGGACCGAGCCGCAGCCGGAGATCCGGCCCCGGCTGGTGCTGGGCGGTCTGCTGGCCGGGCTGCCGGTGCTGGGTCTGTGGCATCTGGCGGCGGGTTCGCCGTCCGACGCGCACGGTCGCGCGCATGCCGCCGGATTCGTCGGCTATGTGGTGGGTGGTCCGCTGGGTGAGGGGCTGAGCGCCTTCCTGGCGGTGCCATTGCTCATGCTGGCCATCGGTTTCGGGCTGCTGCTGATCACCGGCACCCAGGTGCGGGATGTGCCCGCCCGGCTGCGGGAGATCTTCGGCACCGGCGCCGGCGGCGACGAATACGAGAGCTACTCCGAGGAGCGCGGCCTCTACGACCCCGACAGCTATGACGCCGACGGCTTCCCGATGCACCGGCCCGAGGTGCGCAAGCGCCGCGGCCGCACGCCGTCGGAGAACTATCCGACCGACGAGTTCGCGGGTTCCGATGCGGTCACCGAGATCATCGGCGAGCCGCCGCTGCAGGACGCCAAGGACATCGCCGCGCCGGAGGAGAAGCCGAAGCCCAAGCCGCGCAAGGCCGTCGCGAAGGTCGTCGATCAGACTCCGCCGCCGCCGGAGCCGCAGCAGCTGGAGTTCGTCACCGACCGCGAGGTGGACGGCGATTACACGCTGCCGTCGCTGTCGCTGCTCACCGACGGCGATCCGCCGAAGAAGCGCAGTGCGGCCAACGAATCCATGATCGAGGCCATCACCGAGGTGCTGGTGCAGTTCAAGATCGATGCCGCGGTCACCGGTTTCGTGCGCGGCCCGACGGTCACCCGCTACGAGGTGGAGCTGGGCCCCGGCGTGAAGGTCGAGAAGATCACCGCCCTGGCCCGCAATATCGCCTACGCGGTGGCGACCGAGAATGTCCGTCTGCTGGCGCCGATTCCGGGTAAGTCGGCTGTCGGCATCGAGGTGCCGAACGCGGACCGCGAACTGGTGCGCCTGGCCGACGTGCTGAAGGCCTCGAGCACCCGCAACGACCATCATCCGCTGGTGATCGGTCTGGGCAAGAACATCGAGGGCGAGTTCGTGGCGGCCAACCTGGCCAAGATGCCGCACCTGCTGGTGGCCGGTTCGACCGGTTCGGGTAAGTCCAGCTTCGTCAACTCCATGCTGGTCTCGCTGCTGTGCCGGGCCACCCCCGATGAGGTCCGCATGATCCTCATCGACCCCAAGATGGTGGAACTGACGCCCTACGAGGGCATTCCGCACCTGATCACCCCCATCATCACCCAGCCCAAGAAGGCCGCGGCGGCGCTGGCCTGGCTGGTGGAGGAGATGGAGCAGCGGTATCAGGACATGCAGGCCAACAAGGTCCGCCATATCGACGACTTCAACCGGAAGGTGAAGTCCGGCCAGATCACCGCGCCGCTGGGCAGCGAAAGGGTCTACCGCCCTTACCCGTACATCCTTGCCATCGTGGACGAGCTCGCCGACCTCATGATGACCGCGCCGCGTGACGTCGAGGACGCCATCGTCCGCATCACCCAGAAGGCCCGTGCCGCAGGCATTCACCTGGTGCTGGCCACCCAGCGGCCCTCGGTGGACGTGGTCACCGGTCTGATCAAGACGAATGTTCCGTCCCGCCTGGCCTTCGCGACCTCCTCGCTGACCGACTCGCGCGTCATCCTGGACCAGCCGGGCGCGGAGAAGCTCATCGGTATGGGTGACGGCCTGTTCCTGCCCATGGGCGCAAGCAAACCGACCCGTCTACAGGGCGCATTCATCTCCGACGAGGAGATCGCCGCCGTCGTCGACTTCGCCAAGACCCAGGCCGAACCCGACTACCAGGAGGGCGTCACCGCCGCCAAGGCCGGCGAGAAGAAGGACGTCGACCCCGACATCGGCGACGACCTCGACCTCCTCCTGCAGGCCATCGAACTGGTGGTCACCTCCCAATTCGGTTCCACCTCCATGCTGCAACGCAAACTCCGGGTCGGCTTCGCCAAGGCCGGCCGCCTCATGGACCTGATGGAAACCAGAGGAGTCGTCGGCCCCTCCGAAGGCTCCAAGGCCCGAGACGTCCTCATCAAACCCGACGAACTCGACGGCCTCCTCTGGACCATCCGAGGCGGCGACGGCGCGCCACCCACCTCGGATGACGCTGAGCCCGAGGACCTTTAGCCGCTCAGTCCTCGAGCCCGAGGGCGTGGCGGATGATGAGGCGGCCCTGCGTCCTCCGGGAACATTTGTCCAATCCACCGACACACCTCGGCCGGGATAGTGCACGTATGACTTTTTCCGGCAACAACTTACGCGCAGCACTGACGGGCGTGCCCGAGACGGCGTTGTGGACGCTGCGCAACCGGGCCGAGGAGGCGCAGCGCTCGGATTCCGGCTACGCCGACGAGGAGGCGGTCCGGCTCTACCGGGCGCTGGCCGGGGAGGACTTCGAGCGGTTCGGGCCGCCCAGCCAGGTCCACCCGATGCGGGCGATGGTGATCGACGAGATCATCGCGGATTTTCTCGCCGCCCACCCCGCTGGGCCGGTGGTCGCGCTCGGGGAGGGGTTGCAGACGACGTACTGGCGTCTGGGCGAACCCGCGGCCGCCTGGTTCTCCCTCGACCTGCCGGAAATGGTTGCCGCCCAGCAGCGACTGCTACCTCCGGCCCCGGCGATCACCCGCCTGGCCCGCTCGGTGCTCGACCGGTCCTGGCTCGACGAAGTGCCATCCGGCCCCGCGGTGGTCACCGCCGAAGGCCTGTTCATGTACCTTCCGCCCGCCGAGGTCCACCTGCTGATCGCGGACCTGGCCGGACATTTTCCCGGCGGCATCCTCCTCTACGACTCCATCCCGCGCGTATTCAGCGCGCTGACGATGAAGGGCAGGGTGCGGCTCAGCAATCGGTACATCGCTCCGCCGATGCCGACCAGCCAGTCCCTCCGTCAGGCGCGCCGGCTGCCCACTCGAGTCCCGGGAGTCGTTGCGTCCGAGGACCTTGTCCCGCCGATCGGGCGGGGCCGATGGGCCTCCCCGCTGCTGCGTCGGGTCGCGAGTGCTCCGGTCGTGCGCGCGCTGCGGCCCTCACTCACCCTGCTCCGATTCTCGGAGTGAGCCATCTCGCCGGGGGCTCGCCGGCGATCCGTGCGGAATCGCGGAATCACCGTGCCGGACATGATGGTTCGCCGCGGGGTAGGGTGGCGGCGGATTCGGTCGCGCCTTGGGGAGGGGTAGTGATGGGTGGAGCGTTTTCGGCGAGGTGGTTGCGGGCTGCTGCTGTGGTGGTGTGTGGGGTGGTGGCCGGTGTGGTCGCGCCGGTGGCGGGTGCTGATTCGGGGGGTGAATTGCGATGGGGGCCTTGCCCGGTCGAGGCTGAGGCGGGGGAGGCCGAGTGTGCGAGTTTGTCGGTGCCGATGGATTATGCGGTGCCGGATGGGCGGCGTATCGACATTACGGTGAGTCGGATTCCGGCCGGCGATTCGGTGCACAAGCGTGGGGTGTTGTTTGCGGGGCAGGGTGGGCCGGGGGCGGATGCTCTCGGGTTTTGGGGGTCACGAAATGTGACGGTGCCCGAGTTGCATCGGGAGTTCGATGAGATTGCGGTGCAGCCGCGTGGGTTGCGGTGGGCGACGCCGCTGCGGTGTAGGACGACCACGGCGGTGATCATCCCGGTGACCGATCGATCTGCATGTGAGAGTGCTGATCCCGGTTATCCGCGCACTATCACTACCGCGACCCTGGCGGGGGACCTGGACCAGGCGCGGCAGGCGCTCGGTGTCGATCGGATCGATTTCTACGGCGGTTCGTACGGCACGTTCCTGGGGGCCGCCTACGCGACTCTGTTCGGTCCGCATGTCGATCACATGGTGCTGGACGGGAATGTGAATCCGCAGTGGGATTGGCGGGAGCAGTTCGCGCAGGGTTGGCAGGCGCGGGAGGCGGGGTTCACCGAACTGCTCGATTGGATCGCCGGCAATGACGCCGTCTACGGGTTGGGTGATACGCGCAATGCTGTTGCCGCCGAATGGGTTCGGCAGGTTGATGCGCAGGGCGGCGGTTGGCTGGCCCGCCTCGATCCGGCGCTCGGCGGTGCGGGCGGTGTGCTCACCGTGCCGGGCCGGACGCCCGCTGCGGACGAGCTCTCCGGGCGCATCGCGAATCTGGTGCAGACCGTGCGGCATCCGAGTGGCACGACCAGTCCGACCTATGCCGCCGCCTCGACCGCGGTGTACTCACGCAACCTGTGGCCGGATTTCGCCGAGGGGATGCGCCGGTACCGCGCCGACCCGCAGCACACCGAATTCCTCACCTATCTGACCAAGAGGACCGCCTTGGATCCGACCGGCCAGTGGATGTACGACGCGATCACCTGCAACGAGGACACCGGAACCCCGGACCCGGCCGCCGTCCCCGCCGCGATCGGTGACTTCGTCTCCGGCGCGAGCATTTTCGCCTTCTTCTCCCGCCTGCAGGCTTCCGGCGCGTTCTGCGGAGCCTGGCCCGCCTCGTCCGACCGCGTCCGTGTCGACGGCACCCGCCTCGCGACCCGTCCGCTGGTGCTGCAGAGCACCCGCGACACCGCCACCCCCGCCGCGGGTGGTCCCGCCATGGCCACCGCCCTGAACGGCACCCTGGTCTGGGTGGACGGCACCGACCACGGCTCGTTCGGCCGCGGCAACTCGCCCGTCGACGAGGCGGTCGTGCGCTATCTCGAATCGGGTGATGTCACTCTCGCGGCGGCTACGGCCGCGGCCATCACCACACCCAACCCGCCCGCCGAGCTGCCGGGCTGATCTCACCGGCGGCCGAAGTAGAACGTGTTCTATATTCGGGGTAACCGTTCCGGCGAGCCCTCGGGAGTTCACTACATGTACCAGTGGTCCGACGAAGACCTGATGTTCCGCGATGCCCTGCGCGGATTCATCGACAAGGAGATCAAGCCCAACGTCGAGCAGCTGGAAAGTGGTGCGCTGCCGCCCTTCGACACCATCCGCAAGCTGTACGCGACCTTCGGCCTGGACGAGTTGGCTCGCGAAGGGCTGGAGAAGGCCTTTGCGCGGGAAGAGGGTGGCGCAGAGAACAAGCCGGGCAAGTCCGGTGGCGGGTTCAGTGGATCGGGCAGCATGGGCGTGATCCTGAACAGTGAGCTCGCCGGCATCAGCCTGGGCCTGGTGGCCTCGATGGGCGTGAGCCTCGGCCTCACCGTCGGCACCATTCGCAGCCGCGGCACCCTGGCACAGAAGAAGCGTTGGCTGCCCGAGCTGGTCACCTTCGAGAAGGTCGGCGCCTGGGCCATCACCGAACCCGATTCGGGCTCGGACGCTTTCGGCGGCATGAAGTCCTACGTCCGCCGCGACGGCGAGGACTACATCCTCAACGGCCGGAAGACCTTCATCACCAACGGCCCGTACGCGGACGTCACCGTCGTCTACGCCAAGCTCGACGAGGAGGACGGCACCGACCGCCGCGACCGCAAGGTGCTCACCTTCGTGCTCGACAAGGGCATGCCCGGCTTCACCCAGAGCGCCGCCTTCAAGAAGATGGGCATGAACTCCTCGCCCACCGGCGAACTGTTCTTCGACAATGTCCGCATCACCCCCGACCGGCTGCTCGGCGAAACCGAGAATCCGGCCAAGGGCGACGGAAAGGACAGTGCCAAGGAATCTTTCGCCGCCGAGCGCATCGGCATCGCCTCGCTGGCGTTGGGCATTATCAACGAATGCCACCGGCTCAGCGTCGATTACGCCAAGTCACGCAAGCTGTGGGGCAAGGAGATCGCCCAGTTCCAGCTCATCCAGCTCAAGCTGGCCGAGATGGAGATCGCGCGAATCAATGTGCAGAACATGGTGTTCAACGCCATCGAGCGCACCGCCGCGGGCGAGAAGGTCTCCCTCGCCGAGGCCTCGGCCATGAAGCTGTACTCCTCGCGCGCGGCCACCGAGGTCGCCATGGAGGCCGTGCAGCTCTTCGGCGGCAACGGCTACATGGCCGAGTACAAGGTGGAGCAGCTCGCCCGCGACGCCAAGTCGCTCATGATCTACGCGGGCAGCAACGAAATTCAGGTCACCCACATCGCCAAGGGCCTGCTCGGCGGGTAACCCCGCACTCAGGACAGCGGGCCCACCACGGATTCGGCGCCGGCCAGCAACTCGCCCGAGGCCGCCAGCTGCACGACCGCTTCGATCTCCGGTGCCAGGTAGCGGTCGGCGCCCGGTCCCTCGACCACCTCGCGAATCCGGTCGCGGACCGCGGCGGTCGCGGGGGACGGTTCCAGCGGAGCCCGCAGATCCAGGGCGCGGGCCGCGGTGAGGGCCTCGATGGCCAGCACCCGGGTCAGGCCGTCGATGGCGCGACGCAGCTTGCGAGCCGCGGACCAGCCCATCGACACGTGGTCCTCCTGCATCGCCGAGGAGGGGATCGAGTCCACGCTCGCGGGCGCGGCCAGGCGCTTGAGCTCGGAGACGATCGCGGCCTGGGTGTACTGGGCGATCATGTGGCCGCTGTCGACGCCGGGATCGTCGGCCAGGAACGGCGGCAGGCCGTGGTTGCGGGCCCGGTCCAGGAAGCGGTCGGTGCGCCGCTCGCTGATACTGGCCACATCGGCGACGACGATGGCCAGGAAGTCCAGCACGTAGGCCACAGGCGCACCGTGGAAGTTGCCGTTGGACTCCACCCGGCCGTCGAGGGTGACCACCGGATTGTCCACGGCGCTGGACAATTCGTAGGACGCGATCCGTTCGGCGTGCGCGAGGGTGTCGCGCGCGCCGCCCGCGACCTGCGGGGCACAGCGCAGCGAGTAGGCGTCCTGCACCACCGTGCAGTCGGGGGTCGCGTGGCTGGCCACGATGCCCGAACCCTGCAGCAGCCGAACCATATTCGAGGCGGCGAGCGCCTGACCCGGCTGTGGGCGCAGGGCCTGCAGGTCGGCGGCGAACACCTTGTCGGTGCCGAGCAGGCCCTCGACGCTCATCGACGCGGTCACGTCGGCCAGGCGGAAGAGCCGGCGCAGGTCGTGGCAGGCCAGTACGAGCATGCCGAGCATGCCGTCGGTGCCGTTGATCAGCGCCAGGCCCTCCTTCTCCGCGAACACCACCGGCTCGAGGCCGGCCGCGGCAAGCGCCTGCGCGGCCGGCATGAGCGTGCCGTCCGCATCGCGGACCATGCCCTCACCCATCACCGCGAGGGCGACGTGCGACAGGGGAGCCAGGTCGCCGGAACAGCCGAGGCTGCCGTACTCGTGCACGACCGGCGTGATCCCCGCCGACAGCAGCGCGGCGTACGCCTGGGCGACCTCCACGCGCACGCCGGTCCGGCCGGTCGCCAGCGTGGACAGCCGCAGCAGCATGAGGGCACGGATCACCTCACGCTCGACCTCGGGCCCCGAACCGGCCGCATGCGAGCGAACCAGGCTGCGCTGCAACTGAGTTCGCAGTTCCAGCGGAATGTGCCGGGTGGCCAGGGCGCCGAAACCGGTCGATACGCCATAGACCGGCTTCGGGTCGGCCGCCAGCGACTCGATCCGGGTGCGGCTCGCGGCGATCACGGTGAGCGCGTCCTCCGACAGCCGCACGGTGGCATTGCCACGGGCGACCCGGACCACGTCCTCGGGGGTGAGGGCGCCGACGCCGACGACGACTTCGGTGTCGGATGCCGCCGCGGCGTGCTGCTCGGAAAGTCGGAGGGTGTTCGCGTTCATCGTGTTGTTGTCCAATCCAATCTGCGGTTAGGGAAGAGCTCTGCGCTCAGGAAGAGCTGTGCGGTCAGGGAAGAGCGATTTCGGGCGCCGGGTCCGTGAGGGCTACCGGTGCGGGTTGCGTTGCGGGCCGAACCCACAGCCGATAGGCGGCGGTGAGCAGGACCAGCCAGACGGCTCCGACGACGAGCGCCACCCGGGTGTCGGCGTCGAAGGCGAGCAGGACGATCACGAAGGCCAGGCCCGCGATGGCGAAGATCGGCAGGTAGGGCCACAGCGGTACCGGGAACTTCAGCGCGGCAGCCTCTTCCGCGCTCATCTGCCGGCGCGAGCGGAAGTGGGACACCAGGATCATCAGCCAGACGAAGACCGTGGCGAAGGTGGCGATGGAGGCGATGACCACGAAGACCCGGTCCGGGATCAGGTAGTTGAGCATCACGCCGACCAGCAGGGCCGACACCATGATCACGACCGTCATCCACGGCACACCGTTGCGGGAGACCCGCCGCATCACGGCCGGGGCCTGCCCGCGCAGGGCCATGCCGTACATCATCCGGCCCGCGCCGAAGATATTGCTGTTGATGGCCGACAGCGCGGCCGTGATCACCACGACGTTCAGCACGGTCGCCGCGGACCCCAGGCCCAGGCTCTTGAAGATCTGCACGAACGGGCTGCCCTCGTCGCCGATCTGGTTCCACGGCGTGACGGCCATGATCACGGTCAGGGTCAGAACGTAGAAAAGCATGATCCGCGCGGGGACGGTGTTGATCGCCCGCGGAATCGTCCGCTCGGGATTCTCCGCCTCGCCCGCGGTGACGCCGATGATCTCCGAACCGCCGAACGCGAACATGACGATCGCGAAGCACCCGAGGAAGCCGCCCACGCCGTTGGCGAAGAATCCGCCGCCGGCATGCAGGTTGGACAGGCCGGTGCTGGTGTCGTGGATGCCGAATCCCCAGATCAGCACGGCGGTTCCGCCCGCGATCATGGCGATGATCGCGACCACCTTGATCAGGCTGAACCAGAACTCGAGCTCGCCGAACACCTTGACGTTGAGCAGGTTGATCGCGCCGATGAAGAAGACGATCGCCAGCACCCAGATCCACCGGGGGACATCCGGGAACCAGAACCCCATGTAGACACCGAAGGCGGTGGTGTCGGCCAGCAGCACGATGACCATCTCGAAGATGTAGGTCCAGCCGGTCATGAACCCGGCCAGTGGGCCGATGTGCTGGCTGGCGTACTCACCGAACGACCCGGACACCGGGTTGCGGACCGCCATTTCGCCCAGCGCCCGCAGCACGATGAAGATCACGGCGCCGCCGATCAGGTAGGCCAGCAGCACCGAAGGGCCGGCCTGTTTGATCGCCTCGGCCGACCCGTAGAAGAGGCCGGTGCCGATGGCCGAACCGAGTGCGATGAATCGGATGTGGCGGGCGGTGAGACCCCGGGTCAGGGTCGAGGAGATGTCTTTCACGGATCGGACTCCCTGGTGTTGTTCATAACGCAGCCCGACAGGGATTGTGAGTGCGTTCACATATGTATAGGGCTGTCTATACAACTGTGTCAAGAGTGGGTAGTTACACAACGGCAACTAATCTAGTTGGCCGTCGCGCCGAGTCGCGATCCGGTGGATCAGCCGAGCGGCGGTGCGCGCGGTCCGGTGGTCGATATCGAGCTCCGGATTCAGCTCCGCCACATCCAGCAGCGCCAGCTTGCCGCTGCCCGCGACCAGGTCACACACCCGCTCGATCACCTCGAGCGGCACGCCGTACGCGGCCGGAGCGCTGACGCCGGGTGCGACCGGTGCAGGGAGCACATCCAGGTCAATGGTCAGATACACGACATCGACGGTGGCCAGGAACTGCTCGACGAAACCCCGCACCCCGGGCATATCCGTGACGGTGCAGTCCTCGTCGAGCCGATAGTGCACTCCAAGCGCCGCGGCCGTGTCGAACAGTGCCACGGTGTTGCTCGGCTGCGAGATGCCGAGCACCGCATAGTTGAGCACCCGCCCGGCCGCCGCCTCGCCCTCGGCCATCTGCCGGAAGGGTGTCCCGGAACTGGGCGTCGGGTCGGCACGCAGATCGAAATGGGCATCGAGGTTGAGCACGCCCAGTCGCCCCCCGGCCGCGACCGCGGCCCCGGCGGCGATGCCGAGATAGCTGGCGTAGGCCACCTCGTGCCCACCGCCGAGCACCGTCACGAAATGCCCGCCATCGAGCAATTCGGTCACCACTGCGCCCAGTCGCCGCTGCCCGGATTCGAGATCCCCGTCCTCGACCGCCACGTCACCGGCGTCCATGACGCGTGCCGGGCCGGGTAGCGCCATGGACGACAGTGCCTGCCGCAGGGCGGCCGGGCCGGCGGCAGCTCCGGTCCGCCCCTTGTTGCGACGGACCCCCTCATCGCTGCGGAATCCGACCAGAACGCTTGCCCCGGGCGGGGTTTCGGGGGTGAACGGGGATATCGCGCTGTGCCAGCGCAGATGTGCCGGGCCCGGGCCGTCGTCGCGACCGGACCAGGGGGCGGGCGGATGATCGACAGCGGTCACAGCCGGTGCCCGTCCTTCCAGATCTCGCGCACCAGCGCCACTCCCGGCCGGTATGCCAGGTACAGGTGCGAGGGTGCGTCCAGTGCGATCAGATCGGCGCGTGCGCCGACCCGGATGTGCCCGATGTCGTTGCGCCGCAAGGCCGCCGCGCCGCCCGCGGTCGCTGCCCACACGGCTTCGTCGGGGCTCATGTGCATTTCGCGCACGGCCAGTGCGATGCAGAACGGAATGCTCGTGGTGTAGCAGGTGCCCGGATTGCAGTCGGCGGCCAGGGCGACGGTCACGCCCGCGTCGAGCAGGGCTCGCGCGTCGGGATATTTGTTGCGCGTGGAGAAGTCGGCTCCCGGCAGCAGGGTGGCGACCGTGCTGCTCGCCGCCAGCGCCTCGATGTCCTCGCCGGTGGTGTAGGTGACGTGATCGACCGAGGCCGCGCCCAGCTCCGCCGCCAGCTGGACGCCGGCGCCGTAGCTGAGCTGGTTGCCGTGCACCCGCGGCGTGAGCCCGGCCGCGATACCGGCCTCGAGCACGGCACGCGACTGGTCGGCGTCGAAGGCGCCCTCCTCGCAGAAGACGTCGATCCAGCTCGCGTGCGAGGCGCACGCGGGAATCATCTCGTCGATGACCAGCCGCACATAATCGTCGGTGCGCCCGGCGAATTCCGGTGGCGTGACATGCGCCGCCAGCAGGGTCGTCTCCGACGTGTGCCGGCCGGCGATCTCGAGGCTCCGCAACTCGTCGGCAACGGTCTGCCCGTAGCCCGACTTCGTTTCGATCGTGGTGGTTCCGGTCCGCAGGGCCTCGGCGACCAGCCGGGCGACATTGGCGCTCAGCGCCGTGTCGGTGGCCGCCCGGGTCGCGGCGATGGTCGTCCGGATGCCGCCCGCGCTGTAGGGCGCGCCCGTCATGCGGGCCGCGAATTCCTCCGACCGCTCACCGCCGAACACCAGATGCGCATGGCTGTCGACGAATCCGGGCAGGGCGGCGCGGCCTTCCAGGTCCACCCGGGTGCCGGCGCTGCCCTCGGGCAGGCGCGTCCGCGGGCCGACCCACTGGATCAGGCCGTCGCCGAGCACCACCGCCGCATCCCGGATCACGCCGAGCGGGCCCGCGCCGATCCCGGGATCATTGGTCACCAGGGCGCCGATATTGTCGATGACCGTCCACTGCGCGGATTCGTTGTGCATATGAGTTCAGTTCTCCTGCATCGGGATTCGTACGCCGCGCGTGGCGGCGACATCGGCCGCGTGCTGGTAGCCGGCGTCGACGTGGCGGATCACGCCCATGGCGGGATCGTTGGACAGCACCCGCTCGAGCTTGCGGGCGGCCAGTTCGGTGCCGTCGGCGATGCACACCTGCCCGGCGTGGATGGAACGGCCCATACCCACTCCGCCGCCGTGGTGGATCGACACCCATGATGCCCCGGACGCGGTGTTGACCAGGGCATTGAGCAGCGGCCAGTCGGCGATGGCGTCGGAGCCGTCGGCCATGGCCTCGGTCTCGCGGTAGGGGGAGGCGACCGAACCGGAGTCCAGGTGGTCACGGCCGATGGCGACCGGCGCCGACAGCTCCCCGGAGGCGACCATCTCGTTGAACTTCAGTCCCGCCCGGTGGCGTTCGCCGTAACCCAGCCAGCAGATGCGGGCGGGCAGGCCCTCGAAGTGGACCTTCTCCCCGGCCATGGTGATCCACCGCTTGAGGTGCTCGTTCTCCGGGAACAGCTCGAGGATGGCCTGGTCGGTGGCGGCGATGTCCTTCGGGTCACCGGACAGGGCGGCCCAGCGGAACGGGCCCAGGCCCTCTTCGAATAGCGGCCGGATGTAGGCGGGCACGAATCCCGGGAATTCGAAGGCCCGCTCGTAGCCGCCCTTGCGGGCCTCGTCGCGGATGGAGTTGCCGTAGTCGAACACCTCGGCGCCGGCGTCCTGGAAGCCGACCATGGCCTCGACGTGGGCGGCCATGGACTTGCGGGCCTCGGTGGTGAACCAGGCGGGATCCTCGGCGGCGCGGCGGTGCCAGTCGGCCACGTCGACGCCGATCGGCAGGTAGGACAGCGGGTCGTGGGCCGAGGTCTGGTCGGTCACGATGTCGATCGGCGCGCCCATGGCGAGCAGGCGCGGGAAGATCTCCGCGGCATTGCCGACCACGCCGATGGACAGCGGTTCCCGCGCGTCGCGCTTCTGGACGGCCAGTTCCAGTGCGGCGTCGAGGCTTTCGGCCTTGGTGTCGAGGTAGCCGTGCGCGATGCGGCGATCGATGCGGGTGACGTCGACGTCGACGCACAGCGCCACACCGTCGTTCATGGTCACCGCGAGCGGCTGCGCGCCGCCCATGCCGCCGACGCCGGCGGTCAGGGTGATGGTGCCGGCGAGGGTGCCGCCGAAACGCTTGCGCGCCACCGCGCCGAAGGTCTCGTAGGTGCCCTGGAGGATGCCCTGGCTGCCGATGTAGATCCACGAGCCCGCGGTCATCTGGCCGTACATCATGAGGCCCTCGGCCTCGAGCTTGCGGAACTGCTCCCAGTTGGCCCAGTCGCCGACGAGGTTGGAGTTGGCCAGCAGGACGCGCGGCGCCCATTCGCTGGTGCGCATCACGCCGACCGGCTTGCCGGACTGAACCAGCAGCGTCTCATCGTCTTTCAGGGTGGTCAGCGTGCGCACGATGGCGTCGTAGGCATCCCAGCTGCGGGCGGCGCGGCCGGTGCCGCCGTAGACGACCAGATCGTCGGGACGCTCGGCGACCTCGGGGTCGAGGTTGTTCATCAGCATGCGCAGGGCGCCCTCCTGCTGCCAGCCGAGGCAGTTCAGTTCGGTGCCGCGCGGCGCACGGACCGGGCGGGGGCCGGACGTGGGGTTGGTGGTCATCGGGACTCCTGTGTATGGGCTGATCGTGACGCCCATAACACCCCGGATTCGACGCCTGGAACAGCGTCGGCGCGAGAGATTCTCGGATCCGAGACACCTGACCGCTGCGGGGCGCCGCCGGAGCGCCGATACACTTGGGCCCGAACGGGCGGGTGTCCACCGATGGGCAGGATGTGGAACAGGTGACGAATGTGGCGATGGACGAGGTGGATATAGCGTCGCTGTATCGGGCTCGCGGCCATGGAGCAGCCCCGGCGTATCAGCGCGTCAAGGATCTGATCACCGAGCAGATCGTCTCGGGGCGCTGGCGGGAGGGCGAGCTGCTGCCGTCGGAGAATCAGCTGGTCGGTGCACTGGGACTGTCGCGCATGACGATCAATCGCGCGCTGCGGGAGCTGAGCGCGGACGGTCTGGTGGTCCGGCTGACCGGTGTCGGCACATTCGTGGCCGAGCGGAAGGTCAGTTCGGCGCTGGTCGAGGTGCGCAATATCGCCGACGAGATCGGGGACCGGGGCCACCGGCATCGGGCCGAGGTGGTGTCGCTGGAGCAGCGCCCGGCGGATTCGGTGATCGCGCAGGATCTCGGCGTCGCCGAGGGCAGCCCCGTATTCCATTCGAAGCTGGTGCATTTCGAGAATGGACTGCCGATCCAGCTGGAGGATCGCTTCGTGAATCCCGAGCTCGCGCCGCGCTATCTGGAACAGGACTTCACGACCACGACACCCAATACGTACCTGGTGTCGGTGGCTCCGCTCGGTCGTGGCGAGCATGTGGTGGAGGCGGTGCTGCCGACCCCCGACGAGTGCGCCCTGCTCGGGCTCACCGAGTCGGAGCCGTGTCTGCTGATCCGCCGCCGTACCTGGTCGGAGGACCGGCTGGTCAGTTCGGCACGGCTGCTGCATCCCGGTTCCCGCTACCGGCTCGCGGGAACCTTCGACGCGCAGACTTCCTGAGGGGTTACCCGGTGCGGACCAGGCCGCGGATCTGACGCACCGCCACGGACATGGCGGCCACATCGGCGGCCGGGCTCTCGAGGATTTCGGTGAGGGTGGAGCTGGTCCGGTGGATGCGGGTGGCGTTGCGGGTCGCCCACCGGGCGATGGTGTCGGCGGGCGGCTCGGCCGGATCGGGCCGGTCCGCCAGCAGCCCCAGGCACAGCAGACGCAGGGATCCGTACACGTCGTCGCGCAGGGCGAGGCGGGCCATCGAACCCCAGCGGTCCTCGGTCGACAGGCGCGAAACCGATTGCAGCAGACGCACTGTGCCCAGATGCTGGCTCAGCGCGTAGTACAGCCCGGCCACGTCGGCCACCTCGTGACCGCCCGCGTCGGCGACTTCGATGATGTCGAGCAACCCGAACTGGTCGAGCAGCAGGTGCACCCGGGCGGCCAGCTCGTGCGGCACCCCGGCGTCGATCGAGTCGGCGATGCGGCCGTGCAGGTCCGCCAGTTCACGGTCGCGCAGCCATTCCGGGACCAGATGGGCGTGTGCCGCCAGTCGCGGGGCGAATCTGCCTGTCTCGGTGGCGATGTCGAGCGGCTGCGGGCGGTTGGCCAGCAGCCAGCGCACCGCCCGGTCGAGCACCCGCTGCGTGGTGCGGACGAGCCCGTTGGTCACCACCGCGGGCAGTCCACTGCTGGCGATGTCGTCCCAGAGGCGGTGCAGCCCGAAGACGCGGGTGGCGACGAGATAGGCGCGCACCACGTCCGGCCCGCCGGCCGCGGAGTCCTCGGCCAGCCGGAAGACGACACTGATTCCGCCGTGGTCGATCACATCGTTGGCGAGCTGCGTCGCCACGATCTCGCGGTGCAGCGGGTGCTCGGACACGCTGTCGCCGAAGCGTTCTCGCAGTGAGGCGGGGAAGTAGGCGAGCAGATGATCGTGCATCGCGGGGTCGTCGGGCAGGTCGCCGGCGAGCAGTTCGTCCTTGATCGCGAGTTTGGCGTGCGCCAGCAGAGTCGCCAGTTCCGGGGAGGTCAGACCGCGCCCGCTGTCGGCGCGGCGGGTGAGCTCGTTCGCGTCGGGCAGCGCCTCCAGGGCCCGGACCAGTCCGCGCCGGGCCTCCAGTTGCGCGATCATGCGGGCGTGCACGCCGATGCGGGCGGCCGCGTCGGCCCGGCTCACGCCCAGGACCCGGTTCTGGGAACGGTTGTCCCGCAGGACGATCCGGCCGACCTCGCCGGTCATATCGGCCAGCAGCCCGTCGCGTTCGGTCCGGTCCACCCGGCCCGCCGACATCATGCCGTCCAGCAGAATCTTGATGTTCACCTCATGGTCGGAGCAGTCGACCCCGGCCGAGTTGTCCAGGGCGTCGGTGTTGATTCTGCCTCCGCCGCAGGCGTATTCGATGCGGCCGCGGGCGGTGAATCCGAGGTTGCCGCCCTCGCCGACCACGGTGGCCCGCACGTCGGCGGCGTTCACCCGCACGCCGTCATTGGCCTTGTCGCCGACGTCGGCGTGTGATTCGGTGGCGGCCTTGACGTAGGTACCCACGCCGCCGTTCCACAGCAGGTCGACGGGTGCGCGCAGGATCGCGCGGATGACCTCGTTCGGTGGCGCCGCCGTGACCGACTCCGGAAGCCCGAGTGCGGCACGGACTTCGGGACCGAGGGGCACCGATTTCGCCGATCGCGGCCACACCCCGCCGCCGGCGCTGATGAGGGTGGGATCGTAGTCCGCCCAGGACGAGCGGGGCAGTTCGAACAGTCGCCGGCGTTCGGCGTAGGAGACCGCTGCCCGCGGCTGCGGGTCGAGGAAGATGTGCCGGTGGTCGAACGCGGCGACCAGCCTGATGTGCTCGCTGAGCAGCATGCCGTTGCCGAAGACGTCGCCGCTCATATCGCCGATCCCGGCCACCGTGAAGTCGGCGGTGCTGGTGTCGCGGCCCATTTCGTGGAAGTGGCGTTCGACGCTCTCCCACGCGCCGCGGGCGGTGATGCCCATCGCCTTGTGGTCGTAGCCGACCGATCCGCCCGAGGCGAACGCGTCGCCGAGCCAGAAGCCGTAGCCCGCCGCGACATCGTTGGCGATGTCGGAGAAGGTCGCGGTGCCCTTGTCCGCAGCCACCACCAGGTAGGTGTCGTCGCCGTCGTGGCGGACGACGTCGCGGGCCGGGAGCACGGCTCCCGTGGCCGCGTCGATATTGTCGGTGACGTCGAGCAGGCCGGCGATGAACTGCCGGTAGCAGGTGATGCCCTCGGCCAGGTGGGCGGCGCGGTCGGCCGCGTCGTCGCCGGTGGGCCGCGGGGGTTGTTTGACGACGAATCCGCCCTTGGCGCCGACCGGCACGATGACGGCGTTCTTCACCGCCTGCGCCTTGACCAGTCCGAGGACCTCGGTGCGCAGGTCCTCCTTGCGGTCCGACCAGCGCAGGCCGCCGCGCGCCACCGCGCCGAACCGCAGATGCACGCCCTCGACCCGGGGCGAGTAGACGAAGATCTCGAATCGTGGCCTGGGATGGGGGAGTTCGTCGATTCGCTGCGGGTCCAGCTTGATCGACAGCGCCGTCGCCTTGCCGTCGCGCACGAAGTAGTTGGTGCGCAGCGTGTTTCGCACCAGCGTGGTGAGGGCGCGCAGAATGCGGTCCGCTTCGAGCCCGACGACCCGGCCGATGGCGTCGTTGAGCCGGTCGGTCACGTCGGCCTCGGCCGCTGCGGAGTGCCCGTCCGGTGCGAACCGCGCGTGGAACAGGTCCGTCAGCAGCCGCGCGGATTCGGGATGTGCGGCAAGGACTTCCGCGATCCGTTCCGGGCTGTACGGGAATCCGCTCTGCCGCAGGTACTTCGCGTACGCCCGCAGTACCGACACCGGACGCCAGGCCAATCCCGCGCCCAGCACCAGGCGGTTGAAGGTGTCGCTCTCGGCGTCGCCCCGCCAGGCGGCGGCGAAGGCTTCGGTGAAGCGGGTGTGCGTGCCGTCGTCGGGTGCCGGTTCGCTGTCGAAGGCCAGGCCGAAGTCGTATATCCAGCATTGGTTTCCGGCCGAATCGTCGACCGGGTAGGTGCGTTCGTCCAGGACTTCCACGCCGAGGGACTGGATGACCGGCAGGATGCGGCTGAGCGAGACGGCCGCGCCGGCGATGTAGAGCGTGAGCCGCAACCGTCCGCGCGCCCGCCCGGTGGGTGGGTACAGGGCCACGTCGCACGAGTCGGGGTGCAGCGTTTCGATGCGGGCGATGTCGGCGGCGGCCCGGCCGGGGTCGAAATCGTGTTTGTACCACTCGGGCAGGGACCGGGAGTACGCCTTCGCCAGGGTGTGGTCTGCCATGTGTGCGTAGAGGTCGTCGTCCCAGTCCTGCGTCATTGTCGGAAATCTCCCCGTTGCGGCGGTTGTATATACAACAACATACAACTGCTGTGAGGGGCCTCACAAGCAGGGGTGCCGAGTCACCGCGCTGCCGGTGCCTGACCCGCGATTCGCGAGGTCAGGCGCTCCGCACCCCACCGCAGGGCCTGGCCCACCACCTCCGGCTCGGGATAGGACAGGGTGCGCCACGTGGTGCTGAGGGCCGCGACCGGACGGCTGTTGTGGTCGAACACCGCCGTGCCGACCGACCGCAGGCCCGCCGTCACCAGTTCCACCTCCTCGGCCCAGCCGCGGGCGCGGATCTGGTCCAGGTCTCGGCGCAGCTCGGTCAAGGTCCGGGGTCCGCGCCCGGTGCGGGTGATGAAGTCGGAACGCTTGGCGTACAACGCTTTTACCTGGGCATCGGGCAGCGAGGCGAGAATCGCCCGCCCGTTCGCGGTTAGATGCGACGGCAGCCGAACCCCGATATCGGTGATCAGCGAGACCTCCGCGGCCGGCCCGGAGCCGGGGCGTTCCTTGAGCAGGTAGACGGTCTCGTTGCCGTGCAGGATGCCCAGATGCACGGCCTGCCCGAGCTGTCTGGCCAGCTGGTGCAGAATCGGCTGAGCCAGCCGTTCCAGCGGTTCGTGGCGCAGGTAGGCCGAACCGATCTCGAAGGACGTCACGCCCAGTCCGTAGGCCTGTTCGCCGGGCACGTACACCACGAATCCGCGGTCCACCAGCACCGACAGGATGTGGTAGACCGACGAGCGCGGCAGCCCCAGATCGCGGGCGAGCGCCGCGGCTCGGACCGGGCCCGGACCCTGGGCCAATCGGACGAGGATGTCGAGCGCCCGACCGACCGCCGGCGACGTGGTCGAAACCGAAGATTGGGCCATGCCCCGGATTCTGCCAGCGACGCCGAATCGGCAGTGGCGACGGCGAAGTGGGTCTCGGGTAATCCACTCCGATCGCAACAGTGAAGCGTTATTGTTTCTCATTGCTCACGCTGTCGTGAGCGATACGTGAGGAGCACCATCATGAAGAATTCCCGCCGAGCCGGAATCGGCGCGACGGCGTTCGGCGCCGCGGCCGCCGTCGCGGCCCTGACCGCTCCCGATGCGAGCGCGCTGGTCACCGGAATCACCGTCAGCGGCAGTCAGGTCTGCGTCAACCAGGCCACCACCGTCACCGTCGCCGTCACCGCGACCTCGTTCCTGTTCGACGTGTCGCTGACCGACAATGACACCCAGGTCGGCAACTCCAAGGTGTCCAACAGCCAGGCCACCTTCAGCTGGACGCCCACCACCACCGGTTCCCACACGCTCAAGGCGACGCAGGAGGTGGTCAGCACCAAGACCACCACCGTGAACGTCGTCGACTGCACCCCGTCGGGTGGCGGCTCCGGCTCCTCCGCGTCCAACCCCCTCGCGGGACTCCTCAGCAGCCTCTCGGCCAAGTGAGCCGATAGCGCGAGCCAGGCGAAAGCCGCTGCCGGGCAGTGGCTTTCGCCTCGCGATGCGATCTCAGATTCCGTTGAGCCGGGCCAGGATGTCGAACGCGCGTTCCGCGGTCTGTCGCTCCAGCTCGATCTCCGCGGCCGTCGCCGTCGTGAGTGCGGGATTCGCGAGGGCGAGTCCGTTGGCGAAGATCGTCACATTGGCCCCGAGGTCGGCGGCGACCAGCAGCGGCTTGGTGGCGACGCCCTGGCCGAGCACCTGATCGAGTCCTTCGCCGAAGAAGTAGAACCGCCACAGCGGGCCCATGTTCGCCTGGTAGATCCGGTCGGTCCGCTCGGTGATGACATCGCCGGTCTGGGCGATGCTGGCCACGATCTTGAAGTAGTCCCCGGCGTCGGCCGGTGTCGATTCGGCCTCGGCGACCGCCCGTGGCAGATCGACGATCAGATGCGCGTTGTAGCCGGCGAGCGCGACCCGGCCGGGTGAGGCCGCGCAGTCCGCGGCGAGCGCGAAGTAGTTGGCCCAGTGCGGTTCCGGCGTGCCGCCGCCGAACTCGGCGTGCACATTGTCGAGGAACCGGCGCAGTAGATCGAAGCTGACCCGGTGCGCGTACTCCGGGTCGGCGAACGCTTGCGGATCGCGCTGCAGCGGCAGCACCGCCTGCTGCTCGACGATGTCCAGACCGGTGGCGAAGCCGCCGCGGCGGTCCGCGTGCTGCTCGAGGATCTGCGTGATCAGGTGGTCGCGGGACACGGCGTCCTCGAGCCGTGCGAGTTCGTCGTCGCCGGCGAGCGTGCCGGTATCGGCGAGCCGGGCGATCTCGTCGTTCTCGGCGGCGGACAGGGTGGTCGCGCATTCCGGTGTGGATGGTGGTGCGGCGAGTGCGGTCGCGGGCGCGACCACTGCGGTGGCGGAAACGGACAGTGCGGCAACGAAATGCCAAAATGCATCGGGCACGATGGGGTTCTTAGCAGTGGCGGCCCGCGAGCGCCCGGCGGACACGCCGAGCAGGCGCCGGAAAGTTGACGGGATACATTTGCGCGGTCCGGATTCCTCTGTGAAAGGGTTACCGCCATGTCGATCGCCGCTGACAAGGTTGTCTCCATCGAATACACGCTGAAGGCCGATGACGGCGAGGTGCTGGACACTTCCGTCGGCGAGGCGCCGCTGGTGTACCTGCACGGCGCGGACAACATCGTGCCGGGCCTGGAGCAGGCCCTCGAGGGCAAGAGCACCGGCGACGAGCTGGTCGTCGTGGTGGAGCCCGAGGACGCCTACGGTGAGTACCTGGCCGAACTGGTCAGCGCCGTGCCCCGCGACATGTTCGAGGGCGTGGACGAGCTCGAGCCCGGAATGGAGTTCCACGCGGAGGCGCCGGACGGCGATTCGCAGATCGTCATCGTCCGCCAGGTCGACGGCGACGAGGTGACCATCGACGCCAACCATCCGCTCGCCGGTCAGCGCTTGCACTTCACCGTCAAGGTCGTCGACATCCGCGACGCCAGCGAGGACGAACTCGCCCACGGCCACCCGCACGGCGAGGACGACCACGACCACTGAGATAGGCGCGCTGGCTGCCACGGTCACCCCGCGGTGTCCGCCGGCAGTCGCGAACCTGCCGCCGTGCCAGGGCCTCGTCCGAAAAGCGGCCGGATAGATCGGTCCGCGCTATATAGATCGGTCCGCGCTATTCGGAGCGGGTGTGGCGGGCGACGGCGTTCAGGTGGCGGAGGGCTTGGCTGTAGGAGGTGAGGAGGGAGGTCTCGGCATAGGGGATGGCGAGTTCGGCGCAGAAGGCTCGGACCAGGGGTTGGGCGCTGCGGAGGGCGGGTCGGGGCATGGAGGGGAAGAGGTGGTGTTCGATCTGGTAGTTGAGTCCACCCAGCGCGAGGTCGATCAGGGGCCCGCCGCGTACGTTCCGGGAGGTCAGGACTTGCCGGCGGAGGAAGTCGGTGTTGTCGTCGGCGGGGAGAACGGTCATGCCTTTGTGATTGGGCGCGAAGGTGCAGCCCATGTAGAAGCCGAACAGGCCCTGCTGGACAGCGATGAAGGCCAGCGCCTTGACCGGTGACAGCGCCAGGAAGACCGCGGTCGGGTAGGCGATCGCGTGTGCGGAGAGCAACGCTCCCTCCCGGATACGGTGTGGGATGGGCCATTTCAACACGGCGCGCACGCTCGAGTTGTGCAGACTGCCCGCCTCGAGGAACAGCATCGGGAAGAAGAGCCAGGCCTGGTAGCGGAAGACGAAGCGCCGCCAGCCTTTTCCGGTGAGCGCTCGTTCGCCGGAGTGGGCCAGGATTCCCGCGACGTCGGGGTCCGCGCCCTCGGTGTTGGGGTGCGCATGATGGCGGTTGTGATTGCTGGTCCACCAGCCGATGCTCACCCCGGTGGCGAGATTGCCGACGATGAGCCCGTACAGATGGTTGGCCCGACGGGTTCGGAAGATCTGTTTGTGCCCGGCATCATGTCCGAGGAACGCGAGCTGCGCGAATACAGCGGCCAGGAAGACCGCGGTGCCCAGTTGCCACCACGAGTCGCCGATCACCCACAGTGCCGCCCATCCGGCCGCGAAAGCCGTTGCGGTGAACGCGGTTTTCCACCCGTAATACCGTATTCGCCGGTCGAGCAGACCCGCCTGCCGTACCTGCCGCAACAAGGCCGCGTACTCACTACCACGCGTCGGCGCGGATTCGGCCATCACCGGTGGCGGGATCTCCTGCACCGCCGGCCGGTGTCGTACCGTCTCGATTACCAAGGGTTCTGCACATCCTGCTGTCGTGGTGTCCAGCGATCGCTCCGCGAGCGCCCGCCGCCGCACGGGATTCCGAATTCGGCCTGGGGCCGCGCACGGCACCGCCAGCGGGCCCGCGCACCCGACACCAGCGTGCCGCGCCGCGGCCACCATCAGGTGAACGAACATACGAAGCACCACCACATCTGCATGACGATTTCACGAAGCTCGGGATTCCGAACATCAGGGCGCCGATCGTCTGTTCGATCGCGTTGGCCAGTGCCGGGCCGATGCCGGGAATCGCACGCAGTCGCTGCATCCATGGGACCTGCCGATGGAAGGCGGTCATCTCCTGCGCTGTGGTGCCGATGATCACGTCCAGATCCTGTGCACGGGAGTCGATCTCGGCGTTCGACTGCGCCTGGGTGGGCATGACGCCGACGCTGGGCACCGTCATGTGACCCGAGGCAGGGATCAGTTTCAGCCTGCCCCTGGACTCGGCAATGAGCTTGGCCTGTGCGCCGAGAATCGCGGCGATCGATGCCTGACGCGGGTCGCTACCGAGGTGGTTCACGCCGGTCACTCCTACGGCGGCGTGGTGATCACCGTCGCCGGTGTGGTCGACACCGTGATCGGTCTGGTCTACGACTCCGGCTACGCGATCGAGGAGGGGGAGAGCGTCGGGCAGTTGCAGGGTAGCCGTTATCGCCGGCGCGTTCGCTGAACTGTCCTGATCGGAACTGGCCGCGCCATCGGAACATTCGAGGCAGACAGACAGGTGCGCGCCTTCGGGGAAGGCGCGCACCTGGTGTCGACGGCAGGTGCGGTCAGCCGACCGCCGCGGCGGAGGCGGCGACGGCACCGGCGAAGTCGGGTCGGATGCCGAGTTGGGCGAGCATGACGCTCACGCCTACGTAGCAGTTGAATTCCTTGATCTTGCCGTCCTCGATGTACCAGAAGTCGGCGGTGGGGATGGCCAGTTTGGCGCCGGTGGGCTGGATCGTCCCGGCGGGCGTCTCGAACGGGCCGGTGAAGGTGCCCTCGATGGTCAGTTCGACGGCGACGACATTGCCCATGACGTGGACCCGGTGCAGGTTGCGGTGGATGTCGGGTGCGAGCCGGCCCATGAATACGACCAGGTCTCCGAGGTGTTCACCGCGGTAGGTCTCCCCGGCGACGATGTTGTTGAACACGCCGTCCTCGGTGAACAGGTCCTTGAATCCCTGCACGTCCATGACACTGCCCTCGGCCGCGTGGTAGGCGGCGCGGACGACGGCTTCGGCGGTGGTGGTCATGGCCTTCTCCTCAGTAAAATCAAACGCTTGATTAAATATTCTGCCGCACTGAGGGTCTTGTCAAGCGATCGTTTGAATTGTTTGGTGGAGAGGCTTGTTCGGCCGGATCAGGCGGTGTGCTCGTGGCCGTGGAAGGCTCCGGCCACCACGGGCACGAGCAACCGCTCGATCTCATCCGTGGGTTTCGCGGCGAGCTCCGCGCCGATGGGCGCCAGCGCGAGCCAGTTCAAAAGCCCGGCCGCACAACGGGTCCGGAAGGTCAGTTCCTGCTCGTCGATCCCGGGTAGATGGTTGGTCAGCACCCGCAGGCTCTCGGCGCGGGTCCGATCGAACTTCTCGTTCAATCGATCCCACCCCTCCGGCGGGTCGATGCCGATCCGCGCCACCGTTCGCATCACCGCCAGATCCTGCCCACCGGCGGCCAGTGCGCGAACCATCGGCCGCGCGAACGCCGCGGCCAGGTCCTGAAGCGTCGCAGTGGATTCCACCGCGCCGAGCTCCTGAATCTGTGCGTCCAGATACCGCTCCAACGCCTGCTCGATGGCCGCATCGCACAGCGCCTTCAGCGACCCGAAGTGATAACTCACCGCCGCCACATTGGCCCCGGCATTGTCGGTGATCTCCCGCAGTGTCACGCCCTCCTGCCCCCGCTGCGCGAGCAACTCCAGCGCGGCCGCCAGCAACCGCTCCCGCGTCCGTTGCCCGGCCTCCCGCCGCAAATCCGTCTTCTGCTCCGGCATAAAGAAAGTCAAGCAGTCGCTTGAATTCCTTGTCAAACGCTGGTCTCGTATCGTCGCTGTATCAGCTCGGTCGCGGTGCCGCCGGGTTCGCCCACCTGTGCTCGGATGTAAGTCACAGGGCCCCAAGACTTCTCGCTAGTTCTTCGCCGAGTGGATAGAGCTTCTCCGGAGGGATGAGGCGCTTGGCGCGGTCGGCCCGCCCCTCGCGCAGATGTGCGGAGATCCGGTGCACGAGAGGAGTGCAATCGCGTATCTCTACGGTCCAGTCGCTGACGTAGCGTTCGACGATGTTTCGAGACAAGCCGACCTGAATGCTGCGGTGGTCGAGCTTCGCCCCCTGGATCGAGTATTCCGGATCCCATTGGACATGGACGAGCGCGTGCTCGAACATCGCCCGCCACTCTGTGGCATCAGCGTAGACACGCCGCTCGGGACTGGTGAGGACTGCGCGAGTGAGGGCCTCCTCCCATCCCGTCCGGGTGATCCGGACGGCGAGAATGCGTTCCTGACCGGGCTTGCGGGCCCAGTTGCTGCGTTGCATGAGCCATCGGAAAGACGGCTTGATCCACGTCATGCGGTTGAGTGAGAAGGGCTCGACCAAGCGTTGCGCTGCGACAGCGGCGGAGGCGATGGCCTCGTTGAAGGCCTGGTAGACGACGATCGTGTCGCGGTCGAAGTCTGCGCGGATCTCGTACTGGTTCATAACGAACGCAGAGTATGGCCGTGCACACCGTGGTTGCCACTGCTTTACCCGCAGGGCTGGCGTTCGTGAGGCAGGGTGTTGAAGCCACGCAGCATCCGGCCTCTCACCGCCACCCCTGCGCGACAACAGCTTTCAGGGCTGAACTTCCGCCGAACGCTTATGGCTGTCGATGTCCGGACATTCGAACCGCATCCGCCGAGCGCGATCATCAGTGTTCGTCGTAGTGCCCGTTGTGAGGTGCGTGCCGGTGCCCATCGTGGATGTAGTCGACGTGGTCGCCATGGGGCACGGCGGTGTGGCCGCAGCCCTCGCCGTGGACGTGATCGTGGCTTTCGTGCGCGGTGTGCGCGGTCGGTTCGCACTCGTCGTAGTGATCGCCGTGTGCGCGGTGCAGGTGACCGTCGTGCACGTAGTCGGTGTGGCCGTTGTGTGGAACAGCTACATGTCCGCAACCTTCGCCGTGATGGTGGTCGTGCTCGGTGTGCGCTGCATGCTCGGGTGTGGTCATGATCCTCGTTCCTTTCTCGTGCCTCTCTTCGTGCGCTTCCCCTCCGCTGTCATTTTCACATCATAATGTGCGCATCCTTTTGCGTATGTGCTGATAGGTAGCTATTTCTCAGACGGTCCGATGTGCCCGGCGGCTTGCTGATTTGCATGGATGCCCGGTTCGGATTCGGCTTGGAAAAGGCGTGGAAGCGCTGTTACGTTGTTGGTAATGATTTTCGATTTCAAGATCTGGTGAAGGTTGTAAGATGGCTGGTCTGGTTTTCAGCAAACGCGCGATGGCGGCGGCCGCATGCGCGGTGGCGCTGTTGGGGGTAACGGCGGCGTGCGGCACGTCGTCGGAGTCGTCGGAGTCGTCGAGCGGCAAGCTCGAGGTGGTGGCGACGATCAATGCCTGGGGGAGCATCGCGGCACAGCTCGGCGGTGACAAGGTGCACGAGACGAGCATCATCAGCAATCCCGACACCGACCCGCACGACTACGAGCCGTCGCCTGCGGACGCGCGCACGGTCGCGGGCGCGAAGGTGTTCATTTCCAATGGAATCGGCTACGACGCCTGGGCGGACAAGCTGCTGGCGGCCAACCCGGGCAAGGACCGCGTCGAGCTGAGCGTGGGCAAGGAGCTCGGGGTGGCCGAGGACGGGAACCCGCACCAGTGGTACTCGCCGGCGTCGGTCACCAAGATCGTGGACGCGATCACCGCCGACTACAAGAAGGCCGATCCGGCTGACGCCGCGTACTTCGACGATCTGCGCACAAAGTTCGTCGGCACCGCGCTGGCCAAGTACAACGGCCTGATCGCCGACATCAAGGCCAAGTACGCGGGCACCTCGGTCGGGGCCAGCGAATCGATCTTCTCGCCGCTCTCGGATGCGTTGGGGCTCAATCTCATTACGCCCGCCGCGTTCCTGAAGGCGATCAGTGAGGGCACGGATCCCGCGCCCGCGGACAAGGCGGCCATCGATCAGCAGATCACCACCAGGGCGGTGAAGGTCTATGTCTACAACAGCCAGAACAGCACTCCGGACGTGCAGGCACAGGTGGACGCGGTGAAGAAGCAGGGTATCGAGGTCAGCGCCGTCACCGAGACGCTCGCCCCGGCCGATGCGACCTTCCAGGACTGGCAGTCCGCTCAGCTGCGGACGTTGGAAGACGCACTGCACAAGGCGACAGGCAAGTAAATGACCGCCGTGAAGGCCCGGGCCGCGACGGACCCAGTCGCGGACCTGCTGCCGTCCACTGCGGAAGCCGTGGTCCATATGAGGGGGATCGCGGCGGCGGTTGGCGGTAAGCGGATTTGGTCCGAGGTTTCGCTCGATGTGGAACCGGGGAATTTCGTCGCCGTGCTCGGCCCGAACGGCGCAGGGAAGTCGACACTGCTGAAGGCGATTCTCGGCCTGGTGCCGACCGGTACGGGCACACTCGAAGTGCTCGGTAGCCGACCGGGGCGGCACAATGCCGGGATCGGGTATTTGCCGCAGCGTCGGGCGTTCGACGCGAGTGTGCGCATCCGCGGCGTCGATATCGTCCGGCTCGGCCTCGACGGCGCACGCTGGGGTACGCCCATCCCGTTCCTCTCGAGAATCGTCACGCCGCAGCGGTTCCAGACGACACAACGGCGATTGCGGGAGGTGATCGAGCTGGTCGGCGCGAGCGCGTACGCGCATCGGCCGATCGGGCAGTGCTCGGGCGGCGAGCAGCAGCGACTGCTGATCGCGCAGGCGCTGATCCGCCGCCCGCGACTGCTGCTGCTCGACGAGCCGCTCGACAGTCTCGACGTGCCGAGTCAGGCCGGGATCAGCGCACTCATCCGCGGCGTCTGCCGGCAGGAGGGAGTCGCGGTCATGATGGTCGCCCACGACGTGAATCCGATTCTGCCGTACCTGGATCGGCTGATCTATCTAGCGCACGGTACGGCTCTGACGGGTACACCCGAGGAAGTGATCACCGGTGAGCGGTTGTCGGCGCTCTACGGCATCCGGATCGAGGTGCTGCGCGACAGCACCGGGCGGCTCGTGGTCGTGGGGCAGCCCGATGTCGCGGCCGGGCACACGGTGACGAATCCGGATGCGGGGCAATCCCGATGAACCCGGCGGCGTCCTGGAATCTGGTGCAGGATCTGCGTGAGATGCTCGCGTATCCGTTCATGGTGAACGCCGTCCGTGCGGGCACCATCGTCGCAGTGGTGGCGGGCGCGGCCGGCTGGGTGATGGTGTTGCGCCGGGAGAGCTTCGCCGGCCATACTCTGGCACTGGTCGGATTCCCGGGCGCAGCCGCGGCCGCGTGGCTGGGAATCGCTTCCGGTTATGGATATTTCGGAGCCTGCGTCGGCGCGGCGATCGTGATCGCCGCCTTGCCCCGCTCGGTCCGGGCCCGTGGTGGCGGTGAGCAGTCGGCTGTGATCGGCATCGTGCAGGCGTTCGCCTTGGCCACCGGAATGCTGTTCGTCAGCCTGTACAAGGGCTTTCTGTCCGGGCTGACGAACCTGCTGTTCGGCACGATCGCGGGCGTCACCGATGGGCAGGTCGTGCTGTTGCTGGTCGCCGCGGTGCCGTGCCTGCTGCTGCTGGCGGTGCTCGGCAGGCCCCTGCTGTGGGTCTCGATTGCCCTCCTGACCTACTACACCACTCACCGCAGCGGCGGAAACGGCAATGCGAACGTGAACGTGCTGTTCGGCAGCATCTTCGGGATCAATGCCGCGGCGGCCGGGACCGCCGCACTCGTCGGCGCGGTCGCGATCGCGCTGCTGCTGATCGTCTCGCGCCCACTGTTGTTCGCCACCATAGATCCCGCCGTCGCCCGGGCAGCAGGTGTACCCACGCGCCTGCTGGGCGCTGTTTTCCTGGCTGTCGTCGGCACAACTGTCGCCGAGGCCACCCCGCTGGTCGGTTCCGTTGTCGTCCTCGGGCTGCTCGCCGGCCCGGCGGCCGCTGCCGCCCGGCTCGCCGATCGGCCGTGGACGGCCTTCTGGTCGTCCGCAGCTCTTGCCGTCCTGTCCGTGTGGGCGGGCATCACGCTCTCCTACGAAATACCATCCGCACCCGCCAGTTTCACCATCATGACCGTCGCGGCCTGCTGCTATCTGGTCGCTTTCCTGCTCGACCACCTCCGACGCCACCGAACACATGCCACCACGGGACTTTCCATCAGCTGACATCGATGTGGCTGCGCACCGCACTGCCGCGGCGGGAAGACGCTCGCGACACCCTGAGTCGGAGACGGAATGCTCTACGCCGTCACCGCTGTTCGAGGCTTGGCGGTGGTGAGGAGGACGCTCGCTGTGAGCGCGAAGGCTGCGGCGAGGGAGATGACGGTGATGGTCGCGTGGAGGAGGGCCAGGGCCGAAGCGGTGAGGACGGCGGTGAAGGCGGGGCGGATGATCGCGGCGGGGGACCGGGAGGAGAGGAAGGCGCCGAGTATCACGCCCGGGATCGCGCCCAGGACAACGGATCCGGTGAGGGCGAGGCGGACATCGCCGAACAGCAGGTGCCCGAGGGTGGCGGCGGCGACGAGGGGGATGGCCTGCACGATGTCGGTGCCCACCAGCTGGTTGGGGCGCAGGGTGGGGTAGACGATCACCAGTGCGGCCATCATGACCGCGCCCGCACCGACGGAGGTGAGTCCGACGAGCAGGCCGCCGAGGACTCCGATCAGGACGGTCGGGACGGGACGGATCGTCAGCGGCAGGTCGTCGGTGGCGAGCGGGCTTCGGCGTCGGCGTTCGATCGCTTGGCGCGCGAGGGTGAAGACGACGGACAGGGTCAGTCCGACCCCGATGGCGAATTTGAGATTGCTCTGGACGGCCGCGGCGTGGCCGAGCACTCCGACCAGGACCGCGCCGAGGAAGGCCGAAGGGACCGATCCGAGGGCGAGCAGTCCGGCCAGCCGCCAGTGAACTGTTCTGCGGCGCAGGTGAACCGGGACCGCGAACGGTTTCATGATGAGCGAGGCGAACAGGTCGTTGGAGATGGCGGCCAGGGGTGGGATGCCGAAGCCGAGGACCAGCACCGAGGTCAGCAGGGCGCCGCCGCCCATGCCGGTGAGGCCGACGAAGAACCCGATGACGAGCCCGACGGCGGCCAGGGTGGGGGAATGCATGTGTGTGTGCCTTCTGAGGATGACGCGCGGCCGGTCTCGGCGCGCGGTGCGGAGAATCGGGGAGGAATGCCGGAGGGCTCAC
Source organism: Nocardia sp. NPDC059229 (assembly GCF_042754165.1). Taxonomy (NCBI): domain Bacteria; kingdom Bacillati; phylum Actinomycetota; class Actinomycetes; order Mycobacteriales; family Nocardiaceae; genus Nocardia; species Nocardia sp. NPDC059229. The sequence goes on from NZ_JBHZAK010000006.1 coordinate 197,771, forward strand.
ACGATGCGGTGGTGATGCGCATCAGGTCGATGTGCAGGCGGCGGATCAGCCTGATGCGGGCGGGAATGGTCATGGGGTTCAGTGGTTTTCGGTACGCGTGAGGAACAGGGGACTGGTCCACGCCTGGTGGCCGTCGAATTGGCGGGCGCGAAGGTAGACGGCACTGTCACACGGTGGTACCGCGAGATTCACGGCGCCGCGCACGCTGACCGGGAGCCCGGCCGGGTCGGCGATGCGTTCGATCCGGAGCCGGAGATCGAGCCCGCCCATGGCAAGTTCCCGGTGGCCCGACCGGATCAGCTCGGCACCGGTCACCTCGAGCGTGCCGCGCCGATCGTCCTCGCGCACGGTCGTCTCCAGCTCGAAGCGGGCGTCCGCAAGCGCTCCGAGTGTCAGAACCACTCCGATATCCGCGCCGTAGGTTGTTGTGCGCCAGGCAATCTCGTTGCCGGTAGCAGCGATCTGCTGTTCGGGATGCAGGGCCGCCCAGGGCTCGGCGGCCGTGACGTCGGTGCCGGTGATCCGCATTCGTCCGGTCCAGCTCGCCCAGCGATACCGATCGCGATGGCGGGCCCCGCCCCAGCGCACGCGAACGAGCGTGTCCGACAAGCCGGTTTCGGCGTGCAGGTCGCGCCGCCAGACCTCACCGGCGGCGTCGAAGAGCCGCATCTCCTCCCATCCGGTGGTGCCGTACACGGCGTACTCGGCATCGAGTTCGGTTGCGGCGGGGACGATATCGTCACCCATCCACCGGTCGCCCGAGCGCAGCAGGGCGACGGCGCGGGCGCCGGTGGTGGCCCAGGTGCGCCGGGCGCGCAGGGTCCGGCCGACCTCGGCGGCGGTCAGCTCGGGTGCGAGCACGCCGGTCAGGCCGCCGGCCGCCCCGAAGATATTGGCGCCGGGCGCACCGCTGCCGGGCCGTCCGCGGTGCTCGTCGCTGGCGGCGCTGGCGCCCAGGCGCAGCCCGCGGGCGAGGGCGTCCTCGAGGAACCAGGGGCTCGAGGCCCAGGTGGAGTGGACCTCGATCAGCCGCTCCAATTCCGGGTGATGCCAGTCGAGGACGGCGCGCCGGCCGCCGACGTGCGGGATGAGCAGGTAGGAGTCGGGGTCCCTGTCGTAGGCCGCGTACAGCTCGGTGATGGGCCAGGTTTCGGGTACGGGGGTGGTGCTCGACATGTTCGCGTGCCAGCTGAGCGAGCGGGCGAGAGTGGTGTCCTCGCCGAGGAATACGACATTGTGGTCGCCGCCGACGCCCGCGGTGCCGCACCATTCCACACCCGGATAGCAGACGAACCGGCCGTCCTCCCCGGCCCGGCGGCAGGCGGCGACCACCTCGTCCCAGGTTTCGTCGGTGATCTGGAAGTCGTTGGCGGTGTAGCCGAGCACATCCAGCGCGCCGATCTCGCGTCCGTAGGCGAGATTCCATGCCGTGTCCTGGGTTCCGACGGTGTCGTCGGAGTGCACGTGCAGGTCGGCGAAGAACGCGCGCGGTGCCGGCAGGTCGGCGATGGTATCGAGGTGGCAGCGCGCGGATGCGACTGCGCCGCCCTCGAATTCGGCCGCCACCAGGATCTCGTCGGTGTCGCCGACCGGCGGCACGGTGAGGGTGGCGCGTGCCCAGCCCGTCGCAGGCGTGGTCGCGGTGGCGACGGTGCGGTCCGCGCGGGTGGCGCGCAGCCGGACGGGCAGGTCGCGGCAGGCGTTGCCCCAGCGGTCCTGCAGATGCGCGTGCAGGTCGACCGCCCCGGCATCGGCGCGCACCAGCCGGGGGCCGTGCACGACCAGGCGTTCGGGCGGGCCGGGCACGATAGCGAGATGGCAGGCCCCGGCGTGTGCCATGCGGGAGGTGCCGAGCGGATCCACGAACAGATGGAAGGCGAAGGCATCCTCCACGAAGGTCTGCACCCGTGTACCGGGACCACCGAAACGCCGGTCTCCGAGCCGGATTTCGATCACGTCACCGGGCCGCAGATACCCGTCCACCACATGGACGAGGACGGATTTCTGGAAGGGGCGCTCGCCGCCCTTCACGTCGTAGCGCACGTCCAGGCGCTGTGCGGTGGCAGCGCTGTCCGGTGACGCGCCGCCGACCAGCGAGCGGTGTATCAGCCGCGCGGTCGCGTAGTCGCGTCCGGCGGGGTCGACGACCTGTAGGTCCCAGTCCGAGTAGTACCGGAAGCAGAGCTTGAGCCATCCGCTGTCGGCGATCCCGGAGCTGCCGACGGTGTAGGTCAGCACCAGTTCCTCCGTCGCGCCCGCGGTCAGGGTGCGGGTCGAGCAGGTCAGTGTGCCCAGGAACGGCAGGGCCGTGATCTCGCCGGTAATGCGCTCGCGCACAGCGGGATCCGAGCAATCGTTGACTCGCGGGCCGCCGTGCGGGCGCAGCGGCACCGGGGCCGTGGGGGAGGGGTAGAGATCGGGGTGCGCGGGCATGCCGATGATTCTGGGCCGCCGGAACTATCCAGTCCAAGGTATAAATATGATCGTATTCATCATCGAGAGTGATTGATCGGATGAACCTTCAGCAGTTGCGCTATGTGGTCGCGGTGGCCGAGCTCGGCAGTTTCACCAAGGCGGCCGCCGAGCTGTTCGTCGTGCAGTCGGCGCTGAGCCAGCAGGTGCGCAAACTCGAGGACGAGCTCGGGGTGCGGCTGTTCGCGCGCACCACCCGGTCGGTCGTTCCGACCCCGGAGGGGGAGGCGCTGCTGCCGCAGATCCGGCAGGTGCTCGCCGGAGTGGATCGGCTCGTCATCGACGCGCAAGCGCTGCACGGCGCCGTGCGCGGCCGGTTGACCGTGGGGCTGATGGAGGTGCCGCCGGAGCTGCTGGATGTCGCCGCGCTCATGGCGGCCTTCCACGCCCGCTATCCGGAGGTGAACGTGACACTGCGGAGCGGCGGCAGTGACCTGCTGGTCGGTGCGGTGCGCGACCGGAAACTCGATGTCGCGATCGTGGGACTGGCCGTCGAATCGGTCATGGCGCACGTGGAATTCACCCCGCTGCTGAGCGAGCCGTTGGTCGCCGTGCTGCCGGTCGATCATCCGGCATCGGCGGGTGCGTCGGTCTCCGTGCACGACCTGGCGGCCTGCCCGTTCATCGACTTCCCGCCCGGCTACGGCCTGCGCCATGAGAGCGACCGCGGATTCACCAGTGTGACAAGGCATGTCGCGTTCGAGGTGACCCGAGTCGAGCAGGTGGCCCAGTTCGTCCGTCAGGGTCTGGGTGTGGCGTTGCTGCCGGAGTCCGTCGCCCGGTCGCATGCCGACCGGGACGCGAGCCTGGTGCTGCGGCAAGTATCCGACGCCGCACTGCGGCGGCAGGTCAACCTGGTGGCGCCCCGAGCTCCGGTCTCGGCCGCCTGCCAGGCGTTCGTCAGGTGCGTGAACGAATTCGTGCTGAGCGCCGTGCACTCGCGGTGATGCCCGGACACCAACCGAACGAACTCCGCCTATCCGTGCTCTGAAACGGGTTCCTGGGCGGCCGCTTTCGAGTACTTTCGCAACATGTTCCAGTTTCGTCGGTGACTCGCGGCGAGACCTGTGCGGACAGAAGGGCTGGTCATGGCGGCGACGGACTACATCATCATCGGTTCCGGGAGCGCCGGGGCCATTATTGCTCGCAGGCTGGCCGATACCGGCGCCGCTGTCACGCTGCTCGAGGCGGGCGGTCGTGACAACAGCCGGCTGGTGCGCAAACCCGGCATGATCGGCCCGATGCACAGCGTGCCGCAGCTGAAGAAGCGGATCGACTGGGGCCACTACACCGTCGAACAGAAGCATGCCCTGGGCCGAACCATCCCGCAGACGCACGGCAAGGTGGTCGGCGGTTCGAGCTCGGTCAACGGCATGGTGTTCGTGCGCGGCAACCGGCGGAACTTCGACGACTGGGCCGGCGAGGGCAATAACGGCTGGTCGTATGAGGACGTGCTGCCGAGCTTCAAGAAATTCGAGTCGTTCGAGGACGGCGCGAGCGAGTTCCGCGGTGGCGCAGGTCCGATCAAGGTGATCCGGGCGCGCGACCTGACGCCCGCGTCGGAGTCGTTCATGGCGGCGCTGGCCGAAACCGCCGATCTGCCGCGCAACCCCGACTACAACGGCGCCGAGCAGGAAGGCGTTTCGATCTTCCAACAGAGCAACAGCAACGGGTTGCGCTACAGCACCTCGGTCGGTTATCTCGACGATCGCCCGAAAAACCTCACCGTGCTACCGAATACGCACGTGACGCGCATTGTGATCGAGAACGGCCGGGCCACCGGTGTGGAATACCGGACCGAGCAGGGCAACGAAGTTCTGCGGGCCGAGCGCGAGATCATCGTCAGCGCAGGCACATTCGGCTCCCCGCAGCTGCTCATGCTCTCGGGCATCGGACCGGCCGACCATCTCCGCGCCTTCGGCATCGACGTCGTCGCGGACCTCCCGGTGGGCGACAACCTGCACGACCACCTGTTCGTGCCGATGACCTTCGCCATGCCGACCGCCGTGCGCCGTTCGTCCGCGGGTTATTTCGCCCGGGCGTTTCTGCGGGAGTCGTTGCGCAACAACAGCACCTGGCTGGCGCGCAGCGTGTTCGAAGTCGTAGCGTTCCTGCGCACCCCGCATGCGGCCGGGGCGCCCGATCTGCAACTGCACGTGCTGCCGTGGAGCTATCCCGGCCCCAATCAGGATGCCCCGATCCGCCACACCCCCGATCCGCGCCGGTCACTGACCGTCCTGGTGACGATGATCTACCCGCAGAGCCGGGGCACGCTGCGCCTGACGTCGGCCGACCCCACCGCGGCGCCCGCCATCGACCCCAACTATCTCGCCGAGCAGCGCGATGTGGACACGCTCGTGTACGGCATGGAGCTGACCCGAGAGGTCATGGCCGCGAAGTCGATCAATAGCGCGGTGGACACCGAGATCTCTCCGGGCCTGCAATACCCCGCCCGCCCGGAGCTGGCCGCCGAAGTCCCCAACCGCGCAACCACCGTCTATCACCCCGTCGGAACCTGCCGCATGGGTGTAGACGACCGCGCAGTCGTAGACCCGACGCTCCGGGTGCGCGGAGTGGACGGACTACGCGTCGCCGACGCGTCGATCATGCCGAGCATCGTCGGCGGCAACACCAACGCGGCCACCATGATGATCGGCGAACACGCCGCCTCGATCATCCTGGCCTGAGCCCGTGTCGAATTCAGCGGATCTGTGCGGCTTGTGACCACACCACCTGCCACCGGCCGTCGAGGAATTCGTGGTTTATCGGTGTGCCAGTGGCGTGCCCGCGGTAGCGGGTGTCCGCCGAACACCACTTCGAGGTCGGCTTCGTAGCGGAGCCAGGCAGTGGCACCGTGGAGGCGCACGCTGATCGGTCCCGGCTCCCACGCGAGGTAGTTGATCTGGCGATCACCAAGAAAATGGGGGCAGCTGTTCGATAGTGCCGTGAGGCGTTGCCTGGCAGCATGGCTGGAGTTGCCGGAGTCAAACCGAGCTGTTGGTGCTGGATGCGTAAATCGAAGGGTTGAAAGATGATTCGAAAGACAATTCTGGTGGCCGCGGCAGGGGTGCTGATCGGCGCGCCGGCGACGGCGTCGGCCGAGGTGCCGCAGCCCGTGGTTGTCGGCGGGGCGCAGGACGTGGCGTTCAGCACGGGGTCGGGAGTCACGGACGCTGTGCTCAATGGGCTGATCGCAGCCATCTTCGGGCCCGATGATCCAACCAAGTGCAAGTTCCCCTACTGCTTCTGAGTTCGATGGCGGTGATGGCTGGTCCTCGGTCGCTACCAGGGCAGTGTTCCGGAGGCTTCGAAATAGCCTCCGGTGGGCCCGTTTTGGGGAATCCGGGCCATCCGTACGATGATCTCGGCACCCTCCTCGACGGTCTGCCTGCCGGCGTGTTCGTTGAGGTCGGTCGCGGTGTATCCGGGCTCCACCGCGTTGATTCGAATATCCGGGAACGCCTTCGCGTATTGCACGGTGATTCTGTTCAGCGCGGTTTTCGATGCGGGATAGGACAGTCCGGGATAGGCGTAGGTTTGGGTGCCCGGGGTGGTGCCGCGTGCCATCGAGGCCAGGGAACTGCTGACATTGACGATGACCGGTGCGGTGGATTGCCGTAGCAGCGGCAGGAACGCGTGCACGACCCGCACGACGCCGAAAACATTGGTGTCGAATACCGTTCGCATCATGTCGGCTGTGACCTCAGCCAGGTCGACCGCGCCATTGCCCTCGATATCGATGCCCGCGTTGTTGACCAGGACGTCGAGTCCGCCGTCCGCCTCGATGATCTTCGCGGCCGCGGCGACGGACGCGTCGTCGGTGACATCCAGCTGGACGGAGCGTGCCCCGATTTCCGCCGCGGCGAGCCGGCCACGCTCGGCGTCGCGGCTGCCGACATACACCGTGTTCCCCGCCGCGACGAGCTGACGGGCGGTTTCGAAACCCAGCCCCTTGTTGGCGCCGGTAATGAGCGTTGTTGTCATGTCCTCAGATTCGCGCCGCCCGGCGGCATCAGCCAGTCGCCTGATCTTCCTGGGACTGTCGATACCAGCCTGGGACGGTCGATATCGCGCGATACGCCGACGGTGAGCGGATCGGCGAACGGGCAGAATGAACCCCATGGCCACAGCGGAATTCGGAGTAGCGGTGCGGCGCTGGCGCGATCAGGTATCGCCCGACGCCGTAGGGCTGTCGGCGAATGGCGCGCGCCGTGCGCCGGGCCTGCGCCGTGAGGAACTGGCGCTGCTGGCCGGTATTTCCGCCGACTACGTCACCCGGCTCGAACAGGGCCGGGCATCCAACCCCTCGCCCCAGGTGGTCGAGGCGCTGGCGCGGGCCTTGCGCTTGTCGGCCGACGAGCGCGCGCACCTGTATCGGCTGGCCGGACTGGTACTGCCCGAGCCCGGAACCGTCCCGACCGCCATCCCGCCCGCGGTACAACGCATGCTGGATCGGCTGGTCGGCATCCCGGTCGCCGTCTTCGACGCGTCCTGGACACTGTTGCAAGCGAATCCGGCATGCACGGCGCTGCTGGGCGATTCCACGACCTGGCAGGGCAACGAACGCAATCGGGTGTGGCGGCATTTCATCGGCCCCGGCTCCGTCGGCCGCTACGCACCGGACACCCTCGAATCCCTCGAAACCGCACTGGTATCCGACCTGCGCGCCGCCGAGGCCCGCTACCCCGCCGACCAGCGCCTCCGCCACCTCATCGCCGACCTGCGCACCCACAGCCCCCGCTTCGCCGCACTCTGGGAGTCCGGCGCCGTCGCCGGCTACGACATCACGGTCAAGACCATCGACCACCCGACAGCAGGCGCCCTGACCCTGGACTGCGCAGTCCTCACGGTGGCGGGCTGCGACCTGCGAATCATGATCGACACCGCCGAGCCAGGCAGCGCAGACGCCGAACGCCTTTCCCTGCTCACCACCCTCGGAACCCGAACCGCCATCGGCTGATCATCCGGGTCGGACGGCGTCGGACTACGTCACCCGAACTCGGCCCGACCGACAGTAATTACGTCATCCGACGCTCGCCGCAGCCTTCCCGCGAAACCTATCTTCCTCGACGTGGACGCTCGCGCCCGCGATTCACGGCTCGTGAAGAGGAAGAGATCCACTGATGACAGCCACATTCCAGCACGCCGTCGCCGACGGCCCCGTGGCCCAGGTGGCGGCCGAGGTCGGCGTCACACCCGTACAGGTCTCGCTGGCCTGGCTGCTGCATCGACCGCCGGGTGACGAGTACGTCATGGTCGGCGTCAGCCGACAGATGTGGCGGTGGGGGAGCGGAAACCAGAGTGGAAGCCGCACAACGTGCTTCACCTCGAAAGGACAATGACATGGTCGACATTCGACACCCCCGGATGCGGCGCGCGGGCCGGGCGATCGCGGCGTTCACGGCGGCCGTCGCGGCCGGTAGCCTCGCCGTCGCCTGCACCGCGAGCACCACCACCCATGCCGGGCCGACCGAGGACGCGCCGAAGCCGACCGTCGTGCTGGTGCACGGCGCGTTCGCGGACGGATCGAGCTGGAACGATGTCATCGACCAACTCCGCAAGGACCACTATCCGGTTGTCGCGGCAGCCGATCCGCTGCGCGGGCCCGCCGCCGACGCCACCACCCTGCGGGGGCTGATCAGCCACATCAACGGACCCGTCGTGCTGGTCGGGCACTCCTACGGCGGATCGGTCATCAGCGCCGCCGCGGCCGGCAGCGATCAGGTCAAGGCCCTGGTGTACGTGGCGGCGTTCCTGCCCGCACCCGGCGAGACCGCGCTGGAGCTGACCAACAAGTTCCCCGGGTCCACCCTGCCGGGCACGCTCGACGCGGTCCCGTTCACCAATCCCGACGGCAGCACCGGCACCGACCTGTACATCCAGCAGGCCAAGTTCCACGACCAGTTCGCCGCCGACGTCCCCGCCGACCGCGCCGCCCTGGCCGCCGCCGCCCAGCGCCCGATCCTGCAGGCCGCGCTCGAGGAGAAGGCCACCGTCGCCGCCTGGACCGACAAGCCCAGCTGGGACGTGATCACCACCCAGGACCTCAACATCCCCGTTGCGGCACAACGGTTCATGGCCGAGCGGGCGCACGCGCAGGTCACCGAGATCGCGGCCTCGCACTCGGTGGCCGTCTCGCACCCCGATCGGGTGGCCGAGGTGATCGAACAGGCCGCCAAGAATTCCGCCCACTGACAATCGCGAAAGACGTTCGAGGAGAACACGAATCATGGATATGAAACTGGAAGTCGTCGTCCTGCCCGTCGCCGACGTCGACCGCGCCAAGGCCTTCTACACCGAGTGCCTCGGCTTCCGTCTCGACGCCGATTTCCCCGTGGACGACGGTTATCGCGTCGTGCAGGTCACCCCGCCCGGCTCGGAGTGCTCGATCATCTTCGGCACCGGCGTCACCGCAGGCGAGCCCGGATCCCTGCGGGGCCTGCATCTGATCGTCACCGATATCGAGAAGGCCGTCGCGGAGTTGACCGAACGCGGAATCGCGGTGGACGGACCGTTCCGCGATGCCACCGGCGTGTTCCACCACGCCGGAACCGAAAGCCGCGTCCCCGGAGTGGATCCGCAGCGCCGCAGCTACGGATCGTTCGCCGCGTTCACCGATCCGGACGGCAACGACTGGTTCCTGCAGGAAATCACGCAGCGCGCACCCGGCCGCTGACCCGGCCATCGAAGGGAACCCCATGTTCGACAAGGAAGTTCGTACCTACGACGTCGTGGTCGTCGGGGCCGGGCCGGTCGGTGAGAATGTCGCCGACCGCACCCGCGCCGCCGGGTTGAGCACCGTGATCGTCGAATCCGAACTGGTGGGCGGCGAATGCTCGTACTGGGCATGCGAACCCAGCAAGGCGCTGCTGCGCCCCGCGCTGCTCTACCGCGAGGCCGCCCGCTTCCCCGGTGTCGGGGAGGCGGTCACCGGACCCCTCGACGCGGCCGCGGTGCTGAAGCATCGCGACCGGATGGTGGCCGACTGGGACGACCGGGACCAGCTCGACTGGCTCGCCTCGGTCGATGTCGAACTCATTCGCGGCCACGGCCGGCTCGCGGGACCCCGGCGGGTGACGGTCGAGACGCCCGAAGGCGAGACCGTGCGGCTTGCCGCCCGGTACGCGGTGGCCGTATGCACCGGCACGTCGGCCGCCCCGCCGCCGCTGCCGGGCCTGGATGCCGTGCGGCCGTGGACGAGTCGCGAAGCCACCAGCGCCCGGGAGGTACCGGCCCGGCTCGCGATTCTGGGAGCCGGAGTCGTCGCCACCGAGATGGCCGCCGCCTGGCAGGCATTGGGCGCGCGGGTCACCCTCATCGCCCGCGAATCCCGGCTGCTGGGCCGTGTCGAAGCCTTCGCCGCGGACCTGGTCGCCGAGCGGCTCCGGGACGCCGGAGTGGACCTGCGGTTCGGTACCACCATCACCGCCGCCGAACGCGCGGGCGGACCCGACGACAGCATCCACCTCACCCTCGCCGACGGCACCCGGCTGGTCGCCGATGAACTCTTGCTCGCGACCGGACGCGCACCCCGGACCGACGACCTCGGCCTCGACACGGTCGGCCTGACACCCGGCGAGTGGCTCACCACCGACGACACGTTCACCGTGACCGCGGTCGACGGGGAGTGGTTGTACGCGGTCGGGGACGTGAATCACCGTGCGCTGCTGACCCATCAGGGCAAGTACCAGGCCCGCATCGCCGGGACGGTCATCGCCGCCCGCGCACGCGGGCTGGCGCTGGACACCGGACGCTGGGGCCGCCACTCGGGGACCGCCGACCTCGAAGCAGTGCCGCAGGTCGTGTTCACCGACCCGGAGATCGCGGCGGTGGGTCTCACCACCGACGACGCCGCGCGGGCCGGGCGCGACGTGGACGTCGTCGACTACGACATCGGCCGGGTCGCCGGCGCGATCCAGCACGATCCCGGCTATCGGGGACGGGCCAGAGTCCTGATCGACCCGGACCGCCGGGTCATCGTCGGCGCGACCTTCGCCGGACCGGGCGTCGCCGAACTGCTGCACTCGGCCACCATCGCCATCGCCGGCGAGGTCCCCCTCGACCGGCTCTGGCATGCGGTGCCGTCCTTCCCCACCATCAGCGAAGTCTGGCTCCGGCTGCTGGAAACCTATCGCGACCAACAGAATTCGCCGACCGCAGGAGAAACCAGATGATCACCTACGATCGGCTCTACGTCGGTGGTTCGTGGACCGAACCCAGCGAACCGGCACTGCTGGAGATCCTCTCGCCGCACGATCGATCGGTCATCGGTTGGGCGGCGCAGGCGCAACCCGCCGATGTGGACCGCGCGGTGGCGGCGGCGCACGCGGCCTTCGAGGGCCGCGTCTGGCGTGACACCCCGCCCGCCGAGCGAATCGCGGCGCTGCGACGGTTCAACAGGCTGCGCGAGGAGGAGGCCGACCGGATCGCCGAGCTCATCACCGACGAAAACGGTTCCGCCGCATGGTTCACCAAGGCCGGCCAGGCCGGTCTGACCCGGCAGGCGAATGCCTACCTCGCGGCCGCCGAGAATTGCGACTGGGAGTACACGCTCACCCCGTCGGACCCGGATACCGGTGTGCGCAGCGTGGTCCGGCGCGAACCGGTCGGCGTGGTGGCGGCGGTGATCCCGTGGAATTCGCCCTTCTCCTCGGCGACGTCGAAGATCCTGCCCGCCCTGCTCTCCGGAAATTCGGTGGTGCTGAAGGTGTCTCCGGAGAATTCGCTGAGCATGGGCCTGCTGGCGGAGCTGGTGGATCGAATCGGCCTGCCGCAGGGCGTGATCAGCGTGCTGCCCGCGGATCGGGAAACGAGCGAGTACCTGATCTCCCATCCGCGCGTGGACAAGATCGCGTTCACCGGCTCGACCGGCGCCGGTCGCCGGATCGCGTCCATCGCCGGCGCCCAGCTCAAACGGGTGAGTCTCGAACTGGGCGGCAAATCGCCGGCGGTGATCCTGCCCGATGCGGATCTGACGGCGGTGATGAACGGCCTGAAATTCGGCTCGCTCTTGAACAATGGGGAGTCCTGTATCGCCCAGACACGGATCCTCGCCCCGCGCTCCCGCTACGAGGAGGTGGTCGCGGCGCTGGCGGCGCTGGTCGAGTCCTTGCCGGTCGGTGATCCGCGCGACCCGGAAACCTTCATCGGGCCCATGGTGCGCGGCGATCAGCAACAGCGGGTCCGCGACTACATCGAGGCCGGTATTGCCGAAGGCGCGCGGCTGGTGTGCGGCGGTCCGCAGGTCCCACCCGGGCTGCGGGACGGCTTCTATGTCACCCCAACTGTTTTCGCCGACGTCACACCGGACATGCGCATCGCCCGTGAGGAAATCTTCGGCCCGGTCCTGGTCGTGCTCGCCTATGACGACATCGACGACGCGGTGCGCATCGCCAATGACTCCGACTACGGACTCTCCGGTGGCGTCTGGTCGGCGGACGAGGCCGCGGCGCTGGCCGTTGCCCGCCGCATCCGGACCGGCACGGTCACCATCAACGGTGCGCCGATCGGATTCGACGGCCCTTTCGGCGGATTCAAGACCAGCGGCATCGGCCGCGAGTACGGCGCGGTCGGTTTGGGCCAGTACACCGAGTATCAGACGATCACCGTCTGACGCCCCTTGTAAGGCGGTGCGGGCGATCGAGTCCGGCGAGACCGGACGGCGAACCGCCGGGCCCAGCGGCAGCTGCCGGGCCCGGCGGTTCACGGAATGTCAGAGGTGGTCGGCGTCGATGATCGCCTGCGCGAACGGGCCCGGCGCCTCCTGCGGGACGTTGTGCCCGATGCCGTCGAGGACGCGGTGCTCATGCTTGCCGGTGTACTTGGCGGCGTACGGCTTTCCATCCTTTGCCGTGCCGTCGAAGTCGCTGCCGATGGTGATCGCGGGCACGGTGATGGCCGGACCGGTGGCGAGCTGCTGTTCGTAGACGTCGTATTGCGGCTCGCCCGGGGCCAGGCTCAAACGCCACCGATAATTGGTGATGACGATGTCGACGTGGTCGGGATTGTCGAAGGCGGCTGCGGTGCGGTCATAGGTCGCGTCGTCGAAATTCCATGCCGGGGACGCGCGCTTCCAGATCAGCTTGTTGAAGTCGTGCCGATTGCGGGTGTAGCCGAGGCGACCGCGTTCGGTGGCGAAGTAGTACTGGTACCACCAGCCGAGTTCGGCCTCCGGCGGCAGTGGCTGCTGCTGGGCCGCCTGCTGCGTGACGATGTACCCGCTCACCGCGACCATCGCCTTGACGCGCTGCGGCCACAGCGCGGCGATGATGTCGACCGTGCGTGCGCCCCAATCGAATCCACCGAGCACGGCCTTGTCGATGTGCAGCGCGTCCATGAAGTCGACGATGTCGCGCGCGATCGCCGACTGCTGGCCGTTGCGGACGGTCTGCGCGGACAGGAAGGTGGTCGGGCCGTAGCCGCGCAGGAACGGGACGAGGACCCGGTACCCGGCCGCCGCCAGCAGCGGCCCGACATCGGCGTAGCTGTAGGCGTCGTAGGGCCAGCCGTGCAGCAGGATCACGGGTTGCCCTGTGCTGGGCCCGAATTCCGCGTAGCCGACGCTGAGGACACCGGCGTCGATCTGCTTGATCGGTCCCAGTGTCGTATTCGCGCCCGAGCCCTTCCGCAGGTCCGCGCCGACCGGAGTCGTGGTCGCCGGCGCGGTCGCGGAATCCGTGGCGCAGGCGCTCAGCGAGGCCGCGGCCAGGCTCGCCGCGCCCGCTGCGAGCGCACCACCGAAAAATCGTCTGCTGATGTTCATGTCATCAGACGCTAGGAACCGGGCGACCGGTGTCGCGAGCGTCGGATGACGTACTCGGTGTCGGTTTGGCTACCGCGCCGGCTCGTCCTCGGTCGGCAGCAGCGCCGCGAGGTCACCGCGCGAACTGATCCCGAGCTTGGGGAAGATGCGGTGCAGGTGCGTGCTGACGGTCCGGTGCGACAGGTACAGCCGCTGCCCGATCTCCCGATTGGTCAGCCCCTGCGCCGCCAGCTGCGCGATGCTCAGCTCGTGCGGGGTGAGCCGCTCGCGGGCATCCGGATCGCGGTTCGGGCTCGATTCGCCCGCACTGCGCAGTTCCAGGCGGGCCCGCTCGCTCCACGCCGTGAAGCCCAGGGCATCGAAAGTCTCTCGGGCCGTGCGCAAATGGGTGCGGGACTCCACCACCCGGCGCTGCCGCCGCAGCCACTCGCCATAGGCGAGATGCAGGCGGCCGCGTTCGGCGGGCCACCCGGTGAGATCCGCCTCCAGCGCGGCGGTGAACAGCTTGCCGGCCGAGTCACCGGCGAGCACCGCTCGGGCATACCGCATTCCGATGTGCAGGGCGGGCGACGACGTGGACTCCGCCACCGGTTCCAGGCCGCGCAGCAGCTCCGCCGCGGCGTCGGTCTGCCCGGCGCGGACCGCGGCCTCGGCGAGTTCGGTGAGGAAACACGCGCGCAGCGCCGGCGAATACGACGGGTCGCGCGGATCGTGGATGCGGGCCAGATCGGTGAAGGCGTCGTCGAATCGGCCCTCACCGAGCGCGATCAGCCCCCGGGTGAGCTGCACGGTGGCCAGCACGGGCCGCGCACCGGCGGCCAGTCCGGTCCGTTCGACGTCCGCCGTGAGCTCGGCGGCCTGCAAGTAATCCCCACGCAGAGCAGCGATTTCGGCCTGAACCGCGATGACTACTGCATGCATGAACGGCGCCCCGGTCTCGCGGGCGAAGGCCGCGGCCTCGGCCGCGATGGGCGCGGCGGCGGCGAGGTCACCGAGCCGGGCCAGGCTCCAGGCCTCGATCGCGAGGGCCCGGGTCAGCAGCCCCAGCCGTCCGGCGGAACGGAATCCGGGTGCGGCGGCGCCGGCGAACTGCGCCGCGAGGTCGAAGGCGCCGACCTGGTATGCCGCGCTGCTGAGAAAGTGATCGACCTCCGGATCGCGGCCCGTGGTCGCGGCCAGCGCCCGCAGGTGGCGCAGCACCTGTTCGCCGCGTTCGAACGGGGCCACGATCGAGTCGATCGCCAGCTTGCGCGGGTCACCGTCGGGAATGCCGAAGGTGTCGGCGACCGCGAGGACCGCGCGCCGGGTCTCGGGCCCGGGTTCGGACCAGAAGCACCGCATGGCCGCGCCCCACATGATCCGCAGCGCGGGATCCGGATACCCGTCGGCGGCGACGGAGGCCGCGAGCGCGGCCAGTTCGCCGATGCGCGACGGACTTTCGCGCATGCCGTCCTCGAATCCGCTGAGCAGCCACTTCGCGGTGGCCTCCTGCGCGGGGGTGAGGGGGAGGGTGCGCGCGGTGTCGACCAGTCGGTCGGCCGTGTCGCGGTGACCGGAGTCGACGGCCAGTTCGGCCGCACGCAGCAGGCGATCCGCGCGTCGGCCGGGGGTAGCGCTGAGCGCGGCGGCCCGCTCCAGCGCCGCGACCGCACCGCCGCGGTGCCGGGACCGTTCGGCGACATCCTCGAGCGACGCGGCCACCTCCTCATCGGCTCCGGCGGTACCCGCCGCCCGATGCCACACCTGGCGATCCGGAGACTCGGTGAGCAGGTCGGCGAGCGCCAGATGCGCGCGGCGGCGCTCCTCGTCCGTCGCCGCCGCCACGAGGGCCGAGCGGACCAGCGGATGGCGGAAAGTCACTGTGCCGGAACCGATATCGATCAACCGGGCCGCCACCGCGGGGGCGAGAATGTCGGTCCCCACCTCGGACCCCAGGAGAATCCCTGCGGCGGCGAGTGTTTCGGCGACCGAATCGCCGTCGTCGAGCGCCGCGACCAGCAATGCCGACCGGGTGCGCTCGGGCAACGCAGCACTGCGCGCCGAGAACGCTCGTTCGAGGCGTTCGGTCAACGGGAGGGTCGGCGCCGGTTCGGCGAGATCCCCCACGGCCGTGGGCAGTTCGGTCAGGGCGAGCGGGTTGCCGTGCGCCTCGGCGAGCACTCGGCGGCGGACCTGGGCGGACAGCTCCGGTGCGGTGCTGTCGAGCACGGCGTTCGCGTCCTCATCGGACAGTGGGCCGAGCCGCATGGCGGTCAGCTCGGCCTCGCGCAGCGGCGAGTTCGTGCCGTCGCGCACGGTAGCGACCATGGCGACGGGTTCGGAGTCGATGCGGCGCGCGACGAAGGCGAGCACCTCGGCGCTGGCGGGATCGAGCCAGTGCACATCCTCGGCGACGACCAGCAGGGGCTGTTCGGCCGCCAGATCGGCCAGCAGCGTCAGGGCGGCGAGCCCCACCAGGTGCGGGCTGGGCTCGCCGACGGCGTCCGACATGCCCAGGGCGGTTGTCAGCGACTCGAACTGGCGCGCCGGCAGGGCATCGAACGCGCGGCGCAGCGGGTACAGCAGCCGCTGCAGCCCGGCGTAGTCGAGGCCGTGTTCGGCTTCCGCACCCGCGGTCCGCAGCACCCGCAGCCCCGTGGCGGCCGCGATGGCGACCGTCACCTCGACGAGTGACGACTTGCCGATTCCGGGTTCCCCCTCGATCAGGATGCCGCTCCGGTCGCCCGGGCCGTCCACGAGTGCGGCCAGGACTTTCAGCTCGGTGTCTCGTCCGACCATCGGCATGGGTGGTGCTCTCCTCCTGGACCCGTGACGACGTACGGGACCGGTGGCGACCTTACCGAAACAGGATTACGTCACCTCAACGTCAACTGACAGATTCGGCCGCCTACCCGCGGCGGCGAAGGTATTTCCATGGCTACGGTACGTTTTCATCTCCTGTCCACCCTGACTCCCGCCGAGGTCGTGCGGGTACTCACCGACTTCGGCCCCACCCGCACCGAGGCGTGGCCGAGCATCGACGCCGAGCATTTCGTCGTCCACGACCGCGGCGAGACCTGGGCCGAGGTCACCGAAGGTACGGCCGCCGCCTGGGAACGCGCCCGCTACCAGTGGGATCCGGACGGCGACACCGTCACCGTCACCACCCTGGATTCCAAGCTCTTCGGCGCGGGCGGCGGCTGGGTCTTCCGGGCCACGCCGGAAGCGGGCGGTACCCGGGTCGATGTCGAACTGACCCGGACTCCGCAGGACTTCAAGGGCAAGCTGCTGGCGGCACTGCTGCCCCTGGTCGGACCGTCCTCGCTGCGCAAGTCGTTCGCCGGCCCGCTGCGGGCAGTGTGATGTCCGCGCCGCACTCGATCCGCGGCACCGGGCGGCTCGCGCCGGGCGTCCACACCGTCGATTCCGACGGCATTCTCCAGCGGTATCACGTCTACGGGAGTGGGCCTGTCTGCATCGCCCACCCCGGCGGCCCCGGGATCTTCTGGGAGTACCTGCGTATGCCCGCGCTCGAGGAACACCTGACCATGGTGTACGTCGAGGCGCTCGGCACCGGCGCATCCGGCCGCCTGCCCGCCCATCCGCACGGCTACACCCGCGAGCGGTACAGCCTTGCGCTGCAACGGCTGATCGACCACCTGGATGTGCCCGAGGTGTATCTGCTCGGGCATTCGCACGGGGCGTTCGTCGCCGCGTATCACGCGCTGCACCGGCCGGACGGGGTCGCGGGTGTCGTCCTGTACGAGGGCGCACCGGTCACCGGTCCCGAACACGGGGCCGAGGCCGGACGCCGCCTCCAGGAGTTCGCCGCCGCGCACGCGGACCGGCCCGAATTGCACGAGGTGCTCGCGGCCTTCGAAGCGATGCAGGCCATTTCGAGCGACGAACAGACCCTCGCGGTCGCGCGCGGCATCCTGCCGTCCTATTTCGCCGACTACTGGGGCGACGAACAACGGTGGGCCGCCTTCCGGAAGGGGCTGCGGGCCACCTACATCTCGGGACTGGACGCGGACCTGACTCCCGATCTCGTCGACGACCGCGCCGATCTGCCGAACCTGACCGTTCCCGCCCTGGTCATCGTGGGCCGCCACGATGTCATCTGCGGACCGCGCTGGGGACTGGAACTGCACGAACTGATCCCCAATTCGCGACTGGTCGTCCTGGAACACAGCGGGCACCTGGGGCATCTGGAAGAACCCCAGCGCTTCGACCACGCGGTCCGGGAATTCGTCTTCTCACCCAAGGAGTGATCGATATGTCCCCGTTTCGTGCGTTCCGCTGGGGCGAGCAGGTCAGTGCGGCAATGGTTTTCGCTGGTCCGGCGACGCTCTGGAGCTGGGCCGAGCTCGCGGTACTGCACGGGCGGGGACCCACCGCACGGGATCTCATCGGCTAGCGATCCCACTGCCTTTCCTGCTTCACCCCGATCGAATGGAAGAGTTTCCATGAACACCACTGTGGTACAGCCTGTTTCGATGTCCGGGCGCTCGTCGCTGATCCGCCTGTCCCTGGTCCGCGGCCTCCTGGCCATCGCGTGGGCCCTCGCCTTCGCCGCGGCCCACGACCCCCTGAACGCCGTCGCGCTCACCCTGCTGATCGCCTACCCCCTCATCGACGCGGTGTCCTCCGCCATCGACTGGCTCGCGGTACCGGAGGGCTCCGAACGCCGCGTGACCGCCCTCAACGGCACCCTGAGCACCTTGGCCGCCATCGCCCTGGGCATCGCCGGAACCGCCGGCGGCGTGGCCGCCGTCCTGGCCGTATTCGGTATCTGGGCAACGATATCCGGCGCGGCTCAACTCGCGGTCGGCCTCTACCGCCGCGGCCCCACCCTGGGCAAGCAGTGGCCCACCCTCATCTCCGGCGGCCTGTCCTTCCTGGTCGGCGCCGTCTACGTCGCCCAGGCCACCGCCCCCTCCCCAACCCTAGATGTCCTGTCCGTCTACGCCACCGGCGGCGGCATCTTCTTCATAGCCCAAGCCGCACTGCTGGTCTGGAAGTCGCGCTCCCAGCGAACGACCGGATTGTAGGGATGTCATCGGTGTATCGCTGCGATCTGCGGCTGATACGGCGCTGACGGCTGATTGCCAGCGGGGGAGCGCATCCTGTACGCGGACGGCGGGCGAACAGGAACAGAAGGTGGCACAGGTTGATTCGGATCAGGCTGCTGGGGGCGGTGGAGGTGATCTCCGGCGATGGGGTGATTGCCGAGGTGCGCGGGACGCGGCTGTCGGCGCTGCTGGCCATGCTGGCGCTCGAGGCCGGGAATGTGGTCCCGGTATCGAGACTGATCGATGCGGTGTGGGGTGAGCAGATGCCTGCTTCCCCCGAGAATTCGCTGCAAACCTTGGTGAAACGGCTGCGGGCGATCACCGGGCAGGATGCCGTGGTGTGGGTGGAACCGGGATACATGCTGGCGGTCGAACCCGAAGCGGTGGACGCGATTCGGTTCGCGCGATTGCTCGACGCCGGGCGCGGTGCGCTGTCGGAGGGCAGGCCGGACGATGCCGTGGTGGCGTTGGACCGGGCGCTGGGATTGTGCCGCGGACCGGCGCTCGGCGATATCGTCGAGACCGCGGCACTGCGCGCTGCGGCCGACGTGCTCGCCGAACGGCGGCTGACGGCGATCGAATTGCACGCCGACGCCTTCCTCGCGCTCGGACGGGCCGCGGAGGTCGTGCGCGGGCTGGCCGCCGAGTCGGCCGCGCACCCGTTCCGGGAGTCGCTGGCGGCTCGCCTGGTGACAGCGCTGGCCGCCGCCGGGCGCACATCCGATGCGCTGCAGGAGTTTCGTCGCATCGAGCGGTTGCTGCGCACCGAACGCGGCGTCGAACCGTCGGCGGTGCTGTGCCGCGCGGTAGCTGACCTCGATCTGCCACCCGAACCGCCCCGCCTCGCCCGCGACGTGCCGGTGTCGCCTCGACGGCTCACCAGCTTCGTCGGACGCGTCACGGAGGTCCCCGAGATTGCCGGGATGCTCGAGCGGCACCGGCTGGTGACGCTGGTCGGCCCCGGCGGTATCGGCAAGACCAGGCTGGCCACCGAATTGGTACTCGCACGTCCCGAACAGTGGCCGGACGGAGTCGCTTTCGCCGAACTGTCGGCGGTCACGCCGGAACGCCCGGGCGCCAGAGTCCGGAATGCGGTTGCGGCAGCGGTTTTCGCCGCCGCCGCACCGGGCGTGATTACCGATGAGCCCGGCCAGGACTGGATCGATCTGCTGGTCCGTACGCTGGGGCAACGGCGGATGCTGCTCATTCTGGACAATTGCGAGCACCTGATCGCCGCGGCGGCCGACCTGGTGGCCGATCTGCTGGATCGGCTTCCGCTGCTGACGGTTCTCGCGACCAGTCGTCGGCTGCTGTCGGTGGATTGTGAACAGCTGTACCCGGTGCGGGCCCTGCCCGTACCCGCGGTGGCAGCGACCGTCGAGGAGGTCGCCACCTGTACCGCCGTCCGGCTGTTCCTGGATCGCGCGATCGCGGTGCGGCCTGATTTCGAACTGTCCGAGGACAATTGCCGTGCTGTCGCGGCCGTCGTGCGCAGGCTCGACGGGGTGCCGCTGGCGCTCGAGCTCGCCGCCGCTCGGCTGCATGGCCTGTCACCACAGGCGCTCGCCGACCGGCTCGACGATCGTTTCGGCCTGCTGGCCAACGGATCCCGCGGGGCGGCGCCTCGGCATCGCTCGCTGCGGGCAATGGTCGCCTGGAGCTGGGAGCTGCTGCCCGCCGCCGATGCCGAGTTGGCCCGCCGCGTTTCGGTTTTCGCCGGCGGCGCGACCTTGGAGGCTGTCGTGGGGGTGTGCGGAACAGACTTCGACGATGCCGAGGCCGTCGCCGATCGGCTGGCCGGACTGGTCGCGATGTCACTGGTGGAATTCGACGGCCGGCGTTATCGGATGCTCGACACCATTCGCGCCTACGCGGCGGAGGAACTGACCCGTGTGGGCGAGACCGAGCGGTGGGAACGCGCGCATGCCGCGTGGTTCGTCGACTTCAGCGAGGCCGGCGCGCGGGAATTGCGTGGGCCCGCCCAGCACGAATGGCTGCACCGATTCGCCGCCGAAGCCGGCAACTGTGAAGCGGCTCTGGGCTGGGCGGTGCGGCATCAGGCACCGGAATTCGCGGTGCGGCTGTTCGGTGATCTGGCCTTGTACTGGTTGCTGCGCGGACAGCGAACCCAGGTGTCGGCCTGGCGATCCGAGGTGCTCGGCGTCGCGGGCGCGCGGATACCGCCCGGCTGCACGGGATCGTTTCTGATGTGCCGATACGCCGAAGAATTCCCGGAACCGACAGCGACTGTCGTATCCGAGTCGATCGCCGACACCTCCGTCGAATTCGAACAACTGATCCGTTTGGCGATAACCGAACCACGCGGTGTGCATCCGCTCTTCGTGCTGATCCTGGCCTTGCGGGAGCATCACCGTGGCGATCCGAGCCTGCTCGACCGCTGCGCGACCGACGAGGATGCCGGACTACGCGGCCATGCGCTGGTACTGCGGGCGTTCGAGGATGTCGACGCCAAGCCGATCGCGCACATCTTCACGGATCTCGAAGCGGCCGTGGACTGCTTGACCGAATCCGGTGATCCGCGCACGCTGAGCACGGCGCTGCTCACACTGGCCCAAATGCGCGCCATCTGGCACGGAGTCGGCTGCGCCGCACCGTTGATCAGCCGTGCGACGGAACTGCTGACCGCCGAACTCAGTGCCGACGTCCTGTACCGGACATTGGCCGGCGCCGCGAACCTGCATCTCGCCGACGGCGATGTCGCGGGCGCCGCCGGCTATCTCGCCCGCGCCGAGCGCATCGACCCCGCGGAGCTGACCGACCGCCTGGCGTTCGACCGCAGCCTGATCCTGGCCCACCTGGCATGGCGGGAGGGGCGGACCGACCGCGCACTGGAACTCTTCGGGCAGGCATTCGCGGTCACACCGCTGATCACCGCCCACCGCAACGTCGTGCGCATGTATGCGCCGGTCTACTGGCGTGTCACGTACGCGAACGTATTGCTCGAGGCGGGCCGGACGGAGTCGGCCGTGCACCATCTGCGGATCTGTCGCGAGTATGCGATCTCCGTGTCTCCGTTGATGCTGTTGGACATGGCTTTTGGGCATGCGCTGGCGGCTCTCGCCTCGGGCCTGCCCGAACTGGCCGCGCGGATCATCGGCATCCTGCGACGGGAGTACCGGCGCGAGGGCCGCACGGTGCTCGGACCGGACGGCGAGCGAGCGCTGGCGCTGGCCCGGAACGCACTCGGCGACACGGCTTTCGAGGCGCTCGCGGGGGAATCCGACGACACCGCGCTGGAAGCTCTACTCGTCGAGGTCGAACATGTCGCGCTGACTGCTCGAGGAGCTACGAGATGAGCCCCCGGTTGCCCCGGCCCCAGGTCGCGGTCATCACGACCGCGCGGATCCGCCAGTCGCCCGCCGCGCGCGTCAGATCGAAGCGATAGGTTCCGCCCAATGTCCATGTCGGCGCGCCGAATCGATCGGCGAGGATGTGCGTGGCCTGGAAGTAGGCGGTGCAGACCGCGGTGTCACCGTCCACGGTCACCAGATGGTTGGTGATCACGTGCTGGGTCGCGTCGAACTTGCCCAGCACCTGCGACCACGCGGCGCCGATCTGCGTGGGTGTCAGCGTCACCGGCTCGCCGCCGTTGAGGCTGGTGTAGTCCAGGACGGCCTCCTGGGTGAAGACCTCGCCCAGCCGGTCCCAGTCCCGGTGATCGGCGAGCCAGGCCATGAGGGAGCAGGTCCCGATGATGTCGAGCCGATCCTGCACAGCATTCATGATGTCGAGTTCTCCTGTCGTGGTGGATGATTCGTCTCAGGCCAGATGGCGGTCGAGCCACCGCAGGGCGTGGCCGACGGCCTCGGAAACGTAAGGGTCCTGGTCGTAGAGTTCGATGTGGTTGCTGGTCTCGATCCAGACCAGCTCCTTCACCCCGCGGGCGGCATCGTGGACCTGGCGGGCATATTCCGGCAGCAGTGCGGTATCCCCGGTGCCGTGGATGATCTGCAGCGGGGTGGGCGCGACCAGCGGGGCGTGCACGATCGAGTTGTAGATGAAATACGGTTCGAGCGAATCCGCGGTCAGCATGCGCGGCCAATTGGGTGCTTCGGTTCTGCTGGTGCGGTCGTAGTAGCCGTACGCCTCCGGGTTCGGCATGACCGCCACCGGAATCTGCTCGGTCAGCTCCTCGGCAATTGTCGGTATGTAAGCGATTTCGCCGGTCTCGTACTGGTGCTGGACCAGATCGTTGACCCGCCGGAAGTAGGCCGCGAAGCCTTCGATGCCGAGGCCCTGCTGAAAGGTCCCGCCGATGTTGTACCCGCCGGCGATGCTCACCACGGCCCTCAGCCGCTTGTCCCGGGCTCCGACGGAGACGGCATAGCCGCCGCCCATGCAGACACCCACGGCCGCAATCCGTTCCGGATCGATATCCGGCCGCGTCAGGAGATAGCTGATGGCGTTCGCGTAGTCGGCGATGACCAGATTGGGGTCGTAGCGATGGCGTGGTTCCCCTTCGCTCTCACCGAAATTGCGGGGATCGAAGGTCAGCACCGTGTATCCGGCGTCGCTGAATCGCTCGGCGTAGTGCGGCAGCGTCTGTTCCTTGACGCTGCTGATCGGCCCGCACATCACCACACCCGGCGTGCGCTCGCCGGGCGCGGCGGCGGGCGGCCGGTACAGGTGGCCGGCCAGGGTCGCAGTCCCACTGGCGAATCGGACCGGTTCACGCCGGGCGGGATCGGCCTGCAGGAATCGCTGTGCCATGGTCATCGAGGTTCCTTTCGTAATGGGTCGTGGTCAGGCGTGCGCGGCGACGACGCGCGGGTTCGCCGCGACGGTGCCGGGGCACGGCGCGGGACAGGGCGGGGCGCCGGTGAGGGTGCTCAGTACGCCCCGGTGCCGGGCGCTGCTGAGCACGGCGATGAGTTCGAGGGCGAGCACGATCACGCCGTAGCCGAAGGCCGTGGCGGACAGGTCGAATCGGCTCAGGCAGAGTCCGGCGAGGACGGCGGGCAGGCTGAACGCGAGGTACGCCGCCACATAGGTCGCCGTGATCACCTCGGCTCGCCGATCGGCCTCGGTCAGCCCGGTGAGCATCCGCAGGATGCCGGTGAAGGTCGGTCCGGTACCGAGTCCGGCGACACTGCTGCCGACGAGGAACAGCCACACCTCATGCGTCGCGACGCCGGTCAAGGCGATCACAACACCCGTGACCAGAAAGGCCGGGCCTCGGCCCAGTGCCCGCTCGATGGTCCAGTTGCGAGTAGAGACGGCGGCGGTGAGCGACGCGCCTTGCAGCGCGACGATCACCAGCCCCCCGGCCAGCGGGCTGTTCAGATGGAACTGTGCGCGCATGAGCGCCCCACCGAGCGACAGATACAGCCCGCCCAGCGCCCAGGTGGCGACGATGGACGGCAGCAGCGTCCGGAAGACCGACCGGACCGATTGCGGCACCGAGACTTTCGGAATCAGCGAGTCCAGCGCACGACCGTCCGGCGCGGCCGTCTCGGGCATCATCGTGACGCCCGCGATCAGCACCAGATAGGCAGCCGCCAGTAGCCAGAACACCAAGTGGGTGGGTGCCGGCGCGTAGGTCACCAGCAGTCCGCAGGCCATCGCGCCCGAGGCCGATCCCGCTCCGGCGGCCACACTGGACATCAGGACACCCAGCCGTGAACCCGGCGGTTGCAGATCGATCAATGCCGCGCTGATCGCTCCGGTGGACAGCCCGGCCGCGATGCCCTGAACCCCGCGCGCCACGAAAAGCCATGCCACCGACTGCGCCTCGGCGAAGATCAGCGTCCCGGCCAGCGCCGTCACCGCGGCGGCGAACAGCACGGGCCGGCGTCCGATGTGGTCGGACAGCGATCCGGCCACCAGCAGAGTGGCGAGCAGGGCAAGGACATTGATCGCGTACACGCCCGTCGATACCAGCGAGGAGTAATGCCACTGCTGCTGATAGACGGGATACAGCGGCGACGGCGCCGAGGAAGCGAACAGCATCAGGGCCAGTGCGGCCACCAGTAGCCAGAACGCCGCCATGCGCGGAAGTCGATAGCTCGCGGCACGGGCAGCCCTCCCGGGGCCGGGCCGGATCATATTGTCCACCATGCCCGCAAGACTGATCGCGGCCACTGATACCGGACTGTCGCCGCGTGCCAGTCGCGTGTCCGCGGGGCCGGTGAGTGTGGTCGGTATGACGAATATCGACAATGTCAGCCAGCTCGACTTTTCCGTTCTTCCGCACCGGGATGCTCTCGAGATCGCCCCGGGGCGGCTCTACATCGACGGCCGGTGGGTCGATTCCGATTCCGATGCGCGCTGGCAGCACCTCAGCCCCGCGACCAACGAGGAGGTCACCACCATTGCCGACGCTTCGGCCGCCGATGTCGATCGGGCCGTCAGCGCGGCGCGGCGAGCCTTCGACGAGGGCCCGTGGCCGCGGCTGCGGGCCAAGGAGCGCAAGGCGATCCTCGAACCCCTGGTGCGGTTGCTGCGCGAGGTCGCACCACGCCTGAGCAGGATCCAGACGCTCGAGAACGGCATGCCGATCTCCTTCACCACCCAGTACCGGCTCTCGGCCGAGGTCGCCGCGGACGTGTTCGATCACCACCTCGGCTGGATCGATAAACTCGGCGGGGAGACCTATCCGCAGTACACCGAGCGAAGTGACCTGCAGTACCTGAGCTTTCGCGAACCGGTCGGCGTGGTCGGGGCCATCGTGCCCTGGAACGCGCCGGTGCTGCAGCTCGCCAACAAGGTCGCGCCCGCGCTGGCCGCCGGCTGCACGGTCGTGCTCAAACCCTCCGAATACGCGAGCCTCAGCAGCCTCGCGATCACCGAACTCATCGATCAATTGGATTTGCCGCCCGGCGTTTTCAATCTCGTCACCGGCGTCGGTGCCAAGTCCGGCGAGGCGCTGATCACCCATCCCGGCGTCGACAAGATCAGCTTCACGGGCAGTCGCCGGGTCGGCGGGCGCATTCTCGAGGCCAGCGGGCAGGACATCAAACGCGTCACCCTGGAGCTCGGCGGCAAGAGCCCCAGCCTGATCTTCCCCGACGCGGATGTCCGCGAGGCCGGGAGGACGGTGATGCGCATGATCGCGCTGGGCATGTCCGGACAGCAGTGCACTGCCCAGACCCGGGCCCTCGTGCACGTCGACTGCTACGACGAATTCCTCGACGGCGCACGGGAGATCGCGGCATCGGTGCGGTACGGCGACCCGTTCGACCCGGCCACGAACGCGTCACCGCTGATCAACAAGCAGCAACTGGTGAAGGTGCTGGACTACATCGAGTCCGGCACCGTGGAGGGGGCGCACCTGCTGCTCGGCGGCGATCGGCCGAGCGATGCGCTCAGCGCCGGCAACTATCTGAACCCGACCATCTTCACCCAGGTCGACAACGGCATCCGGTTGGCACAGGAGGAGATCTTCGGGCCGGTGCTGGCCGTCATCCCGTTCACCGACGAGGACGAGGCGGTCCGTATCGCCAACGACACCGAATACGGCCTGGCCTCCGGCATTTACACCGCCGACATCGGGCGCGCCTTCCGGCTGGCCCGCCGTATCCGTGCCGGAGCGGTCGGCATCAACGGCTACACCTTCATGCCCAACGCCCCGATCGGCGGGTACAAGACCTCGGGGTTGGGCCGGGAGGGCGGGCGCACCGCGTTGGAGGCTTACACCGAGCAGAAGACCGTCATGATCGAGACGGGCGCTTGATCGCTCGACCACCGCACGGCCGCAGCGAGATGACCGCACTCGTCGTCGACTACCTCGAACTGCTGTGGAATCGGGGCCGTGCCGATCTGGCCGATCGCTTCGTCGCCGACGAGCTGGTCGAGCACGGTCCGGGCCTGCCCGACGGCCGCCGGGCATTGATCGAGCTGATCAGCGGTGTGCGGCAGCGGTTCCCGCACGCCCGGTTCGACCTGCGCCGGATCGCCGCCACCGGAGATCTGGTGTTCGCGCACAGCCTCTTCACAACCGGACCGGGGGATCGCGGCACGGTGGTCGTGGATGTCTTCCGCATCCAGGGTGACCTGATCGTAGAACACTGGCAGGTCCGAGAACGGGTGCCCGCCAGTGTCGTCGGTGGCCACCCCGTCGTGTGAATTCCGTTCGACAGCGGCTACGGATTCCAGTGATCATGGGCGGGAGGTCATGTGGAGGTGTCACGTGGTGCAGGTGAGGGTGCTCGGCCCGGTCTCGGTGGTCGCGGCCGACGGGCGCGAGTTCGCGATCATCGGGCCACGGTTGCGAACCTTGCTGGCGCTGCTCGCACTTCGCGCCGGGACGACGGTTCCGACCGGGCTGCTGATCGACGGGATCTGGGACCGGGATTCGCCGGCGCGAGTCGAGAATGCGCTCCAGGCCCTGGTGAGCCGATTGCGTGCGGCAGTCGGCTCCCATCGCGTCGTGAAGGACGGAGCGGGCTATCAACTGGCGGTCGAACCGGACGCGGTCGACGTGTGCCGGTTCGGCCGGCTGCTCGGTGAGGCTCGGCGGCTGGGGTCGGCCGGGCGGCATGAGCCCGCCGTCCGTGCCGTGGATCTGGCTCTGGCGCAATGGCGTTCGGACGCGCTCGTCGGCGTGGTCGACTCGGCCGACATGCGCTCGACGGTCACCGAACTGACCGAGCGGCGACTGGCGGCGATCGAGCTCCGCGCCGATCTCCTGCTCACGCTCGGCCGGGCCGGCGAGGCCCTGCCCGAACTGGCTCACCACTGCACGGCGCACCCCTACAGGGAAGCCCTGGCCGCCCGGCGCATCACAGCACTCGCCGCTGCGGGCCGGAAATCGGAGGCCTTCGACGTCTACCGGCACACAGCCGAATTGGTGCGCCGTGAACTCGGCGCCGAACCTGGCCCGGCGTTGCAGGCGGCACTGACCTCCATCGATGCGGGTGCGGCCGCCGAATCGGACCACCCGCCACATCCGGCGCCGGCCCGACCTGGACGGGTAGTGCGGGATTCAATACGGACACAACAGGATTCGGCGCGATCGGTGCCGGAATCCGCAGTCGGATCGCCGGAATCATCAGCGGGAGGGCCCCTCGTGCGGGAGCGGGGAGTGCCGCGACGCTGGACCAGCTTCGTCGACCGGGAACGCGATATCGACCAGCTCACCCGGATGCTCCGCGACTCCGCGCTGGTGACCCTGACCGGGACGGGCGGCGTCGGCAAGACCCGGCTGGCGACGGAACTCGCTGCGGTCCAGTCGGATTGGCCCGACGGCTGCGTTTTCGCCGACCTCGCGGGCATCGCACCCCAGCGCGAGCACGACGCGTCGACGCCGACCGCGGTTCCGGCCGTCCTGCTGTCCGCCCTGGGTCTCGGCGAATCCAGCGACGACGCCGACTGGCGCGCGGTGCTGCACCGATCCGTGGGGCAGCGCCGAATGCTGGTGATCCTGGACAACTGTGAGCACGTGATCGACGCGGCCGCCGAGTTGGCCGCGTTCCTGCTGTGCCACTTTCCTCTGCTGACCGTGCTGGCCACCAGTCGTGAGCCGCTCGGCATCGACGGCGAAAAGTTGTACCCGGTAAGGGCTTTGGCGGTGCCGGAGCCCGGAGCATCGGTGGAGATCGCCGCCGAATCCGCCGCCGTCCAGCTATTCGTGGACCGTGCCCGCGCGGTGCGACCGGACTTCCGGCTGACCGACTCCGAATGTGCCGATATCGTGTCCATCGTGTGCTGCCTCGACGGGTTGCCGCTGGCGATCGAACTCGCCGCCGCCCGCCTGCACGCCCTGCCGGTACGTCATCTGGCCGACCGGCTGCCCCACCGATTCCGCCTCTTGGACTCGCTCGGCCGCAACGTATCAGCCCGGCATCGCACGCTGCATGCCGTGGTGTCCTGGAGCTGGAACCTGCTCACCGGTGCAGAGGTCGAATTGGCGCGCAGGCTGGCCGTCTTCGCCGATGGCGCCACGCTCGACGCCATCCTCACGGTATGCGGCGGCGAGGACACCGCGGATACCCTGACGGCGCTGGTCGCCAAGTCCCTCGTCGAGTTCGACGGCGCGCGATACCGGATGGTGGAAACGATTCGCGCCTACGCCGCATCGGAATTGGACGCGGCCGGCGAGAGCCGGCGACTGGCGGACGCCCACGCCGGCCATTTCCTCGCTCTCGTGCGGGACGCGGCACCGCGGCTGCTCGATGCGCGGCAGCAGCAGGCGACGCGCCTGCTCACCATCGAACACGCCAACTGCCTGGCCGCCTTGGAATGGGCGGTGCGCACCGGGGACGGCGAGTGTGCGGTCGGTCTGTACGGCGGCCTGATCTGGCATTGGCTGCTGTGCGGGCTCCGTGGCGAGGCCCTGGCCTGGCAACCGCGGGTGCTGGCGCTGTTCGGTGCGGGTCCGCCGCCGGGCCGAGCCGCGGATTTTCTCGCCGTCCGCTACGCCCACCAGCTGCCCGCGTACCACGAGCCGTTGTGGTGGGGCCAAATACCCGATCGCTCAGGCGAATTCGATGAACTGGTGCGGACCGCCATGGGCGAGTCGCGGCCGCCGCATCCGATCTTCGTGCTGCTGCTGGCACTTCGCGACCGGCACCGTGGTGCCGGCGAGCTGTTGAACCAGTGCCTCACCGCCGACGACACCTGGTTGCGCGGCAATGCGCTGGTGCTGCGCGCACTGGACGAAATCGGCGGTGACACAGAGTCGTTCGAGCGCTGCGTAGCCGACCTCGAGGCGGCCATCAGCATGCTGGAGAGTCTGGGCGAGCCGCGCGGGGTGAGCCGGGCGCTGCTGCACCTGGCCCACCACAGGATCGAATCCGCGGGGCTCGCCGCGGGTGCTCCCCTCATCGCCCGGGCCGCCGAACTGCTGACCCCGGGCCTGGGGGCCGAGGAGGTCGTGGGTGTGCTGCGCCGCGCCGCACAGTTGCATCTGCGGGAGAACGACGTGGACGGTGGCGCCGCCTACCTCGCGTCCGCCCGGAGGTGGGTGGATGCCCAGGTGCCCGAGGGAACGGCGCAGTGGCTGCGCGTCGCCGAGGCCGATCTGGCGCTGCGGCAAGGCGAACCGGGCACGGCGATCGAGCTGTACGGTCGATTGTTCGGCGACGACGGTCCGCTGCGCGGTGCCGACCGCAGTCCGGCCGCAGCATTGGCCACCGACGAAATCCTGGGGCGCACACACTATGCGATCGCACTGGTCGGAACGGGCCGAATCGGCATTGCGACAAGGCAACTCGAGATCGCCCGCGACCTCGCCGCCACCGCCGCACCACGACTGCTCCCCGTCGTCGCCGTCGGCTGTGCGCTGGCCGCCCTCGCCATCGGCGCACCCGAGCCGGCCGCGCGCCTGCTGGGAGCCATCGACCAAGTGACCGGCCGCATCACGAACGGCAATCCCGGTCCCGACGTACGCCAGGCGTACGCCCTCGCCCGGAAAGCCCTGGGACAGCAACGATTCCTGTCCGCCCTGAACGAAGGCCGGCGCACCCCCTGCGACCAGGTCAGCGTCCTATTCGAGCAGGCCCTGTACCAGCGCGCTGTCAGCTGACACCAGCGTCGCATCAGCGCCGCCCGGAAGTGTTGCGAGCATGGCGAACACCACCTCCTCATCCGACACGAGCAGGTGGAAGTAATGGCAGCCCCCATCGCTTCCACCCACGAATCCGCCGGCGCCGGAACCCCGATCCGCAATTGGCTCGCCGTCGCGGCGGTATCCACCGCCACCTTCGCGATGGTCACCGTAGAGGCCATGCCGGTCGGCCTGCTCACCCCCATCGGTCACACCTTCGACGTCTCTCCCGGTGCGGTCGCACTGACGATCACATTGCCCGGACTCATGGCCGCGGCGGCCGCGACCACCCTGCCCGTCGCGATCGGAAGATCGGACCGGCGTACGGTCCTGCTCGGGCTGATCGGGCTCATGCTGGCCGCGACAGCGGTCTCGGCGCTGGCACCGGACTTCGCGATCCTGCTCGCCGCACGTGCCGTCGCCGGCATCGCCATCGGCGGCTTCTGGGCGCTGGCCGCCTCGTGCGCGGTCAGACTGGTTCACGCGCACCACATTCCACGAGCGATATCGCTCGCGTTCGGCGGTGCGACAGCGGCCAACGTGCTGGGCGTGCCGGCCGCGACGCTGATCGGCAATCTGAGCGGCTGGCGCGTCGCCTTCGCCGCACTGGCCGGATTCGGCGCGGTGGTCGCCCTCGCGCTGCGGCTGCTGCTGCCGCCCCTGCCCGCCACCGAGGTGGTCCGCCCCCGCGCCCTGGCGCGGCAGTTGCGCACACCGGCCGTCCGCGCCGGCGTCATCGCCACCTTCCTTCTGGTGGGTGGGCATTGGGCGGCATTCACCTTCGTCCGGCCCATGCTGCAGGACATCTCCGGTCTGGGCGCCGGGGCAATCGGGCCAGCGCAGCTGGCCTTCGGCTTGGCGGGCGTGGCCGGAACGTTCGCGGGCGGCGCCGCCGCCGGCCGCGACCCGCGGCGCGCCCTGGTCGCCGCTGCCGCCCTGCTGGCGATGACACTCGCACTCTTCCCGCTCATCGCGACCACACCGGTCAGCGGCATCGCAGCACTGCTGGTGTGGGGCACGGCATTCGGTGCGATTCCGGTCGGCGTGCAGACCTGGATCCTGCAGGCCGCCCCCGACCATCCCGAGGCCGCGACCGCCCTCAATACCGCCATGTACAACCTGGCCGTCGCCCTCGGTGCGCTCACCGGCGGCGTGATCGTCAGCTTCACATCGGTGACCGGCGTCCTCGTCACGGGCGCGCTGCTCGGCGTGACCGCCATCGCCGCGGTCATGATCGGCGGGCGGCAGCTGACGCGGCGTGCCGGTGCCCTGTCAGCGACGTCGGCCACAGTCGAAGAATGAGAATGGTGATCGTCGGAGCCACCGGACCGCCGAATCCGGCGCGGTTTTGACTTTTAACGAGTCTTTAACTAGGTTCCCTGTTGCACCTCGATAGGCGAGGCTCCTGCACGAACACAGGCCACTGATCTGACGACGTCGAGAGACGCCCAAGGTTAGGACAGATTTCTCCGGATCAAGGGGTAATCCAAAGTGGCTTTCCGATTCGGAACACTGCGATTCGGAACACGTCGTGCAGTGCCAAAACTCTGACGAGAGGGGTGTGCGTCCGCCCCGAGAGTTCCGGGCGACCTCCCCCGTGCGTTGACGAATCGCGTTCTACCAGTGAGGAGGTCGGGTAGCACGATGGCACCCGATGATGACCCGGGATCTCCGGGTCGGCCCCTCCGCCTCGGTCCGGGCCGCTAGCCAGCACACCAACACCGCGTCGATATTTCGACGCACGTAATTCTCCGATATCACGATGCCGCCCGCGCGGCACCGGACTATTCGCATGCACATTTTACGAATGAATTCGGAGATTCGCATATATATCCGACCCGTCGGCACCACCGTGCCCGACGGTATTCGACGCTGCCCGGAAACCGATGCGGGCAGCGGTATCCCGAGGGGAAACATCCCGATGAGAATTCGCCTGCTCGCATTCGCCACCGCGGCGATGACCACCGCCGGACTGGTCGCCCCTGCCGCCGCTTCGGCCGCGGCACCCGGACCGGACGTCCGGCTCGCCGACGCTGTGACAGCTCAGGCCGTGTCCGGCGACGCCCGGATCGTGGACCGATCGGTGGTGCTGCGCACCGACCTCGGCACGCTCCGAACCACCACCGACCAGCTGCAGATCCTCGACCCGCAGGGCGTGGTGGTGGGGGCGATCCCGCTGACCATCACGAAGCAGGACACGACGTACCCGATCGACGCCCGCATCGACGGCGACAGCGCCACCCTCACCCCGCGCCCGGATCGGGCACGACCGGTCAGCACCGAGGAACGACGCATCGCCGCGGAGCTGCACGCCGCCGCGCAGACGCAAGCCGAAGACCCTGCGGCACAGCAGATTGCCGATCCCGACAGCTTCGAGGATCGGATGAATACCGTCTTCCAGAATGTCAACAACGAGCTCACCGTGGCCCTGGCGGTGGGCACGCTGCTGGGTGCCGTCATCGGAGCGCCGCTGGGCTGCGTCCTGCTGGGCGCGGGTCAGGGTCTCGCGGTCGGCGCATTGACGTTGGGCACGTTGGCGATTCCCGGCGCCGTCACCGGCTGTCTCGAGGGCGCGGTGGCCGGGGCCGGAATAGGCGTCGTGGTTTTCAACCTGCTCATCGGCGCACCGGCGGTGCTGGCCTCGGCCGTGCACGCCTACAACGTCATGACCGCACCGCCCGCGGTCGCCGCCGAATCGACCAACTGAGTTGCGACGAAGCCGCTCGGAGCGAGGTGAACAGCAATGACTCTCGAATTGGCAATTCCGGACCGCCCCAAGACGACTCCCGAGGTGCCGCGGGCACGCGGCCGGCTCCGAGCGGTGGACTACCTGATCATCGGCGCGGGCGTGCTGCTGATCCTGCTGGTGCTGAGGCTGTTTCGGGACATGTCGGTGCCCTGGACGCCGGATACCGGAACCGAGGCCGTATCAACCGATCCCGCGAACCTGCCTTATTACGCGGCCCGCACCACGCTGCGCATGTTCATCGGCCTGGCGGCGTCCATCCTCTTCACGCTGATCGTCGGCCAGTGGGCGGCGCGCTCGCGACGGGCCGAGAAGGTGCTCATCCCGGCGCTCGACGTGCTGCAGTCGGTGCCGGTGCTGGCCCTGGTCTCGATCACGGTCACCGCGTTCGTGGGCCTGTTCCACGGCTCGTACCTGGGCGCGGAGGCGGCGTGCATCTTCGCCATCTTCACCGCGCAGGCCTGGAACATGACCTTCGCCTACTACCAGGCGTTGCGCAATATGCCCCGGGAGCTGGATGATGCGGCCCGCATGATGCGGCTCACCCGCTGGCAGCGGCTGTGGCAGCTGGAGGTGCCGACGGCCATGGTGCCGATGATCTGGAACGGCATGATGAGCTTCGGCGGCGCGTGGTTCATGCTCGCGGCCTCGGAGGTCATCACGGTATCCGGCCGGGACGAGGCGCTGCCCGGCATGGGTAGCTTCATCGCGGCGGCCACCTCCGAGGCCGAGGTCGGCAATCTCATAGTGGGTGCGCTGGTCATGGTGCTCACCATCGTCTTGGTGAACGTGGTGTTCTGGCGGCCGCTCACGGCGTGGTCGGAGCGATTCCGGGTGGAGCACACCGAAAGTGCGCAGGCCCCACGGAGTCTGGTGCTCGACCTGCTGCGGCACAGCACGGTGCCGGGCCGGCTGGCTCGGGTGCTACGGCCGGTCGGTGAGCGGGTCGATCGCCTCATGCGGGTCTTCGGGCGCAGCACCCGTTCCGCCTACGACGAGCGCGCGGGCAGCCGCATCGGCGATGTGCTCTTCTTCGGACTGCTCTTCGCCGCGCTCGCCTGGGGCACCTGGGCACTCGCCTCCTACTTCGACAGAACCGTGGGCCTGGCCGAATTCGGGCCGACCTCGCTGATGGGGCTGGCCAGCCTCGGCCGCGTGATAGTGCTGCTGGTGGTCTCCACCATCGTGTGGGTGCCGGTCGGCGTGTGGATCGGGATGAATCCGCGCATCTGCCGGTTCGCTCAGCCGGTGGTGCAGGTGCTGGCCAGTTTCCCGGCCCAGTTCTTGTTCATCTTCGTCATCGCGGCGCTCACCTACACCGGCATCTCACTGAATATCGGCGGCATCGCGCTGATGGCACTGGGTGCGCAGTGGTACGTGCTGTTCAACGTGATCGCGGCGGCCGGGCAGATCCCGACGGACCTGCGCGAGGCCATGGACGATCTCGGCGTGCACGGGTGGCAGCGCTGGAAGTCGTTGATACTGCCCGCGATCGCACCCGGCTACGTGGTCGGCGCGATCACCGCGTTCGGCGGCGCGTGGAACGCCACGCTGGTCGGCGAGGTCGTGGAGGCCGGGAACACGCATATGGAGGCCTACGGCCTGGGCGCGTACATCACCAATGCCACCACCGACGACGTCTTCGCCAGGGTGCTGCTCGGCACCGTGGTGATGAGCGTGGTCACGGTGACCATCAACCGCCTGCTGTGGCGACGCCTGCAGCGCACCGCCGAACGGCGATTCTCGCTGAGCTGAAACACTTTTCGAAAGGAGGACACACCGTGTCGGCCCCCATCATCACCGTCGATCGTGTCACCAAGAACTTCACCAACCCCTCCGGCGAGCAGCTGCCGGTTCTCTCGGATGTCTGCCTCGAGTTGCAGGAGGGTGAAATCGTCGCGCTGCTGGGCAAATCCGGCTCCGGCAAGTCCACGCTGCTGCGGATCATCGCGGGCCTGATGCTCCCCTCTGCGGGGTCCGCGCGCATCCGGCAGACCGAGATCACCGAGCCGAATGCCAATACCGCCATGGTGTTCCAGACCTTCGCGTTGCTGCCGTGGCTGACCGTGCGCCAGAACGTCGAACTCGGCCTTCGCGCCCAAGGGATTTCGGCCTGGGAGCGTGGCGAGAGGGTTACCGACGCCATCGACATGATCGGCCTGGACGGCTTCGAGAACGCCTATCCCAAGGAGCTTTCCGGCGGTATGCGCCAGCGAGTGGGATTCGCCCGCGCCCTGGTGGTGCAGCCGGAGGTGCTGCTCATGGACGAACCGTTCTCGGCGCTGGACGTCTTGACCGCCGAGAACCTGCGCGGCGAGCTCATGCGACTGTGGGCGGAGACCGCCTTCCCGACCAAGACCATGCTGATGGTCACCCACAACATCGAGGAGGCCGTGCAGCTGGCCGACCGAATCCTGGTGCTGGACAACAATCCCGGGCGAATCAAAGGTGAGATCCAGGTGCGTCTCCCGCAGCCGCGCGACCCGCGCGGCGCGGGGTTCCAGGCGCTGGTGGACCAGGCCTATCGGATGCTCACCGACGCCACCTTCGAGGGCAGCTGGCCGAGCATCACCCCCACCCCCACCACCCGGCCGCTGCCCGATGCCGGGGTGGACGGAATCGGCGGCATGCTGGATTTTGTGGCCGCCCAGGGCGGGCGGGCCGACCTGCCGGATCTGGCGGGCGGGTTGCGCTTCGAGATCGACGATCTGATGCCGCTGGTCGACGCCGCCACCATGCTGGGGCTGGCCACCACCGCCGACGGGGATATCGAGCTCACCGTCGACGGCACCCTGTTCGCCGAGGCCGATATCGACAGTGCCAAGGCCATTTTCGCGCGGCTGGCGCGAGCCAAGGCGCCCCTGGTCGCGGCGATCGACCACGCGCTGACCAGTGCGCGCAACCAGCGGCTACGCGACGGCTTCTTCCTCGACCTGCTGCGGCGGGGCTTCACCGAGGACGCCGCGCGGCGACAACTGCGGATCGCCATCGACTGGGGACGCTATGCCGAGCTCTACGAGTACGACGCCGCCGAGCGGCTGCTCACCCGGCATCAGGACGAGGCCTGAGGTCGAGCCGTGCGCGGTCGGCGGCTACTCGGCCGGCGTCCCAGCCTGCGGCGCTGCGGATTGTGATCCCGCGATTCCGGGCTTGTGGAAACAGGGTGTCGAAAGCCGCGTCGACCGCAATCTGGTGTGAGGCCAAGACCGGCAGCAGTCGTTCCGGCTCAGCCGATTCCGCGATGGTGGCCGCGGTGGCCGCATCCAGGCGCTCCCCGATGCGGGTGGCATACGCGACGAGGAACGACTTCCGGAACGTCCGGCTGCGTGCCTCCTCGGTTCGGGACGCTTTGTCGCCGTTCGCGATCATCGCCCTGGTGGCCTGCACGAGCAGCGAGGTGGACAACAATTCCACCGCGTCGAGATCCGCGTCGTCGCCGACGATGGTCATGAAATCCCATGCCGAGGAAAAGACGGCGCGGCATCGATTGGCCTTGGCGACGACGTCGATCAGCAGGGCCTTCGCGTCGGTGTACGGGGTATCGAGCCACATTCGCCGTGCCCCTGGCAGATCCGGGACGGCGGTGTCGGCGTCGACGAGCACCCGATCGAGCGCGTACTTGGTCATCAGCTCCTGTGCCTTGGCCGACAGGGCCTCGGCCTCTTCGGGGAAGGACGTGGACTCCGCCTTGGCGAGCAGTCCACGAACGCGGCCGAGCACCTTCTCGTCGACATGATGGGGGACAGCGGCCGTCGGACGTGCGGTACCGGGCAGGGGCCTGATGAGTTCCAGTTTCGGCAGCAGGATCAGCAGTGCGAGGGCCTCGATGACGGTGGTGAGCGCTTCGGCGGTGGTCAGCATGTGCTTCGCTGCCCACTGGCCGAAATGCGGTGAGGAATCCGACCACCAGGCGTCCGCGGCCAATTCACCGAGCTGAGCAAACCAGGTTTCGTCGACGGTCGCAGGCGCGAAGGGCCGCACAGAGTCCGCCATGGTGTCGATCAGAAAGCTGACCGCGAAGTCGTCGACCCGCCGTCGCGCCGCCTGCTGAATGTCCGCCGGCAACCAGCCATTCCGGAAGGCTCGCGTCATGAGGTGCTGCCCCGCAAGGTGCACACCCCGCTCCACGTGGTGAACGAGCGGGTCGTCAGCGGCGAGCCGGCCGGCGAACACGACAACCGGATCACGCTGTACCGATCCGGCCCGAGCCCCACGCTGGGCCGATTCCATGGCGGCCGCCAGGATCGCATTGCCGATCTCCTCAGCGGTCGGCGGCCGCCCCTCGGCCCCACCGGGCATGCCCGGAAAGTCGGTTCCGCCGTATCGTGCCCGCTGCTTGGCTGCCCGATGCTTCCGATTCGGCTTACCCATGATCGACTCCACCGACCCTCGAATCGCCATGACCTGTCACAACCCCGACCGTATTTCACGGCTGTACCGTTCCGTGATGCGGGCCCGGTACGACCAAAAACTTCAGAATGGAAACAAAATTGGGCTCGGCTACGACGAACAACACAACGCCAATCGGAAGGGTCTTCATGAAAAGGTCGTTGAGTGTCGCCGGACGGGTTGCGATCGCGGGCATTTCGGGTTTGGGTTTCGCGGCCGTCGTCGGGTCGGGGACCGCGCAGGCCGCGCCGCAGGACTGCACCGTGACGAAGGGGGTGTTCGACGCGTCGGCAGTCTGCGGGCCCGACGGTGGATCCAACTACGTACTTCACCTCGACTGCGTCGGCCTCTACGCCAGCGGGCCGTTCCCGCTGTACGCCGTCGGCCCCTACAAGGTGCTCAGCTACCCCTTCACCCCGTCGGGTGACCGTATTACGGCGGCCTGCACCGGCGCCGGACCCGGCGTCTTCGCGGTCGCCACCAACGCCTACGTGGAAATCTACAACCCGTAGATGACCTGGTATGCCCGGGAGGAATCGAACCCCCAGCCTTCTCCTTCGTAGGGAGACGCTCTGTCCGGTTGAGCTACGGGCATGTGGCTCCGCGCGGATGTCGGCGTTGACATCTACTCGGCGCCGAGGTGCGCGGAGCTGGATCGGTGGGTTCCCTCGGTGTGGTTCGAACAGCATCCACAACAACGCCGACCCGCCGTGAATTGCGGATTTCCGTTGAGATCGGAGTGGCTCGGCGTCGCTGTCGAAGGTCCGAAAGCGGTTCTCGATGAGGGGCTGCGGAAGCCTTCGCCCATGCATGCGTCAACGGTGACGCCCGCTCGACGTTGAGGTGCATGGGCTGGGTGGCTTGCTTTCGGGCTGGATGAGAAAGGGTCGCTCCTGGCGAATGCCGGGAGCGACCCCCTGAGCGGTCTGCGGTGGTCGAGACCTTCAGGGGCAGCTCCGTACACCGACGCGGACGGGACGGTTGTGGTCGAACGTGTTCGGGCGCTGCATAAATTCGGTCACGGTGCCGCCTTTCCTGTCGTCGGGGGAGGTGGTGGGAATCACGGTAGCAGCGGAGTTCTGAAGGGGTAAAACGATTTTCGACCGGGGATGCAATGGGTGATGCCGGTGCGTCAACGTACGGGAACGTGCACCGTGATTTCCCCGCCGAGGTGATAGCCGTCGGCCAAACGCAGATTGTCGCCACTCCAAAACCTGCCCGGGTCATACCAGTTCGGACGCTTCTCCGGCAGCAGACCCATGGCCTGATAAGTCATGGCGACGATCTCCGCGCAGTACGCGTTCTCCAGACCGGCGTCGGCTTCCCGCGTTCCCGATTGCTTCGGCAGCGCTACCCGGCCCCGCAACCACCGCCCCGCCAGCGCGCTGGTGGAGGGAAAGGGCATGCCGTCCAGCCGTGCGACCATCCGCAGCGCGGCATCTTCCATCTCGTGGGTAACCGGCCGATCCAGCTGGCGAATCCACGCTTGCTGCCCGTAATCGTTGGCCCAGCGCATGATCGCGGCCCGCAGGTCGTGCAGCTGTGCACCGCGATGGTGGTTGCCCGACCAGACGTCCGGCAGCGCCCGGCCGAGCTCGGCGTGCCAGATCAGGGCCGGGAGGTCATCGATGACCACCGCCATGCCGACATGGTTGACCGGGCTGTTGGTCAGCCCCCGGATTGCGCGGTCGGCACCGGTATGCCCGCGGAACAGCCACAGATCGCCGGTCCGCGTGAGCTCGACCGCGTCATCCAAACCGATACTCGAAGGCGCTTCACGTGGCACGGCGACTAGCCTAGGCGCATGCGCTGGTGGAAGGTGCTCGGCTTGGCAGGGGCCGCGGGTGTCGCGGCGACCGGAGTGGTCATCGTGCGGTCCGAACGCAAACGCCGCGCGTACACCCCGGACCAGATCCGAGACCGGCTACACGCCCGCCTCGGCGATCAGCCCGGGCCCATCGAGCCCGTCGGCGACGGCAAACGCTGATCCGGACCGCGAAAGCGTTCACCCACACCGGCTTCGACCGTCATCGCGGGCTCGATGCGACAGCCTTCGGAATGAACGGAATTCACGCGATGCGCAACGGCGTATCAAGGTCGTTGTCCAACACTCGTTCTCGGCCGAGCGCTTGAACGCATGCACCCCGCCCACCGAGCACTTCCTCGGCTGACGACGCCCGGGCCGGTCGGATTGCGACCTACGTCATGGTCGGTGTCAGCTTTCCTGCTCGGTGAGTGCGGCCGTCGTCAGGGTGAGGTGTCGGGTCAGTAGGTCGGCGGCGGTATCGGGGTCACGGGCCAGCGCCGCCTCCTCCAATCGGCGATGCTCGTCGATGCCGTCGCGGTCGGGGGCGCGGTGTGCCGACCAGCGGCGAGCCAGCTCGCTCGCGACCCACATCCGGTCGAAGGTCTCCAGCAACACCGGGTTTCCGCACCCTGCCAAGAGGGTGCGATGGAACACCCGATGGGCCTCGGCCCAGGCCTCGCTGTAGTACTCGCCGTCCTCCGGGGTGAATACCGGTGTGCGCGCCAAGCGGTGGTGGGCGGCTCGGACATCGCTCTCCCAGTCGACGTCACCACGTTCGATCGACATGCGTAGCAGGACCGGCTCGATGGTCCGGCGGGCCTCGCCGATCTGCTGCCAGCGGCGATCGGAGAAGGCCGGGACCGCGAAGCCGCGATTGGTCAGCCGTTCGGCCAAGCCCTCACCGACCAGCCGCACCAGCGCCTCGCGCACCACAGCCAGGCTCACACCGTGTTGCTTGGCCAGATCCTGCGGCTTGAGCGCGTCACCGGGCGCGTACTCGCCGCGCATGATCGCGTGCCGCAGGTGTGCGTAGATCTGCTCGGACAGCATCTGCTTTCCCGGTGCGGTGGGGGTGTTGGCTGCCCTGGTCATGGTCCGATGATAGACGATCTTCAAAATAATCGATTATTTCTGATATCGTCGATCTTGCTTGTCCGGTACGACTCGAAAGGCACGACACGATGAGCGCAAACAATCCCTTCGCCCGGCTCCCCGAGGCAGCCTCGTTCACGGTCACCAGCACCACGGTGAGCGACGGCGCCGCCTGGCAACCCGCACAGTGGTCCTCCGGCGCCCCCGGCGGCAAAGACGTTTCCCCGCAACTGAGTTGGAGTGGCGCCCCGGCGGGCACCAAGAGTTACGCCGTCACCGTGTACGACCCCGACGCCCCCACGGGCTCCGGCTTCTGGCACTGGGCTGTCGCCAACATCCCGGCCACGACCACGAGCCTTGCCGAGGGCGCCGGAGACGACGCGGGCAGCGGGTTGCCGACCGGCTCCTTCCAATTGCCGAACGACGCGCGCCTACCCCGATACATCGGTGCGGCGCCGCCGGCGGGGCACGGTGAGCACCGCTATTTCGTCACCGTGCACGCTCTGGATGTCGACGACATCGGCATCGCCGCCGACTCCACGCCTGCTCTGCTCGGATTCACCATCGCAGGCCACATCCTGGGCCGGGCGACGCTCGTCGCCACGGCGGAGGCACTGCCGTGAATTCCGCTCGAGCATCCTGACGAGGTCGGACGGCAAGGAAAGGTTATGAGCGACAAAGGTATCGACCGCATGGCTGATCGCACTGTGCTGATCACGGGTGCGACGGACGGACTCGGCCGCGAACTCGCCGTGCGTCTCGGCGCGGCGGGCGCCCGGCTGATCCTGCACGGCCGCAACCCCGATCGGGCCGCCGCGGTCGCGGCCGAGATAACGGCCGCAAGTGGACACGCTCCGCGGATCATCCTGGCCGACCTGTCACGACTCGCAGAGGTGGACCGGCTGGCCGACGAGATCATCGCCCGCACTTCACGATTGGACGTGCTGGTGAACAATGCCGGCACCGGCGGCCGGCCGGACGGGAGACACGAACTCAGCGCCGACGGCAACGAATTACTGTGGGCGGTCAACCATCTGGCCCCGTATCGGCTGACGCGGCGCTTGCTTCCGCTGCTGCGGGCCTCGGCACCGGCGCGGGTGGTGAACGTAGCCTCGGCCGGGCAGCAGGAGATCAACCTCGACGATCCGACCCCCGAGCACGACTACGACGTGTACACCGCCTACTGCCGCGCCAAGCTGGCGATGATCATGTCGACCATCGAGTACGCCGAAGAACTCGACGGAACCGGTGTCACCGTGAACGCCCTGCACCCGGCCACCCTCATGGCGACGACCATGGTGCTGGAATCCGGCATCACGCCGATCAGCACCATCGACGAAGGCGCGGCCGCGACCCTCCGCCTGATCTGCGATCCGGACCTGTCACAGACGACGGGCCGCTATTTCAACGGCACCGGGCAGACCCATCCGCACACGCAAGCCCTCAACCCGAAGGCGCGCCGCCGCCTGCTCGAAATCAGCGACGCCGCAGTCGTTTCGGCGCTGGGGTGAGGTGGTGGGCAGCATCCACAACAACGCCGATCCGTTGTGCGCTTATCGGCGGATCCCACAGCGGGCGGCTGCAATACGGAACAGTTGAAGGCGTTCCGATGGCCAATTCTCTTGGTAGATCTGCTGAATCATGCAGTCGGCGGCGTCCGCTGAACCGAGCATGAGTTGGCAGAACAGCCGGAGCTGTGCGTGCAGCTCGGCGTCGTGCCGGGCGATGTTTTCCTGTTCGGACATGCCGTTACCTGGTCAGAGTCCGAACAGCGGAAACAGCCCGGAGCCGTGGAACGCGACGATCCTGTTGACGCCCTCGGCGGTGACTGTCAGTACGTGCAGTGCGTGTGGATGGTGCGCACCGTCGTGGCCGCGGGCATACACCGCGAAGGCGGGCTGTCCATTGGCGGAGGTGGCGACCAGTTCGGCCGGACCGATCATCCGCATCTGTCTGGCCAGGAAGGCGAGGATGGTGTCGCGGCCCTCGAACCAGGTTGCGATCGGCGGCATTTCCCATCGTGCGTCTTCGGTCAAGACCGCGACGAGTTGATCGACGTCCGCGGTTTCGAATGCGGTGACGTATCGGTCGAGCAGGGCGCGCTGCCGTGGTTCGGCCGGTTCGGTCAGACCGTCCTCGCTGAGCGGAATCTGGGCTCGCGCTCGCTGCAGCGCGCTGTTGACGGCCGCCGTTGTCATCTCCAGCAGTTGCGCGACCTCGGTGGTCCGCCACTGCAGCACATCACGCAGGATCAGCACGGCTCGTTGTCGCGGTGGTAGCTGTTGGAGTGCCCCCATCAGGGCGAGCCGCATGGTCTGTCGTTGCACCACGACGGTTGCCGGGTCGGTCGGTGCGGCGGTGAACAGGAAGTCGGGTATCGGCTGGAGCCACGACACCTCCGGGCTTCGCTCGATCAGCCTGGCCTCCAGATGTGACTCGGGGTCGCCGAGATCGGCGGGCAGCGGCCTGCGTCTGCTTTTTTCCAGCGCTTTGAAACACGCCCGGGTCGCGATGCGGTAGAGCCAGGTGCGCAACGACGATCGGCCCTCGAAGCCGTCGTAGGCCCGCCAGGCGTCGAGATAGATGTCTTGCACCACTTCTTCGGCGTCGTCGACCGAACCGAGCATGCGGTAGCAGTAGGCGAGCAGCTCGCGTCGGAACGGTTCGCTCAGCCGTCCGAAATCCTCGCTGCCGGTCGTGGCTTCAGTCACTGTGTGCATGATCCGCCGATCCTGCTGTGGGTGTTGTTCATCGTGATCAACAAACGGTGATGTCGGCCATGTCGATGGCGACCAGGACGATCCGGTCGTCTCCCACGGTGGCGTAGGCCCGTCGGGTGGCCGGGATGATGATGCCGTCGATGTCGCGGTAGTCGGCGGCGTAGAGCTGTGACTCGGTGGCCGGGTCTACGATGTCGATGGCGAAGTCGTGGCGGCGCAGCAGCCCGTCCGGGCCGAAGCAGAACACTTGTTTACGGGTGTGACTCTTGATGTGGTCGGGGAAGGTCACGTGTAGCCGCCGCCATATTTCACCCTCGGCCTCGATGGGCGCGATCTCTTCGCAGACGAACCCCGGCCACGTGAACAGGAACGGCGTATTCAAGTACGTCCACAGTGCTTCCCCGGTGAAGTACGCGAGATGTAGTTCGTCCCAGGGCGTTTGGAACTGGTGGCCGTCGAACGACCGTTCCGGGTCGTCGCGCGCGTCGACCACCGTGCCGTCGCGTTGCTGCAGGACGACCCGGTCGGGCTCGAAGAGCGACCGTCGGTCTCGATCGGCGAAGTCCATGGTCAGCCGTTCCCGTGTGGTGTCCACCTCGAAGCGGATGTCCCTCAGCGCATCGCCTTTTCCCTTGACCTGCCAGAAGGCCCCGGTGATGGCGGCGTCGACGCGGATCGCCCGGATCCGATTCCATCGGTCCGAACCACCGTGCGCGGCAACCGCGCTCGCGAGTAGATCGTTCATTGCCCTGCTCCTCCGTGATGGTCAGTCGACGATGATTCCGCCGGTCAGATTGGCGACGGTTCCGGTCATCGCGGATGCTCGGTCGGAGGCGAGGAATACCGCGACAGCCGTGAGTTCGGCCAGTGTGGTCGGGCGTTTGCGGTGGGTCATCGCGCTGACGGCGGCGGTGAATTGGTCTTCGGGGATGCCCAGCGCGTCGGCGTGCAGCCCGAAAACGACGTCGATGACCGGTGTCTCGACCATGCCCGTGGTGCGCAGGCAGATCGAGCGGACGCCGTGCTGGGCCCATTCGGCGGACAGCGCGCGGTTGAGGGCTTCCATCGCCGCCCAGCCGACGCTCATGCCGCCGACCAGGGGCATCGGCACGCGGGCGGGTTCGGGTGTGTGCATCATGATCACTCCCGATCCTCGGGGAATCATGTGCCGTGCAGCGGATTTCGCGGTCACGAAGTGAGCCTGGGCGTATGTCGTGATGGGTCGCATGAAATTGTCGACCGGTAGGTCGGTGAGCGGGATTCCCTGCAGTCCCCGCGGTGAGATTCCGATCGCGTTGAACGACACGTCGATGCCGCCGACTTCGGCGACGACGGCGTCGAGGTGCTCGGTGACGGACTTCTCGTCCCGGGCGTCGACCACAGCGGTCTCGGCGGCGCCGCCCGCGGTGGAGATCTCCTTCGCGACGGCGTTGAGGATGTCGGGATTTCGCCCCGTCAGGAAGACGCTGGCGCCTGCGTGGGCGAATCCGCGGGCAACCGCGCTGCCGACCGCTCCGCCCGCGCCGTAGACAACCACGTTCTTGTTTTCCAGCAACATTTTCCTACCTCCTACTCATACAGAGGCGATTGCAGCGCGAAAGTCATCGGTCGAGCAGGCTCGGTCGGATGTCCGCCGAATTCGCGATCGATCGGCGGCGCTATCGGCGCGCAGCTACAGTAGGCGTTCGAATCTGAAGCGGTCGCGCTTCGCATGTTTCGCAACGGATCGATAAGAGGTAGACAGCTAGTGAAAAGTTCGGCTCGGTTGCGGTTGCTTGCAGCGTTCACGGTCTGCGGTACCGCAGCGGTGCTCGCCGCGATGGCGCCGCCGACCACTGCGGAGACTCCCGGCGGCAAAACCCTTGTGGTGATCGGTGATTCCTTCTCCGCCAACGGGGAAATCCTCGACCTGCTGAACGCGGGCGGGGATCCCGGTTGCAAGCACGTGCCTACATCATGGCCGACGCAGCTGACGCAGCGTATCGGCTTGTCGCCGGACGACGTCGAGGACACCTCGTGCCAGGGCGGCACGATCGACACCTCGGGCTGGACCCTGGTGCACCAGGTGAAACGGGCCATGTCCGATAGCGCGTTCGGACCACGCACCCGGACCGTGACG
This sequence comes from Nocardia sp. NPDC059229, assembly GCF_042754165.1. Lineage (NCBI taxonomy): Bacteria > Bacillati > Actinomycetota > Actinomycetes > Mycobacteriales > Nocardiaceae > Nocardia > Nocardia sp. NPDC059229. The sequence continues at coordinate 242,435 of NZ_JBHZAK010000006.1, forward strand.
ATTCAGCTCGGCATGAACGACGCCTGGGGAACCGACAACCCGGTCGCCTTGTCTCGTGCCTTCACGTGCCTGACCGACCTGATCGATGGTTGCGGTCCGGAAGCCGCAGCGGAAGGCCGCGCCCCCGACCTCGACACCGTCACCGGTCAGGCCTATGCCGATCGAGTCCGGCAAGCGGTGGATTACATCCGCTACTACGCTCCGAACGCGCGCATCGTTTTGGTGGGATACCCGGAGATACACTCTCCCGGCCAAGACTCCGCCTGCGCGAGCATCCTCGGCATCGATGTGGTCCAGCCCCGAGCCGGCGCGGTCACCGGGTTCCTGGACCGGATCGACACGGCCCAGCGCGAGGCCGCCGGCATTCTGAACGTGAACTTCCTCGACACCCGAGCGGTCACCGCCGGGCACGGCGCCTGCACTGCGGATCCCTGGGTGGACGGAGCGTTCGACCCACACACCGAACCGCTCGGGTTCCCCTGGCATCCCAGCGCGCACGGCGACTCGATGGTCGCAGCCGCTATGCAACAGTGGATCGCTCGAGGCTGAAATAGCTGTTCAGGCAACTAACGTCCGGCGAGCTCGGCGACGACCGGAGCGAACCTGTCGGCGAAGTCGGCGCCGAAGACGAAATAGGAGAAGCCGATCTCCTCCCGTCGCCGCTGGACTTCCTCGGCGGCGGCGGCCGGGTCATCCGGAAGTACGGTCATCGCGTCCGCCGCGTGAAGCGCGGCAGTGTCGGTGTCGGGGGGCGCCATGTGCGGCGCGACAGTATCGCCGATAACCGGTACGGCGAGCGCGAGCTCGGCGTCGCTGGTGGTGCGGAAGTCGCGTGCCAGGCGCTCGACTTCGCCCCGAGGCTGATCCCCGAGCACGAAGGTGACCGTGTCCGCGACCTCGGCCGCCAACGCCCGGGCCTTCGGACCGAGTACGGCCATCGCCACGGGCGTGTGACGGTCGGGGCCGTCGAGATCTCGCAGCCTCTGGACGGTCTCGCGGATCTGGGCCAGCCGCTCGTGAGGCGGCGGTACGGCGGGCTGTCCCTTGTCGCGGAGCTCGTCCTCGATTCCCGGTCTGCCGGTGCCGATGCCCATCTCGAAGCGACCGTCGGTCAGTAGCGACAGTGAGTGCGCCTCCCACGCCGTCAGCCAGGCCGGGCGTAGCGGAGAGGCGTACACCCAGGTGCCCACGCGCAGGTCGGTCAGGGCCGCGGCGGTGGCCAGCATGGGGGCGGGCGCCGGTTGCATCTGTGGGAAGTCGGGCACCAGCAGCGTCGAGTAGCCGCTGTCGGCGATGCGGCGCACGCGATCTCGCCACGTCGGCAGGTCGGATCTGAGCGGGGCAACGACCCCGAATCGAAACGGTCTCGTCATATCTGGACTCCTGTTATTCGGGCTGTTCAGAGGAATCGACGACGGATCCACCCGAAATTCATCGGTGCAGCCGAGATCGTGTACTCAGGTGCGCGGGTCGTGAAAGGTGGGTTCCCTCGGTGAGATTCGAACTCACACTTGACGGCACCTGAGACCGTTGCCTCTACCGTTGGGCTACGAGGGAATGGGGGTGGGGTGAGGGGATATGGAAAGGGCCGCTCTCCGTGGCGTTTTGCCCGGAAGCGGCCCTGGCGGGTCGGTGATGCCGAGGCCGCTAGGAGACGCTCCGTACGCTGAGCAGGCGGGCGAGGTCGAACGTGGTTGCGGGCTGAATCAGCTCGGTCATGGGGCCGCCTTTCCGGTGTCGTCGGGTGGAAGTGGTGGAACTACGGTAGCGACGGGATCCGAAGCGGTAAAACGATTTTCGGAGTTGGGGGTGGAGGTTCGGCGGTCAGCTTCCGGTGCGGGGGAGTTGGCCGAGGCGGCTGAGTTGGGTGGGCGGGGCGAGGTTGAAGCGCCGGCAGTCCGCGCATCGCCGTGATGTCGCGGTCGAGGTGGCCGTGTGGTGGAGTACGGCCAGGGTCGGCGCGATCTCGAGGGTGTAGTCCCGCAGGGTGGCGTGGCCGTCGATGATGAGGGCGTGACCGTCGGAGGCGGATGGTGGCCACAGCAGGGTGACCGCCGGGTTGGCGGTGATATTGCGGCAGGTCACGGGTCCGGGTGCCGTGATGGTGAAGCTGCCGCCGGTGAGGGTGGGGTGCTGCGGAGTGGTGTGCGGTCCGAGCTCGCCGATGCTGACCAGGAAGGCGAACTCGTACTGGCCGATCAGATCGACCAGTTCCGCTGGTAGGTCCGGCACGTTCATTCACCAAGCGTAGGCGAATGTGCGGCGCCGGAGAGCCGATTCTTCCGCGGATGAGGTTCTACCGGCCCTGATACACCGCAAGTGCGATTCTCGGATGTCGGAGGTGACTGTTTCGGACCAGGTCGGTGGGTTCAGTAGACGTCGCGGACGTAGCGCTTGTCCGCGGCGAGCTTCTTGACGTAAGCATCGGCGTCGTCGGCATCCATGTCGCCGTGATGAGCGACGATCTCCCGCAGCGCGGTGTCGACGTCCTTGGCCATGCGCGCGGCGTCGCCGCAGACATAGAAGTGGGCACCGGAGTTGATCCACTTCCATAGTTGCGCGCCGCGTTCGCGCATGCGGTCCTGGACGTAGACCTTGGTGCGCTGGTCGCGTGAGAAAGCGAGGTCGAGGCGGGTGAGGATTCCTTGCTTTTGTAGTTGTTCGAGTTCCTCGCTGTAGTAGAAGTCGGTGGCCCGGTGTTGCTCGCCGAAGAACAGCCAGTTGGGGGCTTGGTCGCCGCGTGCCTGCCGGTGTTCCAGGAATCCGACGAAAGGGGCGACACCGGTGCCGGGGCCGATCATGATGGCGGCGACGGTCGGGTCGTCGGGTGGCCGGAAGTGGAGTGAGCGCTGGACGACGAACTGCGCAATGAACTGGCCGCCCCCGACCAGGCGGTAGCGGCCGTCCCCGCCGACACCCGCCGCGGCGAGCTGGACAAGCTGAGCCGGGAGGCCTTCGCCGTGTTGGGGCGCCGGGTCTACGCCCTGGACCACCGCACCGAGCTCGGACCCGACCGCCGACGAGAACGGTAGCCACACAGGGCTATTGGGATCAGCCGCCGCTACCTGCCTGAATCCGCTCGTTTTGCCGCTGGTGACACGATTCCTGTTGATTACCCGAATGACCGGTGAGATTCAGTGCAGGTATGACGCTCCGTTGACGTTCAGGACCGCGCCGGAGCTCCAAGTGGCTTCCGGGGAGGCGAGATAGCGTACGGCCGAGGCGATTTCCTCGGGTTGGGCGACGCGGTCGAAGGGGCTCTGGGCCCGGACACCGTCAGTGACGCGGTGGGCGACGCGTTCGGTCGCCACGAAGCCGGGTGCCACCGACGCGACCGCGATTCCGTAAGGAGCCAAGTAGACCGCGAGCGATTGGCCGAGGGCGTGGACGCCCGCCTTGGTGGCGCCGTAGGCGGGGTAGTCGGGTTCGCCGCGGAACGCGCCACGGGAGCCGATATTGATGATCCGGCCGGGGACACCCTTGTCGATCATGTGGCGGGCAGCGCAATAGGAGACGTTCGCCGTACCGATCAGGTTGACGTCCACGGTCTTGCGCCAAGTCTCCTGCCATTCGGCATATGAGGTTTTCGCGAGCGGATGCGCCAGATTCACCGCCGCATTGTTGACGAGCACATGCATGGTGCCGAGTGCCTCCACGGCCGCCGCGACAATCCCCTCGGCCGCGTCCGGCGAACTGATATCCCCGTCGATGAGCACATGTCCGTCACCTGGCAACCGCCGCAAAGTCTCCTCGCCCTCGGCCTGCCCGGACGAGTAGTGCACCGCCACCCGATCACCGTTCTCCGCGAACGCCATCGCGATTGCCCGCCCGATCCCCCGCGAAGCCCCTGTCACCAACACACCGCGGCTCATCCGTTGTTCTCCATCTCCCTACCCTGCCATCCACCACCGACCAGCCGTAGCCCGGGAACGCAGGAAAAGAGGGCGACCTCGATAAGGTCGCCCGTCGGCGGCACAGGCGAAACGCACCGTGTTATCGGGTGTTCAGGCTGACCATTAGAGCAAGCGGTAGCGGCTTGCGAGTGTTACGGAGTGCAGTACTTCGCACGGCGACCAGTGTTCTTGCGCGGTAACGGACATGGGCAGTGCGCACACTGGGGGATGTCGGCGTTGAGTGAGGCCGGGGGCCGCAGGGTCCAGCCGTGAGCCGATACCGGACACCGCATCAGCGTGGCAACGTCGTTGTGCAGGTCCGCCACGGTGGGGCTGGGCAGCCAATCGGCGTGGCGCAGGAGTCGATCGAGATCGGCTGGCGTGAGCGGAGTTCGCGACGTCCGGATGTGTCTTTGGGCCTTTTCGACCATCTGGATCAGCTTCACAGTGTCGCCCCAGGCCCAAAATCACGCGAGTCAGGCCACGCCACCGCCAGCACAACCTGCAACTGTTCGTCGAAAGTCTCGTATTCGACTAGGTCGGTGGCACGGTCTTCGACTGGGCGCCGCTGGGTGTTTCGGCGTCTGCTCACCACTCCTCCTTCGCAGTCTCTTGCAGAGGTTCGATTTCCAGCTGTGCCGCGGATTCGCGCTCGTGGGCACTGTTCCGGCGGAACCACTCTGGCCAGCGCCCGAAACCCGTTGTGAGCATGCCGAATACACTCGGAATATCCTCTGGCCTAGCGCGGATCAACGCAATGACCGAGCCCACCAGGACCGCGGCTGCAACCACCAGCAGGGGCAGCTGCAGCCATACGATGACCCAGCCTCCGGACTGCGCCGCAGCAGAAATGAACGCGGACAACGTATCTCCTTTGAACGCAAAAAAGCCCCCGGCGAGCGCCGAGGGCTTGAGGGTTAGAACGAGAAAAGCCCCGCTCGGATGAGCCGGGGCTTCAGTGTCGGCACAGAAGTGCCCTTCGAGCAGTCAGGCTACCAGCAGCTTCAACCTGGAATCCACCCAGCTCAGGCGATGATTTCCCTGTCGTACGTCACCTGTTTCGTTTCGGCCGTCGCCGCCACACTGGTGACCGGCCGGGCCTTGGCGCACATCCTCACCGGCCGCCAGGATCCGGCGGTGTCCTGGGGCCGCATTGCCGACGCGGCGACCCCGGACCACGACCGCACCCGTATCGTGCCCGTCCGGGAGGTCGAAGGCGGAGTGTGGCGGGCCATCGGCGCCGTCGGCACCCCACACCTGGCCAACCTCCTGAACGCCCACGCCCTGGCACTCCTCCCTCCGGGAACCGGCCGCGGCACCCTGGTCGAATTGCTGCCGCTGCCACGGTGACCCGTTCAGCACTCGATCCGCGGAGCCCGCTTCGACGTCACGGTCGGGAATGCTGGTTCGCCCGCGGGGTTACAGAGGCGGGAGGGATCGGTTGCGGAGGTGAGCGGTGGCGGTGAGCGAAGCGGGTGTTCGGGTTGTGCCGGGCGCGGATCGCGGGCGCTGGCGGAACGAGTGGCTCGATTCCCGGCAGTCCTTTCCGGCCACCGGCAATTTCGATCTGGCGGCGAATGCCCACGGGCTGCTGATGATCCACAACGAGGACATCGTCGACCCCGGCGAGGGGTTCGACACCCATCAGCATCGTGACATGGAGATCGTGACCTGGGTGCTGGAAGGGACGGTGGTCCACCAGGATTCGGCGGGTCACTCGGGTCTGATTCATCCCGGTATGGCGCAGCGGATGAGCGCGGGCACCGGGATTCTGCATTCGGAGCGCAACGGCGCCGGCCTGCTGGAGCGGCAGCGCCTGCACGTCGTCCAGATGTGGGTGCCACCCCACGAGCCCGGAGCCGCGCCCGGATACCAGGAGCGGGACATCACCGCGGAGTTGGCAGGGAACTCGCTGATCACCGTCGCATCGGGCATCCCACGCGACCGCGACCGTACAGCGATCGTCATCGGAAACAGGTATGCGGCCTTGCACGCGGCGCGCCTGGAGCCGGGCCATACGGTGCAGATTCCGGACGCGCCCTACGGCCACGTCTTCGTGGCGCGGGGGAGTGTCGAATTCGAGGGCTCCGGCATGCTGACCCAGGGCGACGCCGTGCGATTGACCGCCACCGGCGGCCATCGGGTCACCGCTGTCGAGCCGAGTGAACTGCTGATCTGGGAGATGCACACGACCTTCGCCTGATCGCCGTGCGCCGACCGGTGCGTCAGTCCCCGGTCGCGGTCGGCGACTCGGGAGTCAACGCGTCACGGACGATCCGGTCGACGGCCTCGGCGGTCCCGGCCAGGTCGGCATCGGGATTGCGTGCGCTGCGGCGCACGGCCGCGTACGGCAACTCGATGATCAGCAGCGCCAGGCGTTCGCGGTCGGCTCGACTGCGGTAGTGCAGGCGATCGCCCAGATTCCGCACGGCGTCGTTCAGCCGGGCCTGCCGGGCCGCGGCCGCCTCGCGGGCTTCGGCACTCCACTGTGCGGATCCGAACGACTCCGGTCCGGCGAGCAGGACTGCCGCGTCCGTCGGGTGGTGGAGCGACCAGTCGATGACGTGATGCGCGGCCTGTACGGCGGCCTCCTGTGGCGGATCGACTTCCAGGGCCGCGAGGAATCCGCTCTGGAAGCGATCGACCGTGCGCAGCCACAGGCTTGCCAGCAGTGCCGCCCGGTCGGGAAATCGGTAGTAGATCGAGCCACTCGGGGCGCTCGCGGCCGCCGCGACCGCACTCATCGTGACCGCGCCGGCGCCTGCTGCCGCAGCGATTTTCGCCGCGGCGTCCAGTAGTGAGTCCGCGTTGTGCGCAGGTTTCCTCGACACGTTCTAGAGAGTAGCCTCCAATTGGAATTGGAGAGTAATCGCTAAATGGAGGAATCATGATTCGCAACGTCCACAGCCGGGTGATTGCGGCCGATGCCCAGGCAGTCGGCCGGCTACTCGACACGCTGGCGACCGACGACGACCGGCTGTGGCCGGTCGATCGATGGCCCGCGATGCGATTCGATCGGCCACTGGGAGTCGACGCGTCGGGCGGCCATGGTCCGATCCGGTACACCTGCGTGAAGTACGTTCCGGGACGTGAGGTGCTGTTCCGCTTCCGTCGCCCGCTCGGCTTCGACGGAACGCACGGATTCGTCGTGGAAGAAGTGGATGCCACGCACACCCGCCTGACACACGAGTTGGTGATGCGGACGCACGGAAAGGACCGGCTCGCCTGGCCACTCGTGTGGCGATGGCTGCACGACGCCCTGCTGGAAGACTCCCTCGACCTCGCGGAGACGGCCTTGATTCCGGGCACGCCGCCGAGGAGCGTCCACAGCGGCTACGTTCGCTTGCTCCGCGGACGTGTGCACAGCGCCGAGGTCCGAAAGGCGCGCGCCGGTTAGGGATTGGCCTGACCAACGCCTCGGCGATCGGGATTCCCGTGCGTTGCGCGAGCAGTTGCCGCTCTCGAACCTCGCGTAACGTGCGCGGCCGACAGCCCGGACCGGCGCGAGTGATCAACCCTCGATCGCCAGGCCCAGGTGCGAACCACCCACTGGCCAGATTCGTATCGGAAAGTGTGCTCGGAAACGCCGGAACCGAGCGGGCGAAACGGCTGCGGCGGGACTGAGGGAGAATGGGGGCGTGGGCGACGCAATGAAGAAGAAGTTCGGAGACCGGCTCGGCATTCGGGCGGTCGTGGCGGGAGCGGGTGCCGCGGCACCCGTCGGCGGCTAGGTCGATGTCGGATCGGGAAGTACCAGGACGTGGATCCCTGCCGGGACCCGGCGGGAACAGGTTCGATGCGGTGGAACGGCTACGCAGGCAGCTGGAGGCATTGAAGGCTGCCGAGCGCGGCAACGCTGACGCCGGGGATGGCTCGTCGAAGATCACCAGGCTGCCGCGTCGCCCGCGGCGCAAGAACGAAGAAGCCGTCGAGCGTCCGCACCAGCCGTGGCGTCCGGAAGGCGGCTCGGTCTACGATCCGGCACCGACCAGGCCGGTGCTGCGATCCGAGCTGCAGCGCGAGACCGGGTGGTGGCCGGTCGACCCCGGCCCGGGGCCGTACCCCGCTCCGGTCAACGATTCGGGTAGTGCCGAGCAGGATGGGAGTGTCATCGACCTCGGCGCCGTGCGGCGCAAGCGAGCCGGTGACGATGCCCCGGTCACCGGTATTCGACCCGTAGCTCGACCGCGCAGAATCGGACCCGCCGCGGGTGAGGGATCCGCACCGGACAGCGGCAGCGACCGCGATCTTCCACCGCCGGACGGACCCGCTCGGCGGCCCTGAACCTCCCACGACGCGCCCGCACAGACCGCCGGCGGAGCCGGCTCCTGCCGGCAGGAGTCACCCGACTCTGTCGTCGAGGCGTACGCGAAGCACGTCACCGCGGCCGGTGGCAACCATGAGATCCCGGTCTGAGCCGGGGACTGTCGCTACCGCGGCCAGCGGGTCCCTGCTCAACAGCGAGCAGCTGATGTGGGTGTCGGGGTCGACGCGGAGCAGGGTGCCGGACGTCGTGGCGGTGTAGAGGAATCCGCCGGGGCCGGCCGCCAGGTCGTCGGCGAGTGGGGTGTCGGTGGTGGTGCTCTGGCGGGACGGGTCGGCGATCGGGATCTGGACGAGCCTGCCCTGCGGGGTGAGGTAAACCGTCGTGTAGATCGAATCACCATGGACGGCAATGCCGTTGACGCCGAATATCTTCGCCTGTGCCGACCACTCGGTGTCGACGGTGCCATCGCGCCGGACCCGGACCACCCCGGACCCGGTATCGGCGACGTACAGGCTGCCCTCGGTGTCGAAGGCCGCACCATTGGCCATGCTCAGGCCGCCGACGAAGGTCTCGGGAACCGGTGTGGCGGCAGTCGGGTCGAAACGGACGACACCGCTGTCGTGACGGCCGGGCAGCAGGTTCACCGAGTTGTCGCCGTAGACGACATACAGCAGCTGATCGGGTCCGAGGCGGATCGCGCCCGGCGAGCTGACCGGGACGGTCGCGGTGACCCGGCCTGCACTGTCGTAGCGCTGCACGTCATTCCGGTACAGCCGCGCGACCCACAGGTTGCCCTGCGCGTCGAATCCGAGGTTCTCGGCCCAGTCGACGAACGGGATCACCGCGGTGGCAACGGTCGATACGGTGACAGCTGGGCATGAAACCGGTTGGGACCGCGCGGTTCCCGGCGCGGCCAGACCGGCGGCCGCCACCGCGAGCAGGGTCGCGCCCGCCGTGGCGATCCGATGCGGCCGAGTGTGCGTGTGGGGGAATGGCTTCACGGTCGGTGATGGTAGGTACCAGAACCGATCGGTTGCCTGGGTGCGTTATACCCAGGCTCGCGCAGCACCGAGGCGTACCAGGCGTGCGGCGGTCGGGCTGCCGGGCTCGGCCTGATAGACCATCAGCCGCTGGCCCGCGGCGCCGCGCACATCGAAGGACTCATAGGTCAGGAACAGCTGACCGGCGTCGGGATGGCAGAACTCCCGGGGCTCGGTCGTCGCGGTGCACAGCGTGTAGGAATGCCACAGCTCGGCGAATTCGGTACTGGCCGTGGTGAGTTCGGCGACCACGTGACGCAGGCGTGGATCGCCCGGATACAACGCCCCCGCCTGCCGGAAGCCCGCGACCATGGCCTGGCACGTCCACGTCCAGTCGACGCAGAACCGGCGAGCGGCCGGTTCGAGGAAAGTCATGCGGGCCAGATTGTCGACGCACGGGAATCCGGAGAAGAACGCGCGGGCGATGGCATTGGCGGCGAGGATGTCCATGGCCGGGTTCAGCACCAGGGCCGGTGCGGCCGGATAGCCGTCGACGATGCGGCGCAGCGTGGGGCTGACCGTCTCGTCCGGGCTCGGTTGCCGCGCGGGCGGGGCCACCCCCGCGAGGCGGTAGAGGTGTTCGCGCACAGCCTCGTTCAGTCGCAGCGCACCGCTCAGCGCCTCCAGCATCTGCGCCGACGGGTGGCGCTCCCGCCCCTGCTCGAGGCGGGTGTAGTAGTCGTTGTTCATTCCGGCGAGCTCGGCGACCTCCTCGCGGCGCAGCCCCGCCACCCGGCGGCGGCCGTGCGAGATCAGCCCGATGTCCTCGGGACGCAGTGCCGCGCGGCGGGCGCGCAGAAAATCGCCGAGCTCGTTGCCGGTCATGCCGACCACGCTAGGTGCTCGCCGCCGCCGGTTGCCCGGCGGCGGCCCTTACGGCGTCAGTAGGTGTAGAAGCCGCGGCCGGTCTTGCGGCCGAGGTAGCCCGCGTCGACCATGCGGCGCAGCAGCACCGGGGGCGCGTACTGCGGCTCGCCGAATTCGGCGTAGAGGGATTCGGCGACCGCGAGGGTGACATCGAGGCCCACGGTGTCGGTGAGGCGGAGCGGGCCCATGGGGTGGGCGCAGCCGCTGACCATGCCCTCGTCGATGTCCTCGGCGCTGGCGAAGCCGGTCTCGAACATGCGGATCGCGCTGCAGAGGTACGGGATCAGCAGGGCGTTGACGATGAAGCCGGCCTGATCCTTGGACTCGATGGTGCGCTTGCCGAGGATGTCGCGGGCGTAGGCGGTGACCTTGTCGACGACCTCGCGGTCGGTCTTGAGAGTCACCACGATCTCGACCAGCGGCAGCACCGGGACCGGGTTGAAGAAGTGCACACCGACGACGCGGCCCGGGTTGGCGGTGGCATTGGCCAGCCGGATGACCGGGATGGACGAGGTGTTGGTGGCCAGGATGGTCTCGGGGGAGACGATGGCGTCCAGCTTGGCGAAGAACTCGGTCTTCAGCGTCTCGATCTCGGGGGCCGCCTCGATGACCAGCTCGCGGTCGGCGAAGTCGTCGATCGAGGTGGTGAGGGTGATGCGGGCGCGGGCCTCGTCGGCCGCGGCCTGCTCGAGGCGGCCGGACTTGACCGCGCGGGCCAGGGACTTCTCGATGCGTGAGACGGCGGCGTCGGCCGCCGCGGTGTCACGCTCGAGAACCAGGACCGACCCGCCTGCGCGGGCGGCCACCTCGGCGATGCCGGCACCCATGGTGCCGCCGCCGATCACGCCGATGCGTTGCACTTACTTCTCCTTGTACCTCGGGGAAATCGCCACCTATCTTGCTCGACCACCCGTGACCGCCTTCCGCCGGGCGGCAGCGGCAACAGCCACTGGACAGTGTGCGTGTCTCAGGCCACAGCTCTGGATCGGCGGCACTCCGGCCCGGTACTGTCCAGAGCCGTCAAACATGCTGAGCGATCATCATGGGCGATTACCCCCGAGCGAGCCCCGAGCCGACGCAGACCGGTCCGGGGCTCGATCGGTCACGTTGGGCTTCCGGCCCATCGTTCCCGTTCCAGCCGTCGGCGGCTCGCGCCGAGCCAGGTACCGCCGATGTTCGACAGCGATCCAGCCGACGCCGACGATCAGTGCGATCGCGGCCGCGGCGGCCCACAGATCGGTCCAGCTGCTACCGGGCGTCATCGCCAGCGCGATGACACCGGCCAGCAGCAAGGCGAAGCCGGGCCACGACACACCGTCCAGGAGAGTCGGCACCGTGGCGCCCGCGGGTGGCTCACGGACCGTTTCGGGGTGGAGATTGCGTGGTGGCATAGGAGCGCGCTCCTTCCGGTTCGTACACTGCCCTGTCCATCGGGTTCCCGATTGCGCGCTCCCGAAACCGGTTGCTGTCGGCCGTTCCCTACCGTGCGCGGACCGAAATATGTTGTGTACGAACAGGAATCAGCAAATTTGTGTGCGCCCGCCGATATGTGAACGCGCCGGTGCCGAGTGCCTTCCCGCTGGAGTCAGTCCCAGGCGCCGCTGTCGACGACCCAGATGCCTCGGCTGCCCTGTGTTACCGGCTGACCGACCTGCAGCGTGAGTTTGCTGCCGTCCTGATTGGTGACCACGACGCTGGTCGGACCGTCCGCGGCGGCCTGAACAGTGGCCCATCCGAATCGCTGCTGCACGAAGGCCTTTGCGACCTGGACGCGATCCAGGCGCCACGGCTGGTGCCCGCTGTCCACGCCCTGCTGCAGGTCACGGGCTTGCTGAGCGGTGAGGCCCTCACCGGGAAATGTCTTCCCGGCTTGCGGTTCGGTGCTCGACTCCGGCTGCTTCGACGGTGCCCGAGTCGGCACGACCGGGGGCTCGGCCACCGATGACGTTGTCGGCACGAGGGTTGTTTCAGGTACCGAGCCCGGGACAGTAGTCGTCGCGGTGGCGGCAGCCGTCGTCGATGGCTGGCTGGTGGGCGAAACCGTCGACGTCGTCGTGCAGCCCGCAACCGCCGCCGCACAGGTGAGGACGCCGAGAACGGTCACCCCCGCCCGCTGCCCCACCAGCGCGAACGCGATCGACCGACGGCTGACATGTGTGCTGCGCATAGGTCGCCCCTGACCTTGAACCCGAATCACCCCGACCACGATCCACAACGGATCCGCTGCCCTGATGTCGTCCCACCGAACCCGATCGTTAACCGCCAAAACCAACGGCATGGGGTGCGCAGGCTCGCCGTGGTCAGTTCGACAGGAGTCGACCCGCGCCCGTACTCCGAAGCCGGAATCCTGTTCAACCGCGTACTGCTGCCCTATGTGACTCGAGTGCTGGGCAAGACCCTCTACGACGAGATGCGGCGGATGGAGACACTCGTCCGCGCCAGCAATCTGGACTGGACGATCGTCCGCCCGAGCGGGAACAGGCCCGTCCCCTCGGTGTCGTACCCCAGAGGTAGGTTCGCCGGTATGCAGCCTGCTACCGCCATGGTCGCGGATGTCGTCGCGGCGATCACGCCCTTCGACGAACTCGAACGGCAGCACCGCGCAACCACATTGGAGTGGCTCGCGTCGACCGACGATATCTTCCGGCGCGTCAAACCCGCCACGCCGTCACCGCATCTTGTCGCCTATGTGGTGCTGGTCGATCCCCGCGAGCGCGGGATCTTCCTCGGCCGACATCGCATGGCGGGTCTGCACCTGCCGATGGGCGGCCACGTCGAGGCCGGCGAGCATCCACGGGAGACCGCCCGACGCGAGGCGGGGGAGGAACTCGGCATCGAACCGGTCTTCGACCTGGCCGGGGAGCATCCGCTGTTCCTCACCCGGACAACGACAGTGGGGCAGGCGGCGGGCCACATCGATGTGTCGCTCTGGTACGTGATCCGCGGCGACCGCACCCGCGACTATCCGCTCGACCCGACCGAGTTCGACGGCGGCCAGTGGTGGGACCTCGACCCGGACGGCCTGCCCGCCACCGATCCCCACCTGCCGCGATTCATTCTGAAGCTCGACGACTGTCAGCGGGGTGCTGCGGTCACGACGGCTTGATTGCCGTCGACCTGGGTGGTGCGGGGCCTGGTAGGGTGGCCGGATGCTCATCGAGGTCGACAGACTCTAGCCGCCTACTCGAAGGCGGCGTTGCGATCACACCTGCTGCACGGCGTTCCGAATCGGGAATGGGCCGTTGCTTTCTGGTGTGTGTCGGCGGCGTCGGTAATCCCATGAGCAGGAAGAGTCTGTCGACACATGTCTTCATCCATGCAAGCAGCGATCACGCTGCAGAATCTGTCATTCGAATGGCCCGACGGGACCGTCGCTCTCGCGGGGGTCGATGGTGTGTTCACCACCGGGCGTACCGGTTTGGTGGGGCGTAACGGCGCGGGGAAGTCCACGCTGCTGCGTCTGATCGCCGGGATCCTGACCCCGACCTCGGGGCGGGTGGAAACCAGCGGCGACGTGGGGTATCTCCCGCAGCACCTCACGCTCGCCCGGAACGACACCATCGCGCAATTGCTCGGTATCGCGGGCGCACTCGCGGCCCTGCGGGCGATCGAGGCCGGCGACACCGATGAGAAGCACTTCGAGACGATCGGCGACGACTGGGACATTGAAGCCCGCGCCGACGAAATGCTGCACGAGATCGGTTTCAGCGCAGCCGATCTCGACCGCAGGGTCGGCGAGATCTCCGGTGGTGAGGCCGTTCTCATCGCCGTCACCGGGTTGCGGATCAGGCGTACCCCGATCACGCTGCTCGACGAGCCCACCAACAACCTCGATCGCGAAACCCGCGCAAAGCTGGCGGAATTCGTGGATTCCTGGCCGGGCACGCTCGTCGTGGTGAGCCACGATCTGGAACTGCTCGAGCGCCTGGACGCCACCGCGGAACTGCACGGCGCGACCCTCGAGGTGTACGGCGGTCCCTACAGCGCGTGGCAGGAGCACGTCGAGCAGGAACAGGCCGCGGCCCAGCAGGCGGCGCGAACCGCCGAGCAGGCATTGAAGGTCGAGAAGCGGCAGCGCATCGAGGCCGAGACCAAGCTGGCCCGGCGCGAGCGCACCGCGCGTGCGACGCAGCGGGACGGCGGCATTCCGCGCATCCTCGCGGGCAACCGGGCCAGCCGGGCGCAGGGCTCGGCCGGGGCCATGCGCACCACGCTCGACGCCAAAGTCCGTGCCGCCCAGGATGTCCTGGACGCCGCGGCCGCGCGGGTCCGTCGCGACGAGCACATCCATCTCGACCTGCCCGACCCCGATGTGCCGCGCAGCCGCCGCATCGCGGAACTCGGCGACGGCGACCGCACCATCGTCATCCAGGGCCCGGAACGGGTCGCCCTGATCGGCCCCAACGGCGCGGGCAAGTCGACGCTGATCGAGCACCTGCTCAGCGGCCGCCACCCGGAACGCGGCACCCTGCTCACCGACCGGGTGGGCTACCTGCCGCAACGCCTGGACAATCTCGACGAGCAGGCCGGCGCGCTCGACAATGTGCACGCGGTGGCCACCACCACCGCACCGGCCACGATCCGTAATCAGCTGGCCCGCTTGCTGCTTCGCGGCAGCAGTGTCGAACGCCCGGTCTCGACGCTGTCGGGCGGTGAACGCTTCCGGGTGTCGCTGGCGCGCCTGCTCCTGGCCGATCCACCGGCACAGCTGCTGATCCTCGACGAGCCGACCAACAACCTCGATATCGCCAGCGTCGATCAACTGGTCGAGGCGCTGGGCGAGTATCGCGGCGCGATCCTGGTGGTCAGCCATGACTACCCGTTCCTGCACCGGATCGGCATCGACACCGTCGTCGAGCTCGACCGTGCGGGGAACCTGCGGCAACGCGGCTCCCTGTAAACGCCTCCGGCGCCGGGCCTCACCGTGGCCCGGCGCCGGAATCGGTGGTGCAACTAGGGATTCCGCGACCCTTGGTCAGGACGCCGAGTCCCCGGCGGCCTGCACCTGCGAATGTTGTTGATCGCGATAGGTTTCCAGCAGCCGCAGCCAGATCTCACTGATCGTGGGGTACGCGGGCACCGCGTGCCAGAGCCGGTCGATGGGGACCTCGCCGGTAATGGCGATGGTCGCCGAATGCAGGAGCTCGGCCACCCCGCCCCCGGCGAACGTCGCCCCGACGAGCACACCGCGCTCTGGATCGACGAGCACCCGGGCCCGGCCGCGATAGTCCGGATCGTATTGCACCGCACCGGCAACCCGGCCGAGGTCGTAGTCGACGATATCGACGGCCCGGCCCTGGCGCGCGGCCTCCGCGGCGGTGAGCCCGACCGCCGCGACCTCCGGCTCGGTGAACACCACCTGCGGCACGGCGACCAGATCGGCGGTGCCCGAATGCCGTCCGAACGGACCCGTCTCGAGCGTGCGGCCGCGGGCCCGGTCGGCGATCACCGCGCCCGCGATGCGCGCCTGATACTTGCCCTGATGGGTGAGCAGCGCCCGATGATTGACATCGCCTGCGGCGTACAGCCATTCGCCGTCGACGGCGGTCACCGTGTAGGTGTCGTCGGTGGCCAGCCACGCGCCCGGGGCCAGTCCGACGGTGTCGAGGCCGATGTCCGCGGTGCGTGGCGCGCGACCGGTCGCGAACAGTAGTTCATCCGCGACGATCCGCGCACCGTCGTCGAGAGTGAGGTGGATGCTGTCATCGGGCCCACCCGCCCGCTCGGCCGTTGCGATGGTCCGCCCGAACCGCAGGTCCACGCCCGCCGCCCGGAGCCGATCGGCGACCAGGTCGGCCGCGAAGGGTTCCATCCGGTCCAGCAGGCGCGCACCCCGCGCGATCAGCGTGACCTGCGAGCCGAGTGCCCGCCAGGCCGTGGCCATTTCGGTCGCCACCACCCCGGCGCCCACGATGGCCAGCCGCCCCGGAACCTCGGACGCGCTGGTGGCCTCCCGGCTCGTCCACGGCCGCAGTGCATCCAGTCCCGGCAGTGGCGGCAGTGCCGCGCGGCTGCCGGTGCAGATCGCGACCGCGTGCCGGGCCTGCAATCGCACCGTGTCGCCGTCGGGGGTCCGCACCGTCACCTGCCGCACCCCGTCGAGCCGGCCGTGGCCGCGCAGGAGTGAGATACCGGCCTTGTCGACCCATTCGACCTGGCCGTGGTCGTTCCAGTCGGAGGCCATGCGGTCGCGGTGTTCCAGCACCGCGCGGGTATCGAGCGGCCCGGTGACCGCGGCGCCGACCCCGGGGAAGCGCACTGCCTCGCCGTACAGCAGGGCCGGGCGCAGCAGCGCCTTACTGGGTTGGCAAGCCCAGTAGGAGCATTCGCCGCCGACCAGCTCCGACTCGACGATGATCGTGCCGAGCCCGGCCGCGGCGGTGCGGTCGGCGACGTTCTCGCCGACCGGCCCGGCCCCTATGACAATGACGTCGCAAGTCTGGGTATTCACACCGGACATGGTGTGCCTTCGCGCTCCGCGCTCGGCAGCCGGGGGCCCGCCCAGTCCCGGAGCGGCGGTCGTAATGTCAGCTCGGCCGGCGCAGCGGCAGACCGGCCGCCTGATAGACGGCATCGATGACGCTCATGTTCGCGACGGCTTCGGCGGGCGTGGTGGGGATCGGCTCGTCCCGCAGCACCGCCCCGGCGAAGGCGTCGAGCTGATAGTCGTACGACGCGCGCCGCCCGAATTGCCGCAGGCTGCGGCCATTCTCGGTGCTCAGCCACAGCACGTGCCCGAACTGCGGCGCCACCGGATTGAGCAGCCGCATCCGGCCGCGATCGCCGATCACCGTGGCGCTGATCCGGACCAGATCCGACGACCACATGGAACAGCGGATGCGGCCGGTGTGCCCGGAGGGGAAGCGCAGCTCCGCGGTCATGGCGCGGTCGATGCGCGGATCGCGCAACTTCGCCTGCGCCGCGACCACTTCCGGCTGCTCACCGCCGAAGGTCCGGGCCATGTGCACGGCGTAGCAGCCCGCGTCCATCAGCGCCCCGCCCGCGAGGTCGTAGTTGTAGCGGATATCGGAGAACTTGGGCAGCGGAAAGCACAGCGCGGTCTCCACCCGCCGCAGCGTCCCCAATTCACCTGAGGCGATGATCTTCTCGGCCGCCTGCGTCAGCGGGTGATAGCGGTAATGGAACGCCTCCATCACCACCCGATCCGATGCGCCTGCCAGCGCGGCGATCTCCCGCGCCTCTCCGGCATCGGCGGTGAACGGCTTCTCGCACAGCACATGCTTGCCCGCCTCGACCGCGGCGCGGATCCATCGCCCGTGCAGGCCGTTCGGCAGCGGGATGTACACCGCGTCCAGGTCGTCCGCCCCGACCAGCGCCTCGTAGCTGCCGTAGACCTGCCCGATCGCGTGCTTGCGGGCGAACTCCTCCGCCCGTGCCCGGTCCCGTGCCGCGACCGCGGCCACGACAACTTCCGGATTTCGCCCGGCCGGACCGATCAGCGCCGTCGGCGCGATATTCGCCGCACCGAGAATCCCGATCCGAAGCTGCGTGCCATCGCTCATCCGCCGACCCTAACAGTCTGCCCGCCTTCCGAATACCCGTGCTTCCCAGCGGTTTTACCGCCGAAGAGCGGAGAGTTCGCGTCGCCGCGGTGACCTTCACCATCAAGAAGCACGGAATTCCGTTGCTGCTCAGCCACCATGGCACGGCGCTGCACGTCGACGGCGGCTGGGAAGGTCACTGAGCAGACCTTCTGCGACCTGCTGCGGGTGCAGGGCAGCCCGCCCGCGGTCTGCGGGACATCGACCACCACCGAGCCGGCGCCCACGAGCTGATCGCAGCCGGTTCCGCCGCGAGAACCGTGGTGTAGCACCGTGATTGGGAGGATCCGCCGAGGCGGGCTTGGTTATGGTAGCCAGATGGTTTTGGGGGCCAAGGAGTTTGCCGAGGAGTTCACCGGGCAGCGCGATATCATCCGGATCGGTCGCCGGAGCACCGAACCCTGTGTCACCGACCGGATGCTGGTCGGCGGGCTCATCCTCATGGTGGCCGCGCTGCTGTGGCACGTCTTCGCCATACCCATCGGCAATCCGTACTACGGCCTGTTCAACAACGGGCTCGATCTGGACGTGTATCAGGCGGGCGGAGCGGCCCTGCGGAATCGGACCGGGCTCTACGACGGGCCCGTCGTGTTCGGCATGGAGTTCACCTACACCCCGTTCGCGGCCCTGGTCTTCGTTCCGCTCACGAGCATCTCCCTGGTCACCGCCAAGGCGCTGTGGTCCGCCGCGATCGTACTGGCCCTGATTGCGCTGACCGGGTGTTGCCTGCGCACCCTGAAATACCCGAATACGTTGCGCACCTGGATGTTCGCACTGGTGCTGGCGGTGATCTCCACGGTGCTCGAACCGGTGCGGTCCACGATCTGGCTCGGGCAGATCAATGTCTTCCTGGTCCTGCTCATCGTCTGGGACCTCACCCGCCCGCCGGCGGCCCGGCTGCGCGGTCTCGGGGTCGGCATCGCGGCCGGGATCAAACTGACACCCGCGTTCTTCCTCGTCTATCTCGCCTGCACCCGGCAATGGCGGACGCTGGGCGTGGCGGCCGGGGCGTTCGCCGCGACCATCGCCCTCGGCTTCCTCGCCCGGCCCGCCGACGCGTACTCGTACTGGCGCGGACAGGTCACCGCCGCCGGCCGCGTCGGGGCGGTCGATTCGCCGGGCAACCAGTCCGTCAACGGGCTGCTCGCGCAGCTGCTGCGGTTCTTCGACGTCGAGCGCTACGCGTCGAATGCGTTCGGAGCGACCGTGTTCCAGCCGCCCACCTGGATGTGGCTCCTCGCGCTGCTCCCGGTCGTGGCCCTCGGGCTCACCGCGGCGACGCTTGCCCATCGCGCCCACCGGGAGCTGCTGGCGATCACGGTCACCGGCATGACCGCCGCGTGCGCGTCACCGTTCTCGTGGGGCCACCACTGGGTGTGGTTCGTGCCCTTGCTGATTCTCGCCTGGCATCACGCCCGTACCGCCGCTACCCGCTGGACCTGGCTTGCCCCGACCGTCGTCGTCCTGGTCGCCTTCAGCTGGTGGTGGACCTTCTCCGACCGGCCGCCCATGGAGGATTCGCCGCACCCCATCGGAATCGGCCTGTTCATGATGCCGCGCGCCGACAACTCGGTGTGGTTCGCGTACATCACAGTGCCGACCTACGCGGGCTGCTATGTCCTGCTCCACATCCTGGCGAGCGGCTACGTCATCGGGCGTACGACCAGCCGCGCACCGAGTCGACCGCGATCCGAATGATCGGCCCCGTGGGCGGATCTGCTTGGTACTGCGGATATTTGGCGACCAGCCAGCCGAGCGGCAGCTCACGGTCCACCGTGTCGTCGAGGATGTCGGCGATGCCGTCGAGACGCGTCCACCACAGCTGGCTCCAGTCCTCGTCGTAGTGATCGGCGAGGACGGAGACGCGAGGGTTGGCGGCGATATTGCGGAGGCGGCGGAGATCGGTGGTGGTCTTCGGTTTGTTGTCGATCGCGATCACCACCAGCAGCGGCGAATCGGCGGGGGAGACCGCGAACGTGACGGGAACCAGGTGCGGCACGCCTATGGCATCGGCGGTGGCCAGCCGCGCCACCCGGGCGGCGCGGAACCTGGACAGAGCCGTGGCATCATCCGATCGCACGAGATCGACGGTAGACCGCCGGTCGTAGTGCGCCACCGCCGGACCGGTCGTCACCGGCGTGCGGACAGCCCGTCCAGCACGATGCGCAGCGTGCGCTGCCATTGATCCGGGGCCGCCCGCAGGCCGACGGTGTGATCGGCGGTGCCGACCCCGGCCAGCGCGAAAGCCACGTCCTCCCAGGCGATATCGGCCCGCATCGAGCCGTTCTGCTGTGCCCTGCCGACCAATTCGCGCAGCCGGTCGCGCAGATCGCCGATGCAGCGGTCCACCTCGCCGCTGCCCGCGCCGCCCAGTGCATCGTTGACCCCGCAGCTCTCCGCCCGCAAACCCACGTACACGCCGGCGAATTCGGTGAACCCCTGCCACGGGTCCGGCTGGGCGAGGGCGCGGTCGGCGGCGGCGATGCCCTCGTCGAGGACCTCCTCCAGCACTGCCGTCAGCAGTGCGTCGAGCGAGGGCACCCGTCGATAGAAGGTCCCCTTGCCCACCCCGGCCCGCTGCGCGATCTCCTGCGCGGTGACCGCCACCCCGACCTCCGCCACTGCTGCCCGCGCGGCCGTGACCAGCCGTTCGAGGTTGCGGCGGGCATCGGCGCGGGGAGTCGGCGCGGCATCCCGGGCCAGCAGGCGATCGACGGCTGTCATGACCGCACTCTAGCAAAAGTGGACTTTCCGAGTCCGTTTGACTAGCGTCCAAAGCGGACGCATCGAGTCCGCTTGATGGAGGAGTGAGTGATGTCGGACCGCATCAGAGTGGGAATCATCGGCGCGAACCCGGACCGGGGCTGGGCCACCCGCGCCCACGTCCCGGCCCTGCAGGCCCTGTCGGACTACGAGCTGACCGCGGTCGGTACCAGCCGTCGCGAGAGCGCCGAACGCGCCGCCCGCCGCTTCGGCGCGGACCACGCCTTCACCGACGCGCGCGAACTGGCCGAGCATCCCGACGTCGACCTGGTCGTCATCACCGTGAAGGTCCCCGCGCACGCCGAACTGATCCGCGCCGCGCTGGCCGCGGGCAAGCACGTCTACTCCGAATGGCCGCTCACCCGGACCACCGCCGAAGCCGAGGCCATCGTGGCCGCGGCCGCCGACGTTCCCGGGCTGCATGTCGTCGGACTGCAGGCCGGGCTCGCCCCCGCCGTCCAGCGCGCGCGAACCTTGATGGTCAACAGTCGCTATGTGGGCAAGGTGGTTTCGGTCACGGTCTACGCGGCCCGCGGCAAGGGCGCGGGCGGCCGCATCCCGCAGTGGGCGGCCTACACCCTGGACCGCGACAATGGCGCGGGAATGCTGGAGGTCGCGGGCGGTCACACCCTCGCGACGGTCGAATCCCTGGTCGGCCCGCTCACCGAGGTCTCGGCCGAGCTCGCGATCCGCCACCCGCTCGCCGTCATCGACGAGACCGGCGAGCGGGTATCGGTCACCAGCCCGGACCACCTGCTGCTGACCGGCCGCACCGACACCGGCATACCGGTATCGGCTCACATCCACGACGGCAAGGTCACCGACGGCCGCACCCGCATCGAAATCTCCGGCACCGACGGCGATCTGGTGATTGTCGGCGACGGCCCCTCGGGAGCGGGCGGCATCCAGATGAGCGACCTGCGCCTGCTGGGATCCAACGGCCCGGGCGGCGCGTGGCAGGACCTGACCCCCGAGGAGGCCGGACCCTTCGCGACGCTGCCGATCGAATCCCGCAATGTGGCAAGGCTTTACGACCGTCTGGCGAGCGACCTCCGCCGCAACCTCCACCTGGTCCCGTCCTTCGGGACCGGCCTGCACATGCATCGCGTCCTGGACGTCATCCGCCGCAGCGCCGACTCCGGCCGGCGCGAGGCGGTCGAAGCCTGATCAGGACACGAACGCGCCCATGGTCGGCTGCCATTCGACGATGCGCTTGTCGGTCAGCAGACCCTCGCGGTTGAACGGGTCGTTCTCGAACAGCGTGGTCACCGCCTCCAGGTCGTCGGCCTGGACCAGGATCAGCGCGCCCGACCCGTCCGGGTACGGACCGCTGGTGAGCACGGTGCCCGCGTCGACCAGGCTGTTCAGCCAGGCCCGGTGGTCGGGCCGGTGGATGTCGCGGCCGGGGACGGTGGCCTCGGAGTAGACGTAGTGGACGGCGAAGACGGCCATGGGCTCTCGCTCCTGATCGAAGTCGGTACTGATACGGAGAAGGTCAGAGCGTCAACAGCATTCGGGTATTCCCGAGCGTGTTCGGCTTGACGTAGGACAGATCCAGGAACTCGGCGACACCGGTGTCGTAGGACCGGCACATCTCGGCGTACACCTCCGCGGTCACCGGCGTGCCCTCGATCTCCGCGAACCCGTGCCGGGCGAAGAAATCCACCTCGAAGGTCAGCACGAACACCCGCTTCAGCTCCAGCTCGCGGGCGACCGCGATGAGCTGCTCCACGATCAGCCGCCCCGCGCCCGTGCCCTTGATGTCCGGATGCACCGCGACCGTGCGCACCTCGCCGAGGTCGGCCCACAGCACGTGCAGCGCGCCGCAGCCGAGAATCTGGCCGTCGCGCTCGACCACCCAGAACTCCTGGACCGCCTCGTACAGCGTCACCAGGTTCTTCTCGAGCAGGATCCGGCCGGCGTAGATGTCGATGAGGCTCTTGATCTCGGGCACGTCAGAGGTTCGCGCTCGGCGGACGATCGGCGCCATCGCCGCATGCCCGCCGATCGAACCACTGTCAGGTGCCCGTGTTGTCATGGGGTGCACAGTAGTCGGCCCGCGTACCGATAGGCTTATCGGTGTGTCGCACATCCAGCTCTCCCACATACCGGCATGGTCCGGAAACCATGGCCGGTGTCTCGGCCGGTGGGGGCGCTGGTGACCGTGCAACGTGACGAGTTGGAGGGTCGCTGGACCGATGCCGGTCCCGCAGCGCGTCCGGGATTCGCCCCCGTGCCCCGTCCGGAGGCGGCGGAACCGCCGGCCGTGCCACTGCTGAACATCGCCAATGTGCTGACGGTGCTGCGCATCCTGATCGTGCCGCTGTTCCTGCTGGCGCTGTTCGCCCACGGCGGGCACGACACCGAGTGGCGCTGGATCGCGGCCGGGCTGTTCGGCGTCGCCGCCATCACCGACCGCATCGACGGGCAACTCGCTCGCAAATACGGCCTGGTCACCGACTTCGGCAAGCTGGCCGACCCGATCGCGGACAAAGCGCTCGTCGGGGCCGCGCTCGTCGGATTGTCGATGCTGCACGATCTGCCCTGGTGGATCACGATCGTCATCGTGGCCCGCGAACTCGGCGTGACCCTGCTGCGGCTGGCCGTGGTCCGGCGCGGGGTGATTCCCGCGGGCCGGGGCGGCAAGCTCAAGACGCTGGTGCAGTCCGTCGCCATTGCCGTGCTGTTGCTGCCGCTCTCCGGCGGATTCGCTTCGGCCGGAATGGACTTGATGTATGTGGCCGTCGTGCTGACGGTTGTCACCGGTCTCGACTACGTCGTGCAAGCGGCCCGCCTCTGGTTCCGCTCGCCGGGCGGCAGCCGTGCCGCGTGACGTGCGGCCCGACGTCGAGGCCGCGCTGTCCCGCGTAGCCACCGTTCCGCCCATTCCGCCCGACCCGCTCGTCACCTCGGCGCCTGCCGCCGAGCTGGTGGCCGCGCTCGCCGCCGCCGGTCAGACCGTGGCCACCGCGGAATCATTGACTGCGGGACTGCTCAGCGCCACCATCGCGGGAATTCCGGGCGCCAGCACGGTGCTGCGGGGTGGACTGATCGTCTACGCCACCGACCTCAAGCAGTCGCTCGCCGGTGTGAGTGCCGACACCCTGGCCGCCGACGGACCGGTATCCGCGACCACCGCCGAACAGCTCGCCGTCGGGGCTCGTCACCGCTGCGAAGCGGACTGGGGAATCGGGCTCACCGGAGTCGCCGGACCCGAACCACAGGACGGGCGACCGGTCGGCACGGTATTCCTTGGTATAGCGGGTCCGGAGTCCACCGAGGTACTTCGGTTGAAGTTGTCGGGGGACCGGTGGACGATCAGGGTGGGCGCGGTTCGCGCCGCGGTCACCGAGCTCGTCCGCATCGTCAGGGACGAGTGACGAGGCCGGGAACGCGCGGCCGACGCCGGACGTTGTCCAGTCAAACGCTGGGTCCGGCGAGACGAGTGTGAGGAGAACGAGATGACGCTGCTGCGAGAAGCCATCGGGGAAAGCCTGCGGCGCGCTCGGGTTGCCCAGAGCCGGACGCTGCGTGAGGTCTCGACCTCCGCGCGCGTGAGTCTGGGGTACCTGTCGGAGGTCGAGCGCGGCCGCAAGGAGGCGTCCAGTGAACTGCTGGCCGCCATCTGCCAGGCGCTGGACGTGCCACTGGCGCAGGTGCTCTTCGACGTGAGTTCCACCATGGCCGACGCCGACAAGGCCACCGCGCTGGCCGCCGACAAGGCCACCGCGGGTGTGGGAGCCGGCAAAGTGCCCGCCAAAGCCGGGCTCGCCAAGGTGGCCGCGAAGGTTACCCCGAGGGGTGGCGACGGCGACGTGGCCCTGGCAGGGGATGGAACTTTCGGCCCCCGCATTGTGATTCCGGCCCCGAAGTCGGATCGTCTGGTGCTGGTGGCTGCCAAGTGATCACTGTGCTGTGGAGCCGAAAGGGATAAATTCTCTGTAGGCTTCGTGCCGGAGGCGTCGCGCTGTTGCCGAAATCTCCGGAACGGCCGTTGCACAGTGGAGATATGGGACAACAGGGGTGCGCGACGGTCGCGCACTACTGTCGCGCTACGGGGCGCGGCACGTCATATGGAGGCGGGATCAATCGATGGCTAATCCGTTCGTGAAGGCCTGGAAGTACCTGATGGCCCTCTTCGATTCGAAGATCGAGGAGCATGCGGATCCGAAGGTTCAGATCCAGCAGGCCATCGAGGAGGCCCAGCGCCAGCATCAGGCCCTGTCGCAGCAGGCCGCGTCGGTGATCGGCAACCAGCGCCAGCTGGAGATGAAGCTCAACCGCCAGCTGGACGAGGTCGAGAAGCTCAATGCCAATGCGCGCCAGGCGGTTATGCTGGCCGACCAGGCCAGCGGTGCCGGTGACACCGAGAAGGCCATCCAATACACCAATGCCGCTGAGGCTTTCGCCGCCCAGCTGGTGACCGCCGAACAGTCCGTCGAGGACCTGAAGGTGCTGCACGACCAGTCGCTGCAGGCCGCCGCGCAGGCCAAGAAGGCGGTCGAGCAGAACGCCATGCTGCTGCAGCAGAAGGTCGCCGAGCGCACCAAGCTGCTCTCGCAGCTGGAGCAGGCCAAGATGCAGGAGCAGGTCTCGGCCTCGCTGCAGCAGATGGACTCCACCCTGTCGGCCCCCGGCGCCGTCCCCAGCCTGGACGCGGTGCGCGAGAAGATCGAACGCCGCTACGCCAACGCGCTCGGCGCCGCCGAGCTGGCGGGCAACTCGGTCCAGGGCCGCATGCTCGAGGTTCAGCAGGCCAGCGTCCAGATGGCGGGCCACAACCGCCTCGAGCAGATCCGCGCCTCCATGCGCGGCGACTCGCTGCCCGCCGGTGGCACCCAGCAGCAGATCCCGCAGGGCCAGCCCGCGCAGCCGGCCGCCCAGCCCAACTTCAACAAGGGCCAGGCCGCCCAGCAGTAACTGCTGCGCGAAAGGTAGTGCACGATGGGGAGATCGCGGGCCGACAACAGTCCCGCGACCTCCCCTGCCCGTTTTCTGCGCCGCACCCGCACCAGAACCGCCGACCCCATCCCGGGTTTCCCCTCCCCGTTCCCGCCGCCCGCAACCGCGCAGCCTCCGGCGCACTCCGAAACCGCCGGGCCTGAAACGGCTTCCACACCGGCATCGAGTATTTCGTCAGCGCCGGAGCACCACTCGCCCCATCCGGCCGGGTCCACTGATCACTCGGCATCCGCTACGCCGGTGCCGCAGCCATCCACGGCGCCGCGAATCGACCGCGGATCGCCACTGGGTGCTGGTCACGCGCCGCGTGAATCCACGGTGCAGCCACCGGTTCACTCGCAACCCGTGTCCGGACGCGGCCCACGCGCAGGTGCTGCGGGTGGCGGCCGGCGGAAGCGGGCGCGGCGGGAGCGGGCCACCGAGGCGGTGCGAGAAGTGTTGGCGCCCACCGGGTTCGAGCCCGAGGAGTTGGCGCAGCGGCTGCCGGATACGTTGCGGGGTGTGGGGGAACAGGCGTTGGTGGCCGTGCGGAAGTGGGCGGATCCGCGGGAGCGTGAGCTGCGGAAGCGGCGCCGGGCACGGCGTCGGAGTTTCCGGCTGGGAACGGCTTCGGGGTTGACGACGGCCGGAACCGTTGGACTGGTGCTGATTTCGGCGCCGGCCTGGGCGGTGGTCGTGGTCGGTGGTGGTGCGGTCGCGCTGGTCACCGGGACCGCGGTGACGGCCCGGCGGTATCTGGTGATGCGCCGGGAGCCGCTGCCGCAGGCCGCTTTCGTGCCTCGGAAGCTGCCGCCGATCCGGTCCGCGGCGCGAGCGTCGATCGCCCGATTGGTCCGGGCCGAGCGGGCGCTGCACGGGCTGCACTCGCAGATCGCGCGGACGGGCCGGCTTCCCGAGAACGATCTCAACGACACCCTGGAAACAGCCGTGTCCGGAGCCGCCGCACTGCACGCGCTGGCACAGGATGTGGTCGCGATGGAGCGGGCCGCCGGTGCGCTCGGCGCGAATTCGCCACTGGGCGAGCACGTTCGGGCCGTTTCCACCCGCCTTGACGGCGGAGTCGTCGAATACGAGGGCATGGTCGCGGCCGCGGCCCGGGTGCTGGCGGTCCCCGAGAGCGCGGCCATCGCCGACGATCTCGGCTGGGCCATGGTCGGCCTGCGCGACGCCGCCGACCGCCTCGACGGCTGGGCCCAGGCCCTCACCGATCTGGCCGACCAGCGCTTCCGCGCCAATCCCTGACCTGTCCGCATCGCTGTCAACCGGGCTTTCCCGGGGCGTGGCTCGAGCTGTTGCAGGTCGGCGGGCTGCGGCCCCGGCGAACGCGGCCTGCTGCCTCGGCCGGGGGACTCGGGGAGAACCCTGATCTGTCCCGGATTTCGCTGCTGACCTGGTGATTTTCTCAGGCGGGCGACGCAGTATGGATGGTGTCGGATCGCGCGGACGGCGGTTCGGAGACTAGGGAGGTCAGTAATGTTCTGGAAGATTCTCGGCGTCGTCGTCCTCGTGTGGATCGCCTTCGCGGTGCTCGGGTGGCTGATCAAGGCACTGTTCCCGATTCTGCTGGTGAGCGCCATCGTCTTCGGTCTGTACGTGCTGTACAAGGCGGTGTCGGGCTCGAAGGACAAGTCGCCGCTGAGCAAGTTCTGATCGGTCGAAACTTTCGGACCGTCCAGCCCCGGGTAGCGGGGACGGGCGGTCCTTTTTTCGTATGATCGCGGGATGGCTACTGCTGTCGTTGCCACCGCGTACGGTGGACCGGAAGTCTTGTCGCTGGTCGAGGTCGAGGTGCCCGAGCCGGGGCCGGGTGAGGTCAGCATTGCGGTGCGGGCCGCCGGGGTGAATCCCTTCGACTACAAGCTCTACAGCGGTGCGTTCGGCACCGATCCCAGTAAATTGCCCATCCGGCTGGGCCTGGAGGTGGCCGGAGTGGTCACCGCGGTGGGTCCCGACGCCGAGGGGCCGGCCGGGCCGATCTCGGTCGGCGACGAGGTGATCGCAACGGTGGGCGGCGGCTACGCCACCGCCGTCACCGTGCCGGCCGCCCGGGTCGTGCCCAAACCCGCCGATGTGGACTGGAAGCATGCGGCCGGCGTGCTCAGTGTCGGCGGGACCGCGGTGCATCTGCTCGCCGCGACCGGCGTCGGGCCGGGGGACACCGTGCTGATCCACGGTGCCGCGGGCAGCGTCGGCGCGCTGGCCGCGCAGTTGGCGGTGGCGCGGGGCGCGCGGGTGATCGGCACGGCCTCGCCGAGCCGGCATGAACGCTTGCGCGCCTATGGTGTCGAGCCGGTCGCGTACGGCCCGGGGCTGGCTGATCGCGTCAAGGCGTTGGCCCCCAACGGAATCGATGTTGCGCTCGACACGGTGGCCACCGAGGAGGCGATCGACGTCTCTTTGGAACTGGTGGCCGACCGGAGCCGGATCGCGACCATCGTGGCCTTCGATCGGGCGGCTGCGGAGGGGTTCAAGGCCCTCGGTATGGGTCCCGGGGCCGATCCGGGCACCGAGATCCGCGGCAATGCCTGGCGTGAGTTGTTGCCGCTATTGTCCACGGGCAAGCTGGATCTGGCGATCGCCAAGACGTTCCCGCTGTCGGAGGCGGCCGCGGCGCACGAGCTGGTCATCGAGGGGCACGCGGGTGGAAAGGTCATCCTGCTGCCCTGAACCGGGCCACATCGATTTGGCGAAACGTCCCATATGAGTGACTCACACGGCATATGTTGTTGCCCACAACATATGCCGTGTGTGCTGTCGCAACCCAGCGACCGCCGCGTGAAAGGTCACCCTGATGAGGACGAAAAGCGCGCTCCCGCCGACGAAGTCCGGACGCCGACGGGGTTACGCCGCCGCCGCGCTCGCACTATCCGGCCTGCTCACCCTCACCGCCTGCGGATCCAATTCCAGCAGCACGACCTCCTCGTCGAGTGCGCCGTCGGGCGGCGGCGCCAATGGGACGGTCGGGGTCATCCTCCCCGAGACCGCCACCTCGGCCCGCTGGGAATCCTTCGACAAGCCGCTGCTGCAGAAAGCCTTGAACGAGGCCGGATTCGACGCCGACGTGCAGAACGCGCAGGGCGATGTGCAGAAGTTCTCCAGCCTGGCCGACGGCATGATCGCCAAGGGCGTGAAGGTGCTGCTCATCGCCTCCATCAACAGCGAGGTGGGCAGCGCGGTCGCGGCCAAGGCCAAGCACGCCGGCATTCCGACCATCGACTACGACCGCCTCAACCTCGGCGGATCCTCCGACTACTACGTGTCTTTCGACAATGTGAAGGTCGGCGCCCTGCAGGGCCAGGGACTGGCCACCGCGCTGAAGGACAAGCCGGGCGCGCAGGTCGTCGAGATCGAGGGCGCGCCGACCGACAACAACGCGACCCTGTTCCACCAGGGTCAGGAGCAGGTGCTCCAGCCCCTGTACGACTCGGGCGCGCTGAAGCTGGTGCGCAGCCAGGCCATCGACGACTGGAACAACCAGAAGGGCGGCACCACCTTCGAGCAGATCCTCACCGGCGCCAACGGCAAGGTCGACGGTGTGGTCGCTGCCAATGACGGCCTGGCCGGTGCGGTGATCACGGTGCTGAAGAAGAACGGCCTCAATGGCAAGGTACCGGTGACCGGTCAGGACGCCACCGTGGACGGCCTCAAGGCGGTGCTGCGCGGGGACCAGTACATGACCGTGTTCAAGCCCATCAAGGAGGAGGCCGAGAACGCGGCGAAACTCGCTGTGGCCCTGGCCAAGGGCGACAAGGCCGCCGCGGATGCCCTGGCGCAGGGCGTGAGTCAGGATCCCAAGGGCAAGCGCGACGTGAAATCGGTGCTGCTGCAGCCGCAGTTGATCACCAGGGCAGAGGTCAAGCAGGTGGTGGACTCGGGCTTCGTGAAGGCCTCCGACGTCTGCTCGGGCGACGTGAAGTCCGCCTGCACCGAACTCGGCATCGCCTGAGGATCGAGAGACATGAGTGAGCCGCTGCTCCAGATCACCGGCCTGAACAAGAGTTTCGGACCGGTGCACGTGCTGCACGACGTGGACCTCACCGTGCCGGCGGGAGAGGTCACCGCACTCGTCGGGGACAATGGCGCGGGCAAATCCACGCTGGTGAAATGTGTTGCCGGAATCCACGCCGCCGACTCCGGCGAAGTGCGATTCCGTGGCGAACCCGTACACCTGCGTGGCGCCAAGGATGCGGCGGCGCTCGGCATCGAGGTCGTCTACCAGGACCTGGCCCTGGCCGACAACCTCGACATCGTGGCCAATATGTTCCTCGGCCGGGAGCGCGGCAAGCCGTGGCTGCTGGACGAGGCGAGCATGGAGGAGGCGGCGCGGCGCACCCTGGCCTCGTTGGGGGTGCGCACCGTGAAATCGGTGCGCACCCCGGTCGCAGCCCTGTCCGGCGGGCAACGCCAGACCGTGGCCATCGCGAAAGCCGTGCTGTGGAACAGCAATCTGGTGCTGCTGGACGAACCCACCGCGGCGCTCGGGGTGGCGCAGACCCGGCAGGTGCTGGATCTGGTGCGACGGCTGGCCGAACAGGGGCTGGGGGTGGTGCTGATCAGCCACAACCTGGCCGACGTGTTCGAGGTCGCCGATCGGATCGCGGTGCTGTACCTGGGCCGGATGGCCGCGCAGGTGCGGACCGCCGATGTCACCACCGGCCAGGTGGTGGAGTTGATCACCGCCGGGCGTTCCGGCGATCTGGGCTTGGCGCGGCCGGAAGCCGCGGTGCTGTGAGGAAGCCACTGCTATGACCAATGTTTCGGAATCGGCGGCGGCCGAACCGGGTACCGCCATCACCGACTTCGGGATCGACACCACGACCCGGTCGACGCGAGAAGCCGTGCGCGACTACGCGGCCCGGCTGCGCGCCGGGGATATCGGGTCCCTGCCCGCGATCCTGGGCCTGATCGCGCTGGTGGTGTTGTTCTCGCTGATGTCGGATGTGTTCTTCTCGCTCAACAATATTGCGAACCTGCTGGCGCAGGGGGCGGGGCAGACCATCATCGCCATCGGGATCGTGTTCGTGCTGCTGATCGGGGAGATCGATCTGTCGGCGGGCACGGCGTCCGGGGTGGCGGGGGCGGTGCTGGCCATGCACTACGTCGACAACGGGAACCTGTTGACCGGCATGGGATCCACGGTGTTCTTCGTGTTCAACGCCATGCTGGTGCTGGCCGCGATCCTGGCGGGGCTGCTGCGGATCTGGCCGGGGGTGGCGTTCTCGGTGCTGGGGATCGTGCTGACGGTCATCGGGTTTCAGGCGAATCCGTGGATCGAGATGCTGCTCGCGGTGTGTGTGGGCGCGGCCATCGGATGCATCACCGGGTTCCTGATCGCGAAGATCGGGATGCCGTCGTTCGTGGTGACGCTGGCGCTGTTCCTGGCGTGGCAGGGGGTGATCCTGCAGCTCATCGGCGAGGGCGGGGTGCTGGGGATCAATTCCTCGCACGTGCTCAACGCGGTGGCGAACGGGAATCTGTCCACGGCCGGGAGCTGGGTGCTGTGCGTGGTGGCGGCCGGTGGCTATGCGGCGGTCACGCTGGGCGGGCATCTGCGGCGCCGGCGTCGCGGGCTGGTCACGTCGCCGACGCCGCTGGTGGTGGCGAAAGTGGTGGCGCTCAGCGGATTCGCGATCGTGGTGACGGCGCTGCTCACGGTGAATCGTTCACCCAGCAAGCTGATCGTGATCTCCGGTGTGCCGTATGTGGTTCCGATCGTGCTGGTGCTGCTGATCGCGGGGACCTATGTGCTGACCCGCACCACCTACGGCCGTCACATCTATGCCGTCGGCGGGAACCTGGAGGCGGCCCGGCGTGCGGGCATCAACGTAACCCAGTTGCGGGCAAGTGTTTTCGTCATCTGCTCGGCCTGCGCGGCGGTCGGCGCCATCGTCTACTCCTCGAAGGTCGGCTCGGTCGATCCGCAGGCGGGCGGGCTCAACACCCTGCTGTTCGCGGTCGGCGCGGCCGTGATCGGTGGCACCTCCCTGTTCGGCGGCCGGGGCCGGGTGGCCGACGCGGTGATCGGCGGCGCGGTACTGGCCGTGGTTTCGAACGGGCTGGGCCTGCTGCGACAGCCCGCGGCCGTGGTGTCCATCGTGACCGGGCTGGTGCTGCTGCTCGCCGCGACCGTCGACGCGCTCTCGAGACGGCGCGTGGCGATTACGGGCCGTTGAGCCGCGCAATGGTATTACCGAGTCCATGACCGTCGCCCGACCGGACGAGGTGCGCCGGTTCAACCGGTCGAGCCTCCTGCGGCTGCTACACATCGGAGGCCCCGCCACCCGGGCGGCGCTGGCGGTCGAGCTCGGGCTCAATCGGTCCACCATCAAGATGCTCGTCGACGGGCTCGCCGAGGACGGGGTGGTGGAGGAGAAGGTGCCACGGCTGGCGCGCGGCGCCGGACGGCCCTCGCTGCTGGTGCTGCCGCAACCACAGGCGGCGGTGGTGCTGGCGGTGGATGTGCAGGTCGAGCACGTGGGGATCGCGCTGGTCGGCTTCGGCGGGCAGGTCATGGGACGCAACAGCTGGAATCTGCGTGGGCGGCAACGGGAACCGGACGAGGTGATCACCCACGTCGCGGAATCGGCGGCCATGCTCGCGGAGGATCTGGGCCTGCGGCCGGTGGCGGCGGGCGTGTGCGTTCCCGGTGTGGTGCGGCGCGCGGACGGCCTGGTGCACAATGCCGCCAACCTGCGCTGGGGTGAGGTGGCGCTGGGACAGCGGCTGCACGCGGTGCTGGACCTGCCCGTCACCGTCGGCAACGACGCCGAATTCGGTGCGCTCGCAGAGCATGCCAGGGGTGTCGGGCGCACGGCCGCCGATGCGGTCTTCGTCTCCGCCGATGTCGGGGTCGGCGGCGGGCTCATCGCGCAGCGCGCGCTGCTGCGCGGATCCGCGGGGTATCTCGGCGAGATCGGCCACATGACGGTGCGGCCGGGCGGGCGAAAGTGCTACTGCGGCAACGAAGGCTGCTGGGAGACCGAGGTGGGCGAGGCCGCGCTGTGCCGCGCCCTCGGCATGCCCGAGCACGGCCCGCGCGGGGCGATCGTCGCCGAACTCCGTGAGCTGCAGGGTGATTGGGAAGCCAGGCTCGCGGATTACCTCGACTGGATGACCCTGGGCCTGGTCAATGTCGTCAATATCCTCGGGCCCGAACTGGTGGTGCTCGGCGACCTCTTCACCGCGCTCCCCGAACCGGCCATCACCCGGGTCCGTGATCAGGTCCACCGCCGCAGCATGGTGAGCCGCGCCTTCGGCGGGGTTCGCATCGAAAAGTCGCGTCTGGGCCCGGATCTGAAGCTGCTCGGGGCGGCGGAAGCGGCCTTCGAGGGCGTACTCGCCATGCTGTGACGCCCCGGCGTGGCGGTGGGGTGCGAAGTTCGCGTCGGCCATGTGTGGGCGGTGGCGGCTGGTGTTGAATGCAGGACATGGAGCAGCTTCCCGAGGACTGGCAGCGCGGGATCGTCATTGCCGCGCATCCCGATGACATCGAATACGGTGCGGCCGCCGCGGTCGCGCGCTGGACCAGGCAGGGCAAGGACATTCGCTACGTGCTGGTCAGCAGTGGCGAGGCGGGGATCGCGGGGCTGCCGCCGGCCGAGTGCGGGCCGCTGCGGGAGGACGAGGAGCGGGCCTCGGCCAAGATCGTCGGCGTCAGCGAGGTGGAATTCCTCGGGCACCCGGACGGGCGGATCGAGGAATCCCTGGCCCTGCGCCGGGATCTGGCCGCGGCCATCCGCCGCCACCGCCCGGACATGGTGGTGCTGTTCAACTTCGGCGACACCTGGGCCCGCGGCTACGCCAACTCCGCCGACCACCGCGCCGTCGGCCGCGCCGCCCTGGACGCCGTGTCCGACGCGGGCAACGAATGGATCCACCCCGAGCTCGCCGAGCTGCCCGCCTGGTCGCCACGCTGGGCCGCCGTCTACGGCGTCCCGGACGGCAGCCACGGGCTCGACGTCACCGACACCTTCGAGACCGCCGTCGAATCCCTCACCGCCCACCGCCGCTACCTCGAGGCCCTCAGCCCCGACCCGGCCGAAACCCAGGCCCGCGCCGTCCTGGAAATGACCGCCGGCCCCAAGGAGGGCGTCCCCGGTGCCCACGCCCTGACCTTCGAGCTCTACCACTTCGCGGGCTGAGCGGCCGGGCCCGACGGCCGGTCCCAGCGCCGGGCGCGCTGGTGGTCGAGTGACACGGGCCACCACAGTGGGTGAAGGTGCCGGGGGCGTCGGTCGGGTGTGGCACCCTGGGGCCGTGCGAGTAGCGGTGGTGGCCGGGCCTGATCCGGGGCATGCGTTTCCGGCGATGGCGTTGTGTCAGCGGTTGCTGGCCGCGGGCGATGAGCCGGTGCTGTTCACCAGCCCGCGGTGGTTCGACGCGGCCAGGGAGGCCGGGATCGGGGTGCGGCGGCTGAAGGGCCTCGCACCCCGGGCCGAGGACGACGACAGTGACGCGGGCGCCAGGATTCATCAGAGGGCCGCGCATATTTCGACCGAGATCCTGCCCGATCTGAGCGCCATGCTGCCGGAACTGGTGGTGTCGGACGTGCTCACCGTCGGGGGCGGGATGGCGGCGGAGCGGTTGCGGCTGCCCTGGGTGGAGCTGTCACCGCACCCGCTGTACCTGCCGTCGAAGGGCTTGCCGCCCATCGGGAGTGGGCTCGCCGCGGGGGAGGGCATGCGCGGGCGCGCCCGGGACTCGGTCCTGCGCGGGCTGACGTCGCGGGCCATCCGGCGCGGGGAACTGCAACGCGAGCAGGCCCGCGCCAGTATCGGCCTGCCACCGGAGGACCCGGGCCCGACCGCCCGCCTGGTCGCCACCCTGCCCGCCCTCGAGGTGCCGCGCCCCGACTGGCCGGACAATGCGCACCTCGTCGGCCCGCTGCTCTGGGAGCCGACCGACCACATCCTGGATCTACCGCCCGGTGACGCCCCCCTGGTCATGGTCGCCCCCTCGACCGCCCAGACCGGTACGGCGGGCCTGGCCGACATTGCCCTCGAGGCGCTCGAAGGCGCAGGCGTCCGGGTCGCCGTCTCCATGCTCGACACCCCGCCCGCCGACCTCCCATCCTGGGCCACAGCCGGTTTGGGCCGCCAGGACGAGATCCTGCGCCACACCTCGGTCGTGATCGGCGGCGGCGGCCACGGCCTGCTCGCCAAATCCCTGCTGGCCGGCGTCCCCATCGTCACCGTCCCCGGCGGCGGCGACCAGTGGGAACTCGCCAATCGCGCCGCCCGCCAGGGCAGTTCGATCCTGGTCCGCCCCGTTACCCCCGAAGCCGTCCGCGACGCCGTCAAACGCATCCTCGACGACCCCGCCTACACCGCCGCCGCCCACTCCGCCGCCACCGGCATCACCGTGGTCACCGACCCGGTCGAAATCTGCCACGCCGCCGTCGAATCCCCACCCACCGCCTGACTTTCGCTCGCGACGCCGGTTGGTAGTACACCGTGAGGCGGTTGTCGGAGGCGGGTGGGTGGCTGTGGCTGGGTTTGGCCCGGGTGCGGGGCGGTGGCGTAGGCTCGCGGCCGTGCGGTTGACGGAGTTCCAGGAGCTGTTGCATACCGAGTTCGGGACGGCGCGGGGAGACGTGCTGCTGACCGATCATGTACTGCCGTCCATCGGGCGGACGGGGGCCCAGGCCATCGAGGCGGGGGTGGATCCACGCGACGTGTGGCGGGCGCTGTGCGCGGAATTCGACGTGCCGAAGTCGCGATGGTGAGCAGATCCGCGTGAGGCTGCGGCTACCGCCGCGCGTGGCGCAGCTGCTCGGGCCGAATCCAGCGTGGTCGGACGATCACGAGGGGCTCAGTGGCGGGGTCGTCCGGGCCAATGGAACGTACTGGGCCGAACGGCCCGAGGCCGAGGATCTCGTTGTGGCGCACGGTGATTACACGCCGCCGAATGTGCTGGCGGGTGGGATTCTCATCGATGTGGGCCGGTTGGGGGTCGCGGACCGCTACCGCGATCTGGCGTTGGCCGCACGGGATCTCGCCGATGATTTCGGAGTCGGCGAGGTGGAGGCCTTCTTCGCCGCCTACGGCCTGCCCGATCCCGATCCTGCGCGGCTGGCCTACTACCGCCTGCTCGACGAATTGTTCTGAGCCGCAGCGGGTTCGCCTACTCCGCCTGCGTCTTCTTCGCATAGTGCCGGGTGGCCTTGGCGCGGTTGCCGCAGGCCGCCATGGAATGCCAGCGGCGGGTGCCGTTCTTCGAGGTGTCCAGGAAGTACAGGATGCACTGCGGGTGCGCGCACTGCTTGATGCGGTCCGGGGTGCTCGCCAGCAGGTGGAGCAGGTTGTCGGCGGCGAGCCAGCCGGGTAGCCAGGCCGGATCGGCGACCTCGGGGAGCGCGGCCGGGCCGTCCGGGGTGAGGGCGCGGCGGATGCGGCCGTGCGCCAGGACGGTATTGAGGTCGTCGGCGGTCTCGCCGCGGACCGCGCGCAGGATCGCTTCCCGGGTTGTCACGAGCGCGTGCAGCGTCTCCTCGTCCGCGGGCAGGTCGAGGTCGTTGTCGGCCAGCCACTCGCGCAGCCCGGACACGTCGGTGAGCAGGTCCTGGGGTCCCGTCGCCGCGATCCAGCGGGTGTTGAGCAGGTCCAGGGCGAGCGGTTCACCGAGGTGGGGGCGTGGTTCTGGCACGTCTGAGGGTAACCGCCGTAGTGCGCGCATCGGCCCGACGACTCCTTTCTAACTGGCAAAACCAACTATAGGGGTTGACGTCAGGCGTTCGCCGCCGCTAATTTCTAACTAGTCAAACGAACTATGATGGTTAAAACTTCCTAAGGGGTTCCCTATGACCGCACCTGTTCTCGCGACCGGGCACATCGGCCTCAATGTCACCGACCTCGACCGCTCGGTGGACTTCTATCGCCGCGCCCTCGGTTTCGAACAGCTCGGCGCCGGCGGCGAGGGCGCCCAGCGCTTCGCCTTCCTCGGCCGCGCCGGCAAACTCCAGGTCACCCTCTGGCAGCAGAGTGACGGCGAGTTCTCCGCCAAAACCCCCGGCCTGCACCATCTCTCGTTCCAGGTCGACACCATCGACCAGGTCCGGGAGGTGGAATCCGCCCTGAAGGCCCTGAATGTCGCCTTCGCCCACGACGGCGTGGTCGCCCATGGTGAGGGCGCCTCCTCCGGCGGCATCTTCTTCATCGACCCCGACGGCATCCGCCTCGAGATCTACGCCCCCTCCGGCGCCGACCACGCCCCGGCCCCCTCCGGCGCCGCCCCTACCTGCGGCTTCTTCTGATCCGGAATACCGCCACCAGCACCAGAATTCACCCGAGAAGACCGGTCACCTGCGCAGGCGGCCCGATGGGAGCTCACATGAACGCTGTTTCGACACGCGATGCGCACCACGGCGGCAAAGCATCGGCCACGGATAAGCCCGGCGCGCAGGCCTCCGAGCCCGGATCGACCACCGACACGGTGACTGCCGGTGGCGCCATGCCGAAGGGCGGTGCCGTGCCGGCGAGCGGGATCGGCTATCACCCTGGGGAATTGGCCGTGCAGCGGCGCATGGGGCAGGAGGATATTGCTCAGCGGGTCGGGCGGATGATCCGCGCTGACATTCCGGCCGCGGCGGCGGCATTCCTGGCGGAGCAGCCGGTGATCGTGGTGGCTGCCGGGGATGACGGCGGGCGGATGTGGGCGGGGCAGTTGGTTGGGCCGCCCGGTTTCGTGTACGCCTCCGGGGAGCGGGCGATCGAGGTCGAGGCATTGCCGGTGGCCGGTGACCCGCTCGCCGAATCGCTACGTGGTGCACGGCATGTCGGCATGATCGCGTTGCAGCCGCAATTGCGGCGGCGGATGCGCGTCAATGGCGTGATCGCACCCACCGCGACCGGGCTGCACATCGATACCGAGCAGGTGTATTCGAACTGCCCGAAGTACATCTCTCGCCGCGGCATCGAGGGGTGGGCGACGGGCGGGGCTCCCACGGTGCGCCGGACCAGCGCGCTGGACGAGTCCCAGCGGCAGCTCATCGCCCACGCCGACGCGTTCTTCATCGCGTCCGCCGATGTCGACGGCAATGCCGACGCGTCCCATCGCGGCGGCAATCCCGGCTTCCTGCAGGTGCTTTCCCCGACCCGCCTGCGTTGGCCCGACTACCGTGGCAACTCCATGTTCATGACCCTCGGCAATATCGCCGCCGACCCGCGCTGCGGCCTCCTGATTCCCGACTGGCGCACCGGCACCACCCTGCAACTCACCGGTACCGCCGAGATCACCTGGGAGGAAGCCGCTTTCACGGCCGGTGCCCAATGCGCCATCGACTTCACCGTCACCGAAGTCGTCGAAATCGCGAACGCAACACCCTTGCGCTGGAGCGAACCCGAGCTGTCCCCGGCCAATCCCTAGCCGGTACCGTGCGCGTCCGCCGTGCTGCCCGGCAACTCCGTCCTCGGTCATCGACTCCGCCTGCATCCAGCGGTCCTGCACCCATCCGCCCCCTCGCGCCGTGCCGCGTACCGGCGAGGCGCCCAGCCCACCCGCACCGAATCGAAAGGTCTCCTTCATGCGTCCTCCGCTGCCTCCCTTCGACCTCGAATCCGCCAAGCTCAAAGTCCGCGCTGCCGAAAACGCCTGGAACACGCGCGATCCCGAGACGGTCGCCCAGGCGTACACCGAGGACTCCGTCTGGCGTAACCGCGACGAATTCCTTACTGGCCGCGCCGAAATCGTCGATTTCCTGAAGCGCAAGTGGGCCAAGGAGAACGGCTACGCCCTGCGCAAGGACCTGTGGTCCTTCACCGAGAATCGCATCGCCGTTCGCTTCCAATACGAATGGCACGACGACGAGGGCCAGTGGCACCGCAGCTACGGCAACGAGCTCTGGGAATTCGCCCCCGACGGCCGTATGTCCCGCCGCGAGGCCAGCATCAACGACGTCCCTATCGCCGAGTCCGACCGCCGCATCTTCGGCCCCCGCACCCCCGGCGAGGACGCCCTGGGCTTCCCCCTTCGGTGACAACAAGATCAGGGAGCTCTCACTGCGGGGAATTCGGGGGCGAATTCCACCGTGAGAGCTCCCTGATCTTGATTTCCCGGTCAGGCGACCGCCGCGGGCTGGGGCGGGGCGAGGGCAGGGGTCTCGGGGGTGGGGCGGGAGGCGCGGGTGTAGAGGGCGAAAACCACTGCTGCTGAGACGATTCCGAAGATGCCCGCAGTGAGCGTCGCCGAGTTCAGGCCGTCCACGAAGCCGTGAGTCATCGGGTGCGCATCGCTCGTATTGCGGAAGACGGTGCCCAGCACCGCGACTCCCAGCGCCAGGCCCAGCTGCCGCGCGGTGTTGATCGCACCGGCGGCGGTGCCGCTCTGACGCGGCGGGACCGCGGCCATGCCTACCGCCATCAGCGGCGGAGCCATCACACCCACGCCGACACCGATCACCAGGAAGCCGGGAATGGCGGCGGTCCAGGAGGATCCGGAGTCGATGAGGGTCAGCAGAGAGCTGCCCGCGCCGATCGACAGCAGGCCGCCGCCGATCGTCCACTTCGGCGCTACCTCGTGCAGGAACCGGCCGAAGATGCCCGAGGTCAGGAAGGCGCACACCGACATCGGCAGCATCGACAGCCCGGCCCGCAGCGGGGTCAGGTGCAGGTACTGCTGCAGCCACAGCGACACCAGCGGGCTGGACGCGAAGGCGGCGAAGCTCATGCCGACCGCGGCGATCAGCGTCGCGGTGAAGCCCGCACTGCGCAGCAGGGGCAGCGGCAACATCGGTGCCGCGCTGCGGGATTCGAGCACGATGAACGCGATCAGCGAGAACGCGCCGGCGATCAGTGCCACCGCCGCCCCGCGATCAACCCAGCCGTGCTCGCCGCCCCGGATGATGCCGTAGGTGACGGCTGTCGCCGCGACGGTGAAGCTCAGCATCCCGCCGATGTCGATGCGCCGGTCCTCGTGCCGCGGCGACGGCCCGAACGCCAAGGCGGACAACACGATCGCGATCGCGGCGATCGGCAGGTTGACGAAGAAGATCCACCGCCACGACAGCAGATCGGTCAGCACGCCGCCCAGCACCACGCCGATACCGGCCGCCGCACCCGAGACCGCGCCCCACGCGCTGAAGGCGATGCCGCGATCACGACCGGTATACGTGGCGTGCAGCAGCGACAGCGTGGTGGCCAGCATGGCCGCGCCGCCGATGCCCTGCGCCGCGCGCGCCGCCACCAGCACGCCCGCCGACCCGGCGACACCGCAGGCCAGGCTGGCGGCCGCGAACAGGGCCAGGCCGATCAGATAGGTGGGTTTCGCGCCGAACCGGTCGGCGAGCGAGCCGAGCATGAGCAGCAGTGCGGCCAGCGCCAGCGCGTAGCCGTCGATGACCCATTGCAGCCCGGACAGGCCGGTGCCCAGGTCGGCGGCGATGTCCGGCAGCGCCACATTCACGATGGTGACGTCGATGAGCAGCATCAGTGAGCCCAGGCACGCGGCGAAGAGGGGAAACCACTTCCGCATGAGAACCTCCAGAGAACGAACGATTTCGTCTCCAAGCATGGGATAGGCGCTTGGATCCACCTAGCTATCCCGCTCGATGCGGTAGATTCCTCCTATGTTCGAGGAAGAGCTGGATGATTCCTCCGTCCTGGACGTGCTCGACAAACAGATCGTGCACGGCCTGGTCACCGATGCGCGCATCCCGTTCGCACGGCTGGGGGCGATCCTCGGCGTCTCCGAGCAAACGGTGGCGCGGCGGTATCGGTCACTGCGCTCGCGCGGCATTATTCATGTGGCGGGCCAGGTGAACACGGTGCCGCTGGGGCAGCCGCGCTGGGTCATGCGCATCACCTCGACACCCGCCAAGACCGTCGCCCTGGCCGAATCTCTCGCGCGGGTACCGGAATTGAGCTGGGTGTCGCTGTTGACCAGTGGTTTCGAGATCATGTGCGCGGGCCGCACGCGGTCGATCGAGCGGCGGGACGAGTTGCTGCTGCGCGTGATTCCGCGCGCCAGTTCGGTGGTCGGGCTGACGGTGCACGAGGTGATGCGGCAGTTTCCGTTCCCCGAGGAGTGGCCCCGCTACGACCGGTTCTTCACCGCGGAGCAGCTGCGCGAGCTCGGCCCGCGGCCGCCGATGTGGGAGCCCGTGGGTCCGGAAACCCAGGTCACGCTGTCGCGCGAGGACGAGGCGATGATGGCCATCCTGGCTCGGGACGGGCGCGCGCCCTACGCGCGGCTGGCGGCCGCCACCGGCTGGAGCGCTACCCGGGTGGCCCGGCGGATGAGCGAGCTCATCGAGTCCGGCGTGCTCTACTTCGACCTCGACTTCGCTTTGCAGCTCATGGGTTACACCTGTCGCGCGGTGCTGTGGATGCGGGTGGATCCGGCGCGGCTGGAGGAGGTGGGCAAGACCATCTCGGAGCATTCGGAGGTCGCCTACCTGGCGGCGATCACCGGGCCGGCCAATCTGACCGCGTCGCTGGTCTGCCGGGACAATGCCCATCTGTACCGCTATGTGACCGAACGGCTCGGTGCGTTGCCCGGCATCCGGGATATCGAGGTGACGACGGCGTTGCGGGTGTTCAAACAGTCGCAGACGCTGGTCGATGCGCAGAAACTCGCGGTGCTGCCCTGATTGCCGAATGCTTGCCACCAGGTGTTTCGCGTGTCGCCCAGCGCGTCGCTTGCATCGAACACCTGTTCGTCTAAGCTCGTCGTCGGAACTTGTCGGTGCCGCCCTCTAACGTGGGCGCCAACCACAGCATGAGACACACCCGTTGAGAAG
The DNA here is from genome assembly GCF_042754165.1 of Nocardia sp. NPDC059229. Lineage (NCBI taxonomy): Bacteria > Bacillati > Actinomycetota > Actinomycetes > Mycobacteriales > Nocardiaceae > Nocardia > Nocardia sp. NPDC059229. The sequence continues at coordinate 283,522 of NZ_JBHZAK010000006.1, forward strand.
GGGATCAGACGATGGCACCACAGGCTTTCGATCGTGACAAGGCGCTCGAGCTTGCGCTCGCGCAGGTGGAGAAGAGCTTCGGCAAGGGCGCGGTCATGCGTCTGGGCGAAGAGGCGCGTCAGCCCATTTCGGTGATTCCGACCGGCTCCATCGCGCTGGATGTGGCGCTGGGCCTGGGTGGCCTGCCGCGCGGCCGCATCGTCGAGATCTACGGTCCGGAATCCTCGGGTAAGACCACCGTCGCCCTGCACGCGGTCGCCAACGCGCAGGCCGCCGGCGGTGTCGCCGCCTTCATCGACGCCGAGCACGCGCTGGATCCCGACTACGCCCGCAAGCTGGGTGTCGACACCGACGCGCTGCTGGTCTCCCAGCCGGACACCGGTGAGCAGGCCCTCGAAATCGCCGACATGCTGGTGCGTTCCGGCGCCATCGACATCATCGTCATCGACTCCGTCGCCGCCCTGGTGCCGCGCGCCGAGATCGAGGGCGAGATGGGTGACAGCCACGTCGGTCTGCAGGCCCGCCTGATGAGCCAGGCGCTGCGCAAGATGACCAGCGCGCTGAACAACTCCGGCACCACCGCCATCTTCATCAACCAGCTGCGCGAGAAGATCGGCGTCATGTTCGGCTCCCCCGAGACCACCACCGGTGGTAAGGCGCTGAAGTTCTACGCCTCGGTCCGTCTGGATGTCCGCCGTATCGAGACCCTCAAGGACGGTTCGGACGCGGTCGGTAACCGCACCCGCGTGAAGGTCGTCAAGAACAAGGTGAGCCCGCCGTTCAAGCAGGCCGAGTTCGACATTCTTTACGGCATCGGCATCTCCAAGGAGGGCTCGATCATCGACATGGGTGTCGATCAGGGCTTCATCCGCAAGTCCGGCTCCTGGTACACCTACGAGGGCGACCAGCTCGGCCAGGGCAAGGAGAACGCCCGCAAGTTCCTCCTCGAGAACACCGATGTCCGCGACGAGATCGAGAAGAAGATCAAGGAGAAGCTCGGCATCGGCGCGGACGTCACCGCCGAAGAGGCCCCCGCCGACTTCTGATCCATGACCCCTCGGGAACCCGAAGGGCCCCGGCCTGATTCGCCGGGGCCGGCTCGCCTGGACGCGGTGGAACGCCTCCGTCGCCAACTGGAGTCTTCCGCCGCCCGCAGTGCCGGCCGCCGCCCCACCGCTCCCAGGCCCCGAACCCCCGAGCCCGGCCACGACCTCTTCGGCTCCGCCGACCCCTACACCACCGGCGTCGGCACCTGGAACTACGGCCCATCCACCCCCGCCGCGTCCTATCACCCTGTCCCCGAAGACAATTCGCCGGACACCAATCACTCCACCTGGCGCACCACAGACGATGCGACCACCCCCGCCGAACCGCCCCCATCGCACCGACCGGAGCTCTCCGGTGTGTTGAACCGCCCAACCGCAGAACTGATCGCGACGGTTGCCGAGTCCGAGGATGCCGGTCGATCGCAGACGGCCGAAGCAGCTGAGAGCGCGATCGCGCCGTGGCAGCAGCGGGAGTCTGTTGCCCAGGGTGACCTAGCGCTCAAAGGCCCGAGCAGTGGGTTCTCTTCGGCCGCAACTGTTTCGGATCATGCGGCAACCGGGCCGATCGCACCCCCGACCAGCCGGGACACCACCGGGGCCGAATCGGCCGAGGCGAACGCCGCTGATTCCGCACATCTCGGTCGGGCGGCACATCACGAGGCTCGACCGAACGACCTCGACGCCGGGCCGAACTCCGGCCAGCGCCGGCTCGGTGACTGCGCGCCTGCGACTGTGGATGGGGTTGCCGGTGGTACGGCCCAGAACTCGGTCAGCGGTGCTCCGAGGGACAGGTTGGCGGCGGCGCGGGCAGCGTTGGCCGAGGCGAATGCGGTCGTGGCTGCGAAAGCGGCGGTGAGTGGGGCGAGTGCGGAGAAGCGCGGTCGTCGAAACACTCGCGGATCCGGCTCAACCTCGGTCGAGCGGGTGTCTGCGGACTCCTACGACGAGTCGGGTGAGTCGGATGAGTTCTCGGCGCGGGGGAATGGGGGAGGCGGCGCGGGTCGTGGAGCGGATTTCTCGGAACGAAGTGGCGCGCAATCGGATCGACGAGGTCGTCGGGACAGACGGCGACGTGGCGGGGATGAGCCGACCGGCGGGGACGAGCCGGGGCGTGGAGGCGAGTCGAGGGGTGGGGACGACGGCAGTCGTGGTAGTTCGGCCGATGTCGGTTCGGAAGTCTCGGCTGATCGGGGGGAGGAGTTCGGTCGGGGTGGGCGGCGGCGTGGACATGGTCGTGGGCGTTCGGAATCCGGAGGGGAGCCGGGGCGATCGGTCGGTGCCGGGGGCGGGGGGACCGAGGCGCAGGCGAAGGATGTTTGCCTGCGGTTGCTGACCGATCGGGCTCGGAGCCGGGCCGAGTTGGCGGATCGGTTGGCGGATCGGGGTTTCACTGCTGCCGTGGCGAAGCGGGTGCTGGATCGGCTGACCGAGGTCGGGCTGATCGACGATGCGGCCTTCGCGCAGCAGTGGGTACGGTCGCGGCACACCTACTCCGGTAAGGGTAAGAAGGTTCTCGCCGAGGAATTGCGGCGCAAGGGCATCGCGCCGGAGGACGCCGAACCGGCGCTCGAGTCGGTGACCGCCGAGGACGAGAATGTCCGCGCCGGGGAGCTGGTGCGCCGGAAGCTGACCACGCTGTCCCCGGATCTGGACCGCGACAAGGCGATCAGTCGCCTGGTCGCCATGCTCGCGCGCCGCGGCTACACCCCGGGCACCGCCTACGAGGTGGTGACGGGCGAACTCGCCGCGCTCGCGACGCGGCACCCCCAGGAACAGCCGCCCGATGCCCGGACCCCGTCCGCGCCCGCTCCGTCCGCCCCTGCAACGCGTACGAAGCCCACCGCATCCCGCCGCGAATTCGCCGTTGACGACACCGATTCCGCGGCCGAACTGGTCCGCACCAAGCTCCGCACCCTGTCGCCCGGACTCGACCGCGACACGGCCACCCGCCGACTGGTCGGCCTATTGGCACGTCGCGGCTACAGTCCCGGCACCGCGTATCAGGTGGTGGCCGCGGAGCTCGCAGCGTCGGGTGTACTCCACATGAGCGAGCGGACCGACGCTCATCGTGAGCAGAATTCCGACAGCCAGGACGAGAACTCCGACCGCATGGCCTCATCGCCGATGCGTCGCGCAAATGCCGGGCCGCGCGACAGGGCCGTGCTGGGCGGTCGCGCCCTCGGCGAAAGCGACTCCGAAGAGTCGGCGTCAGAGACCGGCTCGCCAGAGAACGAACAGGATCGTGCCGCCGAACTGGTGCGCGCCAAACTTCGCACCCTGCCCCGAGGCCTGGACCGCGACAAGGCCATCCGCCGTCTGGTCGGTCTCCTGGCCCGCCGCGGTTTCAGCCAATCCACCGCCTACTCGGTGGTGAAATCCGAACTGGCAGCCAACGGATTCGATGCCTGACCGCGCTCTCGGCTCGATCCGAGAACTCGGCGCCTATCCCGACCACTTGATGACCAAGGTGATCACCGCGGCCACCACGGCGAGGGCGAGGGCGGCGACGCCCCATATGACGCCGCGGCGTGCCCATGGCCGGTTGTGGTCGAGGGAGAATCGGCCCGGCCCGGCGATCGCCAGTGTCAGCGCGGCCACGGCGAACAGCAGGGCACTCTCGTAGCCCATCAGCCCGTGATGCCAGGTCACATTCATCGCGTTGATCATGGTGCCGATGGCGATCGCCGCCGCGAGCGGCGTGAACAGCCCGAGGAACAGCAGCGCGCCGCCGGTGAATTCACACAGCCCCGCCAGCGTGCCGAACACCTTGCCAGGGTGATACCCGAGCTTCTCGAACCCCGCGGTGGTCTGGTGCCAGCCCTCGCCATTGAACCACCCGAACAGTTTCTGGCTGCCGTGCACGAACAGCAACCCACCGAAGAACACCCGTAACACCAGCAGCCCCACATCGACCGCAATGGAATCGATATTCTTGCCCGGATCCTTGACGTTGCTATCGGTGACGTTGGTGGTCATGACGTCCCACTTCGTGTGATGAAGCTAGTTGATGAAACAACCTGTCTTCCGTCCCACCGAGGAATACGCGCCGGACCCTGAACCGGTTCAATCGCCCGCACGAGCGACTTCCGAGCCGGATTGACAGCCCCGTAGTCACGTCCTCACATGTGTGGTCACTGTGACCTGAAAACACCATTGACCCACTCGGTGAATACCGCGAAGTCCTTGCGCCGCAGCCCTGTCCGAGGGTCCACGCGGTACAGGAGAGCCGATCTGCCGTGCTGCGCCGACACCCACTCCCGGTCGTGGTTCCGAATCTCGTCGTCGACCCAGATGAAAGGCCGTCCCGCCGCCCACTCGACCACCGTCCGCGTTTTCCAGTGCAGTCCGAACCACTCGTCGACCTGCTCATCCGCCCGTTCCGGCCATTCCACCACCGCCAGGTCGGGCAATCCCAGCAGCGGACCGACGACCCGGTTGGCCTCGTGCGTCCACGTCGTCGCCCACACCAATTCGCAGGGGAGTGCGGACAGCAGCGGCCCGAGTGCCGGATCGAGTCGTGTCACCAGCGGGTTGGTCCCGTCCTGCCCGGTCGGTGCGTCATTCCCGGGCGGTCCGCCGAACGGCAGTAGCGGTCCGTCGATGTCGAGAAAGAGGATCGGGTAATGCGGCACGACTACAGATATGAGGGGTACCCGAGGGCGAAAACAACTGACTTCGGGATCGCGTCACAGTTGGGGATGCGGTATGTACCGAGTTCAGTGCAGGACGCCGCCCGGGCGGCGGGTGGAGAGGGCGCGGCGGGTGTGGCGGTGGTTGGTGTGGCGGAGGGTGCGGGGGGTGGCCATGTGGGGTGCGGATGGGCGGGGTGGTTTGTCGCGGCGGGAGGCCAGGAGGCGGCCGGCGGCCTCGTGGATGGCGAGCGCGCCGATGACGGCGGCGAAGGCGGTGAGGCCGGCGAGGAGGGGGGTGACGATGGTGGTCAGGAACAGCCCGAAGACGAATTCTCTTCGAGCGCTGTCGTCTTCGTTCATGAAATTCAGTATGCGAGCCGGAAGGACCTCTTGTCCGCCGGTCGGGATGCATTCCCGGAATGCCCGGTCCCGGTTCGGGAGTCATCCCCTCCGAACCGGGAACCGAGCGGTCAGTTCGACGGCGGCTGCGCTGCGTCCGCGATAGCGCCGTACGCGCTCTGGTCGGGCATGACGACATCCATGCCCGGGGGAGGGGTGACGGCGCCCGCCGCGAGCACGGCCCGGGAGCCGCGCTTGCGGGTGCGCAGCCACTTCTCGACCCGGGTGGCGATCACGGTCAGTGCGTAGTTGATGACGATCATGATGATGGCCACCACGATCAGCGACGGGATCGGATTCTTTTCCGCCGCACCGAGCTGCGTGCCTCTGCGCACGATTTCCAGATAGGTGATCTGGTAGGCCAGCGCGGAGTCCTTCAGCGCCACCACCATCTGCGAGATGAGCGCCGGCAGCATGGCGGTGACGGCCTGCGGCAGCAGAATCGTCACCATCACCTGGGTTTTGCGCATGCCCAGGGCGACGGCGGCCTCGGTCTGTCCCCGGGGCAGCGCCCGGATGCCCGAGCGCACGATCTCGGCGATGACCGATCCGTTGTAGATGGTCAGCGCCGCCACCGCGGCCGCGAGCGCCAGCTGGTCGGAGGGGAAGACATTCTGCTGGGCGAACAGGGTGAACAGGAACAGCATCAGGATCAGCACGGGAATGGCCCGAGAGATCTCCACCACCACACCGGCGAACCAGCGCACCGCGCGATGGTCCGACATTCGCAGAATGCCGAACACCATTCCGAGGATCAGCGCCAGCACGATCGACAGCGCCGCCGCCTCGAGTGTGCCGCGCAGACCCGGCAGGAGGTAGGTGCGCCAGGTATCGCCCTCGGTGAAGGGCTTCCACTTGTCGGCGGTGAACTGCCCCTTGTCGGCCAGGCCGTGATAGACGAACCAGACCGCCGCCACCGCGGCCGCGATGGCGACGACCGAGTAGACGCGGTAGCGCAGGCGCGCGCGGGGTCCCGGCGCGTCATACAACACGGACGCGGTCATCGCGCCACCTCGAATCGCTTGGCCAGCCAACCGAAGAACAGACCGGTCGGCAATGTCAGGATCACGAACCCGAGCGCGAAGATGGCGCCGACACTCAGCGGCGCCGCCTCGTTCTCGTTCATCTCCGACATGAGCAGCGCGGCCTCACCGACGCCGATGGCCGAGGCGATGGTCGAGTTCTTGGTCAGGGCGATGAACACACTGCCCAGCGGTGCGATGACCGCCCGGAACGCCTGCGGCAGCACCACGAGCCGCAGGTTCTGCCCGAAGGTGAGTCCCAGCGAACGCCCCGCCTCCGACTGCCCGAACGGCACCGTATTGATGCCCGCCCGCAGCGACTCGCACACGAAAGCCGCTGTGTAGACGCTCAATCCGACAATGGCGAAGCGAAAACTGTTCTCCGCGATGCTGTTCGGCCCCTCGGATGCCAGCCGCCACCCGAGGGTCTGGTACAGGCCCAGCGAGCAGAACACGATGATCAGCGTGAGCGGCGTATTGCGAATGATGTTGACGTACAGCGCGCCGATCCAGCGTGCGATCGGAATCGGCGACACCCGCATGGCCGCCACGATGGTGCCGAGAATCAGTGCGAAGAACGCCGAATACAGCGTCAGTTTGATCGTCACCCAGAACGCATCGAGCAGTTTGGTGTGATAGTTGGAGATCAAGTCGAACACGACTGCCCCATTCCTCCGATCGGAAGACGAAGCACGCCGGGTGATTTCGCGAGACGTGAAATCACCTGGCGCGCCCGCGAATCAGTACCGGTCGACCTTGGGCGGTTCCGGGATCTGGAAGCCGGTGCTGCCGAATTCCTTCTCCAGCGCCGCCTTCCACGCGCCGGAGGTGATCATGGCGTCGATGGCGTCGTTGATCTTGCCGCGCGATTCGGTGTCGCCCTTCTTCACGCCGATGCCGTAGTTCTCGACGGAGAAGGTCTTGCCGACCACCTTCAGCGCGCCCGGCGACTGCGCCGCGTAACCGCGCAGGATGATGTCATCGGTGGTGACCGCGTCCACCGCGCCCGACTTCAGCGCCTCGACGCACAGCGAGTAGGTGTCGTACTCCTGCAGCTGAACTTCCTTGGCGTACTTGTCCTTCACGTTCTGCGCCGGGGTGGAGCCCTTGACCGAGCACAGCTTCTTGTTGCCGGTCAGCGATTCCGGCCCGGTGACGTCGGTGTTGTCCGACCGCACCAGCAGCGACTGCCCGGTCACGAAGTACGGGCCCGCGAAGTCGACCTTCTGCTTGCGGGCGTCGGTGATGGAGTAGGTGGCGACGATGAAGTCGACCTGCCCGTTCTGGATCAGCGTCTCGCGCTGCGCCGACGGCGATTCCTTGAAGGTGATGTTCTCCGGCTTCACGCCCATCTTGTCGGCCACGTACTTGGCGACGTCGACGTCGAAACCGCTGTAGCTGCCGTCCTTGTTGAGCAGTCCCAGGCCCGGCTGGTCGAACTTGATGCCGATGGTGAGTTTGCCGTCGGCCGCGTGCTGGCTGGCGGTCTTGTTGCTGCCGCCGCCGCATGCGGTGACGGCGAGTGCCAGGGCAGCCACTCCGGCGGCGATCCGGATTGCGTGGTTGATCCTCATCGAACGTCCTGTTCTCTCGTGGAGTGCGGGGTGTTCCCTAGTGGAGTGGAGTCAGTGGGAGAGGATCTTGCCCAGGAAGTCCCTGGCGCGATCCGATTTCGGTGCGGTGAAGAAGGATTCGGGCTCGGTGTCCTCGACGATCTGGCCGTCGGCCATGAACAGCACCCGATTGCCCGCGCGCCGCGCGAAGCCCATCTCGTGAGTGACGACGAGCATGGTCATGCCGTCCTTGGCCAGCCCGACCATGACCTCGAGCACCTCGGACACCATCTCCGGGTCGAGCGCGGAGGTCGGCTCGTCGAACAGCATCACCTTGGGGTTCATGGCCAGCGCCCGCGCGATGGCCACGCGCTGCTGCTGACCGCCCGACAGCTGCGCCGGATACTTGTCGGCCTGATTGGCGATGCCCACCCGGTCGAGTAGTTCCAGTGCCCGGGCGCGCGCCTGAGCCTTGTCGACGCGCCGCACCTTCACCGGCGCCAGCATCACGTTCTCGAGAATTGTCTTGTGCGCGAACAGGTTGAACTGCTGGAACACCATCCCCACATCGGCGCGCAGCTTCGCGAGGGCCTTGCCCTCGTCGGGCAGTTTCACGCCGTCGACGGCGATCTCACCGGAGTCGATGGTCTCGAGCCGGTTGATGGTTCGGCACAGGGTCGACTTGCCGGAGCCGGAGGGCCCCACCACGATCACGACCTGCCCTTTGGGCACTTCGAGATTGATGTCACGCAACACGTGCAGCGAGCCGAAGTGCTTGTCCACATTCCGCATCGAGATCATCGGCGCGGGGGTGCTGATGGAATCGGCCACGTCGGTCATGACCAGTGACCCTAATCATGTCGTGCCCGAAATGCTCGTCTTTGCCAGGGCGGCTCGAACTGTGCCAGGACTCGACACCGCCGCGTAACCAGCGATTGATGCTGCTGAGACCACCATCGCCCGGTCGGACGATGATTCGCTGACAATTCCATGACCATCCGCCGGACCTACCCGGGCCATCACAGGTCCGCCACGAGGGCCCGGGTCACCCGGAGCGGACGGGGTTCACGGCCTGCGCCGGGCACCTATTACCCTGGTTGGGTGAATTCCCCGGCCCGGACCTACGAGGTACGCACTTACGGCTGCCAGATGAACGTGCACGACTCCGAGCGGCTCTCGGGTCTGCTCGAGGACGCCGGTTACGTCAAGGCCGTGGCCGGCGATACCGCTGACCTGGTCGTCTTCAATACCTGCGCGGTGCGCGAGAACGCCGACAACAAGCTGTACGGCACCCTCGGACACCTCGCGCCCATCAAGGCCGACCGCCCGGGCATGCAGATCGCCGTCGGCGGCTGCCTGGCGCAGAAGGACCGCGACACCGTGGTCAAGAAGGCGCCCTGGGTGGATGTGGTGTTCGGCACCCACAACATCGGCTCGCTACCGGTGCTGCTGGAGCGGGCCCGCCACAACGAGCAGGCCCAGGTCGAGATCATCGAATCGCTGGAGGCGTTCCCGTCGACGCTGCCCGCCAAGCGCGAGTCCGCGTACGCGGGCTGGGTGTCGATCTCGGTGGGCTGCAACAACACCTGCACGTTCTGCATCGTTCCGGCGCTGCGCGGCAAGGAGGTCGACCGGCGTCCAGGCGACGTGCTCGCCGAGGTGCAGGCACTGGTCGAGCAGGGCGTGCTCGAGGTGACGCTGCTGGGTCAGAACGTCAACTCCTACGGCGTCTCCTTCGCCGATCCGGAGGAGCCGCGCGACCGCGGCGCCTTCGCGAAGCTGCTGCGCGCCACCGGAAATATCGAGGGTCTCGAGCGGGTGCGCTTCACCTCCCCGCACCCGGCCGAGTTCACCGACGACGTCATCGAGGCCATGGCCGAGACGCCGAATGTCTGCCCGCAGCTGCACATGCCGCTGCAGTCCGGTTCGGACCGCGTGCTCAAGGCCATGCGCCGCTCGTACCGCAGCGCCAAGTTCCTCGGCATCATCGAGAAGGTGCGCGCGGCCATGCCGCACGCCGCCATCACCACCGACATCATCGTCGGCTTCCCGGGCGAGACCGAGGAGGACTTCCAGGCCACCCTGGATGTGGTGCGGCAGGCGCGTTTCACCAGCGCCTTCACCTTCCAGTACTCCATCCGGCCCGGCACGCCCGCGGCGACCATGCCCGATCAGCTGGCGAAGGAGGTCGTGCAGGAACGCTACGACCGGCTCATCGCGCTGCAGGAGCAGATTTCGCTGGAGGGCAATCAGGCCCTGATCGGCTCGACCGTCGAGCTGCTGGTCGCCGAGGGCGCGGGCAAGAAGAACGACAAGACCGCGCGCATGTCCGGTCGCGCCCGCGACGGCCGGCTCGTGCACTTCCGTCCGCCGGTGGATCCGGCTCCCGGCAACGAGATTCGGCCCGGCGATGTGATCACCGTCGATGTCACCGGTGCGGCACCGCACTACCTGATCGCAGACGGTGAGGTGCTCACCCACCGCCGCACCCGTGCCGGGGACGCGCACGAGCGTGGCGTCACCCCCAAGACCGCGCCGATCGGCGTCGGCCTGGGTCTGCCGAGCATCGGCGCGCCGGTCGTGGTGGAGACCGCGGCCGCGGGCTGCGGGCCGGCCTGCGGCGAGTAGTCCGGCCCGCGGCTACCGAGCCGGTCGGCGCCACCTCGGGCGGCGAATGGTGGGGTCGCTGTCAACTACACAGCGTCATAGGGCAGGATCGCTGGGGTACGTGCGAGGCATCGACCTGTCACGGGTACTCCTCGCACACCGCCTGACCACATCCCCGGCGCGGGAGCGCTAGCCGTCAGCAAGGATCTCGAGTGGTATGACCGAGCAGCAGCCCACCGGCCCGGACGAGCCTCGTGACCGGCCGGAGCATCCGGAAGACCAAGCAGCACAATCGGAACCGGCGTCGGAACGGACGCCCGAGGCGAACGAGGAGAGCATGCAGGCCGCCGAGAACAGTCAGGACTTCGAGCAGTTCCGCGCGGACCTCGAGGCCGTCGAACGCAAGATCGCCGGCGAGATCGACCCGGGCGTGCGCGCCATGGTCGTGGCCGGTTCGGTGTTCGTGCTGCTCGCCTCGCTGGTGCTGCCGCACGCGGGCAAGACCCGTGGCTTCGACGTGCTGCTGTACGACACGGTCGCCCAGGCCGACCACATCGGCCTGCCCTCGCGGGTCTTCGTCTGGTTCGTCGTGGTGTTCGGCATCGGGTTCTCGGTGCTGGCGCTCATCACCCGCCGCTGGCTGCTGGCCTGGATCGCGGTCGCGGGGTCGGCTATCGGCAGCGTGTTCGGCGTGCTGTCCATCTGGCACCGACAGACCCCGGGCCTCGGCAACTACCACGGTGCGGGCCCGGGCATCGGCCTGATCGTGGCCACCATCGCCATCGTCGTGCTGACCTTCCACTGGGTCCGGGTGGTGTGGGCGCGCACCTCCGTGCAGCTGGCCGCCGAGGAACAGCGCCGCCTGGCCGAGGCCAAGGCCGAGGAACAGCAGCGCCGCCGCCTCTTCGGCGAGGACTGAGCAATCGACCCAGGCCCGGCGGCAACCGAATGCGGTTGCCACCGGGCCTTTTTCGTACCGCTGGTGAGGTCAGGCGGCGGCGCGGTCGGGGCGGTAGGCGAGGCCGGCGACCATGGCGGCCAGGCCCGCTGCCACCATGTAGAGCCAGCCTGCGCGGAACTCGGTCATGGTGCGGTGGGCGGCGTCGCCGAGGATGGCGGTCAGGATGGCGACGCCGAGGGCGGAACTGGTCTGGCGGGCCATCATCAGGGTGCCCGAGCCGAGCGAGATCTGGTCGGCGGGCAGCAGGGTCGAGGCGCCGAACAGCGGCGGTTGCAGCAGCGCGGTGCTGGCCCCGGCCAGGATCGCGCCCGGAACCATCACCACCGCATAGGAATTCGAGAAGCCGCTGGCCAGCACCCACCAGGCGCAGCCCAGTGCGATGGCCGCCCCGCCCAGCGCCGCCGAGGCGCGCGCCCCGACCAGCGCGACGAAGCGGCCGGACAGCGGTGACAGCAGCAGGCAGCTGATCGGCATGGCCGCCACGCCCAGGCTGGCGCGCAGGGTCGAATACCGCCACTCCTCGGTCATGAACAGTGTGGCCTCCAGGATCATGGCGGCGAAGGCCAGGTAGTAGCAGAAGACGCCGAGGGTGGCGGTGCGGAACAGGCGGTGCCGCAACACGATCGGGCTCACCACCGGGTCCGGGTGGCGGCGGACGTGGCGGACGAACAGGGCCGTCAGGGCGAGGGCGGCGACCAGACAGCCCAGGGTGCCCGGGGCGGTGTAGCCCCAGTCGGTGGCCTGCACGAACACCGTGGTGAAGGCGGCCGTGGCCCCGAGGATCAGGGCCGCGCCCAGCAGATCCAGCCGCCGGTTGGCGCGCTGCTGGATATCGGGCAGCACGCGCAGCCCGAAGGCGAAGGCCACGACCGTGAACGGTACGTTCAGCAGGAAGATCCAGCGCCAGCCGGCCTGCAGCAGCAGCCCGCCGATGACCGGGCCGCTCGCGCCGCCCGCCGCGGCGATCGCGGTCCAGATGCCCATGACCGTGGCGTGCTCGCGCTTCGGGAACACCGGCAGCACCAGGCCGAGCCCGGTCGGGATGAGCAGGGCCGCGGCCGCGGCCTGCAGCACGCGGGCCACGATCAGGACGGCCAGGTTCGGGGCGAGGCCGCAGGCGATGGACGCCAGCCCGAAAAGCGCTATGCCGAGCAGGAATCCGCGCTTGCGGCCGGTGTCGTCGGCGAACCGGCCGGCCGGAACCAGCAGGGCGGCCATGACGATGGTGTACGCGTTCAACGTCCACGACACCGCGCCGGTCGAAGCGTGGCCGAAGGACTGCTGCAGCGCCGGGAAGGCGACGATGACCGCGAACAGATCCAGGATGGCCAGGTACTGGGCGATCGCGGCAATCGCCAGCACCCGCCATCGGCGCGGGTCGAGAGCCGTATCCGGTTGGGGGAGTGCGGTTGTGGCGTCGGTCGTCGTGGTCATGTCTTCGACTATGCGAAGCGGCGGCACGATCCACGAGTGGCAGGAATGCCACACTGCGCTAGATTTCTGACACGCTGCGGCGCTAGATTCGAGTCATGGAATCGACCGGTCCCGGAACCCTGGCCGTCGCCGTCGCGCCCGGCATGCCGATTTTCGAGGTGGCCATCCCGTACCAGGTCTTCTACGAGCCGCCCCTCGGCGTCGATCCCGCCGCCTGGTACGAATTCCAGCTCTGCGGCCCGCGCGACACCCAGCACGCCACGCTGCGAGATCCCTTCGTGGCCTTGACCGATCACGACTACGACGACCTGATCCGCGCCGACACCGTGATCGTCCCGTCCACCCCGAACGTTCGCGAGGACCCGCCCGCCGACCTGGTCGAGGCGGTCCGGGCCGCCTACCAGCGCGGCGCCCGCATCGCCTCCCTGTGCACCGGCGCCTTCGTGCTGGCTGCCGCGGGACTGCTCGACGGCCGCCGCATGACCACCCACTGGCGGCACATCGCCGCCCTGCGCGAGCGCCACCCCCACCTCGACATAGACCCCGGCGTCCTCTACATCGACGACGGCCGCATCCTCACCAGCGCCGGCACCATGGCCGGCATGGACCTGTGCATCCACCTGATCCGCAAGGACCTCGGCTCCCGGGCCGCCAATGCCGCCGCCCGCTATCTGGTCGTGTCCCCGCACCGCGCCGGCGGCCAGGCCCAATACCTGCGGTCCCCGGTCCCCGCCCAGCCCACCGACTCCGGCCTCGCCACCACCCTCGAATGGGCCCTCACCAACCTCGAACACCCCTTGACCGTCGCGGACCTCGCCGGCCACGCCAACCTCAGCGAGCGCACCCTGGCCCGCCGTTTCCACGCCGAACTCGGCGGCACCCCGCTCCAGTGGCTGCTCACCCAACGCCTGATCCGAGCCCGCGAACTCCTCGAACTCACCGACCTCCCCGTCGACGTCGTCGCCGCTCGCTGCGGCCTCGGCACCGCCGCCAACCTCCGCACCCACTTCAACCGCGAAGTAGGCCTCCCCCCGAGCGAATACCGCCGCTCGCACCGCCCCACCCGCCACGAGATCATCACCGAACCCGCCCCGGCCCACCTCAACTGAAGCCCTGGCCGAGGATGCCCGTGCCGGCGCACCAACCATGGTGGGCCACAACCAGATCCGGCATCGGCTCGCCGGAGGGTGTTCAGGAAGTCGACCCGACCTGCCATGCCGGTGATCACCGGGTGCGCGATCAGCTCTTCGCTACTCGGTGCCATGCACCGAGCCTGATCGCGACCGCACACCTGGGGTGCTGATCGCCTGGGCCACAAGGGAACCCAGGCGGTCGGCTCAGCGCTGGCTGACCGCGCCCTCGGCGGCCTCGGCCCACTCGCGCCACTGCTTGGCCTGCTCCAGGGCCTTCTCCGCGTCGCGGGTCTTGCCGGCGGCCTGGGCCTTGGCGGCCTGCTCCTCGAATTGGGCGACGCGTTCGCGGAATTGGGCGGCGCGGGCCATGGCCTCGGGGTCGGTGCGGCGCCACTGGGCGTCGACGGCCTCGCGGACCTTCTTCTCGATGGCGCGCAGGCGCGATTCCAGATCGTGCATGCGCTCGCGCGGGACCTTGCCGATGGCGTCCCACTTCTCCTGCAGCTCGCGCAGGGCGCTGCGGGCGGCGTCCAGGTCGGCATCGGGGTTGATGTGCTCGTAGGCGTGCAGCAGCGCTTCCTTGGCGGACGCGTTCTCCTCGAACTCGTGGTCGCGTTCGCTGGCGGCGGCATTGCGGGCGGCGAAGAAGACGTCCTGCGCGGCCTTGAACCGACGCCACAGCTGCTCGTCGGCCTCGCGCGGGGCGCGGCCGGCGGCCTTCCACTCGGTCAGCAGGTCGCGGAAGACGGCCGCGGTGCCGGACCAGTCGGTCGAACCCGACAGCTCCTCGGCGCGGACACAGAGCTCTTCCTTGCGGCCCTTGGCGGCGGCACGCTCCCGGTCGAGTTCGGCGAAGTGAGCGCCGCGGCGGCGATTGAAGGCCTCGCGGGCCTTGGAGAAGCGCCGCCACAGCGCGTCGTCGACCTTGCGGTCCACGCCGCGAATGGTCTTCCACTCGTCCAGGATCTCCCGCAGCCGGTCACCGGCGACCTTCCACTGGGTGGAGTCATTGGCGATCTGCTCGGCCTCGGCGGCCAGGGCTTCTTTGCGCTCGGTTTGCTCATGCCGGGTGCGTTCCTTCTCCTCCTTGGCGTGCGCGGCCGCCTCGTCGGAGTGTTCGATGATGGCCTGCAGCCGGGCCGTCAACCCATCGATATCGCCGATGACCGCGGCCGTCGGCAACGTTTCGGCAATCGCGGTGGCGGCGGTCTTGGTCTTGCGGGCATCGGTGCCGGCGGCGAGCCGGGCCTCGAGCAAGGCGACCTCGGTGGCCAGATCGTCGTAGCGGCGGCCGAAGTGGGCCAGACCCTCGGCGGCGTCACCGGCCTGCCAGGAGCCGATGACACGTTCGCCGTCGGCGGTCTTCACCCAGGCGGTGCCGTCGTCGTCGACCCGTCCCCACTGGCTGGGGTCGCTCACGCTCGGTACGACGACCGGATGCGGATGGTGTGCCGCCGCGCCGGGCGTGGGCTTGACGGCATGGGGTTTGGGGGATTCGGGTTTGCGGCGCGGGCCCCCAGGACGGGGTGCGGTGGCGGCCGCCGGTGATGGCTTGGCGCCCTCGCTCGGGGTGGGCATCGGCGCGCCGGGCTTGGGCGTCGGGGTCGACTCCGGGTGGGTAGCCTTCTCGTTTCCGTTGTTGTCGGTCATTGCTCCTCGTCCCTGCCGCGCGTCACGGCTGCCTGGTTACGCCCTAGCTCATCGGTCTAGCTCATCCCATTCAACCAGGCTGAGATGGGAAATGCTGTCTTTGAGCCCGCTTCGGCGGCGCGGCGATCGGTGGGGGTGGGGCTGGTGAGGTGCGTTAGCGCTACGGTTGTCGGCGTGTTCTGTGTTGCGTCACTGGTCCCTTCGCCGCCCGTGCTGGTGCCCGAACTCGGGGGCGCGGCCGGTGCGTCGGCCGAAGGAACGGTCGCGGAGCTGCGAGCTGCGGTGTTGCGGGCCGCGGGGGAGTTGGCGGCCCGCGCGTCGCGGTGGATCGTGGTCGGCGTGGCGGAGCCCGAGGAGGGTTCCGGCGGCGGCGATTCCGGCCGCGTGATCGGTTCCGATGCGGTGGGCACATTCCGGGGATACGGGGTGGACCTGCGTGTCGGTTTGTCTGGGGTGGTTGCCGAGCGTGTCGCGGACCCGATGCTGCCGCTGCCGGCCCTGATCGCGGGCTGGCTGCGCGAGCAGGTCGCGCCGGAGGCCACCGCCGAATGCCGTCTGATCTCGGCCGATGCCTCCGCCGACGAGAGCCTGACCTTCGGCCGGCAGCTGCGGGCCGACCTGGACACCGAGCCGGAATCGATCGCCGTGCTGATCGTCGGCGACGGCGCGGCAACCCTGTCGCTCAAGGCCCCCCGCTATCTGGACGAGCGCGCCGCGGGCGTGCAGGAGGCCATCGACCGGGCGCTGAGCGCGGGGGACCGGCAGGCCCTGGCCGCCCTGGACACGCGCCTGTGCGCCGAGATCGAGGTGCAGGGCCGTCCCGCCTACCAGGTGCTGGCCGGGCTGTTCGCCACCGATCCCGCCGACCCCGACGTCGAAACCCTCTACGCCGCAGCCCCGTTCGGCGTCGCCTACCACGTCAGCGTGTGGCGTCCGCGTGCGCGCGGCGGAGCCGTCACATGACCCGGCCCATCGCCGTGGTCGGCCCCACCGCCACCGGGAAATCCGATCTGGCCCTGGATCTGGCGCAGCGGCTCGACGGCGAGATCGTCAATATCGACGCCATGCAGCTCTACCGCGGCATGGACATCGGCACCGCCAAACTGCCGGTGTCCGAACGCCGCGGCATCCCGCACCACCAGCTCGACGTCCTCGACATCACCGAAACCGCCACCGTCGCCTCGTATCAGACGGCGGCCCGCGCCGATGTGGAGGCCATCATGGCGCGCGGGCGCACCCCGGTCATCGTCGGCGGCTCCATGATGTATGTCCAAGCGCTGCTGGACGATTGGGATTTTCCGGCCACCGACCCGGAGATCCGCGCCAAATGGGAGGCGGTGCTGGCCGATCGCGGCACCGTCGCCGTGCACGAGGCATTGAAGCGGGCCGATCCCGTGGCCGCGCAGACCATCCTGCCCACCGACGGCCGCCGCATGGTGCGCGCGCTGGAGGTGGTGGAGCTGACCGGTGAGCCGTTCGCCGCCTCGGCGCCCCGGATCGGTGAACCACGGTGGGGGACGGTCATCATCGGCGTCGATCGCGACACGGCCGAATTGGATGCCCGCATCGAGGTGCGCACCGCGATCATGTTCGAGTCCGGTCTCGTCGAGGAGGTCGAGGGCCTCATCGCGCTGGGCCTGCGCCACGGCCAAACCGCCCGGCGCGCCATCGGTTACGCGCAAGTCCTCGATTTCCTGGACAACGAATACGAGCTGAACGAAGCTCAGGAGCGCACCTTCATCGGCACCCGGCGCTATGTCCGGCGACAACGTTCGTGGTTCCGTCGAGACCAGCGGGTGCGATGGGTGGACGGCGCGGATCCCGCCTTGGCGGACACCGCGCTGGCCCTCGTCAACTCCTCACCGATGAGGGACGAACAGGAACCCCAGTGACGCGTCGCGCGAACACTCGCACTGCGGCGGTTCAGGTGTGGCAGGCCTACCTGACCACCCGTGCCGCCCGGATCCGGGACAATCGATTCCTGGTGCAGGGCATGCGGCCCATCAGCCGCGCCCTCGAATGCCGTTGGCCGCTGGAGACTCTCGTGTACCGGCTACCCGAGCCGTCACCGTGGGCACGGCAGGTGCTCGATTCCAGTGGCGTGCCCAGTGTCGGGCTGGTGCCGGAGGTGATGGCCGGGCTGGCCGAACCCACTGAGCCGGTGCCGGAACTGGTGGCGGTGGCGGTGACCCAGCGGCCCGAGCTGGAGGAGTTCGCGCCGGGCACGCCGGAGGATCCGGCCACCGTGGTGGTCATCGACCGGCCCGCGTCGGCGATCCGGCTGGGGGCGCTCATCCGTTCGGCGGCGGCGTTCGGGGTGGGCGGGGTGATCGTGACCGGTTCCGGCGTCGACCACTACGACCCGCAGAGCGTGCGCGCCTCCGACGGCGCGCTGTTCGCCGTCCCCGTGCTGCGCGCCTCGGGCCCGGCGCAGGTGGGCGCGTTCCGGGACCGGCAGCGAGCCCGCGGCATCGCCACCCGTATCGTCGGCAGTGACGACCACGGCGGCCTGGCCCTCGACGACGCCGAGTTCGACGGCGGCACCGTCCTGGTCCTGGGTGACGAGAGCGAATCGCTCGCCCCCGCCTGGCGGCAGGTGTGCGACGAGCTGATCTGCATCCCGGCCGACGGCACCCTCGGTGCGCCCTCGGCGGCCGCGGTGGCCCTCTACGAAATATCCCGGCAGCGCCGGGCGCTACGGTGAGGACTATGACGAGCGAGAACAGCGCCGCTGACATCGAATTCAGCAAGGGCCACGGCACCCAGAACGATTTCGTGGTGCTGCCCGACCCGGACGCGTGGCTGGAGCTCACGCCGTCCCGGGTCGCCGCGCTGTGCGACCGGCAGCGCGGGCTCGGCGCGGACGGGGTGCTGCGGGTCGCGCGCGCGGGCGCGCTGATCGAGACCGGTGTGCTGGCCGCGCTGCCCGAGGGCGTCAGCGCCGGGGACTGGTTCATGGACTACCGCAATGCGGACGGATCCATCGCCGAGATGTGCGGCAACGGGGTGCGCGTGTTCGCGCATTACCTGGTCGCGACCGGGATGGAGCAGAGTGCGGAATTCGTGGTCGGTTCGCGCGCGGGCGCGCGGCCGGTGGTAGTGCACCACGCCGATCCCGTGCACGGCGAGGTGACCGTGGCCATGGGCCGGGTGAAGACGCTCGGCGTCTCGACCGCGACCGTGAGCGGACGCGAATTCACCGGCCTCGGCATCGATGTCGGCAATCCGCACCTGGCCTGCGTGGACCCGGAGCTGACCACGGCTTCGCTCGCCGAACTGAACCTCGAGCAGCTACCGGGCTTCGACCACACCCTGTTCCCGAACGGCGTGAACGTCGAGATCCTCACCGCGCTCACCGTCGGCTCGGACGGCGAGCGGGGCGTCGACATGCGCGTCTACGAGCGCGGCGTCGGCGAAACCCGCTCCTGCGGAACGGGAACCGTGGCCGCGGCGGCCGCCGCCCTGGCCCGCGACGGCTTCGACCTGGCCTCCGATGCCGGGCATGTGAAGGTTCGCATTCCCGGCGGCGTGGTGACCGTCGGCATCGAGAACGGGACGGCCTGGCTGCGCGGCCCGTCGGAGCTGGTGGCGACGGGCCGCCTTGCGGCCAAATGGTGGCAGGACGCCTGACCCGCTGATCACGCCGCCGTGGTGCCGAGCGCCGTGTCGGCGAGGGATTCGAGTGCCGGGTAGTCGGTGTAGCCTGCTGCGCCGCCGACATACATCAGGTGTGCGTCGCGCACCGGGTTCAGCGGCGCACCGATCCGCAGGCGGTCCACCAGATCCGGGTTGGCCAGGAACGACCGGCCCAGTGACACCAGGTCCGCGCCCGCGACGAGCAGCGCGCGGGCCGCGGCGGCGCCGCCGTCTGCGGGCAGCGGGATGCCCCAGCCGAGGTTCGGATTGGCGATCAGCGTGGTCGGCCACAGGCTGCGAATCTGCTGGAAGAGCGCGCTTTCCGGGTTCGCGAACACCACGTGCAGGTAGGCCGGATGGCGCTGCGCCAGCGCCGCGACCAGTGCCGGGTACAGCTCGCCGGTATCGGTTTCGGCGATGCCGTTGACGGTGACGCCGGGTGCGATCCGCACCCCGACCCGTTCCGCGCCGATGGCCGCGATCACCGCGTCCACCACTTCGAGGGTGAACCGGATCCGGTTCTCGATCGAGCCGCCGTACGCGTCGGTGCGGCGATTGGTATTGCCCGACAGGAACTGGTGCAGCAGATACCCGTTGGCGCTGTGGATCTCGACGCCCTCGAATCCGGCGGCCACCGCCTTGCGCGCGGCCGTCGCGAAATCGGCGATGGTGTCCTGGATTTCGTGGTCGGTGAGCTCGTGCGGAGTCACCGCCTCCTGCTGGCCGGACGGTGTGTGGATGGTCTCCGGCAGTGGGATCGCCGAGGGTGCTACCGGGGTCAGTCCGCTGTTGTCCGGGTGCCCGACCCGCCCGCCGTGCTGGAGTTGCAGGAACATCCGCCCGCCCGCGGCCCGCACCGAGTCGGTGACGCGCCGCCAGCCGGCGAGGTGCGAATCGGTGTAGAGGGCAGGGATGTTCGGGTAGGTCAGTCCGACCTGGTTCGGGGTGGCCGCCTCGGCGATGATCAGTCCCGCTCCCGCGCGCTGCGTGTAGTAGGTCGCCATGAGCTCGGTGGGGGTCCCGTCGGCGGCGGCGCGATTGCGGGTCATAGGGGCCATGACCAGCCGGTTCGGGAGTTCCAGGCGGCCGATCCGGCCGGTGCTGAAGAGGTCCGTGTTCGTCATGCCCGTAAGGTAGAACCTGACATTGATGTGAGGTGCAAGCCTCGGAATCCGGAGTGCCGCATGCGAATCGGTGAGCTGGCCAGACGCACCGGCGTGAGCGAACGATCGCTGCGCTACTACGAGGAGCAGGGCCTGCTCGTCGCCGCCCGCACCCCCGGCGGCCAGCGCGACTATCCGGACCTCGCCGTCGACCGTGTGATCCACATCCAGGAACTCTTCGCCGCCGGCCTCAACAGCAAGAAGATCTTCGAGATCCTGCCCTGCATGCGCGACACCGACGGCGGCGCCAACGAGCGTGCCACGCCCGAGCTCGTCGACGAGTTGGTTGCCGAACGCGATCGCATCGACCGCACCATCGCCGACCTCCTGCGCTCCCGCGAAGTCCTCGACGATGTCATCTCCCGAGCCGGGGAACGCTTCGCCGCGAAATAACCGAATGCGGTCGTTCGTTGGGACGTGGGAACATGGAGGTGTATGAGTAAGCCAGAAACGTATGAGTTCACTCCCGCCGAAGACCTCGACGAGGAGATCAACGACGCCCCCGAGACCGGCCGCAACGGCTGGTCGGCCGCGCCGACGGTAGGTGAACTGCAGCTCGAGGACCGCAGTGCCCTGCGCCGTGTCGCGGGTCTGTCCACCGAACTCACCGACGTCACCGAGGTCGAGTACCGGCAGCTGCGCCTGGAGCGGGTGGTGCTGGTCGGCGTCTGGACCGAGGGCACGGCCACACAGGCCGAGGCGAGCATGGCCGAGCTGGCCGCGCTGGCCGAGACCGCGGGTTCGGAGGTGCTCGACGCGATAATCCAGCGTCGTGACCGCCCCGACAAGTCCACCTATATCGGCTCCGGCAAGGCCGAGGAGCTACGCGCCATCGTTCTCGAGTCCGGCGCCGACACCGTCATCTGCGACGGTGAACTGACCCCCGCGCAGCTGACCGCGCTGGAGAAGGTCGTGAAGGTGAAGGTCATCGACCGCACCGCGCTGATCCTGGACATCTTCGCCCAGCACGCCACCTCGCGCGAAGGCAAGGCGCAGGTCTCGCTCGCGCAGATGGAGTACATGCTGCCGCGGCTGCGCGGCTGGGGTGAGTCCATGTCCCGGCAGGCCGGTGGTCGCGCCGGCAGCAATGGCGGTGTGGGTCTGCGTGGTCCCGGTGAGACCAAGATCGAGACCGACCGGCGCCGCATTCGTGAGCGAATGGCCAAGCTGCGCCGCGAGATTCGCGAGATGAAGACCGCCCGTGACACCAAGCGCGCCAAGCGTTCGGAGAGCGGCATCCCGCAGGTGGCCATTGTCGGCTACACCAACGCGGGCAAGTCGTCGCTGATGAACGCGCTGACCGATGCCGGAATCCTGGTGCAGGACGCTCTGTTCGCCACCCTGGATCCGACCACCCGCCGCGCCGCCCTGGAGGACGGCCGTGAAGTGGTGTTCACCGACACCGTCGGTTTCGTCCGCCACCTGCCCACCCAGCTGGTCGAGGCGTTCCGGTCCACCCTGGAAGAGGTGACGGGCGCCGACCTGCTGCTGCACGTGGTCGACGGCTCCGACCCGCTGCCGGATCAGCAGATCAAGGCGGTCCGCGAGGTCATCACCGACGTGCTGCGCGAGTCCAAGCTGCCCGCGCCGCCGGAGTTCCTGGTGGTCAACAAGATCGACGCGCTCGATCCGCTGGAGCTGACCCAGCTGCGCGGCTGGCTGCCGGACGCGGCCTTCGTCTCCGCCCGCACCGGCGAGGGCCTCGACCAGCTCCGCGACCTCCTGGGCCAGATCCTCGGCGGCCTGGATGTCGAGGTCAGCGTCCTGTTGCCGTACACCCGCGGCGACCTGCTCGCCCGCATCCACGCCGACGGCAAGATCCTCAGCTCCGAGCACGAGGAGTCCGGCACCCGGGTCCACGCCCGCGTCCCGGATGCTCTCGCCGGCCAGTTGACCGAGTTCGCCCACGCGGGCGGCTCGCCCAACGGCTCGCAATCCTGACCCGCCCGGCCGGAGGTATGGATGACTACCTCCGGCTGTGGCGTGTCCGGCGTCATCGCTGGGCTCAGTTCCTCACCTATCGCCGCTCCGCGCGATGCCGCCCCGCCCGTGCGCGCCGAGCGGCGGAGTTCCTGATGTCTTCGACAAGGCAAGCGGCGAGCAATATTCCGCCCAAAACGGTCATCAGCGACAAAACCCAAGCATCCCAAGGCATTACGACTCCCACTGTTTCTTCGGATTGCGAATGAACCTGCGGTCGAATCTGATTTGCTGAACGCTCTGTGATAAGTAGACATCCAAACGCGTTGCCGGAGTGAGTCCCTCGCGAACATTTCACGAAATACGATGAAAGTCCGTCTCGGCGGTGTCCGCGGCGGACATTTCCCTGATAGCGAGGCTAGGAAATGACTGAATTGACGGTCTCTCGCATGGATTTCGGGAACTTCATGCGCGGAGTACGTGAAGACGCACATCAGACGCTCCTCGCCGCCGCGGCGGGCCTCGAGGTGTCCCGCCAGGTCATCATGCGAATGGAGGAGGGGAGTCCCACCAAACTCACCGGGCCGCTGATCAAACTCCTGCTCGCCAACTACGGGGCGTCGGCAGAGGTTCGTGACGAGGCGCTCCGGCTGTGGCCGGGCAGTGACGCAGAACGGCACCGGCGCGCGATCATCCGGATCGACGAACCGGATCTTGATCGGTGTAGGCCTTCCAGAAGCCCTTCGAGTTCCCTTGCGCTTTGGCCATTTTGTCCTGTTCGGCGAGCTCGGACCACTCCGGCGGCAATGGCGGCCCAGCTGCGCTGGCTCGCCGAGATCGGCGAACGGAGAACATCAGCCTTCGCGCCATCCCCTGGTCGGCCGGCCCGCACCGCGGCCTCACGATCCAGCCCTTCACCCTGCTCGAATTCCCGCACGGTTCGAGCGGAACAGCCTTGCCCGCAGTCGTTTTCGTCGAGGGCGCGATCGGCAGTCTCTACCACGAACGTGCCACGGAGATCGACCGATATCGGCGCGCGGTCGCGTCCATGCGGGCGGTAGCGTTGTCGGAGACGGACACCAGAGAGCTGCTGCTCGGGCTCGCGAAGGAGTACGCGCTGTGACGAAGCTCCCGCCGACCGGCACGAGGTACAAGTCGAGTAGGTCGGATGCCGCCAAGCAGTGCGTGCTCAGGTCCTAGTCGAAGCGTCCTGCCCGCCGTCTACGCGGACATTCGATGCGGCGACTCGTGCCAGGGTCACGACAACTCCGGCGACTCCGGCCCCCACACCCCATCCGGCCACCACATCGGTCGCCCAGTGCGCCCCCAGATAAACCATTGCGACGCCGATCGATACCAGCGGCGCGGCGAGCAGTCCCACGATCCAGCCGCGCCGTTCCGCCGGCCAGGGCAGCACCAGATACGAGGCGACCGCGACAGCCGCCGTCATCGCCGCCACGGTCGACGGCATCGAAAACGCGCCAACCTGAACAACCGTCAGATCCCCCGACGGACGCCCCCGCTGGATCATCTGCTTCAGCGCCCTGGCCGCCGCCTGCGCCGTCACCACCGACACGCCGACCGTAATCCCTTGCCACCACCAGCGTTTCATGACCACAACCACCAGCCCTGCCGCTCCGACCGCAACCACGACCGCGCCGCTCATCCCGGCATCCATGACCCACCGTGCCACCGTCGTCAACACCGGTGTCCGATGCTGAGAAAGCCACTGCTGGATTTCCAGATCCAGACCGACCACGCACGTCCTCCTCTGCCCTGCAACCACTGACGCCCGAGATCAGCACGACGAACATCCGTTCGCCGCACTGCCCAGCGAGACTGGACAAGCATCCACTCTCGCTGATTACCCGTGTCGAACGGTCCGCGTTCCGTACTCGGCCGCTTCTTGGTTCGGGTGCGGATCAAGGTGGACAGGCGGCGGTCACCGCGACCCGGGCGATGTCGTCGCGGGCCGCCGGCGCGGTGGCCAGGGATTCGGAGGCGTCGGGACGGCTGCGGACCCGGACCTGCCAGAATTGATGAGCGGCCGCCATCGGGTTGACCATGCCGACGATGCGCAAGGCTCCCGCCCGGCGGAGGCGGCGGTAGCGGCGCCCGGCACAACACGATCAGGAGAAGCACTGTGAGTGTTCACCTCAACCACACCATCGTCCGCTGCTCGGACAAACAGGTCTCATCCCACTTCTACGCCGACATCCTCGGCCTCCCCGCCCCCATCGTCGCCGGACCGTTCCTCATGGTCGTCCTCGACAACGACGTCTCCCTCGACTTCGCCGACGGCGGCGGCACCCCGCACCCCCAGCACTACGCCTTCCTGGTCTCCGAGCCAGAGTTCGACGCCATCCACGCCCGCATCAAGGACCGCGGCCTCACCTGGTGGGCCGACCCCCACCACACCCTCGAGGGCGAGATCAACACCAATGACGGTGGGCGCGGCCTCTATTGGAACGACCCCGACGGCCACGGACTGGAGATCATCACGGTGCCCTACGGCGGCTTCCGCTGACGACCGGTCGTGTGTGGCGCTGCCGACCGGGCCCTCGGGCCTACCGCCCGTCGGCAGCGCGGCCGGCACGCACGACGAATGGCACGTCGTGACCACGGAGTGCAACGGCTGATCTGGCATACCGCCGCCGGTAACATGGCGGCGGTCAGATCGAGGGCGTCGTCGACCGCCGAAGTCGTGGCCTCGCGAGGCAACTGGTCAGGGCTGACGCTCTCCGTTACGGCCTGGCGTGCGCGGAGATCTGCCGGGACGTGAGGACGTGGCTGTCCGCTCCGGAGGCTGCGATGGCGATCATGGCGCGACCGATTTCGCGATTGTCGTTGAATGCGTTCGGGGCCAGCCGCTTCAGCAGCGGGATCAGTGGGCCTGTGACCGCGTACGCGGCGCGGTACAGCGGGGTCTTGGAGACCACGCCGTCCATGGGCTGGACGAATCCGGGGCGGAACATGTACGCCTGGAAGGGAAGTGCGAGCAGGTCGTTCTCGGTCTTTCCCTTCACTCGCGCCCACATCGAGCGGCTCTTCTCGCTGCTGTCGGTGCCCTGGCCGGAGACGTAGACGAACGTCAGCTTCGGGTTCGCGGCCGCCAGCGTGCGACCGACCTTCAGGGTCAGGTCGTAGGTGATCCGGCGATAGTCCTGCTCTTTCATGCCGACGGAGGAAACACCGAGGCAGAAGAAGCAGGCGTCGAACTCCGGCAGCTCGCCGGCGATCGCGGAGAGATCGGTCGGGTCGGGCTGGACCAGCTCGCGCAGCTTGGGGTTCTCGATACCGAGCGAGCTGCGCCCGACGGCGAGGACCTGCTCGACCCGCTCGTCCCCCAGGCACTCGTTGAGAACCCCGTGCCCGATCATGCCGGTCGCTCCGAAGAGGATCACCTTCATGCCAGGCATCTTGCCCCAGCGGCGACTGAATCGTGTGACGTGCCACCAACGGTTGATGAGCCGAGGAAACGCAGGATATGGCGGGGGTCGGGCGATTCGGCTGGGTGACCGATCCGGAGGGGAACCGGATCGAGCTCTGGCAGCCTGCCTGAACATCGGTGCGCGGCGGCTCAGGGCAGCAGCACGACTTTGCCGGTGGCCTGGTTGTTTTCCATGTATCGATGGGCGGCGGCGATCTCGTCGAGCCGGAAGATGCGGTCGATGGTGGGACGGTAGGCGCCGGATTCGATGTCGTGGATGATCCGTTGCAGCACAGGCGTTCCCACGCCGCCTTCGCGGTTCTTGCTGTGGAAGGCGGTGAGTCTGGTGCCGGAGGGGATCATCGCGATCGGTTCGAAATCGGAGATGAGCCATCCGCTGAGCGAGCCCGACACGCAGACCGTGCCGCCGCGCCGGACCAGGTGGAGCGAGTCCACCGCGGTGCGGGCGCCGACCAGGTCCAGAACGTAGTCCGGGCCGTCGGGCCAGATGGCGTGCACGCTCGCGGCCAGTGATTCGCCGTCGTCGACGAGGACATGGTTGACGCCGGTCGCACGCAGGGCGTCGATCCTGCTGGGCTGCCGCGTCGTTGTCGCGGTCTCGATGCCGTGGCCGACGGCGATCGACGCGGCGGCCATGCCCACCGAGGAGGTGCCGCCGCGAATCAACAACCGGCCCTTGGTATCCGGCTCGATTTCCAGCGCGTCGAGCGAACCCTGGGCGGTCAGGTAGGACTCGGGGAGGGCCGCCAGGATCTCCCACGGCAGGGTGGTGGTGATCGGCATCAGGAGGGAGTTCGGCAGGAGGGCGTACTCGGCGTAGCCGCCGTCGAAATCGCGGCCCATCTCGCCCATGACCGCGGCGACGGTCGTGCCCTCCGGGAGCGCGGGATCGGTGGATGCGGCGATGATTCCGACGCATTCGATGCCGAGTACCCGCGGGAAGCGCACGCTGGGCGAATGCCCCTGGCGGGTCCGCAGTTCCGACCGGTTGAGGCCCGCGCCCTTCACCTGCACCAGGCTCCAGCCCTCCCGGACCTCGGGGATCGGCAGCTCGCGGATTTCCAGCACCTCGGGGTCGCCGGCCCGGCCGCAGATCGCCGCTCGCATAGTCGTATTCACTCGCGTCATCGTGTTCATGCATCCACTGTTGACGACCGGCAGGCTGGCGGGCTACCGATAGAATGCCAAGCTATGCCCGATAGCCGCCAACCTCTCGAGTCGCGGCTGTGGCCGTCCGGCGGAGCCCACCTCTGGTCGTCGGGCGCGGCGAGCTCGGCCGATTCCCATTCGCGTGGGCACCTGGTGTACGCGGCGCGCGGCGTGCTGTCGGTGCACACCGAACACGGCACCTCGATCGTCCCGGCCAATCGAATCGCCTGGACGCCGGCGGGATTCACGCACTACCACCGCGCGCACGGCCACACCGACATGCGAATCGTCTTCCTGCCGCCCACGCTCGCCGGGCTGATACCGGACCATCCCGCCGTGTTCCTGGCCTCCGACCTGGCCCGCGAAGTCGTGCTCGCGCTCACCGGCGCCCGCGATTACGACCGCGCCGCGCGTGCCCGCCTGCATCGTGTCCTCGTCGACGAACTGCGCGAAGCGCGCGAGCAGCCACTGCAACTGCCGGAGCCCCGCGATGATCGGTTGCAGGCCCTTGCACGGATGCTCTACGAAAACCCCGGGGACAACAGCTCATTGGCGGATCTCGGCCGGGCGGTGGGAGCCGGCTCCCGCACCCTGAGCCGGCTGTTCCGCAACGAACTCGGCATGACCTTCTACGAGTGGCGCACCCAGGTCCGGGCCTATCACGCCCTCGTCCTCCTCGCCGACGGCCATGACACGACACAGGTCGCGCACGCGTGCGGGTGGTCGAATCCCAGCGGCTTCATCACCGCTTTCACGGCCCTCGTCGGTACCACCCCCGGCCGCTATCGAATCGCCCACCAGCAGAAGGCCGCTCGATAACCGGCGGGCTCAGACGTCCAGGCCGGCGGTGAGGGTGGCCGGGTCGGGGCCGATCCGATTGCCCCGGTCGACGCCGTCGATGCGGGCCAGCTGGCCGGGCGTCAGCTCGAAGGAGAAGACGTCGAAGTTCTCCCGGATGCGGGACGGGGTCACCGATTTCGGGATCACTACATTGCCGAGCTGCAGATGCCAGCGGATGATCACCTGCGCCGGGGTCCGGCCGGTTTCCTCCGCGATCTCGACGATGGTCGGATCCTTCAGATCCGCGCCCCGGCCGAGCGGACTCCAGGCCTCGGTCGTGATGCGGTGCTCGGCGTGGAAGGCCCGCAGCTCGGGCTGCGCCAGATGCGGGTGCAGTTCGATCTGGTTCACCGCCGGAGTTTCGCCGGTCTCGTCGATGATGCGCTCGAGGTGATCGCGGTTGAAGTTCGAGACGCCGATCGACCGGATCCGGCCCTCGGATTTCAGGGTCTGGAAGGCCCGGAAGGTATCGACGAACCGACCGGCCTGCGCCACCGGCCAGTGAATGAGATACAGGTCCAGATAGTCCATTCCGAGCCGCGCCATACTGGCGTCGAAGGCGCGCAGAGTGGTGTCGTAGCCCTGTTCGGAGTTCCACAGTTTGGTGGTGAGGTAGACCTGCTCGCGCGGCAGCCCGTACTCGCGGATGGCTCGGCCCACCTCGACCTCGTTGCCGTAGATCGCGGCGGTATCGATACTGCGGTAACCGGTTTGGAGTGCCGCGGTGACGGTGTCGAACGCCTCCGCGTCGGCGACCTGGAACACTCCGAAACCGAGCGCCGGAATCGCATTTCCGTCGTTCAGGACGATCGACGGCACTGTGCTGCTGTCGCTGTGGAAGGTCATGCCCATCGACTATAGGGCCCGATCGGTCAGGGCTGCGGGCGCACAGTCAGGATCTGCTGGGCGTAACCGACCGCGCCGCGGACGTCGTGGAGAACGGTGCTGGTCAGCCCTTGCCCGGTGTGGCCGAAGGTGACCGTCGTATCGAGGCCGGTCCACTCGCCCTCCGGCTGCCGGTAGAGGTGGATGGTCAGGTCCACATTCGGGAACATCCACTTGGTGGGCTCCTGCCGGACCGCGATGCCGTTGGCGGTGTCGACCAGTGCGATGTAGGAGGCGAGGGCCTCGGACTGCTCGCCCTCGACCAGGTCCAGGGAGGTGGTGATCCAGGCCGTGGTGCGGCCGGGCTGCGGGATACCGACCGGCCGGGTGTCGATGGAGGCAATGTAGCCGCCCGACCAGAGCGAACCGAGCTCCCAGGACTCCAGCTCCTCGGGCGCGGGTAGCCGGTCCGGTTCACCGCCGGCGACGCTGTCGGTGTCCTGGACGCCCAGGAACCAGGCCCGGGCGCTCACCACGCTGCGGCCGCCGATGGTGACTGTGGCCTGCACCAGCTCGATGGTGCGGCCGGGCCGGACGGTCTCGACGCGAATCTCGAA
This sequence comes from Nocardia sp. NPDC059229, assembly GCF_042754165.1. Classification (NCBI taxonomy): domain Bacteria; kingdom Bacillati; phylum Actinomycetota; class Actinomycetes; order Mycobacteriales; family Nocardiaceae; genus Nocardia; species Nocardia sp. NPDC059229. The sequence goes on from NZ_JBHZAK010000006.1 coordinate 312,560, forward strand.
CTCCTCGAACCCGATCCGGCCGAGGATGTCGAAGCTGATGCGGCTCGGCACCAGACCCGGGCGATCGGCGCGGGCGCGCAGGATCTCGTGCACGATCAGGCCGCCGACCGGGCTGAAGTGCTGTTCGTCGTCGGCCCACGCGCCGCCCGCATGGCGGGTGGGGACGAATCGGTGTTCGCCGACTCGCCGGAAGTAGCTGGACGCGGGTGCGCTCGTCTCCGTCACGTTTCCCAACCTACGGGTCGAGTTTTGATCTGGCTAGTCGGTAAACCATCTTTGTGGTCGGAACAACCGACCCTAGCGCCGCCTATGATCGAGCGATGACTTCGACCGTGGACGAGGACGCCGCCCCCGCCGGGCGCGCGGCACGCCGGCGTGACCGCCGCAAGGCGGAGATGATCGCGACCGCGCTGCAGATCCTGTCCAGCAGTGGCTATCAGGGCATGCGGTTCGAGGACGTCGCCGAGCGCACCGACATCGCCAAAGCCACGCTCTACCACTACTTTCCGAGCAAGGACGCGCTGGTGTCCGCGGCCCTGGAGAAACTCACCGCCGATGTTCTGACCAGCCTCCGCGCGGCCCTGGACACCGCCGCCGACGCGCCGCCCGCCGAGCAGCTGCGGGTCCTGATCACGGCCCAGCTGCATGTGCTGACCGTGCTGTATCCCGAGGTCGGCAAGCTCTTCTCGTTCCCCGCCCCCTGGCCGAGCGAGCACTCCGAGGCCATCAAGACCATGCGCCGCCGCCACGACCGCCTCTTCCGCGAGGTCATCGACCGCGGAATCGATTCCGGCGCCTTCGACTGCCCCGACCCCTCGGTGGCCCTGCACTGCCTGCACGGCATCCTCAACCACGCCTCCATCTGGCTGCGCCCCGAGGCCGATCCGGATCACCGCACTCGCGATGCGGTGGTCGACGAATCGCTGAGGCTGTTTCTTCGCGCCTGACCCCTCGGCGTTGTCGCGTCCCACTCAGTTGTACGGTTCGACTGATTCGTGACGAATTCGGCCGAGCGGTTGCGAGTCTGAGGGGATATCCCATCAGAGTGGAGGGAGCAGCGGGATGGAGCCTGCGCCGACCCCGAACCCGCTGCGACTGTCCGAGCTCGGTGCTGATTCGACCGCGGTATTGCGGGTCATCGCGCACTTCGACGATTTCGACGAGTCCGCCGCCAATGCCGACACGGTCGTGCGAGCCGCCGCGCTGCTGGCCGAATGCCCGGTCGGGGCGAGCTGGCCGTCCGGCACCGTGATCCGCTACGACGCCGCGGGCCGGCTGCTGGCCGCCGCGGGCACACCCGCCGACGCGGTCGGGACCGATCCCGCCGTCTGGCTGGAGCGGCAGGTGGCGCCGGACGCGGCCGACGCACGGGAATCCGACCGGCCGCGACGCAACGGTATACCGTCGGCCGGACCACGAAATCGGCAGCGGGACAGCATGATCGCCGCGCTACCGGGTCCGCTCGGGCAACAGTCGTCGGCCGCGGCGCATCCGCTGGACGGCGTGGTGCTGGATCGGCTGCGGCATTGTCTGCGCGTGGTGTCGGTGCGGCAGGCGGCCAATCCGCTGCGGATGGATGATCCGGCATTGCTGGAAGTGGTGCTGTCGGAGAAGGAACGGCGTGAGGATCGCGTGCGGGCCATGCGGTTGCTCGGGCTGGATCCGGCGCGGGCGACGCGGGTGCTGGCGGTGGCCGGGCCGGGCGCGGCGGACGCGGTGCGGATCATCGGCGAGCACGTGCCGATCCTGCGGCAGGCCGTGATCGGGGCGACGACCGCGGTGCTGGTACAGGATTTCGCGCCGTCCGGTGGTGCCGGGGGGACCGCGCGCCGCCCGGCTGCCGCTTCGGACCGGTCCGTGCCTGCGGCCGGGAGCTCGGCGGTGCCGGTCACGACCGGGCCGGGGCGTCCGTCGATGGTCGACCGGGGGCTGTCGGATGTCTTGAATGCTGCTGTCGCGCAGTCGTTCCCGGCATCGCAGGCGGGCACCGGCGGGCCGTGGATCGGGGTGGGGGAGCGGTTGCCGGCGTTCGCGGCGGCCACCTCGTGGGAGCAGGCGCGCCGCGCGATGCGATTCGCGTCGTCGACCTGGCACGGGCGGCGGGTGATCGCGTTCGAGCGGCTGGGGGCCCTGGAGCTGCTGGCGGATCTGCCGGTGCAGCGGTTGCTGGGGACGGCGGATGTCATGCGGATCAACGAGTTCGCCGCCACCGAGGCGGGAGCGCTGGCCGTCGACACCCTCGAGGCGTTCTGCGTCTTCGGCACCCTGCGGCGCACCGCGACCGAACTGCACCTGCATCACAGCACGGTGGCCGCGCGGATAGCGCAGGTCGAGGCGGTGATGGGCTGGGATGTGGACGAGACGCTGGACCGGTTCACCGCCACCCTGGTGCTGACGGTCCGGCGCATGACGCTGTCGTCCGCGCAGTTGGCGGGCCGCATGCCGCCCGAACCGACAGGTGTCGGGTGAAGGCGGTGATACCCGCGACGGGCGGCGGGTGATCCGGGTCACGTCGGTCGGTGACGATCGGTGGGCACAACCGGTGCGGGAGAAGGAGATTCACACCATGGCGATTGTCGATCCGGTCAAGACCTGGGAGCTGCTCGAGCAGCGGCTGGCCGTCACCACCAACGAGCGCCACCGCCAGGTGCTCGGCATCGTCATCGAGCACATGAAGGCCGAGGCCGCCCCCGACCTGGACGGTCTGATGCGCACCCTGGTCGCGGAACCGGACTACCACTTCTGGAACGCGGGCCAGGACGTCGGCCCGAAGGGGTGGGACACCGTGCACGCCTACTACTCGGCCTTCGTCGAGAGCAAGTCCAACATCCTGGAGTTCGAGCTGGACCGCCTGCTCGTCGACGACGACTGCGTGGTCACCGAGGGCTTCCTCAAGCAGATCTACCCGGGCGCCTACGCCGCCCAGATCGGCATCCCCGTCGACGATCCCGCCGCCGACTACCTGATCACCTTCCGCCAGCTGCTGCTGTGGCCGGTCGACGCGAACGGCCTGATCGTCGGCGAGGACTCCTACCACTCGGGCCCGGTGGAGATCCGCAAGCTGTCGTTCGACGAGCTGCCCAGGGAATACGTCGAACTCGTGCACCCTGCCGTCTGACAGCGGCGAGACTCGGCATATGGAAGGCGAATCGGACATGACGGACCTATCAGTGGCACCCCCGGCCGTGTCGGCGGAGACCCCGGCGGTGTCGCCGGAGCAACCCCGGCGTCGCGCGGACATCGCGACCATGCTGCTCGACCGCCGCGGCGACGAGCGGCTCGGAGTGCGGACCCGCGACCGGGATTGGACCTGGGACGCGGTGGTGCGGGAGTCGGCGGCGCGCGCCGAACTGGCCCGGGAGCTGCGGCGCGACGGGCCCTTCCACATCGGGGTGCTGCTGGACAATGTGCCCGACTTCGTCTTCTGGCTGGGCGCCGCCGCGCTGGCGGGCGCGACCCTGGTGGGCATCAACCCGACGCGCGGAAACGCCCAGCTGGAGGCCGACATTCGCTACGTCGACTGCCAGCTGATCGTGACCGACGCGGCCGGGATGGCCCGCCTGCGCGGGCTGGATCTCGGCCTGGAACCCGAGCGGTTCCTGCTGGTCGACGATCCGGCCTACACCGAGCGGATCGACGCGCACCGGGTCGAGCCCGCCGCCCACGCGGGCCCGGAAGCCTTGCTGCTGTTGCTGTTCACCTCCGGCACCACCGGCACCTCCAAGGCGGTCAAGTGCACGCAGCGCCGCCTGGCGGTGATCGCGTACGCGGCCACCGACAAGTTCGGTCACATACGCGAGGATGTCGACTACTGCTGCATGCCGCTGTTCCACGGCAATGCCATCATGGCGCTGTGGGCTCCGGCCCTGGCCAACGGTGCGACCGTCTGCCTCACCCCGAAGTTCTCGGCCTCCGGATTCCTCTCGGACGTGCGGTATTTCGGCGCGACCTTCTTCACCTATGTGGGCAAGGCGCTGGGCTACCTGCTGGCCACCCCGGCGAGTCCGCAGGACGCCGACAACACCCTGGACCGTGGTTTCGGCACCGAGGCGTCGGTGGCCGACCAGGCCGAGTTCCGCCGCCGCTTCGGGGCCGAGCTCTTCGAGGGCTACGGCTCCAGCGAGGGCCCGGCCCTGGCCGCCATCGACCCGGCGGCGCCGGCCGCGGCGCTGGGCCGTCCGGCCCATCCGGGGGTGGCGGTGGTGAATCCGGAGACCCTCGCCGATTGCGCGCGAGCGGAATTGGATGAATACGGTCGTGTATTGAATCCGGACGAATCGGTCGGCGAGATGATCGACAAAGCAGGTGCGCTCGTCTTCGAGGGTTATTACAAAAACGACGTCGCGGATGCCGAACGTTTGCGGAACGGTTGGTATTGGACCGGCGATCTCGGATATATCGACGCGGACGGATTCCTCTATTTCGCCGGACGTAAAGGTGACTGGCTTCGCGTCGACGGCGAGAACACCTCGACGCTGCTGATCGAACAGGTGATCCGACGGCATCCCGCGGTCATTGCCGCCGCGGTCTACGGCGTCCCCGACGCCCGCTCGGGCGACCAGGTGATGGCCGCCATCGAGGTGGCCGACCCGGCCGCATTCGATTCCGCCGAGTTCGCCGAATTCCTCAGCGCCCAGGACGATCTCGGCAGCAAGGGCGCGCCCCGGCTGCTGCGGGTGTCGGGAAATCTGCCCGTCACCGGCTCCAACAAGGTGCTCAAACGCGAACTCCAGGAACAGCGTTGGCACACATCCGAGCCGATCTATCGCTGGGCCGGTCGCGGCAAACCGGAGTACGACATCTTCACCGATTCCGGCAAATTGGAACTCGAAGCCGAGTTTGTCTCATTCGGGCGCTCGAACCTGTTCTAACCCTGATTCGGTGACCTGCGCGGACTTTCGTTACGATGCCGTTATCGAAGGTTCTTGCAGGGAGGGTTTGTCTTGTCTCGTCATGACGATCAATGGTCCGACACCGAATCGCCCAGGGGGCTGACCGACGGCGCGCCACTGCACGTCGATCTCACCGATGCCGATCGCCGCATCATCGATCTGCTCATCGCCCCCTCGCGGGCGTGGTTCAGCCCGCGCTTCTACGGGATGGAGAACTTCCCGGAGCAGGGCCCGGTGCTGCTCGTCGGCAATCACAGCCTGGCGGGCGGCACCGACGCCCCGCTGCTCGCGCACGAGATTCTGGTGCAGCACGATCGGCTGGTGCGGGGGCTCGCCGAGAACGTGCTCATCGATGTGCCGGGGCTGCGAGATGTGTTGCACCGCTGGGGAATCGTGCGCGGCAACCGCCACAACTGCACCACGCTGCTGGAACAGGGCGAGGCCGTGGCGGTGTTCCCGGGCGGCGGCCGCGAGGCCATGCGCGGCAAGGGACAGAAGTACCAGCTGCTGTGGGAGGGCCGGACCGGCTTCGCCAAGATGGCCATCGCGACCGACGCGCCCATCGTCCCGATCGCCATGGTCGGCGGCGACGACATCTACGACATCGTCTTCGACGGCGATCACCCGGTCATGCTGCCGCTGCGCAAGGCCGTCGAGGGCCTGGGCCTGCGCTCGAATCTGACGCCGCCGCTGATCCGCGGCCTCGGTCCGACACTGGTGCCCAAGCCCGAGCGCTTCTACTACGCCCTCGGCACCCCGATCGACACCAGCCCGTGGCGTGACGCCGAGGATCTCGAGGCCGCCGCCACCGAGTTGCAGACCGTGGTGAAGAAGGCCCTGGAAGGTGAACTGGACTTCCTGCTGGCCGAGCGCGACCGGGACCGCGGTCGCAGCCTGCTGGGCCGAACCCTGGGCCGCTTCGGCCTCTGAGCACCACCCTGATTTCCCGGTAGGTTTACCGGGGTTCAGCAGCCCCGTTCCGCGACGTCAATGGCGACTGTCGCAGTTCGGACCACTTTCTTCCCCCGTGAAGTTAACCTCCGTTCGACTTTCGAGTACGGTAATGAGCACAGGCGATGGTGCCGATGTGGTCACTGTAGGAGGTTGGCGTGGAGCGCACTCTTTTCGAACCCGAACACGAGCTGTTCCGGGAGTCGTTCCGTAAGTTTCTCGATCAGCATGTGGCTTCCCAGCACGAGCAGTGGGAGCACGACGGCATCGTCGATCGCTCGGTCTGGCTGGAGGCCGGCAAGCAGGGGTTTCTCGGCATGGCCGTGCCGGAGGAGTACGGCGGCGGGGGCGTGCTGGACTTCCGCTACAACGCCATCGTGACCGAGGAGGTCACCAAGGGCTTCTACTCCGGCCTGGGTTTCGGTCTGCACAACGACGTGATCGCGCCCTACCTGCTGGAGCTGGCCAACGAGGAACAGAAGCGGCGCTGGCTGCCGGGCTTCTGCTCCGGTGAGATCATCACCGCCATCGCCATGACCGAGCCCGGCACCGGCTCGGACCTGCAGGGCATCAAGACCCGCGCGGTCAAGGACGGCGACGACTGGATCCTCAACGGCGCCAAGACCTTCATCACCAACGGCATCAATGCCGACATCGTGATCGTGGTCGCCCAGACCGACCCGTCGAAGGGCGCGATGGGCTTCTCGCTGCTCGTGGTCGAGCGCGGCATGCCCGGCTTCGAGCGCGGCCGCAATCTGGACAAGATCGGCCTCAAGGCGCAGGACACCGCCGAGCTGTCCTTCACCGACGTTCGTGTCCCCGGCAAGAACCTGCTGGGCACCGAGGGTCAGGGCTTCGTCCACCTGATGCAGAACCTGCCGCAGGAGCGCCTGTCCATCGCCGTCATGGCCGCCGCCGCCATGGAGGCCTGCCTGGACCTGACCTGCCAGTACGTGCGCGACCGCAAGGCATTCGGCAAGCCGATCGGCGCCCAGCAGAACACCCGCTTCGTGCTCGCCGAGCTGGCCACCAAGACCACCGCCGTGCGCGTGTTCGTGGACCGCTGCATCGAGCTGCTCAACGACCGGAAGCTGACCGTCGAGGAGGCCGCCATGGCCAAGTGGTGGTCGAGCGAGGAGCAGGTCGACCTCATCACCAAGTGCCTGCAGCTGCACGGCGGCTACGGGTACATGCGCGAGTACCCGATTGCCAAGGCGTACATGGACGCCCGCGTCCAGACCATCTACGGCGGCACCACCGAGATCATGAAGGAAATCATCGGCCGCAGCCTGAAACTCGCCTGATCTGAGGCGGTTTCGAGGGGGTACTCCGCTGGGGTATCCCCTTCGGTGCGGGTGAAACGGACTCGATAGCGGATGGCCTCGGAAAGGTCATCAAAAGCTGAGCGCCACAACAGAAATCGACGTCTTCCTTGCAGCGCGACGTAAGCCGTTGCTGTTCCACCACTCCCGGCGCGTTCATCTGCTCGGGAGTCGCTTCCGTGCCGGCGGCGCGACCCTGGGTACGCTCCTTGTCGAGCGCCCCTGTCGATGCATTTGCCCGGAGTTGACCGCGACGAATCTGTGTGGAACGGAGCGACATGTCGAGCGATCGTCCTGACGAAACACCAGCAGTGAACCGCCGCGCTGCCATCGGGACCGGCGCGGCAATGTTGGGCGGCGCGGCGCTCGGTGCGGGTTTGACAGCCGCCGCGGCCTGCGCCGAGCCTGCGCGGACCGAACTACCGAGTGCCGGCAGCATCGATGCCAATCTGAACAAGTCCGCGCATCTGTTCCACCTCAGCGCCGCCGAACCGGACCGTTACGACGGCGGCACGCTGCAGGGAGCCCACGAACAGAACTTCCCGGTGCTGGCCGGCCAGAACGGTGCGGCGTACTTCGTGCGACTCGAGCCAGGAGGCGTCCGCGAACCACACTGGCACCCCACGGCGTGGGAACTCAACTACCACATCTCCGGCAGCGCGAAATGGACGGTCATGGGTACCCATCCGGACGGCAGCTACCACAACGATGTATTCGAAGCACACGCAGGCGACCTGGTCTTCGCCCCGCAGGGGTTCTTTCACTACTTCGAAAATTCCCGCGCCGACGCCCCACTCGAACTACTTATCGTCTTCAACACCAGCGCTCCGGAGACAAGCGACGATATCGGCATTCTCGCTGCCCTGAATTCGATTCCTCGCGAGGTTACCGCCACTGTTCTCGGCATCCCGGTATCGGCGCTGGATGGTATACTCACCGAGATCAAACCGGTCGTGATCACCAAACGCCACTGAGCTGGAGCCCGCCAGTGGCGACCAAATTATTCCTCTTCGCGGTCAGCGAATGTATCCCAGCGAGAATGATGCATCGTCGAGTCGCGGGGAGATCGATTCCCCGCCGAGTGCCTGGCGCGTGACGGCTTGCTCGTCCTGGATGACGTGCATGACGGCGTTGATCAGCGCGAGGTGGGTGAACGCCTGGGGGAAGTTGCCCCAATGTCGGCCGGTTCGGGGGTTGATCTCCTCGGCGTAGAGGCCGAGGGGGCTGGCGTAGGCGAGCAGTTTCTCGCACAGCTGTTTGGCTCGTCTCTTCTCGCCGATCTCCGACAACGCCGAGACCAGCCAGAACGAGCAGATCGTGAAGGCACCTTCTTCCCCTGCGCATCCATCGTCGGTTTCACTGACTCGGTACCGCAATACGAGGCCGTCCTCGGTCAATTCGTCGGCGATGGCCAACACCGTATTGCGTACCCGCTCATCCTCGGGGGGCAGGAAACGAACCAGCGGGATGAGCAGGGCCGAAGCATCCAGCGCCGTACCGCCGTAGTACTGGGTGAACACCTGCCGGGAGTCGACCGCATGAGCGCATATGTCGGCATGGATTTCGTCTGCGGCCTGTTGCCAGCGATGCGCGCGTTCGAAGTCCTGGTGGATGCGGGCCAGTCGGGCACCGCGGTCGGCGGCAACCCAGCACATCACCTTGCTGGAGGTGAAGTGCTGAGGCTTCCCGCGCACTTCCCAGATGCCATGGTCGGGTTCGCGCCAGTAGGTGAGGGCGCTCTTGACCGCCCGGCCCAGCACCGGCCAGGCGCGTGCGTCGATTCGGTCCTGGTTGCGCGCGTAGAGGTAGACGGCGTCCAGCGCAGCGCCCCACACATCGTGCTGGCGTTGCCGGTACGCGTCGTTGCCGATGCGCACGGGGCTGGCATTCTCGTAGCCGCGCAGATGGGTGAGGGTCTGCTCGGTGAGGTCGCTTTCGCCGCCGATGCCGTAGACGATCTGCATGTCGCGGACGCCTTCGGTCAAGTTCGTGATGTAGGAGAAGAAGTCGTTCGCCTCCCAGCTGAAGCCCAGTGTGTACAGGCCCCACAGCGCGAAGGCGGAGTCCCGGATCCACGAGTAGCGATAGTCCCAATTGCGTTGTCCACCTGGTGTTTCGGGTAGTGAAGTGGTGGCAGCGGCGCTGATGGCACCGGTGGGTGCGAAGGTCAGCCCCTTGAGGGTCAGCGCGCTGCGCGTCAGCTGGGCGGCCCATGGATGGTCCGGAAACCGCCCGCCGGCAAGCCAGTGCCGCCAATGGTGGATCGTCCGAAGCAGCCGTTCTTCGGCCTCGTCGACCGCGGTGGGCGCGTTGCGACTACCCCAGGAGAGCGCGCAGAAGCGGGTGTCGCCCGCCTTCAGCAGGGTGCGCGCGAGCGCGTGCGTACCTTCCAGTCCCAAGCGCATGTCGGTGCTGAGCGTCAGCTCCAGATCGATCCCGTCGGCGCTGGCCTGCGCGACGTAGTAACTGTCGAGGTACTCCCAATGGGCATGATGCCTGCCGTAGTCGAAGGACGGCTGGCAGTCGAGCCCGAACTGGATTTGCCCGGTCTCACAGTGCACCGTCCGCAGCAATATGTGCTCGGCGTCGTAGTCGGTGGGGGTTCGACGATGGGCGCTGTGGCCGGGTGTCTGATGCCGCCACGGCCCGACCAGCAGCGCATCGCGAACCGTCGCCCACCCTTCGCCACTGCGCCAACTCGTCTCCATGACCATCGTCCCGGGGACGTAGCGGCGATCGGTGGGCGCCATGAATTCGACCGGGGCGAACCGAAACGAACCGGCGGAACGATCCAATATGGCCGCAAAGACACTGGCGGAGTCGATGCGAGGCAGACACATCCACTCGATGGCCCCGCTGGGGGCGATCAGCGCAGTGACCTCGCAGTCGGAGATGAAACCGTAGTCGTCGATGCGCGGGAAGGCCGTGAGACGCGGCGTGCGTTCGAACTCGTCGTCCATGTGCTGCTCCCTCGTTGTCTCGGCGCGGAAATCTGGCCGGTCAGTAGGGTCAACTCCACAACGTCACATGCACTTTCGGGCGGAACCGGGTGACTCCGACCCCGGACCCGCGGATCATCGCCTGGATGCATCGCGGGGTGGCGATGAACCTCAGCAGTTCCGACACCGCGGGCTGTCGGGTGTCGGGTGGCAGAGTGGTCGCGCACCACTCGTCGGATACCTGAAGGCCGGCTCCCTTGATGCGGGTCAACCGACCGGCCGCGAGGTCGGAGGAGACGGCGAAGCCGATCGCGAGGGTGATGCCCCCGACCCGGCGGACCTCTTCGAGGGCGGCCGCGTCGCTCTGGAAGATCCGCTGGTGTGATTCGGGAATCGCCAACTCGCGCAGCATCGTCGCGATACGCCCGTCGACACTGCCGGCGCCGGGGCCCAGCATCCACTGCTGCTCCCGCAGCAGCGCCGGATACGGTGCGACGTCCGCCAGCGGGCTGTCGGGGCGCGCGACCGAAATGATCTGATACTTCAGGAACGGCCGGGTGGTGGTCGCCGTATCGGTGTCGTTCTGCCCGGGTCCCAGCGCGATGTCCACCGCACGGGTCTCGATCAAGCTGCGGAACTGGCTGGTGGGATGAACACTCAGCTCGACCGACAGATCCTTCGCCCGCGCCGCGAACAGATCGATGAGGCCGGGCGCGGCATGTTCGGCGAACGCGCTCGAGGCCGCGATGCGGAGCAGCCGCCGGCCGTGCGCCGCCTCGCTCACCTCGATGGCGGTCTGGCGCTGCAGTCCTAGAATCTCGATCGCCCGGCTGGCCAGGCGTAACCCACCGGGCGTGAAGGCCAGACCGGCCGCCGTGCGAGTGAACAGCGGGTCGTCGAGCTCCTTACGCAGCTGCGCGATGTGCGTCGAGACACCGGCGTCGGATATCCCCAGCTCTCTGGCCGCCGCATGGACGGAGCCGAGCCGCACCACCGTCGAGTAGGCCCGAAGCTGGGCGGGCGTCACAACCCGAGTCTAGTTTGGAGGTGGACGCAGTGCCTACAGCCGCATCGCGCCCGGAGGACGCACCATGCAGGACGTGCTCACGGATCTGATGAAAACCTGGAACGGCGGGGGCACGGCGGGGGTGGCGACGGTCGTGCGGACCTTCCGTTCGGCGCCGCGACCGCCGGGCGCGGCCATGGTCGTCGCCTCGGACGGCACGGTCGGCGGTTCGGTCTCCGGCGGCTGCGTCGAAGGCGCGGTCTACGAACTCGCCACCGACGTCATCCGGACCGGTCGTCCGGTGCTGGAGCGGTTCGGCATCTCCGACGACGACGCATTCGCCGTCGGTCTCACCTGCGGCGGCATCATCGACATCTTCGTCGAGGCGGTCTCGCGGGCAACGTTTCCGGAACTCGGCGAGGTCGCCGCGGAGATCGCCGCTGATCGGCCCGTCGCGATCGCGACCGTCATCGAGCACCCCGACGCCGCCCGGATAGGGCGACGGCTGCTGATCCGGCCGCGCAGCGCGCACGGCACCCTGGGGTCGGCGCGCGCAAACGATGCGGTGATCGATGACGCGCGCGGGCTGCTCGCGGCAGGCCGCAGCGAGGTGCTGTCCTACGGTCCGGACGGGCAGCGCCGCGGCGAGGGCATGGCGGTTTTCGTCGCGAGCTATGCCCGGCAGCCGCGGATGCTGGTGTTCGGGGCGATCGATTTCGCAGCCGCCCTGGCACAGCAGGGATCGTTCCTCGGGTACCGGGTGACGGTGTGCGACGCGCGGCCGGTCTTCGCCACCTCCGCCCGGTTCCCGACCGCCGACGAGGTCGTCGTCGACTGGCCGCACCGCTACCTGGCCGCGCAGATCGCGGCCGGTGCGATCGATTCGCAGACCGTCGTCTGCGTGCTGACCCACGATCCCAAGTTCGACGTTCCACTGCTCGAGGTGGCCCTGCGCGCGCCGGAGATCGGCTATGTCGGCGCCATGGGGTCGCGCCGCACGCACGACGAGCGGCTGACCCGGCTGCGACAGGCAGGTCTCACCGACGAGCAACTCGCCCGGCTTGCCAGCCCGATCGGGCTGGATCTGGGCGGCCGGACACCCGAGGAGACGGCGGTGTCCATCGCGGCGGAGATCATCGCGCGCCGCTGGGGCGGACACGGTCGCTCCCTGACCCGGACCGGCGGCCGCATCCACCACAAGGCGCAAACAGCCAGTTAAGCGATTGCTTAACTGGGTCTTGACGACCGCATCAGCGGGACAGAGGCTGAGCTTCTTCCCATTGATGTGAGGTAGATCACGTGCAAGTTCCTGGGCCATTCGAATATGAGCGCGCAACGGGCGTGGATCACGCCATCGGACTACTGGACCGGCTCGGCGACGAGGCGCGCATCGTGGCGGGCGGGCACAGCCTGCTACCGATGATGAAGCTGCGGCTGGCCAATCCGGAATATCTCATCGACATCAACGACCTGGCTGCCGAACTGGGCTACATCGTCACCGATCCGACCCTGGTGCGCATCGGTGCGATGGTCCGGCATCGGCATTTGCTCGAGTCCGACGATCTCGCCGCGGTGTGCCCGATCTTCCGTGACGCCGAGCGTGTGATCGCCGATCCGGTCGTGCGCAATCGCGGCACGATCGGCGGCTCGCTGTGCCAGGCCGATCCCGCCGAGGATCTCACCACCGTCTGCACGGTCCTCGGTGCCACCTGCCTGGTGCGCGGGCCGTCCGGCGACCGGGAGATCGCCATGGACGACTTCCTGGTCGGTCCGTACGAAACCGCCATGGCGCACAACGAACTTCTGATCGAGATCCGAATTCCGGTGCGGCATCGGACCTCGAGTGCCTACGCGAAGGTGGAGCGCCGGGTCGGCGACTGGGCGATCGCGGCGGCAGGGGCGACCGTGACACTGCACGGCGAGACGATAGCGGCCGCACGGATCGGTCTGACCGCGGTCAACCCCGATCCGGCGGCGCTCGCCGGCGCAGTCGACGCACTCATCGGCGGGCCGCCCACCGAAGACGTTTTCGCGGAGGCGGGCCGCCGCGCGAGCGCAGCGTGCTCACCTGTCACCGATGCGCGCGGCAGCGCGGACTACAAGCGCCATCTCGCGTCCGAACTGACGATTCGCGTGCTGCGTACCGCGGTCGAGCGCGTCCTGAACGAATCTGCGCTGGAAGGGAATTAGCCATGCAGGTAACCATGACCGTCAACGGCGAGCCGGTGACCGCGGAGGTCGAGCCACGCATCCTGCTGGTGCATTTCCTGCGAGATCAGTTGCGGCTCACCGGAACCCACTGGGGCTGTGACACCAGCAACTGCGGCACCTGTGTGGTAGAGGTCGACGGCGAACCGGTGAAGTCGTGCACGATGCTGGCCGTGATGGCCGACGGCCACGCGGTGCGCACTGTCGAGGGGCTCGAGGTGGACGGCCGGCTCGATCCCGTGCAGGAGGGCTTCATGCAGTGTCACGGGTTGCAGTGCGGATTCTGCACGCCCGGAATGATGATCACCGCCCGCGCCCTGCTCGACCGCAATCCGAATCCCGACGAGCAGACCATTCGGGAGGCGATCTCGGGCCAGATCTGCCGCTGCACCGGATATACGACCATCGTGCGGTCGATCCAGTGGGCCGCGGCGAAGCAACGAGGCGAAGCGGTGGAGCCCGAACCCGCGGCCACGCCGACGCCGGTAGGGAGCACGTCATGACCGCCGTCGAGCCCCGGCCCGAAGACCGAGTCGACAACGACCGCAAGCCGTGCGGTCACGGCAGGATGCTCCGCAAGGAGGATCCGCGGTTCATTCGCGGGCGCGGCAACTATGTCGACGACGTACAGCTGCCTGGGATGCTGCACATGGCGATACTGCGTTCCCCGTTCGCGCACGCGCGGATCGTGAGCGTCGATGTCTCAGCGGCACAGGCACATCCGAAGGTCAAGGCGGTCGTCACCGGTGCCGATCTCGCGGCGAAGGGTCTGGCCTGGATGCCGACGCTGTCCAACGATGTGCAGGCGGTGCTGGCGACGGACAAGGTCCGATTCCAGGGCCAGGAGGTGGCCTTCGTCGTCGCCGAGGATCGCTACTCCGCGCGTGATGCGTTGGAGCTCATCAATGTCGAGTACGAGATGCTCGATCCGGTGATCGATGCCCGGACCGCACTGGCGCCCGATACGCCGGTGATCCGCGATGATCTCCAGGGCAAGCGGGACAACCACTGCTTCGACTGGGAGACCGGCGATGCCGCCGCGACCGAGGCGGTGTTCGCGCGCGCCGATGTCGTGGTCAAGCAGGAGATCGTCTATCCGCGAGTCCATCCCGCCCCGATGGAGACCTGCGGCGCTGTCGCCGATCTCGATCCCGTGACGGGGAAGCTCACGCTGTGGTCGACGAGCCAAGCGCCGCACGCCCACCGCACGATCTACGCGATGGTGGCCGGACTGCCCGAACACAAGATCCGGGTGATCTCACCCGATATCGGCGGCGGGTTCGGCAACAAGGTCCCCATCTATCCGGGATATGTCTGCGCCATCGTCGCGTCGCTGTTGCTGGGCAAACCGGTGAAGTGGATGGAGGATCGCAGCGAGAACCTCACCAGCACCGGATTCGCCCGCGACTACATCATGGTCGGCGAAATCGCCGCCACCACCGACGGCAGGATCCTGGCCATCCGGTCGACCGTGCTCGCCGATCACGGCGCCTTCAACGGCACGGCCGCGCCGCTGAAGTATCCGGCGGGCTTCTTTGGCGTCTTCACCGGTAGCTATGACATCGAGGCCGCCTACTGCAAGATGACCGCGGTCTACACCAACAAGGCCCCCGGCGGCGTCGCCTACGCGTGCTCGTTCCGGGTCACCGAGGCCGTCTACTTCGTCGAGCGGTTGGTGGATTGCCTCGCCTACGAGCTGAAGATGGATCCGGCCGAGCTGCGGCTGCGGAATCTTCTTCGCGCCGAACAATTCCCGTACAAGAGCAAGACCGGCTGGGTCTACGACTCCGGCGACTACGAGAAGACCATGCGTCTGGCGATGGACATGATCGGCTACGACGCCTTGCGTAAAGAACAGCGGGAAAGGCGCGCCCGCGGCGAGTTGATGGGCATCGGGATGTCCTTCTTCACCGAGGCCGCGGGCGCGGGTCCGCGCAAGGATATGGACATCCTCGGACTCGGGATGGCCGACGGGTGCGAGCTGCGAGTCCATCCGACCGGCAAAGCCGTTGTGCGGCTGTCGGTTCAGACTCAGGGACAGGGGCACGAGACGACGTTCGCCCAGATCGTCGCAGAGGAACTCGGCATCCCGCCCGACGACATCGACGTTGTGCACGGCGACACCGATCAGACACCGTTCGGCCTCGGCACCTACGGCAGCCGGTCGACACCGGTCTCGGGCGCCGCTGCCGCACTGGTGGCGCGGAAGGTGCGCGACAAGGCGCGCATCATCGCGTCGGGCATGCTCGAGGTCTCCGTCGCCGACCTCGAGTGGGAGAAGGGCTCGTTCCACGTCAAGGGCGATCCGTCCGCGGCCGTGACGATCCAGCAGATCGCGATGCGCGCACACGGCGCCGGTGATCTGCCCGAGGGGATCGAGGGCGGACTCGACGCGCAGATCTGTTACAACCCGGAGAATCTCACCTTCCCCTACGGTGCGTACTTCTGCGTCGTCGACATCGACCCGGGGACCGCCGTGGTGAAGGTGCGGCGCTTCCTCGCCGTGGACGATTGCGGCACCCGGATCAATCCGATGATCATCGAGGGTCAAGTGCACGGCGGCATCACCGATGGCATCGGCATGGCGCTGATGGAGATCATGGCCTTCGACGAGGACGGCAACTGCCTCGGCGGATCGCTGATGGACTACCTCATCCCGACGGCGCTGGAGGTTCCGCACTTCGAGACCGGATATACGGTCACGCCGTCGCCGCATCATCCGATCGGCGCGAAGGGCATCGGCGAATCGGCCACGGTCGGATCGCCGGCGGCGGTGGTCAACGCGGTGGTGGATGCGCTGGCGCCGTTCGGGGTTCGGCACGCCGACATGCCGTTGACGCCGTCGCGGGTGTGGGACGCGATGCAGGGCCGCGCCACACCGCCCATCTGAGTGGGGTCCGAGCGATGGGATCACCGATGAAGATGAACGACCGTGCACAGGAGCTGGTCCGCACCCGGACCCCGTTCGTGCACGCGACCGTCGTGCGCGCCCAGCAGCCGACCTCGGCGCACGCCGGCGACGAGGCGATCCTGTTGCAGGACGGGACGATCGAAGGATTCGTCGGCGGCCAGTGCGCCCAGAACTCGGTCCGCAAGGCGGCGCTGGGTGCCCTGCAGTCGCACGAGAGCGTGCTGCTGCGCGTACTGCCCGACGGCGATCTGCATTTTCCCGAAGCGCCCGGCGCGGCGGTGGTGGTGAATCCCTGTCTGTCCGGTGGAGCGCTGGAGATCTTCCTGGAGCCGCAGATCCCGGCGCCGCTGGTGCGCATCTGCGGCGCGACACCCATCGCGGATGCCTTGGCCGACATGTGCGAACTGGTGGGCTTCGGGGTGCGGCGCGGTGCTGCCGACGCCGGCTCGCTGGATTCGCTGGCCGATACGACGGTGGTGGTGATCGCCAGCCACGGTGGCCCGGAGGCCGAGATGATCCGCGTCGCGCTCGACGCGGGTGTGGGGTACATCGGGTTGGTGGCCAGCACGATTCGGGGCGCGTCGATCCTCGACGACCTCGAATTGACCGATGCCGAGCGGGCTCGCGTACGCACCCCGGTGGGCTTGCCGATCGGCGCCAAGACGTCCGCGGAGATAGCGGTCTCGATTGTCGCGGAAGTGATCCAGGCGATCCGTAAAGGTGGCTTGGCCGTCACGTCCCGCGCGGCGAAGGTCCCGATCGAGGTGCTCGATCCGGTGTGCGGCATGACGGTGACCGTCGGGCCGGACACCCCGCATCTCATTGTCGACGGTGTCGACCACTGGTTCTGCAGCTCCGGCTGCCGCACCTCTTTCGCAGCGACGAGGACAGGCTCATGACGAACGGGGTCGTCACCGGAGTGGTGCTCGCGGCGGGAACCTCGGAGCGTCTCGGCACGGCGAAACAGATACTGCCGTACCGGAATACGACGGTTCTCGGCGCCACCCTCGACATGGTGCGGTCCTGCGCGTTCGATCAGATCATCGTCACGCTCGGCGGCTCGGCGGCGGCGGTGGCCCAGCAGGTCGATCTCACCGGGGTGGAGGTCGTGCTGGCCGAAGACTTCGGTTCGGGCTGTTCGTCGTCGTTGCGTTCGGCCCTGAACCTGGTGCATCCTCGGGCCGCCGGAATCGTGCTGATGCTCGGTGATCAACCGGGTCTGCCGGCGGCGACCGTCGAGCGGCTGATCGCCGAGGGAACGTCCGCCGTGCTCACGGTCTGCCGCTACCACGACGGTATCGGGCATCCATTTTGGCTGAGTCGCAGCATATTCGGTGAGTTGGCGCGATTGCACGGCGACAAGGCCGTGTGGAAGATCATCGAGTCGGGCCGCGTCCCGGTGTCGCAACTCGACGTCGACGCACCGGTGCCCTTGGACGTCGACACCTGGGACGACTACAAGCGCCTGCGCGCCGCGACGTCGCCATGATGTCGCCGTTCGACGATATCGAGGACGTGGTGCGGCGATTCGACGCCGACGACTACCTGCTCGATACCGGAACCGCCGCCGCCTTCTATCTGGCCACCACGTTGGGCCGGCCGCTGCTGCTGGAAGGTGAACCGGGAGTGGGCAAGACGACGGCGGCGAAGACCCTGGCCACCGTGCTGGGTGCGCCGCTGATCCGCCTGCAGTGCTATGAGGGCCTCACCGTGAGCGAAGCGCTGTACGACTGGAACTACCAGCGTCAGCTGCTCAGCATCCGGCTCGCCGAGGCGCGCGGCGCCGAGCTCACCGAAGCCGACCTGTTCACCGAGGCATATCTGGTCGACCGCCCGATCCTGCGCTGTGTGCGATATCGCGGCCCGACGCCCCCGGTGCTGCTGATCGACGAAATCGACCGTGCCGACGACGAATTCGAAGCGCTGCTGCTCGAATTCCTCGGTGAGGCCACGGTGACCGTTCCCGAACTCGGGACCTTTGTCACCGAACATCCGCCGCTCGCGGTGCTGACCTCGAACCGCAGTCGTGACCTCCACGACGCGCTGCGGCGACGCTGCCTCTACCACTGGATCGACTACCCGGAACCGGCCCGTGCGGTGGCGATCGTGCGACGCACCGTGCCCGGGGCCACCGACGCGCTGATCGAGCACGCCACCCAATTCGTGGGCCGCGCTCGCGATCTCGATCTCGACAAGCCGCCCGGTGTCGCCGAGACCATCGACTGGATCGCCGCGCTGGTGACGCTCGACGTCGCCGATCTCACCGCGCCGGAGGCGGTCGCCGCGCTCAGCGCACTGGCGAAAACACCCGACGACCGCACCACGGTCCATGAGGCATTCGTCGAATACACCCGAAGCCTGGCTACCGGATGAGAGGGATACTCCGATGAAGATCGCCAATGAGTTCACCGTCCACGCACCCCTCGAGCAGGCATGGGCGGTGCTGACCGATCTCGAACAGGTGGTTCCGCTCATGCCCGGGGCACAGCTGGTCGGCTGGGAGGGTGAGGACTTCCTCGGCAAACTGAAGGTCAAAGTCGGCCCGGTGACCAGTGAATTCACCGGGAAGGCGAATTTCGTCGAGCGCGACGAACACGACCATCGCGCCGTCATCACCGGTAGCGGCCGGGATTCACGCGGATCCGGAAACGCGGCGGCGACCATCACCACGCAATTGCGCGAAGACGGTGACGAGACCCGTGTCACCGTGGACACCGACCTCAAGATCGTCGGCAAGCTCGCCCAGTTCGGCAGCGGGATGTTGCAGCAGGTGTCGGAGAAGATGATCGGTCAATTCGTCGCCTCTCTGGAAGAGAAGCTCGCAGCGGGCGATTCGGCCGCCGCAGCGACGGCCGGGCCGGACAGCCGAGCGGCACGGCCGCAACCGGTCGCGGAAACCGAGCCGGCGCCGCTCGATCTGGTCGAGCTCGTCGTGCCCGCGATGATCAAGAAGTACGGGCCCGCGATCGCGTTCGTGCTCGCGGCCGTACTCGGAATCATCCTGGTACGCAGGCAGATGCGCGGGAAGCGATGACGCGAGCGGCACTGCTGCGCGTCGATCTGGCCGCGTTCGCTGTCGCGGTGGTCGCGCGGCTGCGGCGTGGTGGCGTCGCGGTGGCGCCGAGCGGGCCCGCGCTGTTCGTGCAGGCCTTGCGTCGCATGGCGCCGCGGTCGCGCACCGAACTCTATTGGGCTGCGCGACTCACGCTCGTCGATCGCATGCAGGATCTCGCCGCCTTCGACGCGGTCTTCGCGACGGTGTTCGCCGACGCGGTGCTCGGTGTGGACCCGGCGAGCCGAGTCCATGGACTGCCGACCGAACGCGCGCCGGCGCCGGGCACGGGCGGCCGGGGGCAGTCCGGGCAGGGCGGTGAAGTCCCTTGGGCGACACTGCAATCAGCAACCGGTGCCGACCGATCGACCGACCGGGGTGTGGCGCTGCCGGACGTGCTGCCGAGCCGGTTCGCGGCCCGGGAACAGGAACCGTTCGCCCGTTTCGATCCGGACGACCTGCGGATGGTCGGCGCCTGGCTGGAGCAGGCGTCGGCGCTGTGGCCGCAGCGCCGGAGCAGGCGCTGGGCACACCATCCGCACGGCAAGCGGATCGACTTCCGGGCGACGATGGACCACTCCCGCCGTACCGGCTGGGAGCCGGCGGTGCTGATCCGTACTCGTCATCGGCGCCGCCCGCGCCGAATCGTCATGCTCTGCGACGTCAGCCGCTCGATGCAGCCGTATTCGACGATCTACCTGCACCTGATGCGGGCAGCGATGCAGCGCCGTTCGCCCGATCGCCCCGAGGTGTTCGCCTTCTCCACCTCGCTGACCAGGCTGACCTCGGTGCTGGCGCACCGCTCCCCGGATGTCGCGGTGGCCCGGGCCAACGACAAGGTGGTCGACCGCTACGGCGGCACGCATATCGGCCGGTGCCTCGGTACGTTGCTCGCGACTCCGTCTGGCAACGCCGTGCGCGGCGCCGTCGTCGTCATCGCATCGGACGGCTGGGACAGCGACACACCCGATGTCCTCGCCCGCGCGATGGCCCGGATCCGACGCCGGGCCTGGCGCGTCATCTGGCTCAATCCCCGGGCCGGCGACTCCCTATTCCAGCCGACCACCGGTGCGATGGCGGCGGCGCTGCCGTTCTGTGACGTCATGATGCCGGCGCACACGCTGGCGGGCATACACGCGTTCATGCAAACCCTGGCATCGACGATCGTCACCTGATGGCAAGACTGCGGATACTGTTGTGCCGCAGGGTTGAATCTCGGCTACGTCGAAGGCATGCTATCCGCCGAACTCGGAGACGTTCTGGTCGGCGCCGTCGACGAGGGTTTGCGCGGCGCCATACCGGCAACCGAAACCACTGCTGTGCCATGAATTTCGCCGACGAACGGTGGGGCGGCGTAGTTTTCGACGAAAGGAAGCGTCAGTGTAGGCCTGCCAACGGTTCCCATGCGGACATGGCGGCAGTGACGATGGCCTCCAAGTCGGTGCGGGTGGCGCCATCGCGGGCCTGTATCGACATGCCTTGTTGGACCGTGGTGTAGAACGCGGCCATGATGTCGACGGTTGCTTCGGCGGGAAGGTCGCCCTCGTCGACCGCGCGGCGCAGCCGGGCCGCGATCGCGGCTTGCATGCCGCGACGAAGGTCGGCGAGGAATGCCTGGGCGTCTTGATTTATCGCGGTCCGGGCGGCCAGGGTGACCATGCATCCGGGCGGAGTCGCGGGATCGGCGTAGAAATCGGCACTCGCGCATAGCAACTCGTGTACCGCCTCACGGGCGACGGGGGCGTGGTCGAGCGCGAGGCGCGCCGGACTGCCCACGATCGAGTCGTAAAGCTCGACAGCCGCACGGAAGAGTTGTTCCTTGGAGCCGAAGCAGGCATAGATACTGGGCGAGGCGATACCCATTGCGGCCGTGAGGTCTGTCATCGACGTCCCTTCATACCCGTTGCTCCAGAACGCAACCATCGCCTGCCTCAGCACGGCGTCGCGGTCGAAGCCGCGGGGACGACCACGCTCTCCCATTCTCCACTTACCCTTCCGTGGTCCCACGAATTCTGTGTCGCCCACTAAAGATATCTCTTGACCCGGCGTCCGGAGCGCTGCTACCTATTTCTGTGTCGATCAGCATAGAAATCGAGGGCGGGGACATGACAACTGAACGCAGCCCCTGGGGGGCACTGGGCGCGCTGTGCATGGGCTACTTCACGATCCTGTTGGACATGACCATCGTCGCGGTGGCGAATCCGGCGATCATGAACGGCCTGCACACCGACATGTCCAAGGTGATCTGGGTGACCAGTGCTTACCTGCTCACCTTTGCGGTGCCGCTGCTCATCACCGGCCGCCTCGGCGACCGTTTCGGACCGAAATACCTGTACCTAGGGGGACTTGCGGTCTTCACGCTGGCGTCGCTGTGGTGTGGCCTGGCGGGCAGCATCGGCTCGCTGATCTCCGCCCGAGCTGTGCAGGGTCTCGGCGCGGCGTTGATGGCGCCGCAGACGATGGCGGTGATCGGCCGAATCTTCCCGTGGGACAAGCGTGGCGCGGCGATGGGAGTGTGGGGTGGAGTCGCGGGCATCGCGACGCTGGTCGGCCCGATCTTCGGCGGTGCGCTCATCGACAATGGCGGCTGGCAGTGGATCTTCTATGTCAACGTGCCGATCGGCTTGCTCGCATTCGCGTTGGGTGCGTGGCTGGTTCCGGCGCTGCCGACGAACGATCATCGTTTCGACATCCCAGGGGTGATCGTCGTCGCGATCGGAATGTCGGCGTTGGTGTTCGGCATCCAAGAGGGCAACAGCTACCACTGGGCGGGCTGGGTGTGGGGCCTGATCTTCGGCGGTCTCGTCGTCCTCGCGCTCTTCCTGGTGTACCAGGGCCGCACGAAGATCGAACCGCTGGTGCCGCTGGGCCTGTTCCGGAACCGCAACTTCTCTCTCGGCAATGTGGCGACCGGTGCGCTGGGCGCGGCGATGACGGCCCAGATGGTGCCGTCGTACTTCTACCTGCAGGTGGTGCGCGACTTGTCCCCGACGAAGGCGGCGCTGGTATTCGCCCCGATGGCAGTCGTTTCCGCCATCCTGTCGCCGGTGGTCGGCAAGCTCTCGGACATGGTGGCGCCGCGCTATCTGCTGACATTCGGCTTCGCCCTGTTCACTCTGGCGGTGTTGTGGTTCATCAGCCTCGCCACCCCGCACGGGTCCATCCCGCTGATGTGCGTGATGTCGGTGCTCTGCGGTATCGGCAGCTCCTGCATTTGGGCGCCGCTCCCGGCGACGGCATTGCGGAGCCTGCCGCTGCAGCAGATGGGGGCGGCCTCGGGTATCTACAACACCACCCGCCAGGTAGGTTCGGTGCTCGGTAGCGCGGGCATCGGCGCGCTTCTCACCGCGCGCATGGCGGTGCATTCGCTGCCCGCCTCGTCCGGCGAAACCGGCCACCTCCCCGACCTCGTCAAAGCGCCCTACGCTTCAGCCCTGACCGACTCGCTGTACCTCACAGTGATCCTGCTGGCGGTCTGTGTCGTCACTGCCGCGTTCTTCGCCCCGACCAAGACGGTCGCCACCGCGCCGTCTCCGGCAGCAGAAGAGTCGGCCGTAGCCTGAAGCCGGACTGAGACAGTCGAATTCGGTATCCGGCCGATGGCGTGCGCGTCGGCGGCCGGATTCGGTCGAGGGAAAGGCAATTCTCATGAGCGCTGAGCTCGTGCTCGCCGGGCGGTGAAGCTGAGTTCCTTGGCGCGGTCCATGCCCACCCAGTTCAGTGGTGTCGAGGCCGCGGACATGGGCCTGGTGAACCACGCGGTGCCCGACGAGGGGCTGGACGAATTCGTGGCGCACCTGGCCGCGCAGATCACCGCCAACTCGGCCGGTTCGAATCGAATCTACAAGTCGCTCTATGCGAATTCGCGGGAACTCGGACGCGCCGAGGCGTTGAAGGCGGAGACGGACATGCAGTTCGGGCTGCCGGACGACTCGGTGGAGCGACTGACCAAGCGCTGAGGGTGACACGCCGAGAACGCCGAGCCTGATGCACCGGGAACAGTGCGCGCGATGCACCGAGTTGCACCCGGCCGGGGTGGGCAGACTCGGTCCATCGGGTCGGGCCGGGTGTGTCGCGGACAGGCCGGGTCCATCGGGTCAGGCGGGGCGTGCCGCCTCGGCGCGGGCGATGAGGAAGTCGCGTTCGGTGTCGTTGCGGGCGTGGGCGATCGCGGCGCGGTATGCCTGTGCGGCTTCGGCATTCCGGCCGAGGCGGTGCAGGAGATCGGCGCGGACGGCATGGAAGAGATGCTGGTCGTCGAGGTCCAACTGGTCCAGTTCGGTCAGTGCGGCTGCGGGTCCGGCGACCTCGGCGACGGCCACCGCGCGGTTGAGCTGCACCACCGGGCTCGGGGTGAAGGCGAGGAGCTGGTCGTAGAGATGGAGAATCTGCGGCCAGTCGGTGTCGGCGGCGGTACGGGCGTCGGTGTGGACGGCGTTGATCGCGGCCTGGGTCTGGTACGGGCCGGGCTGGTTGCGCCGCAGGCATTCTCGGACCAGAGCGTGGCCCTCGGCGATCAGGGCTGTGTCCCAGAGACTTCGATCCTGCTCCGGGAGGGGCACGAGCTCTCCGGTCCCGGAGGTGCGTGCGGCACTGCGTGATTCGCTGAGCAAGAGCAGAGCGAGCAGGCCGCGGACCTCGGGTTCGTCCGGCATGAGCTCCGCGAGCACCCGGCTCAGCCGGATGGCCTCGGCGCACAGGTCGGCGCGGGTCAGGCGCGCGCCGGCGGTGGCGGTGTGGCCCTCGGTGTAGATCAGGTAGACGACCGCGAGCACGGCGTCGAGCCGGGCGGGCAGCTCGGCGTCGGACGGCACCCGATACGGGATCCGGGCATCGCGAATCTTGCCCTTCGCGCGGGTGAGGCGTTGCGCCATGGTCGTTTCCGGCACCTGGAAGGCCCGGGCGACCTCTACCGTGGACAACCCGCCCAGCAGTCGGAGGGTCAGCGCCACCTGAGCCTGGCGGGACAGCGCGGGATGGCAGCAGGTGAATATCAAGCGCAGCCGGTCGTCGCGCACCGCGCCCTCCTCGATCGGTTCGCCCTCTGCCCGGAGCAGCGCGGCCTGGGCGTACTTGTCCGCGCGGGCGGCCTCGCGGCGCAGCCGGTCCACCGCGCGATTGCGGGCCGTGGTGATGATCCAGCCGGGTGGACTCGGCGGCAGCCCATCGCGCGGCCAGCGCTGCACGGCGGTGGCGAAGGCGTCCTGCACCGCGTCCTCGGCGATGTCGACATCGCCGAAGACACGGATCAGGGAGGCCACCGCGCGGCCGTAGTGCTCGGCGAAGACGGCCGCGACATCGACTGTGCCGGAAGGCATGTCAGCTGTCCTGGATGGGCCGGACCTCGATCGGCAGTCCGATGACGCGTGCCATGCGGCGGCCCCAGTCCAGCGCCTCGTCCAGGTCGGCGGCGCGGATGACGGTGAAACCGCCGATGTGCTCCTTGCTTTCGGCAAAGGGACCGTCGGTGACGAGTACCTCGGAGCCCTGCGCGCGCAGCATGGTGGCGGTACTCGGCGCGTGCAGCCCGGCCGCGAACACCCATGCCCCGGACTCCCGCATCTCCGTATCGAGTGCCGTCAGCTCGCTCATGATCTTCTCGAGGTTGTCCGGCGGCGCGGTGTCGTCGGGCTGGTAGACGCTGAGCAGGTACTCGGTCAACGCGACTCCTCTCCGGCGGGACGATAGGTGGCCATGAGGACACCGGTCGTCGTGGTGACGCTGTCGGTCAGCCGCAGCGGCCCCACGTCGACGCCGTCGAACAGGCGCGCGCCGGGACCGACCGTCAACGGGTGGATCGAGAGCAGGTACTCGTCGATCATGCCCGCGCGCATGAGGGAGCGCAGCAACTCGCCGCTGCCGAGGACCACCAGATCCAGGTCCGGCCGCCCGGCGCAGAGCGCACGCACGGCCGCGACCCCGTCACCGGACAGCAGGGTCGAGTTCTGCCACGGCAACGGCTCGGCGAGGGTGCGGGAGCAGACGAACTTCTCCGCCTTGTCCAGCACCTCGGTGAACGGATTGTCCGTCTGGTGCGGCCAGAATCCGAAGAAGTCCTCATAGGTGCGACCGCCGAACAGCAGGCCGCCGTCGCCGTGCGCGGCCATGTGCGCACCGATGACGCGGCCCTGGACCGGGTCCGCGTACCGGTGTGCCCAGCCGCCGCCGGTGAATCCGTTCCGGGTGTCCTCGTCGGCCCGGCCCGGCGCCTGCATGACGCCGTCGAGGGTGAGGTTGACGACCGCGGTGATCCTGCCCATGTTCGCTCCTTGGCTGCGGCCCGGCCAGATTGCCGGACTCACCCCCTACACGAACGGGCTGCCGCGATCACGACACCGCCGCGGAAATCTTCCGACGGCTCAGACCTCGAGGTTCTCCTCGATGTCGCGGAGCCGATGCCGGGCGAGTGCCAGATTGCCGCGGGTCCGGTCCAGCGCGACGTACAGGAACAGCCCCCGCGAGCGCCGCCCGCGCAGTGGCCGCACCAGGTGGTACTGACTGTTGAGGGTGATGAGCACGTCCTCGATCTCCTCATTGAGCCCGAGCTGCTCGATGGTGCGCAGCTTGGCCCGCACCACTTCGGTATTGCCGGCGGCGGCGACCGAAAAACCTGCGGGCGCCGCCGTTTCCGGCAGCGCCCGCAGGCTCGTTACGTCCGCGGCTCAGCTCAGCCGCACAGGCTCCCCGGCGCGGTGGCCGCGTCGAGGAACAGCACGGCCTCCTCCTTCTCGGCCGCCCCACCCGGAAGCTGTTCGGACAGCTGCTCCTTGGTCATGCCCGAAGCGATGGCCGCGCAGTCTGCCTTGCCGACATCGATGGCCGCGAGCTGCTGATCCTGATCGGTCAGCAGCTCACCGCGCTCCTGCAGGTAACTCACGAACACCTGCTCCGGCGCGGTCAGTGCGCGCTCCGCCCCGGCCACCCCCGTGGCCGCCCCCAGCAACGCGACCCCTGCAGCCATCACTCCGAAACCCGAAGCGAGACGGCTCTTCTTACCCACGAACTCTCCTTCAACATCGAACGAACCCGGCGAGCCTACCCCGGGCCGGCCCCGGCCATGTGCGAAGCCGACCGGAGCTCTGGCCGGGGAATTCGGGTCAGTCGCGTTCCAGAATGCTGGTCACCAGCATCGTGTGATCCTCGAGCCGCCGCTGCACGGTCCAGCCGAGTTCGGCGAAGGCCTGCTCGTACTCCTGGCGCGTCCACAGTCGCACGCCGGTGACCGCGTGATAGATCTCGTAGGTGGGCGAGAACCACGGCTGCTGTGTCCAATACGGGGCCTCGAGCAGGTAGCCGTCGCCGATCACCAGCCGCCGCAGGTTGGGGAACCAGTCCATCCAGCCGCGCAGCACGGCGGCGATGCCGTCACCGTCGCTGGCCAATTGGTGCAGCAGGAAGAACGACATGGCGGTGGTGACGGCATCGCGGTCGACGGTGGCCAGCCAGGCGGGCGGTTCCGGTTCGGGCTGCACCGATCCGGCGAGCAGGGTGATGCGGTCGCCGAGCCCGCGCGCGGTGAGTTCGGCGGTGGCCGAGGCGATCACACCGTCCTCGATGTCCACACCGAGGAACCGTTCCCGCTCGGCGATTCCGGCCAGCGCGAGCACCCGCCCGGCGTCGGCGCAGCCGAGATCTATGGTGCAGCCGGGTGTTCCGGCCGCGATGGCGTGCCCGATGGCCTCGAAGATCTCCGGCCGCCGCCGCGCGATATCGGTGCAGCCGCGAGCCACCTCGCCGGGTTCGGTGGCGGCGGGAATGTATTCGCGGTGGGGGCTGTCCGACAGCTGCCGGAAGGTGGGTTCCCAGCCGCGCACCGCCACCCGCACGAAGCCGCGGTTCTTGCCGACATCGTGGCCGGTGTGGGTGAGCTGGTAGCGGCGCCCGCGCCGCAGCAGGAAGCCGGCGCGCACCAGCCCCTCGGCGACGGTCTGCTGGATGCCGGTGGTGGGCGCGACGGTGTCGCCGCCCAGCAGGGTGACCCACCAGCCCCAGTCGTCGGCGGCGACGATGAGCTGGCCGGCGGTCTGGCCCTCGATGACGTCTCGGATGGTGAAATCGCCGAGGGCGGAGTGCGGTTGGACGAGCGGGGTGACTGCGGTCATGATCGATCTTCCTGAGCGGTGGCGACGGCGATCGCCTGGATTTCGATGAGCAGCCCGTCGATGGGCAGGGTGGTGACGGTGGTGATCCGCGCCGGTGCGGCCGTCGGGAAATGCGTGCGGAAGGCGGAGTTCCAGCCGGGGAACCAGCGGCGATCGGACAGGTAGCAGTCCAGCCGCAGCACGTGCGCGCGGCCGCTGCCCGCCGCAGTGAGGGCGGCGTCGAGCTGCCGGAAGACCTCGGCGGTCTGGCCCTCGAAGGATGAGGTGGTGACGGTCAGGGTGTCCGGGTCGACGGCGGCCAGGCCGGAGGTGAACACGAGCCCGGACGCGGTGCGGGCCAACGGGAATGCGCTCACGGGGCGGCTCGCATGATCCGGGTGGCGTCGATCTCGGCGAGGGTGGCCGCGCCGGACAGGATCATCAGGGTGCGCAGCTCCTCGGTGAGCAGCTCCAGCACCCGATCCACTCCGGCCTCCCCGGCCGCGGCCAGGCCGTAGATGGCCGCGCGGCCCAGGATCACCGCGTCCGCGCCCAGCGCGAGCGCCAGGTACACATCGCTGCCGGTGCGGATGCCGCTGTCCAGCAGGATGGGTGTCTCCGGGCCCACCGCCGCGCGGATGCGCGGCAGCATATCCAGGCTGGCCGGGGCCGGATCGACTTGGCGGCCACCGTGATTGGAGACGACCAGGGCGCTCGCGCCGATGGCCAGGGCGCGTTCGGCCGCGGCGGGGGTGAGCACGCCCTTGGCGATCCACGGCAGCCCGAACCCGGTGGCGGCCCCGGCCAGCTCGGCCCAATCCCATACCATGCCACCGCGTTTGAGCAGCTGCCCGAAGATCTCCGCCACTCCTGGAGCGCCGTCCTCGCCGGTCAGATTCCCGGCGAAGTGCCGCTGATCGGGGTCGAAGCGATTGGCCATATTGCGGGTGCGGAAGCCGCCGACCGGGCAGTCGAGGGTGACGCACAGCGCGTCGTAGCCCAGTCGCGCCACCCGGTCCGCGACC
Organism: Nocardia sp. NPDC059229; assembly: GCF_042754165.1. NCBI lineage: Bacteria > Bacillati > Actinomycetota > Actinomycetes > Mycobacteriales > Nocardiaceae > Nocardia > Nocardia sp. NPDC059229. The sequence goes on from NZ_JBHZAK010000006.1 coordinate 340,947, forward strand.
GTGGCCGCGTGCCCGAAGGGATGCACCTGCGCGATCCGGGCGGCACGCGGTGCGTCGGCGCGTACCCGCTGATAGGAGAAGCTGCCCGCCTCCGGCACGACGGACAGCGCTCCCCGCGCCTGGGCGGCCCGGGCCACGGCCGGATGCCCGTCCGGATGGAACAGCGCGTCACCGCCGAACGGTGCGGTGAGAAGCGGTGTCTCCAGGGGCATTCCGAGGAATTCGGTGCGGGTCGAGGGCGCGCCCACCCCGCTCATCGGTGCGGGCAGGATGCGCCAGCGGTCGAAAGCGAGCCGGTTCTCCCGCAGGGTGATCTCCTTACCCGCGCCGCCCTCCACGAAATCCAGGACGTCGGCGGGGAGCGCGGTCGCGGCCGCGCGATGGATCTCGTCGAGGGTCCCGAAGTCGACGCGGGTCGGGTAGAAGCTGTCGAGCTGCGCGGTCACGCGGCACCTCCGGTGGCCATGGTCGCGGGCACCTGGGTCGGATCGAGCGCGGTGGCGGTGTGGCCGGGAACGGCGGTCGCGTGGCTGCGACCGTAGAACAGATACAGTGCGACTCCCGCCGCGCTCCAGATCACGAACCGCAACCAGGTCAGCGCCTCGAATGTGGTTGCCAGCCAGACGCATCCGGCGATGGCGCAGACGGCCACCACGGGCAGGAAGGGCACCCGGAACGGACGCGGGCGGTCGGGTGCGGTGCGGCGCAGGACGAGCACGCCCACGGCCACGATCACGAACGCGAACAGCGCGCCGATATTGACCAGCTCCGCCACCGTGCCGATGGGTAGCAGCCCGGCCACCGCGGCGACGACCGTGCCGAGCAGCAGGCTCAGCCGGACGGGCGTGCCCCGGGAACCGGTGTGGCACAGCGCCTTCGGAACCATGCCGTCGCGGCTCATGGCGAACACCAGGCGGGTCGGGCCGTAGCACACCATGAGCAGTCCCTTGGTGAGCGCGACCACCGAGGCCACCAGGATCACCTTGCCGATCCACCCGGCGCCCACGGCGGCCAGTGCGGTTGCCACCGGCGCGGCATTGCCGAGGGTGGAATACGGTGCGACACCGGTCAATACAGCGCTCACGGCCACGTAGAGGGCGGTGGCGATGACGACCGAGCCGATGATGCCCCACGGCAGATCACGGCGCGGATCGCGGGTCTCCTCGGCGGAGGTGGCGACGACATCGAAACCGAGATACGCGAAGAACGCCAGCGCCGCGCCGGCCGCGATGCCGTGCACGCCGAAGGGCAGGAACGGCGACCAGTTGCCGGGATGCAGATGGGGCGCGCCCACCGCGATCACCAGGACGAGGACGCCGATGGTCAAGGCCACCAGAGTTTTCACCACGACGGCGGTGAGTTTGACCTCGAACACGAGCACACCGATCAGCGCCGCGACAATGAGGACCGCCGGAAGATTGATGACGCCACCATCACTCGGGCCCGCGGAAATCGCCTTGGGCAGTGTCACTCCGAACAAGGAATCCAGGGCGGCCCCGAACAATCCGGACCAGCCGATGGCGATGGCCGATGCCGCCACCGCGTATTCGAGCAGCAGATTCCAGCCGACCAGAAACGCGGGCACCTCGCCCAGCGTGCCGCGGGTATAGGTGTACGCGCTGCCGGACAGCGGCGTCATGGACGCGAGTTCGCTGTAGCACAGCGCCACCAGTGCGCAGATGGCCCCGGCCAGCACGAACGACAGGACGATGGCCGGTCCCGCCTTGGTCGCGGCGGCAATGCCGGTGGTGACGAAGATGCCCGCGCCCACGATGGTGCCGACGCCCATGGCGATGAGGTCCACCCGGCCGAGACTGCGGGTGAGCGTTCCGTCGGCGTCCGGGGTTGCCGGAGTCACGCCGGCCCGAGTTTGTGCTGCCATTTCTGGAATCCATTCGGAGAGAATGTCTTTGGAGCTGATGTATTCCAGTGAAACGGCCGGAGTTTATGTGGCGGTGAACTCGCGTAACGACTTCGTTTCGTCGAATTCCGGATATTCGGCAATGTAAAGCATTGTGAGCATGCGGAATTGCACGCGATCGAAATTCGCGCGCGATCAATTGTGCCGTTCCATTCGATGCGTCGAATATGGCGGCGGAAGAATTATGCGGTTGTCGAGATCTGCGGAGTGGGAACGGAGTCCGTGGCGCGCGCCGTTGCGTGCCGACGGACGACTGCGGTGGTCATGGCTACAAGTACGAGGACGACTGCGGCGGCGAGCACCGCATCGCGCATGGACGCCACGGTCGCGATGGCTCCGAAGCCCACCGTCGCGACCGCCGCGCACGCGTAGGCCACGCCCGCGAAGCGCGCGGCAGCTCGGGCGTGCTGATCGGGAGCTGTTGCGGCACTGACGATCCGGATTCCGGAGCGATAGGCGATGCCCTGTCCGAAACCGGCCACCGCGCCGCCGCATAGCAGCAGCGCCAGGCTGGGCATCCAGGACACGGCCGCCGCGAGCGCGACCCCGGCGATGATGATCCACTGCGCCGCAACGGGTTCGGCGGCGATTCCGGCCGGCGCGATCAGGCGTTGCGCCAGCCAGGCGCTCACCAGATACAGCGTGACGGGCAGCGCCAGCAGGGCGAGATTCGTCGTGCCCAGCAGCTCCGCACCGTAACTCGGCAGCAGAGCGACGACCAGTCCCGCCGACACCCAGGCGGCAATGCCGCTGAGGTATCCGGCGATTCGCGGTTCGACGGTCTCGGGAGCCGCGGCCGCGCGACCGGCGATCGCCGCCGGGCGCGCCGCGCGATCGCTCAGCACCGCCATCGCGGTCACCGCGAGCAGGATCGCGTGCCCCGCATAGACGGTCACCCCGGGTGCGGGCAGATACTGCGCCACGACCGCAGCCGCGATCGTCCCCAGTGCCGAGCCGAGCACGGTCGCCACCGCCATGGCCGTGCGCCCGCGTTCGCCCTTGCGTTCCAGGATCAATCCGGCCAGCGAGCCGGTCACCAACCCCACCGACAGCCCCGCGCAGACCCGCGCGGCGACCGCCGGCCACGGTGAATGTGCCACGGCCATGGCTACATCCGCGGCGATGCCGAACCCGCCGCCCACCCCGATGCGCCACCACCAGCCCCGCCGGGTGGGCGGCGTGCCCACCAGTGCGAGCGCGGGGGTCAGCGCGAACAGGTAGGCGGCGAAGATCACGGTGATGAGTAGGGGCGCGAGCGCCCAGGCGTGCCGGTAGTACGGCATCATCCCGGTCGCCATGTTCGGCTGCGCCATGATCAGCACCAGCAGCGCCCCCGGTGCGGCTGCCCGCATCCCGGCCTCCTAAGTGAGGAGATCTTCTCTGTTAGAGAATACGAAATTGAGAAGAACTTCTCTACTCGAGTGCCGTGCACTGATACCGCGTCGCGCTCGCGCAGGATGGAGGCGTGCCCGTGAACACCCGCAGTGACGCCCAGCGCAGCCGCGTGCTGCTGGTCGACGCGGTCCAGAGCCTGCTGGAGGCGGGCCGGATCGGTTTCTCCATCCCGGAACTCGCCGCCGCGGCGGGTGTCGGAGTGGCCACCGCGTACCGGCATTTCCCGACCCCGCAGGACGCCCTGCAGGCCTTCCACCGCCGCGCCATCGAACATCTGGTGCAGGCGCTGGCCGCAGTCGACGCCGGCCCCGATCCGGTGGAACGCTTCCACCGCTGCTGCCGCACCTGGGTGGACCAGGCCGGGCAGTGGGGTCCGGCCGTGCGCTACATCCGCAGCTCCCGGGGCTTCATCGAACGGCTGGCCGACGGCGACGAATCCATCACCGCCCTGCACGACATACTCGCCGAGGTGCTCAATGCCCTTGCACTGCAGGGCAAGACCGCCGAATACGACCTCACCTACGCGGTGCTGCTGTGGATCACCATCTTCGACGAGCGCGTGGTCTACGACCTCACCGAACACCGCCACTGGAGCCCCGCCCAGGTGACCGACCACCTCACCCGCGCGGTCGCCGGAGCACTCGGCATCACGGTCTGACGCGCGTCAGCCGACGGGCCAGCCCGCCAGCGCCGCGGCCACCCCGAGCGCACCCGCGCCCAGCAGGGCGCTCACCACACCACGGCGCGCCGCCAATAGCCACGCCGCGGCAGCCGCGAGCACCGCGAACTGCCAGAGGTGGTGCAGCGCAAGGCCGAGCGGGATCGCGGAGCCCGCGATCGCCCCGATGACCGCAGGTCCGGCGCCGGTGAAGAACGCCTGCACGCGCTGATCGGCCCGCAGCCGGTCGAAGTACTTGCCGCCGGCCAGCACGAAGGCGAACGACGGCGCGAAAGCGACTGCGGCGGCCAGCAATCCGCCCGGCACACCCGCGGCCGCGTATCCGACCACCGCCACCGTCTGCACCACCGGGCCCGGCGTGATCTGGCCGAGCGCAACGGCATTGAGGAATTGCGCTCCGGTCATCCAGCCGTAGCGATCGACCGCATCGGCCTGCATGAGCGGAATGATGACGAAGCCCCCGCCGTAGGACAGCGCGCTCACCTTGAAAGCCACCCAGCACAGCGCTGCCAGGCCGCCGGTGGCCAGTCCGGCCGCCGGTGCCAGCGGCCACGCGGATACCCGGCTCGGGGACCGGCCGCCGCGTATCCCCACCTCGACCAGCCCGGCCCCGATCAAGACCAGGACCAGCCACGGTCCCAGGACCGCGGCCGAGACGATTCCCAGTGCGGCATAGGAGATCCAGCGGGCCCGAGCGGCTCGGCCGTTGCCCGCGCGCCTCCAGCCGGCCGGAAGCAGGCCCATCGCAGCATGCACCGCGACGGCGGCGACCGCCGCGCCCGCCCCGGCCGCGGCGCCCCGCACCCACACCGGGCTGCCCGCCGCCAGGAATACCGCGGCCAGGACCAGAATCAGTGCCAAACCCGGTGCGATGAAACAGCATCCGCCGACGAGCGCCCCGGCGGTGCCGCGCAGTCGCCAGGCGGTATAGATCGCCAGCTGTGTCGAGGCCGGTCCGGGGAGCAGGTTGGTCGCGGCGATGGCGTCCTCGAACTCCGCCGCGTCGAGCCAGCCGCGCCTCTGTACGCACAGGTCCCGGAGCAGGGCGATGTGTGCGGGCGGCCCGCCGAAGCCGAGGCAGCCGATGCGCCCCCACTCGCGGGCGATCGTCCACAGCGTGACCACTCCGGCTCCTCCTCCGTCTCCCGAATCCGACGGCCGACCCTAACCCTCGGTCGGTGACGATGCTCGGTACGGCGGCGGCGGGCTCACTTCAGGGTGGCGTGCAGCAGGGTCACCCCGGCGGTGAGGGCCGCGCCCGCCACCGACCAGCTGGTGCCCGCGGGCTGAGTGGACAGCACCACCACGGCGTAGCGATAGGGCTGATCGGGGGAGGGGGAGACCAGGCCGGTGGTGTCCAGGGTGGTCGAGGAGTCCAGATCCATCCAGCCCTGTTTGACCGCCCAGGTCGCACCGGTGAGGGCATCGGGGATGCCGAAGTACTGGTCGGTGCCGTCGGCGGCGGTCTCCGAGGCGTTGTGCAGCGCGCCGACGATCAGGTCCCGGGCCGGGGCCGGGATCGCGGTGGTGATGTAGTGGAAGACGGAGACCACATCCCGTGGCGTGGTGAGGGTTTCGCCCCACTGGGCGGTGTCGTCCGGTGCGGTGGTCGCGGACAGTCCGATGGCGGCGACCATGCGATCGATGATGGCGTTATTGCCGCCGTTGTCCCACATCACGTCGGCGATGTCGTCGTCACTGGTGGACAGCATCCGGGTGATCCGGGCCGTGGTGTCCGGATCCGGTTGCCAGTTCTGGGTTTTCAACGCATCCAGAGCGATGAGCAGCTTGACCACCGAGGCGGTGTAGAACTGCTCGTCGGCATTGAGACTGGCGATGGCCGCCCCGGTGGTGGTGTCCACCACGTCGATGCCGACACTGGTGCCGGGCGAGGCCGCCTGGATGGCGGTCTGCATCTGCTGGGCGATGGCCGTCACCGAAATGGGGTGCGGAGCAATCACAGCCGCGCTGGGTGCCGTGATCTCGGGTACCTGGCCGACACCGGCCTGATCATGAGACGTGGCGAACGCAGTAGGAGCGCTGAGGGCTGCCAGGGAGATCACGGCGACGAAACTGCCGGCCGCGATCCAGAACCACCGTGCGTGCGGTGAAGGGGCCTGAATCGGGGTCATAGTCAATTAGATCGACACGAACCTCGAGACATTTCCAGCCGAAAGCTGTCAATTTCCTGTTAACTGCAGCGCAATTGGATCTCGGTCCGGAGACGGTGCTGACTGGCTATTTTACCGCGAACCTAGATCATTTCTGAGTCGGGATTCATCCCCCTGGAGACAGTGATGGGTGCCAGTCGTGAGATTGCTCGAAACGCCCTCGTAAAGAGCCTCTCTACGCTCGGTTTCGGGGTGCTGCTCGTGATCGTCCCGGTTTTCGCGCATGCTGACACGGACTATGGCAACGGATGTGTTCAGTTCTCCGACAACACATCAGCAACTGTGGACTCGTTACGGTTCAGATTCATGCTGGGCGGCAGCGGTCCGCCCGGGTGGGCGCGCGCCCGGTCACACGCCGCGGTAGATCTTGCGGGCGGTCGTGATCAGCGGAATCTGGAGCGGGAGGCGCAGTAGCGCGCCGATTTTCAGCGGCAGCGGGCGATTGCTGCGCAGCCAGTCGGCGGTCAGCTGTAGGTTGGCGGGGAAGACGGCGAGGAAGACCAGCGCGGCCAGGCGGGCGCCCAGACCGCAGGTGCGGGGGACCACGAGCAGCGCGCCCGCAGCCAGCTCGGCCACGCCCGAAACCTGGGTGTAGGTACGGGGTTTGCCCGGGAGCTGGGGCGGGATCATGGTGTCGTAGGGCTTGGGCATGAGGAAGTGCAGGACGCCCGAGCCGAGCAGCAGGGCGGCCAGCGCAAGGGCGCGGGCCCGAATGCCATTGGAGCCGACCGGTTGGATTGCCGCGGGGGAGTGCGACAGATCTGCTGTCATCGTTGCAGCATAACCGGCCGGTATGTATTGCCCGGCGGGTAACCGGGTTCCGCATCTCTGCTCGGAGTGTCGTCGTGGCGAGTGGCCGATCGCCAAGGGATAGCGCACAATTAGGCGGCTATCCGGCTCGAGCAGGGGAAGTTATGAAGGCGCACAAAGGGCTTGCCATGGCCCTGCTGGTCCTGGGTTTGACGGTCGCGTGCTCGAAGGGGGAGGCCACCCATCCGGCCAATGCACCGGCACAAGCGGTTCCGCAGCCCGCGCCCAAGGAGAAGGAGGGCACGATTCCGGTCGGCCCCGGTCCCCAGGGCACGTACACGGTGGCGGCGCAGCCCGCGCCCGGCAGCTGCCACTACCGCAAGACCGCCGACGGCCAGCCGCTACCCGACCCGAACTGCACCCCGGGCGCGACGAATCCCAAAGTGACAGCGGCGAATCTGGCCGACACCATCTGTAAGTCGGGCTATACCGCCTCGATTCGGCCCAATACGTCGATCACGAATCCGGAGAAGGCCGCCAATATCAAGTCCTACGACTACACCGGCGACCCCCGCGATGCCGAGTACGACCACCTGATCTCGCTGGAGCTGGGCGGCGATCCCAACGATCCGCGCAATATCTGGGTGGAACCGCCGTCCCCGGGCCACCAGGCCGGCGCCGGGCCGAACAATCCCAAGGACGGCGTGGAGACCAAGCTGCACACCCTGATCTGCAATGGCAAGGTGGCGCTGGTCGACGCCCAGGTAGCGATCGCCACCGACTGGACCACGGCGCTGGCGAAGGTCGGCTTCCCCAATAGCTAGGGGCGCGTCGCGTCCGGCGTGCCGGGCCGAAACCGCCGCTGGACTCGAACCCGCGGGCCTACGATCGAACGATGTCAGCGCCGCAGGAGCCCTCGACGATGATCGAGGGCCGGGTCGTGCACAAGGTGAGCAACGCACTGAAGATCACCTTCAGTGCCGGCCCCGGTGACCCGCTGGCCACCGGAGTGCAGGGCGCGGGCAATGGTCTCGCGGCCAAGGCCGCCATCCTGTTCGGCTTCAAGAACGGCGGCACCGGCAAGCACCGCATCACCTATGCCGACGGGTCGGTGGTGTGGGTGGAGTCCAAGGACTCCGCGCCGACCGTGCTCAGCCGGGGCGACGGGACCTCACTGGCCACCGTGCATCGCGCCGACACCTCGACCGCCGTGGGATCCACGGCGGGAACGCTTTTCCACTTCGTACCCGATCCGGAGGAGGCCCGGACCCCGGAACTCTTCCGCATCGTGGTGCTCGACCGCATGGGACAGGAGACCGGCCGCCTCGACGTGGTGCGCACGGCCGGCGGCTGGACCCTGCGCCGTATCGCGAACGATCTCTACAACGAGTCCCTCTGGTGGGATCGGGCCGGGCAGCCGCTTCCCGTCCCGATCCTGGGCACCCGGCTCTGGCTCGAGCACCCGCTCGACCCGGTGGAGCGGGACGTGCTGCTGGGCGTCTGTGTGGACATCGCCCTGGGATTGCGGCCGTACATCGCGGTCATGAAGTAGGAGAACGGCTTCCGGGACTTCCGCCGTCTTACGGGAGTCCCGGAGGTCCGGGGTCGGTCGTCAGTCGGAGACCTTGATGACCAGCTTGCCGAGATTCTTGCCGGTGAGCAGGCCCTGGAACGCGGTGACGGCATGGTCGAGGCCGTCGACCACATCCTCGAGGTAGACGAGCTTGCCCTCCGCGATCCATTGCGCCGCAGCCGGATAGAACTCACCGGCCTGGCTCGCGAACTCGGACACGATGAAGCCGCGCACGGTCAGGCTCCGGCGCAGGATGCTCGACATGAGCAGCGGCAGCCGGTCGGGGCCCGGCGGCAGGTCGGTGTCGTTGTAGTTGGCGATCAAGCCGCACACCGGAATTCGGGCGAATTGATTGAGCCGGGGCAGGACGGCGTCGAAGACCGCGCCGCCGACATTCTCGAAGTAGACGTCGATGCCGTCCGGGGTGGCGGCGGCCAGCTGCTCGGCGAAGTCGGGGGCGCGGTGGTCGACGGCGGCGTCGAAGCCGAAGCGCTCGCGCAGCAGGGCGACCTTCTCCGGACCGCCCGCGATGCCGACGGCTCGCGCGCCCTTGATCCTGGCGATCTGGCCGACGGTCGAACCGACCGGTCCGGTGGCGGCGGCGACCACGACGGTCTCGCCCGGCTTCGGCTGCCCGATGGTCAGCAGACCGGAGTACGCGGTCAGACCCGGCATGCCCAGCACGCCGAGGGCGGTGGTGAGCGGCGCGGCGTTCGGGTCCAGTTTTTGCAGAGCCCGCACATGCTCGACCGAGTGCGTCTGCCAGCCGCCCCAGCCCAGCACGATATCGCCGGGCCGCAGTGCGGGATCGGTGGATTCGAGGACGCGGGAGACGGTCGCGCCGCACATGGTCTCGTCGATTTCGACCGGTGGGGCGTAGGAGGGCGCGTCGCTCATGCGGCCGCGCATGTACGGGTCGAGCGACAGGTACAGCGTTTGCAGCAGCGCCTCGCCCGGCTGCGGCGGGTCCAGTTCGACCGTCTCGGTGCGGAAATTCTCCGGCTGCGGCATACCGGTCGGGCGGGAGGCCAGGACTATACGGGTGGACTTCATCGTCGGAACGACCTTTCGATGGGCAACCCCCTCATTCTGGACATTGTGGACCCACATCAGGTCTGTTCCGCGCGCCAGGTATCGAAACTCGTCATGATGTGACGGCGGATTCCCGGGGCGGCGGGAATTCTTGTTACTCGGGGGTGTGGCCCTGTGCGTGGACGGTGTTGCCGTAGAAGCCTTCGGGTTGTCCGGCCAGGAGTGGCGGGAGTTGGCGGGTGATGGCGGCTACCGGTTCGGAGCGGGTGGTGGCGTCGTGGGCGGGCTTGTTGATCCAGAGTTGGGTGAGCCAGATGGTGTCGGGGTCGTCGGGGGCCGTGTTGATCGTGTAGGTGAGCAGGCCGCTGGTGGGGCCGCCGGCGCGGAATCCGTTCAGGAGCAAGGTGATCAGGTCGTCGCGGCAGCCGGGGAGGGCGGTCATTCGGCCGTAGACGCTGAACATGGTGTCGTCGGACATCGGGTCACCCTTTCGGTTGGGCGGTGCGTGGTCGAGCCTACGTTGGAACCCGTTGCACAGGTTGGTGGTTGGGTGTGCGGCACTCGATGGCCGCAGTGAATCAGGTTGGGTGACTGGGCGGTTGATTTGAATGCGGGGTTACGTTTTGCGGTGAGTCGGGGGTTTGGGGTGGCGGGGGTGGGGAGGGGGCAGGAGAATTTCGGGGTCTGGCCGGAGTGCGCGGTCGGGGAGAAAGAGGACCGCTATGGCGGGACGGCGACTGGTGGGGACGGCGCTGGTCGGGCGGGTGCGCGCGAAGGTGGCCGAGGATGGGCTGCTGTCGGTGTTGCGGGACATCGGGTTCGTCAGTCTCGGGAAGTACGGGCAGTTCCTGGTGACCGCGGTGACCGTGCCATTGACCGCGCGGACGCTCGGGGTGAGCGGGGTCGGGCTGCTTGCCATCGGGATGTCGGCGTATTTTCTGGGCTCGCTGCTGGTGGACCTCGGCATCAATACGTTTCTGGCCGCGCTGCTGAACGAGGAGGGGCTCGACGAGCTGCGGGGGAGTTACCTCGCGGTGCGGGGCGCGGGGCTGAGCATCATCGCGGTGGCGCTCACGGCCGGGCTCGCCGTCGGCGTCGGCCCGCATCCGCGCATGATCCTGCTGGGGCTGTTCGTGGGCGGATTCCTGTCCATGTCCGAGGACTGGCTGCTGGTGGGGCAGGCCAGATTCGGGGCCTCGATGACCTATCAGATCGCCGGCCGCGTGGTGTACCTCGTCCTGCTGGTCGCGGTGCTGCCGCGACTTCCGCACGCCGAGGTGGTACTGCTGTGCCTGCTGCTGTCTTCTGTGGTCACCGTTGCGCTGACCTGGCGGGACGCCCACACCCGGTTCGGCCGCCCGGGGCGTCCCACCAAGGTCGTGACGATCCTGCGCACCGGTGCACCCGTGCTCGCGTCACGGCTGCTGGTGACCAGCTACGGGCAGGGCACCGCCACCGTCTACTCCTCGGTCCTGGACGCCGCCTCACTCGGGTTGTATTCGGCCAGTGACAAACTCGTGCGCGCCGTCCAGTCGCTGCTGGATCCGATCGGTCTGGCGCTGCTCCCACGCATGGCACGCGAACGCACCGATCCGAGCTTCTGGCGGCACGAGCTGCGCGCCCTGGCGGCGTGCGTGATCGTGGCGGCCGTTGGGGCGGCCGGGATCTGGGTGACCGCCCCGTTCGCCGTGCAGCTCATATACGCCGACGATTTCCGCGCCGTGGTACCGATCCTGCGCGTTGAGGTCTGCATCCTGGTCGCCACCGCTACCACTTCGTTCGTCACCACCGCCGTCCTGCCGGTGCGTCAGGACACCGCCGGCATCATGATCGGCGCGGTCGTGGGAACAGCGGTGGCGGCCACCGCGCTGCTCCTCACCCTGCGCACCCACTCGGTGTGGACGCTGGTGTGGGGCACGGTGGCCGCCGAATTCTGTGTCGCCGCCTGGTATCTCGCGCGGACCGGTCAGCTGGCCGCACGCGAGCGGGTTCAGGCGCTACCGGCCAGCCACTGATCCCAGCTCAGTGTCCAGTCGCCGTTCTGCCACACCTCGAGCGGCGCACCGCCGGTGTTGTGCACCTCCACCACGTCGCCGGGCTGCGCGAAGTTGAAGAACCACTGCGCGTTCTCGGCATTGAGGTTGAGGCACCCGTGCGAGGTGTCGGTATTGCCCTGCGCCCACACCGTGGAATCCAGCTGGTGCAGATAGATGCCGTCGGTGCTGATGCGCGTGGCCCAGCCGATGGCCTCCTTGTATCCGAGCCGTGAATTGACGGGCAGGCCGTAGGTCGAGGAGTCCATGATGACCGGGTTGGCCTTGTCCATGACCGTGTACGTGCCCGGCATGGTCCAGAACGTGAACGTCTTGCCGGCGATGGTCTCGCTGCCGCCGCGGCCCATGGAGGTGGGCATGGTGCGGATCAGCTGACCGTTCTCGAACACCTGCACCTGATGGGTGTTGTCGTCGGCGATCGACACGTGCGACGGGCCGATCACGAAGTTGGCCTTGGAGTCCTCCTGGCCGAACAGGCCGTTGCCGACCTCGACGCCGTAGAGGTTGGCCGCCACGCTCACCTTGGTGCCGGTCTTCCAGTACTCCTTGGGCCGCCAGTGCGCATTGCGGTTGTCCATCCAGTACCAGGCGCCGTCGACCGGCGGATCGGTGGTGACGACCAGACGCTTCTGCGCCGCGGCCCGGTCGGGGATGTCCTCGTCGAAGTGCGCGACGATGACCATGCCCACGCCGTAGCTGTTGCCGTCGACGATCGCCTGCCCGCCCGTGGTGTTCAGATACACCTTGGTCTGGTTCTTCGGGGCGATGGTGGTGAAGCTGGAGGTGACCGGACCGGTGGGACCGGTCACGTCCATGCCCGAGGCCTTCAGCGTGTACGTGCGGCTGTAGCCCAGCTGATCGTTCGGCTTCCATGCCGTCTTGTCCGGCGTGTAGGTGCCCTCGATGACCTTGCCGTCCTCATTGGTGAGCGACACATCGGTCAGCACGCCGCTGGAGGTGCTCACCTTCACCGGCGCCGACGGATCCACCTTGTCCGCGCCCGGTGCGGGGGTGATGGTGATGGACTGCGCGACCGGTGTGCGCGGACCGACATTCCCGCTCGGGAGATTGGACGAGCAGGCCGCCAGCACCAGCACCAACGTGATCAATACGCTCGCTGCGGCGTTCGTCCGAAAACGGCGGGGTGGCATAGCTTCCCTCCTGTAATCGCCGTGCGCCGCACTGCTGCACAGCATCTTGTTACTGCCCAGCGTAGTAGATTACCCTCCGTTTTAGATCTTCCATCGCCAGGTCATGCTGACGAAATGACAACGATGTGAGACCCACGTGCGACACGCCGTTGGGCAGTGGTCATTTCAGCGATTGTTCTTTGATAGCGAGTTGCTGTTGACCCTTCTGGTACGTGACTTCGCGGATGCCGAGGGCGTCGTGCAGCTTGCCCGCGGGCAGCGTCACCGGCTTCGGTGCGGGCCCGTCACCGGGTTTCGGCAGTGGATACGCCGTGGTGGTGCCGCTGTAGAACGTCACATTGCCCTCGGTCTTCGTGAACAGTTGGTGCACATGGCCGTTGAGGCAGGTCACCGAGGAGAACCGCTTCAGATAGCTGAGCGCCTGGGTGGCATCGTCTGTGCCCCAGCCCCATTGGGGGTACATGGCGAACAGCGGAATGTGGCTGAACACGATGATCGGTGTGTCACTGGACAATCCGGCCACGTCCTTCTGCACGAAGTCCAGCTGGTCCTGACCGAGGTGCCCGAGATCCTTGAGATTGAGCGTATTCACCAGCCCGATCACGTGGACGCCGGCGATATCGAAGCTGTACCAGCCGCCCCCGCGCGTACCCTTCCCGAACGTCGACCGGTATCGGGAACCGCCGTCGTCACTCGAATCGTGTTCTCCCGGAACGGTGAACACGTGCGGGGTCTTGAACCCCTGCATCATCTGATGGACCTGATCGAACTGCTCCTGTGTGGCCAGATGCGTGAGATCGCCGGTGTGGATGACGAAGTCGGGCTCGTAGCCCAGCGAATTCACCTGTGAGATGGCCTCGGTGAAGGTGTCGGTCACGCTGGTATTGGCGGTACCGGTGAAACCGATGTGACTGTCACTGACCTGAGCGAACCGCAGCGTGGGCCGGGCCGGCGCGGCCAGCGCGGTGCCGGCCACATGCGAGACCACCTCGCCGCCCACCACTGCCAGGCCCACGGCCGCGCCGAACCAGGCGGAGTGCCGCATGAGCTGGCGGCGGGTCATCTTCTGCGGATCGCGGGCCGCGTCCTCGTCCTCGAAGTCCGCGTACCGGTCGTCCGGGTTGCGAGTGTTCATTGGGTCACCACCACGGTCGCGTGCATGAAGGGATGAATCGAGCAGACATAGGCGAAGCTGCCTGCTTTCGAGAAGGTGAAGGTGTAGGTCGCGTTGTTGCCCAGCGTCGGCGAGCGGAAGCTGCCGTCGTTGGCGACCACGGTGTGCGGTTCCTCGTCCTTGTTGGTCCAGGTCACCGTGGTGCCGACCTTGACGGTCAGGGAGCTGGGCCCGAAGGCGAAATTGTCGATGTTGACAGCATTCGGGCCGGCCGGTGCCGCCGCCGGGGCGGACGAGCCCGGCATGGACATGCCGGGCATACCGGTCGGCCCGCTGCCGTCCGGCACCATGCCGGGCGTAGCGGTGCCGGAAGCGAAGGTGAAGCCGGGGGCGGCATTGTCCGTGGCTTTGCCGCCGCCGTTCGAGCTGCACGCGCTCGCCGTCAGCAGGGCTGCCGCGGCGACGGTGACGGCGACGGCTGCGCGCCGCCGGCTGCGGGTGGGTGTCATGGGGTCCGGGCCTCCATCCGGGATGGTTCCGTTCGCTGCTGCGAACCGGTCATCCATAGATAGGGGCGGGGGTTACACGGGACGGAAACCGCTGTGCACCAGCACTATTGGAGGCTAAGCGGGTTCGGTGGGCGCGAAAACCTCGATGGTGCCGTTGTTCTCGCGGACCTGGATGGTGGGCAAGGGCGCGGGCGCCACCGGCAGTTGATGGGTGACCACCTCGCCCTGGATGGAGAAGGAGGTGGAGTGGCACGGGCACCGCAGGCGCTCGGCCGGGGCGTCGAGCCACAGCTTGCATCCCTGATGCGTGCACACGCCGGAAACCGCGACCGGATTCCCCTTGTCGCGGCGCACGAATCCATTGACGGTGCCGACATCGAACGCGATCGTCGAGCCCTCCGGCAGATCCGTGGAGCGGGCGATCGGCAGCCACGCGCCCGTATTGGGGGACAGCGGGGCCTGCTTGGCGGCGGGCGGGGAGCTCGGCTGCCCGTGCCCGATCAGGGTCCGATCCACCACCGCGCCGACCGTGGCGGCGGCCGCGGCCGCGGAGGTGCCGATCAGCAGATTCCGGCGGCGGTAACCGTTCGCCGGGTGCAAGGGGGTCGGCTCCTCGTCCATCTCGGCTGCGAGCCGGCGCTGCAGACTGCTCAGGAACTCCTCGCTGGGCGCGTCGCTGCCCAGGCGCGCGGCCCGCAGTTCGATGGCCGTGCGCATCTCCTCGGCCTCGGCCTCATCGGGCCGGAAGCCCGTGGACTTCTTGCCGGCCAGTAGTTCATCGACGAACCGCCGCACTTCCCGCCCGCTCACCGCACACCTCGCTCATTCAGCTGGGACGCCATCTGCAACGCCCGATGCTGCAACACCTTCGCATTCGCCACCGTGACACCGAGGCTCTGCGCCGACTCCCGGACCGAAAGCCCCTGGAGAAAGCGCAGTTCCAGAATGCGGCGGTAGCGGTCCGGGAGTTCGGCCAGCACCGCCTTGGCGCGGGCCTCCGCCCCGGAGTCGTGGAACTCCTCGGGCGGTTCATCGGGGATATCGCCCTCGATGGTGGTGATCTCCCGGCCCATTCGCGCCTTCCAGTGCGCGGCCAGCACCGTGCGCGCGGTGGCGCGCAGGTAGGCCCGCACCTCCGGGGCGCTCGCCGTGATGCGCAGCGGTTTGAGCGCTGCCGTGAACACCTCGGCGGTGAGATCCTCGGCGTCGGCCCGGTTGCCGACCTTGCCGAACATCAACGCGTACACCCAGGTGACATTGTCCCGGTACACCGCTTCCCAGCTGGCGTAGCTGTCACCGGACACCAGCCGCAACTCCCGACCCGAGCTCGAGCTCGTGACAGGCTGCGTCCGGTGCTCGGATTCGACCCGTCGCACCATGAACCGCCGCTTCCCGCATCCAACGAATACATCGACGCGTGTTCACGTCTGTCAGTAGATAGCGCCCGGGGTTACAGCGGGGACGTTTCGGCGGTATCGCAACGAATTCGTCCCGGGTGGATCCGGCCGGATCCACCCGGGACGTGCGCTGATCGCGCTGTCAGCGCACGGGTCGCAGCAGATCGCCCCGCAGCACGCCGTGCACGGTCCTGGCGGCGACCACGGCCCAGGCGGCGACCAGCAGGGTGTACAGGCCAACGGCGGTGCCGGCGAACAGATCGGCGCCGGTGTGCTGGTAGAGCGCGGTGCTGCCGGTGACGCAGCAGCCGAGCGGGAAGGTGAAGCCCCACCAGGTCAGGTTGAACGGCATGGAGGTGCGGGCGTGCCGGGTGACGGCAATGGCCAGCGCCAGCCACAGCATGGCGAATCCCCAGGTGGGAACGCCGTAGAGGACGGCGAAGACATCGAGCCCGGCGGCAGTGCGGTCATCCACGACGCCGGGGGCGACATTGGCCAGGCTGCCCGCGGCGGTCACCGACTGACCCAGGGGACCGAGCACCAGCCAGACGGTGGCGACCATCCCGGCCGGCAGCAGGCCGTGATGCAGCAGCCGCGACCAGATCAAGGTGATGGTGACCAGCGAGGCGATCAGGCTCAGTCCGAACATGGCCAGACAGGCCACGAACATGGTCAGCCGCAGCTGCCCGGCCGGAGTGTGCGGCACCAGCAGTGCGCCCAGCGCGGCGGACACCATCGGCGGCACCACGGGCATCAGCCAGCCGCCGAAGGCCGAGTCGGGATCGAAAGTGTGCCGGGTGATCATCCGGTAGGGAATGGCGGCGGCGGTCATCAGCCCGAAAACCGTTCCGGCCGACCACAACACCCAGTCGACGGTCACCGCGGCGGTCGAGCCGATGATGTCCTTGCCGAGCAGCAGGGTGCCCGCGCCCACGGTCAGCAGGGCCATCGGCGGCGCGCCGTAGAACTGCATCATGATCGGGTGCAGCCCGTGTCCACGGGCCTCCTGCGGATACCGCCGCCAGTGCAGGACCCAGGCCCCGGCCAGCACGGTCAGCAGCAGCGCGGCCAGCGCCCACACCAGGGTGGCGACACCCTTCAATCCGGGAAACTGCATCGGCAGGGTGGCGGCGGCATTGGCGATGATGCCGGTGCCCATCACCGCGGCGAACCAGTTCGGCGCCAGGTACCGCAGCGGCTGCCACCCCTCGCCCGCCGCCGTCGGGGTGCTCACCTGTGCGGCGGAAGCTGCGGCAGCGGTTCGGCGGAAGGATACGGTGGTCATGCCTCAACCCTCGCGTACCGGCACTTCCCCCGGTAGCGCCCACAATTCGATGGATGCATAGATCGGTTCTATGCCCGACCCCGGTCCTGTTCTATGCCGCCACGATGTGCGGGATCGTCAGGCGGTGGGCGGAGCGGATTTGCGCAGCACGTCGAGGAAGGCACGCATCCATTGCGGATGGTCGGGCCAGGCGCGCCCGGTGATCAGATTGCCGTCGACATGGTCCGGGCTGTCGACCCATTGCCCTCCGGCCGCCACCACATCGGGTTCGAGCGCCGGGTAACTGCTCGAGGACCGGTCCCGCAGCACGCCCGCGGCCGCCAGGATCAGCGGTCCGTGACACAGCGCCGCGATCGGCTTGTCCGTTTCCGCGAAGTGCTGGACGATCCGCCGGCAATCCTGGTCCCCGCGCAGATACTCCGGCGCCCGCCCACCTGGAATCACCAGCGCCACATACCGGCTCGGATCAACCTCCGCGAACGCCAGATCAGCGGGCCAGGTCCGTCCCAGCTTCTCGGTATAGGTGTCGAACCCCTCGGTGAAGTCGTGGACCACGAACTGCAACTGTTTCCGAGCCGGAGCCGCGATATCGACCTCGTACCCCTCTTCCAGCAATCGCTGATAGGGATACATCACCTCGAGGTCCTCGGCAGCATCCCCGGTGATCAAGAGCACCTTCGTCATGGCGCACCTCCCAGAGAATGGTATCGAGACCGCTCATCACCCAACCCCTTTTCGGAACACCTGATCGCACGACCCGGTGCCGTATCGCGGTTCGGCCGCGGCGGTCACCCGGGCTGGATGTCGGGGAGTCCCCGCCCACGCCCCCGTCACCCCGGTTCGGCGCGGCGAAGAAGTGTTGCAGATTCCGGTCATGCCCGACCGCTACTGGCTGGCCCAGATGATGGACGCCTGGACCAATACCGTCCACAACCCCTCCAGCGTGCACCCGCAGATATCCGGCGGCGGTCGGTCCGGCCCGTCCATGTACGCCGTCACCGGCCCCGGCTGGAACGGGCAGCTTCCCGATGGGCTCACTCGCCTGGACATGCCCACCGGTACGACGTGGATCATCATTCGTTTCGCTCTCAACAGCCCGGACGACCACGACGCGGTCATCGCTCTGCAGAACCAGATCAAGCTCATGCCGCTGAGCGCCTGGACCGCCAACCCGGACACGCCCACGCCCAATGGTGCACCGGGCAGCATGTCCGGCAGCCCGGCCAAGCAGGTCCAAAACATGGACGGTGCAGCCTTTTTCGCCAAGCTCAATGAGCTGATGGCGGCCGATGCTCCCGCACCCGCCGATGCCGACGCGCTCGCCCGATTCGCCGGCCTGGGCATCAAGCCCGGTGGCTCGGTCACCGGCATCGACGCCGACACTCTGAACGCCGCGGTCCACGACGCCCAGCAGCGGATCCACGACTACAAGAATCCGGGTGCCAAGGACGTCAACGGCTGGAGCTATGCCACCAACCTCGGCACCTACGGCACCGATTACCCGTTGCGCGCCAACACGGCATCGACCGCCCTCGGCGCGAATCTCCCCGCCGACGCGATCTATCCGATGATGGGCACTGTTCCCGCCGACTCCGGCGGTACCCCGCGCACGTACCGATGCCACTTTCCGGCAGGCCAGCTGCCGCTCGCGGACGCCTTCTGGTCGCTGACCGCCTATACCGCCGACCACTTCCTGGTCCCCAACCCGGACAACATCTACTCCGTCGGCCATCAGCCCGCCGTGACCCCCAACCCCGATGGTTCGGTGGATCTCGTCCTGCAGGCCGCCAAGCCCGGACCCGAAGTCCCCCAGGGCAACTGGCTGCCGATCCCATCCTCCGGGACGTTCAATCTCGCCATGCGCCTCTACGCACCGCGCGACGACGCCAATGGAAGCTGGCGGCCGCCCGCGCTCACCCCGAACAGCTGAACCGCGGGCAGGCCGGCATGAGCGCAGACCAGGAGTCGCGGTCATGCCGGCCGATGCGCGAGACCCGTTGCGATGGTGGGGAGTTCAGCCGACTATCGAGGCGCGGCGATCCGGCGGGACCGGGCGCAGGTGCCGGACGACGGCCAGGTCGGTGGGCTGGGCGTGGCGGGTGTCGTAGCGGTCGAAGACCGCGGCCAATTCCGGTGACCAGCGCGCGAATTCGGCTCGGATGGGCCCCTCGGTCTCCAATTGGCACACCACGCCCAGCGCGGTCAGGAAGCAGCGCGCGAAGGGGGTGAAGTAGGCGGGCATGTCCAGTTGCCGGTGGACATTGGACAACCGCGGCGCCAGCACCGAGCGGACGTGGCCGCGCAGCCAGGCGGTGGTGAGCCGGAAGCTGGGCACGGTGAGCGGTTCGCCGACCGCGTCGAGCCCCTCGGCCAAGGCGGCCACGTCGTAGTTGCGTCCGGGCCGCACGAAGCCGTGGCGCCGCACCGCCGCGTCCAATTCCGGTATGCCGCCATTGAACGCGGCCCCCATCACCTCGCCCACCAACGCCTCGAAGCCCGGGGGCGGCCAGGGCGTGCAGGCCCCGAAATCCACCACGCCCAGCCGCCCGTCGGGCAGCACCCGGAAATTGCCCGGGTGCGGGTCGCAGTACAGGAGGCCGGTGCGCGACCAGGTCGACAGCAGGAATCGGATGATGAGCATCCCGACCCGGCTGCGCTCCTCGGGCGCACCGGATTCGATGATCCGCGAAACCGGTGTGCCGGTGAGCCATTCGGTCACGATCACATCGCCGCGCTGCGTGATCACGCCGGGCACCGCGAAATCCGGATCGCCGGCGTACGCCTCGGCGAAGCGCCGCTGATGGTCGGCCTCGGCCGCATAGTCGAGTTCGTCGGCCACACAGGTGCAGATGGCCTCGGTCACCGCGGGTACGTCCGCGCCGGGCGCGAACACCGTGGCCAGCACCGAGAGTCGGCGCAGCTGTTCCAGATCCGCGAGCACCGCCTGGTGCGCGCCCGGATACATGACCTTGACCGCCACCGGCCGCCCGTCGCGCCACACCGCGCGATGCACCTGTCCGATGGAGGCCGCCGCGGCCCGCCGATCGTCGAATTCGGTGAAGTGCCAGCGCCAGTTCTCGCCCATGCCCGCGACCATGGCCTCGTGCACGGTGCCGGGCAGCATGGTGGGCACGGCATCCTGCAGCTGGGTGAGCGCGGTCCGGTACGGCAACGCGATCTCCGAGGGCAGCGCGAGTTCGTAGAGTGAGAGCAACTGCCCGAGTTTGGTGGCGCAGCCCTTCAATTCGCCGAGTACCTCGAAAATGTGCTGGGCGGTGCGCATCCGGATCTCGAAGTCCACCTCGGCCGCGGATCGGCCGAGGGCCCGCTTGCCGACCCCGGCGGCCTGCCGGCCCGCGAATGCGACCGGAAGACTGGCGATTCGCGCATTGCGGACCGCGCCGCGAACCGGCGGCCTGCCCCCGTCGTCCCCCGACCGTTCCCCGATACGCCGAATCGACATTGCTCACCTCGTCGTGTGCGCGGCACCGCGCCGGCGTCCGGTGTGGCCCTCACCAGGTCCGATGAGTGGCCCGCCCCGGCGCATGCACGTGCAGTTTGGCACACGAAAGTCTAAACTGTCTGGGACGTATCCGAAAGTTGTCGAAAGGTGACAGGATGGGTGCCCAGACGGTCGTGTCCGATGTCGCGGACGAGCTCGCTCGCCGCGTCGCGACCGGTGAGTACGCGCCCGGTGATCTGATGCCGTCGGTCCGCCAGGTCGCCGAGGAATTCGATATGAACCGGGCCACAGCGCAATTGGTGCTGGGCCGGCTGGAGTCCTACGGCTTCGTGGACGCGCATCGCGGCCGCGGTTTCACCGTCCGGGATGTGCGCCGCGCGGGCGGGGTGGATGTGTACCGGCGGCTGTTCCGGCTGTCCATGCACGCGCCCGGGGTGGCCGCCGAGATGTTCGGCAATATCGTGGCGGCCGAGCGCGCCATCGTGCTGGAGGCACTGCTCGACTACACCGCCGCCGAGCGCGGCATCGAACCCGCGGTGCTGACCGCCGCGGTCGACCAACTCGAAACCCAGGCCCGCAGCGCCGAACCCGATCACACCCGGATGCTCGAGCTCGAGGTCGGCCTGGTGCGCCTGGTGCTGACCGATCTGGGCCACACCATGCAGCGTGCGGTGCTCAATTCGGTGGGGGAGATGCTGTTCGAGGTGCCGGAGGCGGTGGAGGCGTACTTCGCGGCCTCCGCCGATCTGCACGTACTGGTGTGGCGGGCGCTGCTGGCGGTGTGGGAATCCACGGCCGGTCCGTCCCAGGCACAGCTGGCGCTGTTCGAGGATCTGTTCGCCATGTACCACGAGAAGGTGCTGGCCAGATTCGACGAACTGCTGGGTGTGGGCCTGGGTTCCGGGGTGCACCGGCAGAGCGTGTCCGCCTGATCAGACGGCGGTCGCCATGGCCGCCGCCACGAGCGCGCCGATGATGGCCAGCGCTAGCACCGCCAGGATCACCCGGTTGCCTTTGGTGGGTGGCTCGGCGGGTGGATGGACGGTCATGGATCTGTCTCCTCATCGATGTGGGTGGTGGAGGCCATCGTATTCCGGGGGCTCCCAATATGTTTGGAGTCCTCGACGTTGGGGCATTATCTCGGCCGCTTCCCTGGCCACGCCGAGGAAACCGGGGTGGTCGATGAGGAAACGCGCCACCCGCTCAACCTCGGGTCCGCTCGTCACCCCCATGAGGGTCCAGTAGATGCGGGGCAGGCGCGGGTGAGCCGGTAGACCAGCCAGTATTCGGTTTTCCGCACAGGCGAACAGCATTCCGTCGAAGTCGCGGGCGGCGCCTTCGCGGCGACAGTCGTCGCGGTATCGGATGCCGTTGATGAACGGGAGCCAGGAAAATGTGCCGTCGACTTGGAGGGCATCCCACACCTGGTGCGGCGGGGAGGGGAATTCGCGCCGGACGGTATCGCTCCCACTGTGACGATGACGATGATGGTGGCGAGCATGACGGACTCTCTTCCGCTGGATTGTCTCAGACAGGATAGGGACGGGATCGGATCCCGGCTAGTCGACTCCGCTCGCGGAACTGCGGGGTCCCACGTCGCCAGGTACATTGTCCCAGACGGAAATTCGAGCGAGGAGAACGACCGTATGACCGAGGCGCTGCCCGACCGGCCGACCGTGACCAGCCCGCCCCTGCTCGCCCGCCGCTGGACCATCGACGACATCCCCGATCAGACCGGCCGGACCGCCGTGGTCACCGGCGCCAACAGCGGACTCGGTCTGCGCACCGCGGAAGCCCTGGCCGCCAAGGGCGCCCACGTCCTGCTCGCTTGCCGCAACGAGCTCAAGGCCGCGACCGCGCTGGAGCAGGTGGGTGCCGCGGCCACCGGCCCCGAACCCGAAGTGCTGCCGCTGGATCTGGCCGACCTGACCTCCATCCGCCGCGCCGCCGACCACCTCGATGTGCGCGGCACACCCATCGACATCCTGGTCAACAATGCGGGCGTGATGGCGCTGCCGCGGCATCAGCGCACCGCCGACGGCTTCGACGCGCAGTTCGGCACCAATCACCTGGGCCACTACGCATTGACCGGACTACTGCTGCCCCAGTTGCTGCGCGCACCCGAAGCGCGCGTGGTGACCGTGTCGTCCATCGCCGCCTGGGGCGGCCTGATCAACTGGCTGGATCCGAATTGGCGTGTGGTGTACAGCCGTTGGCTGGCCTACAGCCAATCCAAACTCGCCAACCTCCTGTTCACCGCCGAACTGCAGCGGCGGGCCCGCGCCGCTGGATCGACGCTGACCGCCGTGGCCGCGCACCCGGGTCTGTCGGCGACGAATCTCTACGATTCCGGCCCGGAAAAAGGCGTGGCGGCGGCCTTCGCGGCCGTCCAGCAGCGAATGCTCTTCTCGCTGGCGCAATCCGACGCCAAGGGCGCGCTGCCGCAACTGTATGCGGCGACCATGCCCGGCCTGGCGGGCAACTCCTACTGCGGCCCGGCCTTCGAGGCCTTCGGATATCCCCGCCGCACCCTGCGAAATCCTCTCGCCTACAGCCGATTCCAGGCCCGTAAGCTCTGGGAGCTCAGCACGGAGCTGACCGGCGTCGACTACCGGTGGGCCTGACCGGCGGCCGGAGCTAGGACGGGTAGACCGCGATCTCGATGAGATTCCCGTCGAGATCGCGGCAGTAGTGCGAAACCATCTCGCCCAGCGCGCCGATCTTGACCACCGGGCCGTTGACGATCTCGACCCCGCACGCGGTCAGGTGTTCCGCGACCGCCTCGGGCGCGGCCGTGGTCACGAAGCAGAGGTCCTGTGCCCCAGCGGCTTCGGTGGCCCCGGTGGTCCAGTTCGGGTCGGTGCCATCGCACCGACCGGCCGGAGATTGATCTTCTGATTCCCGAAGGTGAGCGCGAGCCGCCCGGCGGGGCCGAACCGCTCTACGCTCATGCCCAGCACACGGGCGTACCAGTCGGCTGTCGCCACCGGATCGAGACAGTTGATGACCACATGATCGAAACGGTCCACGGTGAATGCCATGTCCGCATTCTCCGTGCGTCCCGCAGCGAGATCAACGGCGGCGCAACAGCATTCCGCGAATGTAGGCCGCCTGGCCGGAATGCTGAATATCGTCGTCGACCACGCTGATCAGGCGGACTCCCAGGGTGACCGGCGGATCCCAGCGGGTGTCGACGATGCGGGGGAGATCGGCGTCGGTGAGCGCGGACACGTACCCGATGGTCTGGTCGTGCACCGCGTCGAAGTAGCCGAGCAGCAGGTCGGGGGAAACGCCGTCCAGCCGCGCCACTTCGGCCGAACTGTGCGCGTATCCGGTGGCGGAATCGTCGAACGGCAGGTCGAATCGCTTCGCCCAGCCCTGCGCCGTCCATACCTGTTCGAGGCCCGCGACATCCGCGATGTGATCGTCCTGCACGCGGGTCAGATGCCAGATCAGCCAGGCGATGGAATTGGCTTCCCCGTCCGGCCGCGTGGCCAGTTCCGCCGGGGTGAGCCCGTCCACCGCGCCGTGCACGTTCTCCTTGATCCGTCCGAATGCGTCCACCAGCAAGTCAGCGCTCGTCATGCCCTCATCCAATCACCACGGGCCGGAGGTTATTCCGAGGCGCGCGCCCAATCCGGAACCCAGGTGCCGGGGCGGTCCACGCCCGCGCCGGCCAGATGGCCGTGCAGCGCGGCCAGCGTGGGATGGGGGTCCGCGGCGCGCTGGAGCAGGGAGTGCGGGTAGACGGGCGTGGGGTCACGCAGCGGCACCCGCCGCAGGCCGTGGGTGTCGGGCCAGAGGAAGCGGGTGTCCTCGCCGACCAGCGTTGCGACCTCCGGGGAATCGGAGACCGCGTCCAGGAGCGGCTCCAGGCCGAAATTCGGGCCGACCGAATCGATGGTGAGATCGAAGGCCGTGGCGAGTGACGCGTAATAGGCCGACCATTCGGTACCGCTCACTAGGCTCGGCATCCAGATGCGATGGCCGGCCAGATCTTCCGGCGACACTGTCCGCGCCTTGGCCAGCCGGTGGGCCGGGCCGACGAGCAACTCCAGTGGTTCGTCGAAGATCGGCGTCGCCTGCAGGCCCTCGGGCAGCGCGTGCCCCGGCGCGGGTACACAGCGGAACGCGGCGTCGACCGAGCCCTCCAGCAGCGCCTCCATGGTCGCGCTCGCGTGCGGGAGCCGCACCACGTCCAGTTCGAAATCGGGATGGGCGCGGTGGAAGTCGCGCAGCAGCCCGGCCGGGGCGAGCTGGCGACCCACCACATCCACGCGCAGCGCCCGCCGGCCCGGGCTCACCGAGGTCAGGGCGCGTTCGGCGGCGTGGAGCAGGGTGCGGGCATGGGGGAGGAAGGCTTGCCCGTCTAGGGTCAGGCGGGCGCCGCGCGCCGTGCGGGTGAACAACCGGGCGCCCAACGTCTTCTCCAGGGCCGCAATGCGTTTCGAGACCGCCTGCTGGCTGATCGACAGATCGGTGGCGGCGTCCTGGAAACGTTCCGTGTCCGCCACCGCGACGAAGGTGCGCACGGCCTCGAGATCCATGCGACGAGAGTATGCGCACAACGTCCGGTTGTGGCTCGCGGGCGGCTCGGTTGTTTGATCCCGAGGTCGCGGGTCTGCTTCGATCTTGCCGGACAACGACGGCGGGACAGCACGAGGCGGGCTGTATGACGGGCAGGCGGTCACTGAGCGTGCCGCTGGCATTCGCGGCGGGCGTGCTGAGTTTCGCGCAGCTGGTGCTGGTTTCGGTGATCGTCGCGGCCTCGGACATCGCATTCCGGGCGGCGTCGGGGGCATACCTGAAAACCCTGCTGCCCAAGGAGGACCTGCTCCTGGCGAACGGGTGATTCGAATCGACCATGTGAACGGCGGCCGTGCTGGGCCCGCCGCTCGGGGGCGCGGCGATCGGGATCTTCGGACCGGTGGTCACCGTGGCGGCCAATGCCGTCAGCTTCCTGTTGTCCGCCTTGGGAATCCGGGCCATCGGCGGCGGCGAGCCGCAGCCCGCGCCGAGCGGGAGCGGGGGCTTCCGGATGGGCGACCTGGTCGAGGGCTGGCGCTACATCCTGACCCACCGCGCGCTGCGGCCGCTGTTCGTCAACACGATCCTGGTCAACGGCCTGATCCTGGCGACCCAACCGCTGCTGGCCGTCATCATGCTGCGCGATCTCGGCTTCGCGCCCTGGCAGTACGGGCTCGCGTTCGGCATTCCCTGCCTCGGCGGCCTGATCGGCTCGCGGCTGGCGACACCGCTGGTCGGCCGGTTCGGTCAGCGCCGGGTGCTCATCGCCGCCGGGATGCTGCGCGCCTGCTGGGTGCCCGCCCTCGCCTGCATCGGCCCCGGCCTCGCCGGCCTGCTGGTGGTGATCGTGGTGGAATTCGGCCTCATCACCTGCTGCGGAGTCTTCAACCCGGTCTACGCGACCTTCCGCCTCGAACGCGCCGCAGCCGACCGCACCACCCGCATGCTCTCCGCCTGGTCCATCACCAGCAACATGAATACCGCGGCCATGACGGCCCTCTGGGGCCTCCTCGCCGCCGTCACCGGCCCCCGCACCGCCGTCGCGCACGCCGGACTACTCATGCTCGCCACGATTCCGCTGTTGCGCCCCAACAGTTTTCCCGACCTCCCCGCCGCGGAACCCGTAGCCGCCGCTACAAGCTGAAGGCGATCGCGCGCAGCACGAGCACCGCGATGAACACCACGGTGAAGGCGAGATCGATCGAGACGCCGCCGAGCCGGACCGGTTTCAGGACCCTGCGCACCGGCGCGATCACCGGCTCGGTGAGGCGATGGACGACATCCCGGGCCTTCCGCAGGGCCGGCGGGGTGTCGCCGAGCACGCCGATCCAGTCAATGATGAGGCGGGCCAGCAGCAGCAGCATGAACAGCGTCAGGGCGAGCCCGAGCAGGGAACCGAGGAATGACATGGCGAACTCCTTCGTAGTGGCCGCCCTCAGGCTGATCAACGCTGCAACGCCGGCGAAAGTGCCCTCATCGTCGACCATGATCGGGCAGGTTCGGCGGCGGGCTCGCCGCAACCGTGCGAGAATCTGGGCTGCTGTTCGCCCAGCTCACCCGAGATCGCACAAGGAGTCGCCGTGAGCAAGAAGTATCTGGTCGGCCTGCCCCTGGCCGTCGCCGCCATGTCACCGGCCCTGGCGGCCGTCGATGCCGCGACCGCCCAGGCCGCCGTTCCGACCTACACCTGTACCGCGCAGACGTGGGCGGGGGAGCAGTTGCCCGCGGTGACGGTCGAGGCCAAACACGGGAAGTATCAGGCGCAGGGCGTCGCACAGACCATGTGGGGCGGGGTCGCCAAGTTCGCGACCATCGATTGCAAGATCGGCAACTGATACCCCGCGATCGGTAACCGAATCCGAGCCCGCGCTCAGATGGCGCGGCGATGGTTCAGATAGGCGAAGGAGGCGAGGCCCAGCGGGATCTGGCACCAGAAGGTGAGGAGCCGGAATCCCAGGGCCGCGCCGACCGCCACTCCGCCGGTCAGGCCCGCGACGGCGGTGAGGCCGGCCGCGATGGTGATCTCCTTGGTGGCGACCCCGTTCGGGGAGGGCAGCAGCGGGGCCAGGGCCACGGTTACCAGTTCCACCACGAACGTGTCGGGCAGGCTGAGGTTCGCGCCGACCGCGTGCAGCACCGCCCACAGCGCCACCACCATGAGCAGCGGCTGGATCAGCGCACAGATCCACAGGGCCGCCGCGCGGCGGGGACGGACCGCGGTGGCGGCCACCGATTTCCAGGCCAGTTCGGCGTCCGAGCGCGCGTGCCGCATGCGGCCGGGCAGCTGCCGCCAGCCGCCGTGCGCCTGCACCCGGCGGTTCATCGCCCGGGCGGCCACCGCCAGGACGATGCCTCCCACGAGGACGGCGATGATCATGATGGCGGCTGTGTGCCAGAGATTTCCGCCGATCAGGTGGTGCCACCACGCCGAAGCGCGGGCACCCAGGTCGTGCCACGGGGGTGGCGCGCCATTGCGGCTCATCAGGCCAGGCGCGGCCAGCGCCGCGATCACCACCAGCGGAACCCGAACCACGAGCGCGGCGAATCCCATCAGCGCGATGGACGCCACCGCGCCGGCATGACTGAGTCCGGTGCGGCGCAGAAACCGCATCCGCAGCAGCAGTGAGGCGGCGGGCACCAAGCCGATGGCGGGCACGGCGAGCTGGAGGGCGAACAGCTGCCGGGCGGAGGTGTCGGCGGGTATCGAACCACGCAGCATGAAAACCGAGGTGGGCCAGAGGGCGAGGGTGGCGAGCGCGGCCAGGAGCAGCCAGCGCGGGTCGGCTCCGGCGAGGGCGTGGACTCCGGTCAGGACCGCATCCCGCTGCCAGAACGCCGCGG
The DNA here is from genome assembly GCF_042754165.1 of Nocardia sp. NPDC059229. Classification (NCBI taxonomy): domain Bacteria; kingdom Bacillati; phylum Actinomycetota; class Actinomycetes; order Mycobacteriales; family Nocardiaceae; genus Nocardia; species Nocardia sp. NPDC059229. Next base: position 368,809 of record NZ_JBHZAK010000006.1, read on the forward strand.
CCATCACCAGCACGGTGAAGACGATGGTGGGTAGTGCCTTTCTCGCAGATGCGGGAACGGCCGCCATCTGCCCTCCTAGCTATCGCAGATATCTTTTTTCGCCGGTGAATCGCATTTGCGCAGATCAACATCAACGCGGTCGGTGGCGCGTGGACTCGCGTCGCCCGATTGGTCCGTGGCGTGTTGCCGGGGACCCGCCTCCTGATCACGGCGCTGCCGGACCGGCGCTTCCTATCGGGCTGGTCGTTCTGCTGGCGTTGGGTGTAGCCGGCACCTGGCGGGCGAGGACTACCTGGTCCGGACCGCGGTCGCGGACCCATCGGTGATTCGAACCGAAGGCAATGGATTGCCGGGTTCATTGAACACGATTTGAAGATCGAAAACGAGTGCGGTGTTGCAGACGGAGAAAATCTTTACAGCCCATCGGTATCGATCACCCGGATTCCGCCAATCGACAGAACGGTCGTCTTCCAAGAGCGCCAGCGCGATTCACCGCAGATCCGGGTAGGCTCGCTGGCAATGGGGAGTGCCGAGATCAAGTCGTAGGGCAGGGACACGACGTGGCGAATTCCATGACCGCGAGCGCAGTGCTTGCCGAACTCGAACCGGTGGCGGAAGCGAATCTGAACCGGCACCTCTCAGTGGCCAAGGAGTGGCATCCGCACGACTACGTGCCCTGGGACGAGGGGCGCAACTTCGCCGCCCTGGGCGGAATCGACTGGGAACCCGGGCAGTCCCGGCTCAGCCCGGCGGCGCGGGCCGCCATGATCACCAATCTGCTCACCGAGGACAATCTGCCCTCCTACCACCGGCTCATCTCCGACTCGTTCACCCGCGAGCGTGCCTGGGGCACCTGGGTGGACCGCTGGACCGCCGAGGAGAACCGGCACGGGATCGCCATGCGCGACTACCTGGTGGTCACCCGCGGCGTCGATCCGGTGGCGCTCGAGCACGCCCGCATGATCTGTGTCGGGACCGGCGTCGACGACCCCACCGGCACCGGTGACCACGCCGTTCTGCACGGCGTGGCCTATGTGACGTTCCAGGAGCTGGCCACCCGTGTCTCGCACCGCAATACGGGCAAGGCCTGCCACGATCCGGTCGCCGATCGGCTGCTCGCCCGGATCGCCACCGACGAGAACCTGCACATGGTCTTCTACCGCAATATCTGCGGCGCGGCCCTGGACCTGGTCCCCGACGACGCCCTCGCGGCAATCACCGCGGTCATCGAGAACTTCCGCATGCCCGGTGCCGGCATGCCCGACTTCCGCCGCAACAGCGTCCTTATCGCTAAGCACGGCATCTACGATCTGCGCCAGCATCTCGACGAGGTGATCCTCCCGGTGCTGCGCAAATGGAACATCTTCGAGCGCACCGACTTCACCGCGCGCGGCGAGCGGATCCGGGACAGTCTGGCCACGTACCTGGACAAACTCGGCAAGGACGTGGTCCGGTTCGAAGAGCAGCGCGACCGTGCGCTCGCCCGCGATGCCGCCCGCCGCGACCACCTGAACCCACCCATGTGAACAGCCACCGCGCTCTCCACAGCCCCCGCCTTTTCGCCGAGCCCTCCCGTCCCGCCGCCGCTAGGGTGTGTCCACACGAAGGGGGAGGCATGACAGACATGCTGCGCGCCGACATCACGGCGCTTCGAGTCATGGCGGCGGGCATCCACTACGAAGCCGCGGCCATCTCGGCCATCGACCCGGTCGACCTGATCGCGAAAGTCGGTCGGGCCATGCCGAATTCCGCGATCGCCGCCGCCGCCGTCACCGTCGGCGACCCACTCCTCGCCGCCCTCCGCAGGCTGGCCACCCACCTCCACACCTTCGCCGGCACCACCGCCCACACCGCAACCACCTATGAGGCCACCGAACTAGCCCTCGAAACCCAGCTGGACGGCTACCTGCACGGCGCGTCCTGACCGGCCCCCCGGTTCGGCGGCCGCACCAACAACGAACTCGCCTCCTGCTGAACGGTATTCGCCGTTGGCACCTACCGTGCGGCGTTCCGCGCCGAGGGTGACCAGTGGCGCGCTGGACGGGTCGGGTGCCCGGCGCGGGGGCGCTTGCGCCGGGCGGCAGTGCGGATTTCGCGAATACGAAGGGATTGCGTGGGGAGGCGCGATGGTGCGAGCGGGGTTTTCGCAAGTGCGAGGGTGGAAGCCGGGCGCTGCGATCCGCGCCAGTTCGGATGTGGCGGTGGCTGATTCGGCGTTCTCCGGGGCCATGACACGGGTGGGGCGCCTGGCCGATGTCACGGTCGCCGGGTGGCAGGGGGCGGCGGGGACGGCGGCCGCGCTGCGGGCATGGGAGTCGCAGCTGGCGGCGAACCATATCGGTGCGGCACTGCTCGACATCGCCGACGCGTTCGCCGAGGCGGGCGCGCTCGAGCGGGTGTGCGCGCTGGTCGGGCAGCTCGCGGACGAGGCGCGGGCCACCGGCTGCCGGATCGCGGAGGACGGCACGGTCCGCGGGCCGCGCTCCGAGACCGGGAACTCGGCGCTGGACTTGATCTTCCAGGCGGGCTTCGACGCGAAGGCGAAGCAGGTGCAGGCCCGGCTGGTGCCCCTGCTGGATCTCGCGGGGGAGATCGACGAGCGGGTCGGGGCCCGCCTCGGCGCGGTGGCGGAGGCGCTGGCGGGGTTGGCCGTGGATCCGACGGGTGGCGGGCCGAGCACTCGGGTCGCCGGGATTCTCGACGGGACCGCGAGTCTTCCGGAAGATCCCACAGCGCTCTGCGCGCTGTGGAAGTCGCTCACGCCCGCGGACCAGGACGCGCTGTTCGCGGCCGATCCGCTGCTCGGGGACCGCGATGGGATACCGGCATTGGCTCGCGACCACTACAACCGGATCACCTTACGGCGGTTGCAGTCCGAGGCCGCGGCGGAGGATCGGCGGCTGGCCGACCGGCACCGGGACTGGACGCAGCACGAGAACCTGCCGACCACCAGCGCGGGCTGGATTCGGTTGCGGGAGTGGGAAGCCGCGCGGGAGGAGGCGCAGACGCGCGATGCCGGGTACGCGGCGCTCGCGAATCAGGCCGGGGATCCGGGCTCGGGCCGATTGGTACTGGCGGTGGACCGGAACGGGCACGGCGCGATCGCACTGAACAATCCGGATCTCGCCGTCAATGTCGCGACCTTCGTTCCCGGTACCGGATCGTCGCTGACCGGTATCGGTGTCGGGGTCGACCGCGCGCGAGCGCTGCTCGATGCGGCCGAGCGAGCCGATCCGGCCGCGCGGACGTCGGTCATCGCGTGGTACGGGTACGACGCACCGCCGGATCTGGCCGAGGCGGCGCGTGATCGCCGGGCTCGGGCGGGCGCGCCCGCGCTGGATCGGTTCGAGAGTGGCTTGCGGGCCGGCCACCCGGGGCTCGCGGCCCACCAGACGGTCGTCGGGCACAGCTACGGGAGCGCCGTGATCGGAGCGGCGGCCAGCGGAGCGAACTCTCTGGCGGCCGACGATGTGGTGTTCGTGGGAAGTCCTGGGGTAGGTGTTGATGATGTTTCGGAATTGCATTTGACGGGTATTCCTGCGGGCCACAACGGTGCGCATGTCTATGCCACCGCCGACCCCGCTGATCCGGTGCCCAAGTTCGGACAGTTTCTCCATGGGGTCGATCCGGTCGATCGCGAATTTCGCGCAACGGCTTTCACTTCTTCCGGGGCCACTATCGACCTTCCCGTGTTGCGGGCCCTGCCGTTCGATGTCGTGTCACACGGAAACTACTGGGAGCCTGCGAATCCGGGCTTGCGGCATCAGGGGGAAATCATCGCCGGACGCTATGGCCAATGATCCCGAACGGGCGGTTCGTTGCGTCGTGATAGCCGTAACTGCTGGTTGCGGATTGGTTGCGGGAGTGTCCGTACCACGGCTCTGGGCGGCCGACCAAACTGGTTTGAAACGGTCGGGTTCATGCTAGGGTTCCGTCAGGTTGGAATGGGAAGTCGGAGACAAATGCGCACTGAGAACATCAATAGAAAGTTCAAACTGCACGACGAGCGCAGGATTGCCGCCCAACTTCCAGAGCAACTTCTTGGTTTAGATGTCGTGGGTTTTGGGAAGTTAGAAGAGTTTCCGGGTGAGTTGCTGAACTCCTTCGGGGAATTCGCGAACGGTTCCGTGCCCCCGCAGTCCCGCATCTATCGCAATGCGCAGCCGAATCTCATCGACGCCTGGCTGCTGGAGCTGTTGCGCGGTGCGCGCATCGGCGACCGCTTCTACCTACGCACCGGGCTGGAGTACTTCCCCTGGGCCGACTGCCGCGTCCTCGACCATCGCTGGCTGGAGTCGCTGCGCCGCGTCATGGGCACCAATCAGGGATACATTGCGCACGATAAGAACTCGGCCGTCATGACCATTGGCACGCAGTACGAGGTGCTCGGCTTCGTCGCCGGCCTGCCGAGTGGGGCCGAGGTCACGCCGGTCGAGGACGTCCCGACCCGCCGTATCGTCCAGGCCCCCGCGGGATCGCCGGATCAGGTGACCACGGCGCTCAGCGGCGACCTGCGGGCCCGCCGCCTGGCCGCGCTGAACTCCGACGCACCTGCGGCTCGCGACCTGGACCCGGCCGCTGCGCTGGCCTCCATGCCGGATCTGCCCGCGACGCCCGCCCAGGACAAGCCGGCACCCCAGATCGTGGATGTGCTACAGGTTCCCGCGCCGGAGGCGGTCGCCGCCCCCGAGCCCGCAGCGCTCGAGCCTTCCGCGTCCGCGGCGCCCGAGACCGTCGCCCCGAAGGGCGCCGCGCCGGTCGCCGCCCAGCCGATGCCCGGGCGCGACGAGGCGCCCACCCAGCTCATCTCTCGCATCGTGGTGCCCACCGAAACCGACTGACTGCTCGCGCGACCCACGGTCCCGATCCGAACTCGCCGGATGACCGTGGGTCCGAACCGAACCGGCCGGGCCCGGCTTACGTTGTTCTGATACGCCGGGCTTCGTTCGCCGAGTTCGAAAGAGCCGATATATGTCGACATTCAATGGGCTACCCGCCCATGTCCTGCTGGTGCACGTGATTGTCGTGCTGGTTCCGCTGACCGCGGGGCTGCTGATCCTGTGCGCACTGTGGCCCGCGGCCCGCAGCCGGTTGATCTGGCCGACGGCCGTCCTGGCGGTACTGGTGACGGCGTTGACGCCGGTGACCGTGGAGGCGGGGGAGTGGTTCCAGCGGCAGCTCGGTAATCCCCCGGTGGTGGACGAGCACGCGCGGCTCGGCCATCAGATGCTGTATTTCGTTGCGCCGCTGCTGGTTTCGACCGTGTTGCTGGTCTTCGTGCACCTGCGGCGCGGTCGTGGGAAGCCGCTGGGCCGGGCGGTGCCGGCGGTGATCGCACTGCTGGTGATCGCGAGCGGCGCGGCGGCCGGGTGGCAGACCTACCGGGTCGGGGACTCGGGGGCGCACGCGGTGTGGAACGGCGTGCTCAACCACTGAGGGAGACGACTGTCGTGACCCGGCGGCCGGTCTGCGGGGCGGTCGCCGGGCCACGGCAGTGCGGGCACGGTCAGATCTTGCGGATGACCGTGACGACCTTGCCGAGAATCTGGGCGTCATTGCCCGGAATCGGCTCGAACAGGGGGTTGTGCGGCATCAGCCACACCTGGGATCCGGTGCGCTTGAAGGTCTTCACGGTGGCCTCGCCCTCGATCATGGCGGCCACGATGTCCCCGTTGTCGGCCACGTTCTGCTGCCGCACGACCACCCAGTCGCCGTCGCAGATAGCGGCGTCGATCATGGACTGACCGACGACCTTCAGCAGGAACAGCGAACCCTCGCCGACCAGTTCGCGCGGCAGCGGGAAGACATCCTCCACCGCCTGCTCGGCCAGGATCGGACCACCGGCGGCGATCCGGCCCAGCACCGGGACGTAGGTCGGGGCGGGGTGCTCGTCGGAGGCGTCGGCCTCGGTATTGACCGCGCGTAGCTGCGACACGCCGGCGGTGGCGCGCATCGCCGTCTCGTCCAGGCCCCGGACATCCACGGCACGTGGGCGATTGGGGTCGCGGCGTAGATAGCCCTTGCGCTCGAGCGCCCGGAGCTGGTGTGCCACCGAGGAAGTCGAGGTGAGGCCGACGGCATCGCCGATCTCGCGGATGCTGGGTGGATAGCCGCGGTCGTGCACCGAGGTGCGGATGACCTCCAGCACCTTGCGCTGGCGCACGGTCAGATCGGCGCCGACACCGGACGATTCGGACAGGGGGCCGTTACCGTCGGGACCAAGGGGTCCGTTCTCACCATCCGCGCCGCCGTGTTCGCTCACCGCCGCCGTCCTCCGTTCACTGCTGTCGCTCACCGGAATTCGTTCCCGGATGCGGTTCATCGTGCGTCCGGGGAACTCGTGTCTCGACTGTAGTCCGTGTGACGCGTGTGATCAAACATCTGTTCGACGCATGTCGGGGAAATCAGTGACATTGTCGGTGGGCCGTGGTAGAAATTCGAACATCAGTTCTTCGAACACATGATCGAGTCAGTTGTCCAGCATCATTCGGTCCGCCCTACTTTGGAGGTTTCTTCGATGCGCGCCGTGGTCAGCGAAATCGACACTCTGGGAAGCGATCTGGGATTCGACAGCATCCCCTTGGAGCTGCGTTCGGATCGGTTCCGGACCGGGGCGCCCGCGGCTGCGGGCCGTCCCGCCCTGGACCGCCGCCCCTGCCGCGCGCGGGTCCGGCCCGTCGCCGGCGCAGGTGTTCGACGCGACCATGTCGTCGTGCGACACGCGGCCCGGCGCGCCCGTGGCGCGCATCCACTGGACCGGGTGCAGCGCGCCCAGATCGGTCTCGCGGCCCTGGCCATCACCGCATTGATGAGCGCGCTGGCCGTGGCCGGTCTGATCGGTCTGGCCCACTTGCGTTCCGGTGACTCCGATTCGCAGACCAGCCCGTCCTCGGTCCAGCTGGTCCAGGCGCCGGTGCGATAGCGAGCCCGCTGCTGCGGTAGTTGCCCGGTCATAGCCGTTATTCGGGATAGAGCTCGACGGCCATGGGCGTGGCCGAAAATGCAGATTGAAAACTGAAACGTGTTGCTAGCGTCCCCCTGGATGTGACAGAGGCTACATCCGCGCGGGCCGTGCTCCGGCCCGCGCGCACAGCGACAGGGGGCGTCAATGCCGAGAGTTCGAGGGCTGATCCGGGTGGCCGGTGTCCTCACCTGCCTGATGATCGGGCTGGTGATCGCACCGGCCGCGCATCCGGAGTCCGCCTATGCCGCGTATCTGGATCTGCCATCGGTCAATGGTGACGGCGCGGGCGGCGGCGGATTGAATCCCGCACTGCCGCTGGATCCGGATACCCTGCGTGTCGCGCTCGACGACGCGCGCGCCGCGGGTGTCGAGCCGCGGCACTACGCGACCCTGCTGCATCAGTACTGGCTGGTCACCGCGACCCAGAACGCCGATATCGACCTGGCGGCCTGGGATCCCGGGCGCGGCGTCGCGGCGAATACCCGCACCTTCACCCAGGTCTACGTGAACTACCTGCGGCTCAACAACGCTCACCCGGACTACTGGTGGACCGGTCTGGCCGGGCTGGCCGGCGGGTCGTTCGCGTCGGGCTTCTTCGACATGGGCGATATGTCGGCGATTCTCACTGTGCCGGGCATCCATCAGCTCGGTGACTCGGTGGCCGATCTAGTGCGCGGCACCCCGCCGCAGCTGCTGGACATCCTGCCCGCCGACATCCGGACCCTCGGCACCGCGGGCGAGCGGCTCACCGCCGACGATCTGGCCTGGTACCAGACCCGGCTGATGATCATGCAGAAGCACATCTTCATCGACCAGGTGCCCATGCACGAGGCCTACGCGGCCGCGGGCCTGGCCGGCGTCGAGGAGATGTACCGGGCCGGCGTGCTGGACGAGAACGCCATCACCGCCTGGCGCGAGATCGGCGCGGGCACTCCCGACGGCCTGGCCGACGCCGCGCTGCGCATGACCGACCGGGAACAGAACCAGATCATCGCCGACCAGTGGGATGTCACCTCGCACGGCCGCGGCGACATGGGCCGGGTCATGACCTACGTGAGCACGATCGCGGGCAAGGCCGCCGTTCCCGGCGTCCGCGCGCCCGGCGTCTTCGCTCCCACCACCCTCACCACGGGCGCGATGTCGCTGCGGGCCCCGCTGCCCGACTTCAACTGGGCCGACCGCGATACGCGGTGGAACTACATCACCCACGATCTGCTGCCGCGCTACCTGGAACTGTGTGCGAATCCGGGCGCCGCGAGACCGGTTCTGGCCGTGCCGTTCCCGGTCATGCTGACCAATGGGCGGCTGGTGCAGCGCTTGCCGGATCTGCTCGCCGACCTGACCTCCCAGTGGCAGGTGACCACCTGATTCGGGCCTGCGGACACGGGCGGACGCCGCCGATCGGGTCCGTCACGGTATCCTCGAGATTGCTCGAGGTTGCTGTGGAAGCCCAGGCATCGACGAAGGATCCCGGATGCATTGCCCGTACTGTCGTCATCCCGATTCGAGGGTGGTCGACTCGCGTGAGGCCGAGGAAGGCACCGCCATCAGGAGGCGACGTGCCTGTCCGGAGTGTGGGCGCAGGTTCACCACGGTCGAAACCGCGATCCTGTCGGTCGTGAAGCGCAGCGGTGTCACCGAGCCGTTCAGCCGCGAGAAGGTCATCCGCGGCGTCAGCCGCGCCTGCCAGGGCCGCGAGGTCGATTCCGATGCGCTGAACCTGCTCGCGCAGCAGGTGGAGGATGCGGTGCGCGCCAAGGGTTCCCCCGAGGTGCCCAGCCACGAGGTCGGCCTCGCCATCCTCGGCCCGCTGCGTGATCTCGACGAGGTCGCCTACCTCCGCTTCGCCTCGGTCTACCGATCCTTCAGCTCCGCCGAGGATTTCGAACGCGAGATCGCCGACTTGCGCAAGCACCGCGCCGACCACACCGTGGGCGCGGCAACCAAATAAACGGGCGACCGCTACCGGTCACCACACATCGATTCCCGGTCCGGCCCCGAGCAATTCGGAGCCGGACCGCTTCCTTTCCCGGCGCCTCATGCCCGGTGGAGGGGCGATGCGCTGGCCCGCAACCGGTTTCCGAGAAGGCTTGTGCGCCAGTGCATGCCCATGGTGTCGCACGGAAGATCGCGCCCCGTCAGCGCTTTTGCTGGGGTGGGCGGCGGGCGATGTCGATCGCCTTCTCGATGCGCTTCGCCGACACCGGGTAGGGGGTGCCGAGTTGCTGGGCGAAGAGGCTGACCCGGAGTTCCTCGATCATCCACCAGATTTCGACGATGTCGCGGCCGCCCCGGCGCGCCTCGGGGAGATTGCCGACGAGCCGGTCGTAGGCGGCGTGGACGCGGTCGAGTTCGGCCAGGCCGGCGCGGTCGCGGTTGGCGGAGGCGGGGAGCGCCTCCAGGCGCAGGCGGGCGGCTTCCAGATAGCGGGGGAGTTCCCGCAGCCGGGCGCTGCCCCACTCGGCGATGAATCCGGGGAAGATCAGGTCGTCGAGCTGGTGCGTGACATCGTCGATGGCGTCGCGGTCGCGGGATTCGGCGAGGGCGGCGCGCAGCCGGTGCGCCTCGGCGAGAACCGGGACGACCGAGCGGACGATGGTCACGACGGCCGTGGTGAACTGCGGGCGGACCTTCTCCACCAGCGCCTGGAATTGCTCGGGGCTGCGCACCGGTCCGCCATTGGCGGCGATGAGTTCGTCGGCGGCGCAGGCGCGGCAGTCCTCGACCAGGGCGTCGAGGGTGCCGTACGGATTCTGGCTCAGCGCAAGGCGATCGGTGGGCGGCAGGCCCGCGGTGACGGCGCGGGTATTGGTGGTGATCGCGCCCAGCAGCAGGGCGCGGGTGCCGGTGCGCATGGCGGTGGCCTGGGCGGCGGGGGAGCTGAGGACGCGTACCGCCACGCCGTCCGCTTCCGCGACCAGGGCCGGATAGCCGGTAATGGTCTGACCGCTGACCTGGCGCTTCACCGAGGACGGCAGGGTGCCCAGGGATTCGGAGGTCCACACCGTGGACGGGGCCCGCTCGGCGGCGTTGTTGGCGCGCGCCACCGATTTCGAGACCTGTTCCGCCAGGGTGGATTTCAGTTCGGCGAGGCTCTTGCTGCGGGCCACGACGGCGCCGGTCGGGTCGGTGGCGGCGAAGGTCATGCGCAGGTGGTCGGGCAGGCCCGCCGGATCGAGCATGGTGGCGGCGATGGTCACCGAGCCGAGCTTCGACAGTTCCCGGGCCAGCCCGGTGCGCAGTGGTTCGGCGCGCGGGGTGAGGCGGTCCAGGGCGGCCTTGGCGAAGTCGGGTGCGGGAACCACGGTGCGGCGCAGCTGTTTCGGCAGCGTCTTGATGAACGCGGCGGCCAGCTCCTCACGCATGCCGGGGACCAGCCAGTCGAAGCCGACCGAGCGCACGTGCGCGAGCTGGGCGATCGGTATGTGCACGGTGACACCGTCGTCGGCCTGACCGGGCTCGAACTGGTAGGTGAGCGGGAAGGTCAGCTCGCCCTGCCGCCAGCTGTCGGGGTAGGCGGTCGGATCCAGCAGCGCCGCATCCTCGTTCACCACCGTGGAGGCGGTGAAGTCCAGCAGGTTCGGATCGGTGCGCTGGGTCTTGCGCCACCAGCTGTCGAAGTGCCGCACCGACACGATGTCCGACGGGATGCGCTGGTCGTAGAAGCCGAACAGCACCTGGCCGTCGACCAGGATGTCGCGCCGTCGGGCCCGATGCTCCAGATCCGCGACATCGTCGAGCAATTCGCGATTCCGCGCGAAGAAGTCGTGCTTGGTCTGCCACTCGCCCTGCACCAGCGCATGCCGGATGAACAGCTCCCGCGACAACTCCGGATCGATCCGCCCGAAGTCCACCCGCCGCTGCGTCACCAGCGGAATGCCGTACAGCGTCACCCGCTCGTAGGCCGCCGCCGCACCCCGTTTCGCCGACCAGTGCGGTTCGGAGTATGTGCGTTTCACCAGGTCCCCGGCCAGCCGCTCGGCCCACTCCGGCTCGATTCTGGCCGCGGTTCGCCCCCACAACCGCGAGGTCTCGACCAATTCCGCCGCCATCACCCACCGCGGCGGCTTCTTGGCCAGCGACGATCCGGGGAAGATCATGAACTTGGCATTGCGGGCGCCCAGGAACTCCCGGGTCTCCGCCTCCCGCACGCCGATATGCGACAGCATGCCGGCCAGCAACGCCTGGTGGATCGACGTCACATCCCACGGCAGCGAGTCATTGTCCAGCCCTGCCTTCGCCGCGAGCGATTCGGCCAGGCCGGACTGCCCGCTCGATCCCGCGCCGCCCCGGCGGCCCGAATCGTTGCCGCGTCCGCTGGAACTGCCGCGCCCACTGTCATCGGCGCTACGCGAATCCCGGCCGCGCACTGATCCGCTGCGGCGCGTGTCGTCAGCGACCGATGCCGACTCCGCACGCCCGGCCTCGGAGCTCTGCCCACCGCGCTGAGTGGCATTGCCGCCGTTGATGTTGCGGCCCTGCACCGAGCTTGCGGCGGCACCGCCGCGCTCGGCGGATTCGGTTCCGGAGCCGTTCCCGTCGCGCTCGGCACTGCTGCCACGGCCTGGGTTACGGCCGCGGCGGTTGCGCGGGTTGTTTCCGGCGTCGTCGGAAGGCGTTGCGGTGCGGTCGAATTGGGTGTCCGAGCCCGCGGTGTTCCAGCCGAGGCCACGGGTGATGGTGCGGAGCTGGCCGTGCAGGTCCTGCCATTCGCGAATGCGAAGGTAGTGCAGGAACTCGTCGCGGCACAGGCGGCGGAACTGGTTGGAGGAGAGGGCGTTCCGCTGTTCGCGGAGGTAGTCCCAGAGGCGCAGGTAGGCCAGGAAGTCGGAGCCCTCGACGGTGAAGCGCGCGTGTTTGGTGTCGGCGGCCTGCTTGTGTTCGACGGGCCGTTCGCGGACGTCCTGGATGGACAGGGCCGCGACGATGATGAGGACCTCGGCGAGGCAGCCGCCACGGTTGGCCTCGACCAGCATGCGGGCCATGCGCGGATCGACCGGGATCTGCGCCATTTCGCGGCCGATGGGGGTGAGGATCAGACCGGCGTCGGGAATGTCCTTGCGCGCACCGGCTTCGGCCTCCGCCCGGGCCAGCGCGCCGAGCTCCTCGAGCAGCGCGATGCCGTCGCGAATGGCGCGGGCGTCAGGGGCCTCGACGAACGGGAAGCTCTCGATATCGCCGAGTCCGAGCGCGGTCATCTGGAGAATGACGGCGGCCAGGTTGGTGCGCAGGATCTCGGGTTCGGTGAACTGCGACCGGGATTCGAAGTCGTCCTCGGAGTACAGCCGGATGGCGATACCGTCCGCGACACGGCCGCAGCGACCGGACCGCTGCCGCGCCGATGCCTGCGAGATGGACTCGATGGGCAGCCGCTGCACCTTCGTGCGCATGGAGTAGCGCGAAATGCGTGCGGTGCCAGGGTCGATCACGTAGCGGATGCCCGGCACCGTGAGCGAGGTCTCGGCCACATTGGTGGCGAGCACCACGCGCCGGCCGGTGTGCGATTCGAATACCCGGTGCTGCTCGGCCGCCGACAGCCGCGCGTACAGCGGCAGTATCTCGGTGCGCGGCAGCCGCATGTCCCGCAGCGAATCCGCGGTATCGCGGATCTCGCGCTCGCCGGAGAGGAAGACCAGAATGTCGCCGTCGCCCTCGGCCTGCAGTTCCCGCACCGCGTCGCCGATGGCGTCGGTGGGGTCGCGGTCGACGATCCGGGTGTCCTCGTCGTCGGGGTCCTCGGAGGTGACCGGAAGCTCCAGCGACAGCGGCCGGTATCGGACCTCTACCGGATACGACCGTCCCGACACCTCGACAATCGGTGCGGGCGTGCCGTTCTCGTCACTGAAGTGCCGTGCGAACAGCTCCGGGTCGATGGTCGCGGAGGTGATGATGATCTTCAGATCCGGCCGCTTGGGTAGCAGCTGCTTGAGATACCCGAGCAGGAAGTCGATATTGAGGCTGCGCTCGTGCGCCTCGTCGATGATGATCGTGTCGTAGCGGCGCAGCAGCCGGTCGCGCTGGATCTCGGCGAGCAGGATGCCGTCGGTCATGAGTTTGACCAGCGTGCGGTCCGACGCCTGATCGGTGAACCGGACCGTGTAGCCGACCACGTCGCCCAGTTCGGTGCCGAGTTCCTCGGCGATGCGCTCGGCCACGGTGCGGGCGGCCAGTCGCCGCGGCTGGGTGTGGCCGACGGTGCCGCGGATTCCGCGCCCGAGCTCGAGACAGATCTTGGGGATCTGGGTGGTCTTGCCGGAGCCGGTCTCACCGGCCACGATCACGACCTGGTGTGCGGCGATGGCGTCGGCGATGTCGTCGCGGCGCGCGGAGACCGGTAGCTGCTCGGGATACCGGATGGTCGGGACGGCGGCGCGGCGGGCGTCCACCCGGCGTTGCGCGGCGTCGATATCTGTTTCGAGGTCGGTGAGATCGCCGCCGCGGGCCTTGTCGAGCCTGCGACGCAACCGGTGCTCGTCGCGGATCGAGAGATCGGCCAGGCGGGAACGAAGCTCGCGAGAGGTGGCGGCGGTCCTGGTCATTGCATCGTCAACGATAGCGAAGAGTCGGTCCGGGCCGGTCGGCGCGGTATCCGGCGGCCCGATCTCGCGCTTGCCGGAAGTGTGCCGCACCGGCGTATCGTCCGCGGTCGGGCAGTTCGGCATGCGACCATCGGGCCATGGCAGTCAGAGGTGGAACGCCCGCGTGGATCCGGGTGCTGCGCATCGTCTTCGGAATCCTGGGCTTGGTCGCGCTGGTCTGGATTCCGCTGCGCAATGTGGGCAACCCGAACTATTCGTATCTCAACTTCTTCAGCTACTTCACCATCCAGTCCAACATCCTGGGCATCATCGTGCTGCTGGTCGGCGGGCTGCGTGACCCGGCCGGCCGGCGCTGGCAGGTGCTGCGCGGCGCGGCCACCCTCTACCTGACCATCACCTTCGTCATCTACGCGGTGCTGCTGGCCGATATCGATGTGCAGCTGACCGAACGGTGGATCAACGACACCCTGCACCGGGTGATCCCGATCGTGCTGATCGCGGACTGGTTGCTGGTGGCCGCCGGTCTGAAGCCGACCATCCGGCTCATCATGGGCTGGCTGGCCTACCCGCTGGCCTACGGCGCCTACACGCTGTTGCGCGGGCCGTTCGCCGATTGGTACCCCTACCCCTTCATCGACCCCCGCGGCCAGGGCTACGCCCAGCTGTCCGGCGGGCTGGTGACCATGGCCGTGATCTTCGCCATCCTGGGCGTGATCGCGGCGGCGCTGAACGGGCTGGTACCCAGGGCCGTCGGGTGCTGACTCCGGCTCAGAGTGCCCGGGTCATGAAGACACTGTGCGGGTCCGCCGCGTAATCCGCGAACGGCCCGCACTCTTCGAACCCATAGCGCTCGTACAGCCGCACCGCGGGCCGATAGAACTCCGACGCCCCGGTCTCCAGGCTCAACCGCGCGTATCCGCGCGCGGCGGCCTCGGCGAGGATGTGCCGCAACAACTGTGACGCCACCCCGCGCCCCCGGTGACTCGCCGCGGTCCGCATGGACTTGATCTCACCGTGCACCGGATCCAGCTCCTTGAGCGCCCCGCACCCGGCCAGTTCCGTGCCCTCCCACGCGGACCAGAAGGTGATCTCCGGCTTGCGCAGCGCCGCCACATCGAGCGCGTGCATGCTGTCCTCGGGCGAGTTCGCCAGCATCTCGGCAACGTGGGCCTCGAGCAGTCCGATCACCTCGTCCCCGCTCAGATCGTCGATCACAATGCGCATGCCGCCAGGTTATCGGCCGAGCTCGGGACCATGACTGCCTGGGCCGCACCGCCGGATCCGGGTACTGACCACACGCGCCAACCCGCCGACCTACCGTGCCGTCCGTTCCGGTGTGGTGCGTGTGCACTCCTGCGACCGGTGAGACTCGGTGTGGTCGGCCGGGTTTCGTGATCATTTCGGGTTATCCGGCTCGGCTGTTCGGGCCGTCGTGGGGCGAACCGCAATGGCACGGTTCCGAGGGTGCTATCGCGGGGCGTCGGATACGTGCACGCCGACTCGAAGCTGAAGACGGCCCGGAAGCCGCAAGGCTCCGGGCCGTTTCCACGCCGCCGGACCTCACATGCCGCGAGTTCCGGAATGGCCCCGATCAGGGCGGGTCAGCGTTCGTGGGTTTCCTCCAGGACGGTCCGGCCGACCCGCGCGTACCGGGCGGGGGAGCGACGCTTCAGATATTCGGCGAATCCGAAGCCGCCCAGGGCGATTGCGGCAACCAGCCACGGGGTGGCCTTCAGGACCAGGGAGCTGGATTCGGCGCCCGCGGCGGTACCCATATTGAGGACCAGCAACCCGACCACCCCGGCCATGGCGAGGCCGCCCACCAGCGGAGCCAGCACGGTGCGGAACCAGTGCCGGCTCTCGGGGTGATGGGTGCGGAAGTAATTGAGTACCGCGAAGGAACAGGCGGCCTGGACCACCAGGATGGCCATGGTGCCGAGGATCGCGAGCAGCGTGTAGGTACCGGAATAGGGATCCTTGCCCGCGATTCCGAATCCCGCGACCAGCGCGCAGGCGATGACCGTCTGGACCACGCCCGCGATGTGCGGTGACCCGTGCCGAGGATGGGTGCGGCCGACGGTGCGCTCGAGCACGGGGAAGACGCCTTCCCGGCCGAGCGCGTAGAGGTAGCGGGCGGCGCAGTTGTGGAATGCCATGCCGCAGGCCAGGGATCCGGTCATCATGAGCCACTGCATGGCGCTCACCGCCCAATGCCCGACGTAGGTCTGGGTGGGGTGGAAGAACAGGTCCATCGGGTTGTCGGAGGACGCCAGCGCCGCCGATTCCCCGCTGCCGTTGCCGGACATGGCCATCCACGACACGAGTACATAGAACACGCCCACGCCGATGACCGCGATCATGGTGGCCTTGGGGATGATCCGTTTGGGGTCACGGGATTCCTCGCCGTACATGGCCGTCGACTCGAATCCCACCCACGACCAGAACGCGAAGAACAAGCCCAGGCCCGCCGACGGCCCGGTGAAGGCATTGACCGGATTGAGCGGCGCGAACGAGAATCCGTGCGGCCCACCGCCGTGCAGCGCCACCGCGATACCCATGATGGCCAGCACCGCGCACTCGGTGCCCAGCAGCACGACCAGGAACTTCTCCGCGACAGCCACCCCGAACCAGGTGCCCAGGGCATTGATCGCCAGCATGACGATCGCGAACACCCACCAGGGCACGTGCACGCCGAACTGTGCCGCAACGGTATTCGTGCCGAAGCTGGAGAAGATCCCGACCAGCGATCCCTCGAACACCATGTACGCGAAGGTGGCCAGCAGTCCCGCCGCCAGCCCGGCCGAGCGGCCCAGTCCGAACGAGATGAACCCGTAGAACGCGCCGGTCGCGGTGATGTGCTTGGACATGGTGGTGAAGCCCACCGAGAACACCGCGAGCACCACCATGGCGATCAGGAACGCGGCGGGCGTGCCCGTCCCGGTCCCGGCCGAGATCATGAACGGCACATTGCCGGTCATGGCGGTGATCGGCGCGGCGGTGGCGATGGCCATGAACACCACCCCGAGCAAACCCACGGCATTGGCTTTGAGGCGGTGCACCCCGTCGGGTGGATTGGCGCCGGGCGGCGCGGCGGTGGCGCGTTCGATCTGCTGCGTCATGGATCCGTCTCTCTGCTGCGCCCGCCCCGGAATCACCGGGTGGCGGGGTCTTTTCCGATGGCGCGGAACGCTATAGACGGTCTGTAACAGCGGCGGGTGTGCGACGGTGACCGTCGGCGGGAAAGGCGCAAGATTTTTCTCTCGCCTCGAGACAAGCCGATGTTACCTGTGTTTACGCCCGTGCAATATGGATCGGCGACGCTGTGGCAACCCGTTGTCAGGGAACCGGTCCAGAGAGAGGCGCACGTATGAGATCGGCTGCGCCGAGTCGGCCCCCGGTGTCCGGACGTTCGCCGGTGCGCGGATTGACCCGGCGCGAACTGCCTTTCGTACCGGTGTTCGCGCAGTCGGTCGCGGCCATCGCCCCGTCGGGAACGGCCGTGGTCACCCCGGCGTTCGTGATCGGCGCGGCCGGGGGCGGGGCGAGCGTGGCCGCGTTCCTGGCGGCGGCGCTGCTGGCCTGGGGTGTGGCGCTGGTGATCCGGCCGATGGCGCAGCGGCTGGCGGTGACCGGTGGGCTGTACACGTATGTGGCCAAGGGGCTCGGCCCCGCGGTGGCCGTACCGGTCGGCTGGTCGGCGATCGCCGGGTACGCGAGCGTCAGCGTGGCGGGGCTGATCGCGGTCGGCACGTATCTGGACCAGGTCGCGGTAACCGCCGGACTCGGCGGATTCGGCGGGACCGCAACGATTGTCGCGCTGCTGCTGATCGCGGCCTCGGCCGCGGCCGTGCTCATGGTGCGGGGGATCCGGCTGTCCGCCTCGGTGACCCTGCTGATCGAATGCGTCTCGGTGGTGACGGTCCTGGCTCTGATGGGCTACCTGCTGACCCGCGACGGCGTCGGCGCGCAGGCCGGCCGCGCCTTCGAATGGCACGGTGGCACCGGTGGTCTCGCCATGAGTGCGGTGGTGGCCATCAGCGCTTTCGTCGGGTTCGAGAGTGCGACAACGCTGTCCGCCGAGGCCTACCGGCCGTTCCGGTCGGTGCCGCGCACGCTGGCGTGGACGCCGGTCGCCGCCGCGGTCATCTATCTGATCACGGTGTCCGCGCAGGCGGTGGCGCTGGCCGCCGCGCCGCCGGGCCTGGCCGCCGGTTCCACACCGGTGACGGACCTGGTGCTGCAGGACAATTCGCGATTTTTGAGCGCGTTGCTGGATCTCGGGGTGGCGGCATCGTTCTTCGCCTGCACGGTCGCCTCGATCAATGCCCTGGTCCGTGTGCTGTTCACCATGGGCCGCGAGGGCATCGCCCCGGCCGCGGCCGGTCGCACGCACCCGCGCTTCCATACGCCCGCGCCCGCGATCGTCGCGGCGGTCGGCGCGGTGACAGCCTGCGCGGTCTGGTACCTGCTGTCGGGAGCCGAACCGCAGGACGGGATTCGAAGCTTCCTCACCCTGAGCGCGCTCGGCTATCTGGGTTCGTATCTGCCCGCCTGCCTGGCCACTCCGGCGCTGCTGCGCCGCATCGGCGAACCCAGCCGTGGCATGGCGCTGCTCGGCACGGTCACCGCGACCCTGCTCGGAATCCTCATGGTCGCCGCCGCGGTATCGGCCCGCAGCGACAATGTCACCGTCGTGATCGCCTACGCCGCGGTGCTTGCGGCCGCCGCGCTCTTCACCGTCGCGCTGCGGGTCTGCGCGCCGGGTCGGTTGCGCGGCCTCGGCATCTATGACGAACCGCAGCGCGCGGACCTGCTGCCCACCGCGACCTTCCGGTAGGCGCGATGAAGGACTCCCGCCGCACCACCACCGTCTCCAACTCCATCGCCATTCTCGAGGCGGTCGCCGACTGCGGCGTGGGCGTCACCGCCAAGGAGATCGCCGAACGCCTCGGCATCGCCCCCGCCACCACCTACCGGCTGCTGAATTCCCTTGTCGCCGACGAGTATCTGGTCCGCACCGCCGATCTGCGCGGCTTCGCGCTGGGTGCGCGGCTGCACGGGTTCGCGGCCGCCATCCGGATGCCGGTGGTGCCTGCGGCCGCGGACAGGCTGCTCGGCGAATTCCGTGCGTCCACCCGATTCGCGGTGCACCTCATGAACTTCCGCCCGGCCGCGGTCCAGGTGCTCAGCGAGGACCCGGACCATCCGATTCCGGGCGAGCGGGAGCTGTCACGGCATCTGCACGCCTCCGCCGCGGGCAAACTACTGCTCGCCGCACGGACCGAATGGCGCACGCTGGTCGCGCACCCGGTGCGTATCGCGGCGCGCACCAAGATCGATCACACCGCCCTCGCCGAGGATCTACGGACCGTCCGCGAGTCCGGATATGCCAGGGCCGCAGACGAACTCGTGCCCGGTGTCGCCTGTCTGGCCCTGCCCATCTACAACGCCCTGGGCAGCCTCGCGGGTGCGCTGTGCCTGAGCGGCCCCAGCAACCGCCTTCCGGCGCTCGAGACCCACCGCGATCCGGCCCGTGATTGCGCCGCCCGCCTGGGCCCGCTCCTCTACTGACTCGCCCCGCTGCTCCATCGACGTCGTCTCACGCCGAAAATCATTGGCCGCTTTCGGGTGTGCGCTCCTAACCTGGGTCCACATCCGACCCGAAAGGACGATTTGGAAGCGACTGTCACGGTGACTCCGGACCAGTTGCCGGAGCTGCTGCTGCACGTCGCGGTGGTGCGTCCGGTATTTCTGTGGGGAGCGCCCGGAATCGGGAAGAGCTCGCTGGTGCGCGGTTTCGCCGAGGCCCTCGGCCTGGACTGCGTCACCCTGCTGGGCACGCAGCTGGCCCCCGAGGACCTCATCGGCGTGCCGCAGATCGTCGAGAACCGCAGCCGGTTCGCGCCGCCCGAGATGATCGCCCGCGAGCAGCCGTACTGCCTGTTCCTCGATGAACTCAATGCCGCGCCCGCGGAAGTCCAGAAGTCGTTCTACTCACTGATTCTCGACCGGCGCGTGGGCGCCTACGAACTGCCCGCCGGATCGGTGGTGATCGGTGCGGGCAACCGCGCCACCGACAACGCCCTCGCCCGCCCCATGGCCTCCGCGCTGGTCAACCGCATGGTGCACGTGCACCTGCGCGCCGACGTCGACGACTGGCTGAAATGGGCCGCCGGCAATGACATTCATGCCTGGGTGATCGAGTACGTCATGCAGCGGCCCGACCACCTGTGGGCGCAGCCGCCCAAGACCGAACAGCCCTTCTCCACCCCGCGCGGCTGGCACATGCTCTCCGACGCCCTGCACTCCTACGGCGACGACATCGATGACACCACCCTGGCGGTGCTGTCGTCCGGAATCCTCACCGCCGCACACGCTTCGGGCTTCCGCGCCTTCGTCAAGACAGTGCGGCACGCCTACGATCTGGAGGCGGTCGTCAAGGGTGAGGCGGGCTGGCCCCGCAATCCCGCCGACCGCGACCTGCTGTACTTCCTGTCGGAGGCGTTCCGGGCCCGGCTCGTCAAAGAACTCCCCGCATCCCGCGAGCATGCGTCGCCCGGGGTGAAACGGTTCTCGCTGCGCGCCAAGACCATGCTCACCGAACTGGCCGAGATCTCGGTCGAGTGCGCGCAGCTGGTCATCGCCGCCGACGACGACGGGCTGCCGGTCCTGCCGTCCTGGTTCCTGGTCGAGGTCACCCGCGATCTGCCGCGGCTGGCAGCGCGGCGGTAGCCCGTGGCCGGACGCTCGAATCGCAAGCGCGGCAGGGTGATCGACCCGTGGCGGGAGAATCTCGACACCGGGTGGCGGCAGGTGTGTCAGCATCCAATGTTCCGGCGGATCCAGAACGGGTCCATCGACATCGACGGCCGCCTGCCCGACAATGTATGGGCGGTCGTATCACCTTGGGGCACTGTCTATTACGACTCGAAGCGGCGTGGCTCCGCCGAGGAATGGGCGTGGGTCTTCGCGCATCTGCTGCTGCATGCGGGGTTCGGCCACCTTGATCCACGCGTCCAGCCGGAGCGCGCCCTGGAGCCGAATGTCTACGCGCGCACCTGGATCACGGCGTCGAGTCAGCCCCATCCGGTCTATCGAGCCGCCTGCTGCGCGGTGGTCGACCAGTATCTGCTGCCCCTGAAGATCGGCCGCCCGCCGCACGAGTTGGCGCCCCCGCCCGGCGGGTCGGATGAACGTGGCCTGGCCGAGCGCTGGTGGCAGTCGAGCGTCCCGGAGCCCTACCGCCGCACCGAGTTCCCGGACTTCTTCGTCGACACGCCCGAGACGGCCGGCAAGCGCGATCATCAGTCCCGCTTCGCCGCCGGTATCGGCGAGGCGGCCCGGGAGGCGCTGGCCGAGGCCGGCCGCGATGTCACGCGCGGGCAGGCCGCGACCCTGCGGGTCTGGGACCGGGCGCTCAACTGGTTCGTCTCGTCCTATCCACTGCTGGGCGCGCTGGCCGCGGGCATGACGATCGTCGCCGACGCGGATCTCGCGCGCGGCTGGGACATTTCGATCGCCGCGGTCAATGCCCAGGCGGCCGAGATCTACATCAATCCGTTCGCGGCGCTGTCCGCTGAAGAGTGGCGCTTCGTCCTCGCGCACGAAATGCTGCACGCGGCGCTGCGGCACGGTGACCGCGCGGGCTGGCGTGACCACTACCTGTTCAATGTCGCCTGTGATTACGTGGTCAACGGCTGGCTCGTCGAGATGGGCGTGGGGGAGCTGCCCGAGGGGCTGCTGTACGACCCGCAGCTGAAAGGTCTTTCGGCCGAACAGGTCTACGACCGCATCGCGACCGATCTGCGTCGCCTGCGCAAGATCGCCACCCTGCGCGGGCGCGGCAAGAGCGACATCCTCGGAGAACCGCTGCCGCACAGCCACACTCCGCGCCGCTACCTGGACCTGGACGAGTACTACCGCAATGCCCTGCACACCGGCCTGGCCTACCACCAGTCCAGCGGCCGCGGACCGCTACCTGCCGGACTGGAACAGGAGATCCGCGCGCTCGATCAGCCGCCGCTGCCCTGGGATGCCCAACTGGCGCAATGGTTCGACGAGCACGTCCCGGCCGTCGAGAAGCGCCGCAGCTACGCCCGCGCCGCGCGCCGCCAGTCCGCGACCCCCGACATTCCGCGCCCGGCCTGGGCGCGCCCGGAGGAATCGGTGCGGCTGCCCACCTTCGGCGTGGTACTGGATACCTCGGGCTCGATGCCGGAGGAGCTGATGGGCAAGGGGCTGGGCGCCATCGCGTCCTACGCCCTCGCTCGTGACGTGCCGCGTGCCCGAGTCGTGTTCTGCGATGCGGCCGCCCACGATGCCGGATACCTGCCGGTCGACGAGATCGCCTCCCGCGTTCGCGTGCGCGGTCGTGGCGGCACCGTGCTGCAACCGGGCATCCGGCTGCTCGAACGCGCCGACGACTTCCCGGCCGACGGACCGATTCTGGTCATCACCGACGGCATGATCGATGTCCTGCGCATCCGCCACGAACACGCCTTCCTGATCCCGGCGGGCGCCGCGCTGCCGTTCCGCCCCCGCGGACCGGTCTTCCGGATCCGCTGACCCCCAACACTTCTCGAATCGGCTTTGCGCCTCAGAAGGTGAACTGATCGCCGTAGGCGGTGGTCTGCACCACCCCCTGCGCGGTACTCACCGTGGTCGTGACGAAGGGGACGGCCGACACCGGCGAGGCGCATTGGGCGACGTTCAACGCGGCGTTGTTGAACGTAATGCGGTAGGGGAACACGGTGGTGTTGTCCAGGGCCGACGTCGCCGTTGTCGCGATGGTGACCTGGCCGGGCCCCAGGGTGGCCGTCAAGACTTCGGTCAGGCCCAGCGCCCCGCCGACACTGGGTCCGAGGTCGATACTGGGCGGGCTGGCACTGGTTGGGGTGGTAGTGGTCGGGGTGGTTGGAGTGGTCGGGGTGGTTGGAGTCGTTGGTGTGGTCGGAGTGGTTGGGGTTTGGCTGGCGCTGGCTGGGCTGGTTGTGGTTTGGCTGGCGCTGGCTGGGCTGGTTGTGGTTGGAGCGGCGCTCGCTGGGCTGGTAGTGGTTGGGGCGGCGCTGACTGGGCTGGTAGTGGTCAGGGCGGCGCGGGCTGGGTTGGTACTGGTCGGGGCAGCCCGGGCTGGGCTGGTACCGGGTGTGATGGTGCTGGGTGTGATGACGGAGGCGATGGACGGACTCGGGATGGGCGTGACCGTCGCAATCGGCGCGCTGACGGCGCTCGCGGGGCTCGCGGGGGTCGCGGGGGTCGCGGGGGTCGCGGGGCTCACTGTCGGGGCCAGGGCGCCGGCCCAGCCTTGATTGGGCTCGATTCCGACGGTGAATCCGCCGGCCACACTGATCCCGCAGCCGAGGATGAACCCTGCGACGGCCTGACCGGCCGTGATCGGGTCACCCTCCACATTGACCGAGTAATCGCCGGACATCTGCGCGGCATGCGAGAACGTCATGAGGAAGTTCGGAGTCCGGTTGCCGGGTGCATTCACCCCGACGCTGTCGACCGATGCCGTCACATGAACTCCCGAACCGGTTACATCCGCGCCGGGTGGCTGGGCTCTGCCCACATCGGCACCCCAGGCCCACACGCCCAGGACCCCCAGGGTCGCCACGGCCGTGCCCGCCGCGGCGACGATTAGTAGACGCCGCAAACCTGGATCCTTTCTCGAAGATGTGCGCTAGCGTTTCTTCCAGAGTTCGATATCGCAGGAACAGCCGCTAATGGCTGGCAAATAGAGCGTATCGGAGACATCGGGCCGGGTAGCGAACGCGGAGATAAGGCGTGTCGACCGGGGAATTCCTGCCGACCGGGAAATACCCGCCACGAAATACATTGCCGGAAAAAGGTTTCGAGCTGCACTGCTTCTTGTGCGCTGTGGGGTCGCCGAGACCGGCCTCCAGGGTGCTCAGCCGTGCGTCGAAGCCTCGCATCTCGTGGAGGATCACTTTCATCGCCTCGGTCATCTGCTCGACCGAATAGCGCGGCAGGTTCACGTTCGCGCTCGGCCCCGGGTAATCGGTCACCCCAGTGGCGGTGCCCGGGCGGGGGATTCGGCAGGGGAAAGGCGGGGGAGCCGGGGCCGGACGGTGTCAGCATGGAAGGGGAACCGGTCGCCGCGGTGAGAGGTGGTGAGGTGTGGCGGTATTCGTGGAGCAGTACGGGGTGGTGCGGTGGGTCGCGGTGATCGCCTTCTGTCTGGCCGCCGCCCTGGTGGCCGCCAGGTTGGGCACGGCGCGCCCGGGCCCGTGCGCCGGGTTGCGCGCGGATCGGGAGTCGGATGCCGCACACCTGGTGATGTGCCTGGTCATGCTGGGAATGCTGATGTTTCCGACGGTCGCCGATCCGCACGCGGTGCGTGGGGTGCTGACGGCCATGGTGGTCGTGTACACGCTGTTGCTGGGAGATCGGATGCTGCGGTGGCGCAGCGGGATTTCGGACCCGGACACCGGGGGCGGTACGGTCGGCGCGTTCGCTTATCACGTGCTGGGGGCCGCGGCGATGCTGTACGCGATGAGCGGGCACGGGCCGCACGAACACGGTGGGCACGGGCACGCAGGGCCCGTGCCCGGTCCGGTGCTGATGCTGGCGGCGCTGTTCGCGGCGGACGCGGCGGTCATGGCGGTACCGGCGCTGCGCCACCGGTTGCCACGGGTGTTCCCGCATCCCATGGGCATGGCCGGATCGCTGGCCGTGGTGCCACACCTGGTAATGGATCTCGGCACCGCCTACATGCTCGTCGCCGCCGCGGCCGGGTGACCCGGGGGCCGTTCGACCTGTTCACCGTCGTGATGGTGAGATGGTGAAGAAAGGTCGGTTCGCCCGGATGGGCGTGGCCGATATCGGGTGATGGAGGTGCTCTGGATGGGTTCGCTGTGGCATGGCTTCGCCGATATGGGTGCGGTCGAACGGGACGGGGCGTTCGTGGTGGCGCGCGGCGAGGGCGCGTACATCTGGGACGAGGGTGGGACACAGTACCTCGACGCCACCGGCGGTCTCTGGTTCGCCAATATCGGGCACGGCCGCCGTGAGATCGCCGACGCGGTCGCCGCCCAACTGACCCAGGTCGCGCACTACTCCAACTTCGGTGATCTGGCCTCACCGGTGACCCGTGATCTGGCCGAGCGGCTCTCGGCCCTGGCGCCGGTGCCCGGCAGCAAGATCTTCTTCACGTCCGGCGGATCCGACGGCGTCGACACCGCCGCCAAGCTGGCCCGCCGGTACTGGCAGGAGCTCGGCCGCCCGGAGAAGACCATCCTGGTCGGCCGCCAGAAGGCGTACCACGGCATGCATGTCGGCGGCACTGCGCTGTCCGGCATCCCGGTCAATGCCGAGGGTTACACCGGTGTCCTCATGCCCGACACCCGCACCATCGAATGGGATCAGGCCAAGGCGCTGACCGCCCTCATCGAGGAGGTCGGCGCGGACCGGATCGCGGCGTTCTTCGCCGAGCCCATCATCGGCGCCGGCGGGGTGTACCTGCCGCCGGAGGGCTATCTCACCGAGGTCCGGCGGATCTGCCGCGACAACGACATCCTCTTCGTCGCCGACGAGGTCGTCACCGGCTTCGGCCGCATCGGCGGATCCTGGTTCGCCTCCTCGCGTTTCGGCCTGGAACCCGACCTCATGACCACCGCCAAGGGCCTCACCTCCGGGTACGTCCCCATGGGCGCGGTCTTCGTCGCGCCCCGCGTTGCCGAGCCGTTCTTCGCCGGCGGCGTCTGGTGGCGGCACGGCTACACCTACGGCGGCCACGCCGGTGCGGCCGCCGCGGCCATGGCCAACCTCGACATCGTCGAGCGCGAGCACCTGTTGGACGCCAGCAAGAACCTGGAATCTCTGCTGCACCAGTACTTCTCGCCGCTGGCCGAGCACCCGCGGGTCGCCGAGGTGCGCAGCGGCCTGGGTGCGGTCGCCGCGGTCCAGCTGGCCGACCCGGCCGAGGCTCTCGCCATGGTGAAAACCCTACGCGCCCACGGTGTCTCGACCCGCGCCGCCGGTCAGGGCGCCCTGCAGATCTCGCCGTCGTTCGTCATCACCGAGGCCCAGGTCGCGGAGATGGCCGACCGCTTCGCCCGCGCCCTGGGCTGAACCGGACCGGGCGGAGTGCCCGAACGCTAGTGCCCGTGCCCGCCGGAGAGTTCGCCGGCGGGCACGTGACGTAGCTTGGCCACGGCCAGCACACCCACGAGGAGCGCGCCCGCCGCCGCGACTCCCGCCGTGATGTGCACACCGTGGATGAACGCCGTGCGGGCCGCGGTCAGGACCGCGGCACCCATATCGCCGGGGAGCGTCGCGGCCACCTGGACCGCCTCGCCCAGCGTTTCGCGCACCGCGTCCGCGCCCGGCAGCTCGCGCGGCAGCGCGTCGGAAAGATCGGCGCGGTAGATGGCCAGGCTGATGCTGCCCAGGATCGAGATGCCCAGGGCGCCACCGAGTTCCGCGCCGGTCTCGGACACCCCCGAGGCGGCCCCCGCCTGCTCCGGCGGGGCGGAGCCGACGATGAGCTCGGTGGTGATGCCGAAGACCGGGGCCAGCCCCAGGGCGATGAGCAGCGAGGCGATCACCGCCAGGACCGGGCTGCCGTGCGCCGACAGCTGGGTGAGCATGACCAATCCCAGTGCGGCCAGTACCATTCCGGCGCCGATCAGGTAGGCGGGCCGCACGACCCGCACGATACGCGGGGCCGCCTGCGAACCGATGATGAAGCCGACACTGGACGGCGCCATGGCCGCACCGGCCTGCATGGGCGTCATATCCAGAACCAGCTGGAAGTACTGGGCCACGAACAGGAAATATCCGAACGCCACGAAGATGGCGATCACATTGATGCCCAGCGCGGTGCGGAACGCGCCCAGCCGGAACAGCCGCAGATCCAGCATGGGATCGGGACGGGTGAGCTGACGGCGCACGAACAGCGCGCCCGCGAGCAGCCCGGCCACCGCGGCCACCAACGGCACCGTCCCCGGCCCATCCTGCGCGACCTTCTTCATGGCCAGCACCAGCGCCACCATGGTGACCACACTGAGTGCGGCACTGGTCAGATCGAGCCGCCCGGCCTCCGGATCACGGAACTCCGGCAGCACCCGCGGCCCGAGCACCAGCAGCAGCGCCATGACCGGTACGGCCAGCAGGAACACCGAACCCCACCAGAAATGCTCCAGCAGTATGCCGCCCAGCAGCGGGCCGACCACGCCGCCCGCGGAGAACGCGCTCACCCAGGTGCCCACGGCCAGCGACCGCTGCCGGGGATCGCGAAACATGTTGAAGATCAACGACAGTGTCGACGGCGCGATGGTCGCGCCCGCGATGCCCAGCAGCGCCCGGCACCCGATCAGGAATTCGGCGGTGGGGGAGAAGGCCGCGATCACCGACACCACGCCGAACAGCGCTCCGCCGAGCAGCAGTAACCGCCGTCGCCCGATGCGGTCGCCGAGCGTGCCCATGGTGATGAGCAGACCGGCCAGCATGAACCCGTAGACGTCGATGATCCACAGCAGTGCGGTGCTGCTCGGATGCAGTGTCGCGCTGATCTGTGGCACGGCCAGGTGCAGCACGGTCAGATCCATGGCGTAGACCAGGCAGGCCAGCGCCAGCACCCCGAGGCCGATCCACTCGCGCCGTCCCGCCCGGTCGGACCGCTCGGGGGCGGTCGGTGACTCGACGGAGGTGTCCACGGCGAAACGTCCTTTCCAGAAGGGTGATCAGCTGCGGCCGATGGCTGCGGCGCGCCCCCAACCATCTCACCGCCCACCGACAGCCGCGCAACCGATTTTGCCGCCGCACCGGCGGTAGGCTGCGGTAATGGCCGAGTTCGAGAGCTACCGCGCCAACCTCGAGGTGGCCGACCTCACGCCCACCGTCGACTTCCTGCGCGATGTGCTGGGGTTCGTCGTCGAGGTTGACGAGCCCGCGATGGGGCTGGCGCTGCTGCATCCCGGGCGGCCATCGGCTCGCCTTCGGGCAGCGCATCGGCCCGGCGGCCTAGGCCGTCCGGGCCGATCGGGTCACGGTGTGCCGAAAGGGTTTTGCCGCTAGATGAGGATCGGGTGATCGGCGACCACGCGGCCGCCGACCCGGGCCCAGCCGTCGGAATCCCATTCGGTGAAGATCTGGGAGCCCTCGCCCTGCGTGATGTTCAGCCCGCGGGTGAGCAGGGCGGTCAGCGCGATGGCGGCCGCGCCCGTGGCCTGGTCCTCGGGAACTCCCATGGCGGGGGCGAACATTCGCGCGCGGACTGCACCGCGCGGCTCGTCGGTCCAGGCCCAGCAGTAGTGCTGGCCTGCCGGGAAGTCGGCCGGATCCAGGGTGGCGATCTCGGCCGGATCCTCGAACTGGTGGAATTCGAAGGCCGGGGCCCATTCGGCCCGGGCCCGGGCCCAGGTCAGGCCCTCGGAGAGGGTCACCTCGACCGGCCCGGCGGGCACGTCGATGATCTTCACGGGTTGCAGCTGGTCATTGAGCCACCACGCGGTGCCGACCGTGGGGTGCCCGGCGAAGGGCAGCTCGGTGGCGGGGGTGTAGATACGCATTTTCACTCGCCCGTCGACCGGGTCGTCGACCACCACGGTCTCGCTGTAGCCCACGCGGGCCGCCAGCGCCTGATGGTCGGCATTCTCGACGGCGGAGCGGCGGACGATGCCGAGCGGATTGCCGAAACGCCCGGCCGCGTCGGTGAACACGCGCACGACTTCGATCTGTGCGCCATCACTTTCCGGAACGGTCATGTCAAGCGAGCTTACCGACAGTTATTGATTCGCGGGAGGCCCGCATCTGCCTGGCTTGTCGGGGCCGGGGCGCTTTCCAATCCAACCGGCGACCGTATTGCAGCAATCGATTAGCAAATATAGATAAGGGCTGTACACCCGCAGGTGTACAGCCCTTTCGGCTGGACTCGACTAGACGGTGGCGGTGGCCAGCGCCTCGGTCGATACCACGGCCTGGCCCACGCCCGCCACGATCGCGGCGGCGCGCAGCGCCTCGAAGATCACCTCGCGCGAGACGCCCGCCTCGCGCAGCGTGTGCTCGTGCGCCTCCAGGCAATGCTGGCAGCCGTTGATCGAGGAGACCGCGAACGACCACAGCTCGAAGTCGGCCTTGTCCACGCCCGGCGTGCCGATGATCTGCATGCGCAGGCCCGCGCGCAGATCGTCGTAGCGGCCCTCCAGGAACGCCTTGCCGCGGTAGAACACATTGTTCATGCCCATGATCGACGCGGCGCCGAGCGCGGCGTTGTACGCCTCGGCGGACAGCACGTCGGCCGCCTCCTCGGCGATCTCGCGCAGCGTGGTCGCCGAGCGGGTGGCCGCGGCCGACGCCAGCAGGCTGCCCCACAGCTGCTGCTCGTTGAGCACGGTGGTGCGCGCCAGCGAGGACAGGTTGAGCTTCAGATCCTTGGCGTACTCGGGTAGCGAGTTCTTGAGATTTTCGATGGTCACGACGAATTCCCTTGTGAGCCTTGTTACACCGACGCGGTCATGAGCTCGCCGGCCTGGATGGTCGGGTCGCCCTTCTTCCAGTTGCAGGCGCACAGCTCGTCGGACTGCAGCGCGTCCAGCACCCGCAGCACTTCCTCGACATTGCGGCCCACCGAACCGGCGGTGACGGACACGAACTGGATCTCGTTGTTCGGGTCGACGATGAAGGTGGCGCGGTCGGCGACGCCGTCGGCATTGAGAACGCCGGTGGCGGTGGCCAGTTCGCGCTTGAGGTCGCTCAGCATCGGGAACGGGAGGGTCTTGAGGTCCTCGTGCTGGGCGCGCCACTGGAAGTGGACGAACTCGTTGTCGACAGAGGCGCCCAGCACCTGCGCGTCGCGGTCGGCGAACTCCTCGTTCAGCTTGCCGAAGGCGGCGATCTCGGTCGGGCACACGAAGGTGAAGTCCTTGGGCCAGAAGAAGACGATGCGCCACTTGCCGGCGTAGTCGTCGCTCGAGATCTGGGTGAAGTAGTCGTCGGGCTGCTGAGCGTTCACCTTCGAGAGATCGCCGCCGATGACAGCCTTCAGGTTGTAGGCGGGGAACTGATCGCCGATGGTCAGCAGGGCCATGCTTGCTCTCCTCATATGTAGTCGTGCCGATTGTGTCGAGACGTATATACGATCTTTGCCGAACTGCGGTGAGAGGTAAACGTGATCGGTCGCACTACACTGATAGGCGTGACTGATCAAACTTATCAGCCCACCCTGTCACAGCTGCGTGCGTTCGCTGCCATCGCGGAATACCGGCACTTCGGCACCGCGGCGACGCGGCTCGGCGTGAGCCAGCCCACGTTATCGCAGGCACTGGCATCATTGGAAAACGGACTGGGGCTCCAGTTGATCGAGCGCAGTACGCGCCGGGTCCTGGTCACCGCCGACGGCAAACGGCTACTGCCGCAAGCCATTGCCACCCTCGAGGCCGCTGACCGATTTGTCGCCTCCGCTGCTGGTGAGGGGCTGCGCGGCACCCTGCGGCTCGGCATCATCCCGACCATCGCGCCGTACGTGCTGCCCCGGCTGCTGCCCGAATTGCGCACGCGGGTGCCCGCTCTGGTGCCGCAGGTGATCGAGGACCGGACCGCCCGGCTGCTGGACGGGCTGCGCTCGGGCGTCCTGGACGTGGCGCTGCTGGCGCTGCCCACCGATGTCCCCGGACTGGTCGAGATACCGCTCTACACCGAGGAGTTCGTGCTGGTGCTGCCGCGCGAGCACGAACTGGCCGGGCGCACCGACCTGACACTCGCCGACCTGGACGCGCAGCCGCTGCTGCTCCTCGACGAGGGCCACTGCCTGCGCGACCAGACCCTGGAACTGTGCCGGGCGCACGACGCGCAGCCGGGTGCGGTCGGCGACACCCGCGCGGCCTCTTTGGCCACGGTGGTGCAGTGCGTCGCGGGTGATCTCGGCGTCACGCTGATCCCGGCCATGGCGGTGGCCGCCGAAACCGCGCGCGGCACTTTGGACATCGCGACCTTCGCCGCCCCGGCGCCGGGCCGCACGGTCGGACTGGCGTTCCGCTCCTCCACCGCTCGGGGCGACGACTACGACCAGCTCGCCGAGATCATCCGGGAATGCCGGCCGCGCTGACCCCTCGTGCGGTGCGCGGCGCTGACCCCTTGTGCAGTGCTGGGCGGCGACCCCGGCAATTCCGGCAACCTGCGCGGTTGCGTCACCACAGGGTGTCTGAAACGCTCGGGCCTATGCGGATTCACCACCTGAACTGCGGCACCATGGGATTCGGCCTGATCGACCACTGCCTGCTCATCGAGACCCGGGACGCGCTCGTGCTCGTGGACACCGGGTTCGGGCTGGAGGCCGTGCGGCAGCCCGGCAAGATGGTGGGTGCCAGCCGTTTCCTGCTGGGGGCGAAGCCGGCCGAGGCCGAGACGGCGGTGCGCCAGATCCAGCGCCTGGGGTATGACCCGCGCGATGTCCGTCACGTCATCCTGACCCATCTCGACCTGGACCACTCCGGCGGGCTGTCGGACTTCCCCGAGGCCACCGTGCACGTGCACGGACCCGAATTCCGTGCCGCCACCGCCACACCCACCCTGTCCGAGCGGTTGCGCTACCGGGCCGCGCAGTGGGCGCACGGGCCCAAGTGGATGGTGAACGAGGTCGAGGGCGGCGAGGACTGGTTCGGGTTCACCGCGGTGCGTGACCTGCCCGGGCTGCCGCCGGAAATCGTGGTGGTGCCGCTGGCCGGGCACACCCGCGGGCACGCCGGGGTCGCGATCGACCACGGCAACGGGTGGCTGCTGCACGCGGGCGACTCGTTCTTCGCGGAGTCCAGCATCCATCCAGAGGAGCCGTTCACGCCGTTCTGGTGGAAGGTGTACGAGACCGGAGCCATTGCGGGCGAGGCGTATCGGGCCAATCAGCGGCGGCTGCGGGAACTCAGGAAGCTGCACGGTCACCAGGTGACCATCATCAACTCGCACGACGCGGGCATTTTCGCTCGTACGGCCGGCAGATGACCAGCCCCGGCTCGCGGGAACTCCCCGCTCCGCCGCCCCGCGGTTCGCGGTGGAGCCGATCGCGGTTGCCGGCGGCGGGTGAGCCCCTGTTCGTCTACGGAACTCTGCAATTCGGCCCGGTGCTGACCGAATTGATCGGGCGGGTACCGGCAATGGAACCCGCGCGCTCGATCGGGCGGCGGGCGGCCGCGCTGCCCGGCCGCGCGTATCCGGGACTGGTGGCCGCGACCGGCTCCGTGACCGAGGGGTACCTGCTCACCGGGCTGACCGCCGACGAGTGGCGGGTGCTCGACGCTTTCGAGGACGACGAATACGATCTGCTGCCGGTGTCGGTGCACGCGGGGGAACGGGTCGGCTACGCGTGGACCTATGCCTGGACTGCCGAGGTCGAGGACTTCGAGTGGTCGCCCGCGGCGTTCGCCGCCGAGCACCTGCCGCGTTACGTCGGGAAATGCGCTGCGTGGCGGCGAAATCTCGTCCTGCTCAGCGAGACTGTATGACGCCGGACACATTCGTGCGGTAGAAGTTGATCGCATGGATGCAGAGGGCACTGAGCTGATAGTGGCGGCCGCGCGGTCGCAGGCGCTCGGAGATCTCCTGCGGCGCAGCGCCGCCCGGGTCCCGGACAAGACCGCGCTGGTCTGGCGGGAGCGGCGGGAGAGCTACGCCGATCTCGATGCGGCGGTGAACCGGGTCGCGCACAGCCTGGCCGATCGCGGTGTGACGCAGGGCGATCGGGTCGCGATCTATTCGCACAACTGCCGTGAGTTCGTGCTCGTGTACTTCGCGCTGGCGCGGCTGGGCGCGATCTCGGTGCCGATCAACTTCATGCTCACCGCCGACGAGGTGGCCTTCATCCTCGGACACTCCGGGGCTGTCGCGCTGATCACCGAGGACGGACTGGCCGGGGAGGCCGAGGCTGCGGTGAAACAGCTGGGCGACAGCGAGATCCGGCTGTTCGGCTGGATCGGGCTGGGCGGGCTGCCCGCGACGGCCGGGTGGGAGGACGTGAGCGCGTGGGAACACCATCCCGACGCCTCGGCGCCGCAGGTGTTCGTCGGCGACGACGATCCCGTCCAGATCATGTACACCTCCGGCACCGAGTCCCGCCCCAAGGGTGCGGTGCTGTCCAGCCGCGGGCTCATCGCGCAGTACACCAGTGTGGTGGTGGACGGGCGCATGAGCGCCGACGACATCGAGGTGCACGCGCTGCCGCTGTACCACTGCGCCCAGCTGCACTGCTTCCTCACGCCCGACCTGTGGCTCGGCGCGACCAGCATTCTGCTGCCGAGCCCCGATCCCGCGACGATCCTGCGCACCATCGAAACCGAGCGCGCCACCAAGCTGTTCTGCCCGCCGACGGTGTGGGTGTCGCTGCTGCGGCATCCCGACTTCGACGGCTACGACCTGTCGTCCCTGCGCAAGGGCTACTACGGCGCCAGCATCATGCCCGTCGAGGTGCTGGTCGAACTCTCCGAGCGACTACCCGGGGTGGGGCTCACCAACTTCTACGGCCAGACCGAACTCGCGCCGCTGGCCACGGTCCTCGCGCCCGAGGACCAGCTGACCAAGCCCGGTTCGGCGGGCCGCCCGGCCCTCAATGTCGAGACCCGCGTGGTCGATGACGACGACGTCCCGGTCGGCGTCGGCGTGGTCGGCGAGATCGTGCACCGCTCTCCGCAGGCCATGCTCGGCTACTGGAACGACCCCGCGAAAACCGCGGAAGCCTTCCGCAACGGCTGGTTCCACAGCGGCGACCTCGGCGTCCTGGACGCCGACGGCTACCTCAGCGTCGTCGACCGCAAGAAGGACATGATCAAGACCGGCGGCGAGAACGTCGCCAGCCGCGAGGTCGAAGAGGTCCTCTACGAGCACCCCGAGATCTCCGAAGCGGCCGTGGTGGGCATCCCGCACCCGCACTGGATCGAAGCCGTCACCGCGATCGTGGTGGCCCGCAATGGAACCGACCCCGACGCGGCCACCGTCATCGCGCACTGCAAGCAGCGGCTCGCCGGCTACAAGGTCCCCAAGTACGTGACGTTCGTCGAGGCGCTCCCCAAGAACCCCAGCGGCAAGATCCTCAAACGCGAACTACGCACCGCCCACGCCCATCTCGCCACCGAGGCTTGATCCCGCGATCCCGTCCAGGTGCGCGATATTCGCGCGATCGCCGGGGTCCGCACTCGGGGCCCCGGCGAACCAGGCATCCAGAATCTCGGCCAGCTGCGCCCGTGAGGTGAGCCGCAGACTCAATGCCAGCACGTTGGCGTCATTCCACTTCCGTGCTCCCTCAGCGGTATACGCGTCCACGCACAGCGCCGCCCGCACCCCCGGCACCTTGTTCGCCGCAATGGAAGCGCCGGTCCCGGTCCAGCAGCACACCACCGCCTGCTCGGCCCGTCCCTCCGCGACATCCCGCGCCGCAGCCTCACTGGCCCAGGCCCAGTCGTCCCGTTCCGCGGGCTCCAGCGCGCCGTGCACGGTCACCTCGTGCCCGCGGGCCCGCAGCTCCTCGACCACGGCCGCGGCCACGCCGGTGTCCTCGTCAGCGGCAACCGAAATCCTCATGGATGCAGTATCGCCGCTGCGGCGAGCGGACGGTCATCGACCGGCCGCGCGCGCGAATTCCTCGGGGTATCGGGCGCCCGCGACGGCGCCGGAGGGGGCGGCGGCCTCGATCCGGGCCAGGTCCTCGGCGGTCAGCGTGATCTCGGCGGCCGCGACGTTCTGCTCGAGGTAGGTGCGGCGCTTGGTGCCGGGGATGGGGACCACGTCCTGACCCCGGGACTGGACCCAGGCCAGCGCCAATTGACCGGGGGTGACGCCCTTTTCGTCGGCGAGGCTGCGCAGTGCCGCGACGATGGCGAGGTTGGCGTCGAAGTTGCCGTCGGCGAAACGGGGCAGCCGGCGGCGCATGTCGTCGGCGGGGAGGTCGGCGGTCGAGGTGATCGCACCGGTGAGGAAGCCGCGACCCAGCGGGGAGAAGGGGACGATGCCGATGCCGAGTTCGCGGCAGGCGGGAAGGATCTCGGCCTCGATATCGCGGGTCCAGAGGGACCATTCGGATTGCAGGGCCGTGACGGCGTGGACGGCGTGGGCGCGGCGGATGCTGTCCACCGAGGCTTCGGAGATGCCGAGGTAGCGGACCTTGCCCGCCTGGACCAGCTCCGCCAGGGCGCCCCAGGTCTCCTCGATCGGCACGTTGGGGTCGACCCGGTGCTGGTAGTAGAGGTCGATGTGGTCGACGCCGAGCCGTGCGAGGGATTCGTCGCAGGACTGCTTCACGTAGGCGGCGTCGCCGCGGGCGCCCATCGTGCCGTCGTCGCCCCAGACGATGCCGAACTTGGTTGCGAGGACCACCTTGTCGCGGCGGTCGGCGATGGCGCGGCCCACCAGGCGCTCATTGGTTTCCGGGCCGTAGACATTGGCGGTGTCGAGCAGGGTGACGCCGAGGTCCAGAGCGCGGTGGATGGTGGCGATGGACTCGGCGTCATTGTCGTGCACGCCGTAGGCGTGGCTCATGCCCATGCAGCCGAGGCCCTGCGCGCCGACGGTCAGTTCGCCGAGCTTCCTGGTCGCGATCATGCGGTGAATCCTCCTCGGTAGGACTGGAATTCGCGGCGGGAGCCGCGCACGGACACGACGCTACGACCTGGAGTGTGCTCCAGGTCAACCCGGAAGCCGCGGAGTCGCACACTCACCGGCGGTTCGGCATGTGGTGGTGGAGCAGGACGGTGAGCTGGGTGCCCGCGTCGGTGAAGGGCAGGGCCGATTTCAGCGCCCGGCTCTGCACGATCGCGCCCTCGATCACCGACAGTGCGAAACCCGACAGCGAGCACGCCGTCGCCCGCTCGACCCCGGCCGCCACCAATCCGTCGGCGAGCCGCGCGGTCCATTCGGAGAACGCCTGCCCGGCCGCCGACTGCAGTGCCGGGTCGAGTTCGTCGAGAGCGGCGGCCATCATGAACGAGCCCGCCCGGAACTCGCTGGTCTCCAGCTGGCCGCGCCAGAAGCCGAGCAGTTCGTCCACCCACGCCGCCAGTGAGGGCGCGCCCGGCAGCGCGTCGGACATGCGGCTCACGTGCGAGTAGACCATGCGGGACACGATGCGGGCGGCGGTCGCCACCAATTCGCCCTTGCCCGACGGGAAGTGCTGGTAAAGCGAGTTTCGGGAGGCATTGCTGCGCTTGAGCAGCTCGTTCAGCCCGGCCGCGTGCACGCCGTGCTCCTGGACGGTGGTGATGGTGCTCGCGATCAATCGGGCGCGCGGTCCCGCCGTCATTGCAAATCCCTCCAGCCCTTGTGTGAACCGATCGGTCCATGTTAAACCTTTCCTATGTGGACCGATCGGTTCATATGGGAAAAGAGGAATTCCGCGCATGTCAGCCCAGATCGCCACCGCCACCCCGGTCGCCCACGCCGCGCTGCTCGGCCTGGGCGTGTACCGACCACGCCGGGTGGTCCCCAATGCCGAGATCGTCGACCGGATCAACTCCTCGGACGAATGGATCCGGACCCGCTCCGGTATCGAGGCCCGCCACTGGGCCGAAGCGGACGAGACCATCGTGAGCATGAGCACCGCTGCCGCCGCCGGCGCGCTCGAGGCCGCGGGTGTCACCGCACAGCAGATCGACGCGGTCATCCTGGCCACGTCCTCCCAGATGGTGCTGGGACCGTCGGCCGGCGCCGTGGTCGCCACCGAACTCGGCATGCACGACACCGCCGCCTTCGACGTCTCCGCCGGCTGCGCGGGCTTCTGCTACGCGCTGGCCAATGCCGCCAACCTGGTGCGCGCCGGACAGGCCCGGCATGTGCTGGTGATCGGCGTGGAACGGCTCTCGGACCTGCTCGATCAGGAGGACCGGACCTGCGCGTTCATCTTCGCCGACGGCGCGGGCGCGGTCGTGGTCGGACCGTCGGAGGCCGAGGGCATCGGGCCGGTGGCCTGGGGTTCGGACGGCAGTCAGACCGCGGCGATCAAGCAGGACAAGGACTTTCAGCAGTACTTCGCCGAGGTGGCCGAGGCCGAGGCGACCGGCGGAACCACGGTGCGGCCGTACATCCGGATGAACGGTACGGCCGTATTCCGTTGGGCCGTCACGTTCTTGGAGAAGGCGTGCCGCGACGCGCTGGATCAGGCGGGCATCACCGTCGAGGATCTGG
The DNA here is from genome assembly GCF_042754165.1 of Nocardia sp. NPDC059229. Classification (NCBI taxonomy): domain Bacteria; kingdom Bacillati; phylum Actinomycetota; class Actinomycetes; order Mycobacteriales; family Nocardiaceae; genus Nocardia; species Nocardia sp. NPDC059229. Next base: position 405,433 of record NZ_JBHZAK010000006.1, read on the forward strand.
ACGCGTTCGTGCCGCATCAGGCCAACAGCCGCATCACCGATGCGCTGGTGCGCACCCTGCACATGCCCGAAAGCATCGCTGTCGCAAGGGATATCGCCGAGACCGGTAACACCAGCGCCGCTTCGATCCCGATGGCCATGGAGCAGCTGCTGCGCTCCGGCGCGTCGCGGCCGGGCGACACCGCGCTGCTGCTGGGTTTCGGTGCGGGCCTGGCCTACGCCGGTCAGGTGGTCAAACTCCCCGCCATCGCCTGACGATCGGCCCGCGGACAACGAAATCCGTTGTGTGAAACGACGGAAACCGTAGCAATGAGAAGCGCCCCCGCACGGGAGTCGCGGGTTCACACGGTCGTCGCGACACTCTCGATTTGAGAGGTTGCGGCGATCGTGTCGTTTTCGGAGGATGTGGCCCGGCGGCTACCTGATGTCGGCGGCGACCTACCTCTATCAGCTGCGCCGGGGCCTGCGGGCACGCCTGAGGACGCCTTGTGTGAGGAGCTGGCCGACTACTTCTGGGTCGATTCGGACTACGTCGACAGGAACCCGATTGCAGCGGTCCAGCAAACGATGAGCTCGTCTTCGCCTGCGGCCTTCCCTGCCGTGCACGCCAATGGCGACGCTTTGGACCCCGCGGTCAGCCCGGTCGCACCGCGTAACGATATGGACGGCATGCCCGACCTCACCCAGCCTGCGGTGACGCCTGGTGGCACGTTCCGCTACTAGTTCACCGTCCCCGCCGCGGGCGCCTGTTTCCTGCACCCGCACATCGACCGAGCGGGCATGCATGGAGTGACTGTCTACAGCTCCACCACCGTGAACTAACGCTGTGACCAGTATTACAATGTCTGGCGGGCAAACGCGAAGGAAACGGATTGAACACAGCAGCGCGCGGCAACCCCTGGGTCGCCGTCAGGCCGGATGATGACCTCACACAGTTGACGCAGCGAGTGTCGTCCGCTCACCGCTCTTTCCTCGAAGGTTTGGACCAGATGCCGACCCTGCGCCCCGAGTACTACTCGGTGCGCCCGGTGGTTCTCGATTCCTGGCGTCGCAGCCGCAGCAACGGTGTCAACCCCGACGACTTCGGAGACGGGGTGGATCTCGATGGTCTGGACCTGCAGCGGTATCGGTCCGCGCATCCAACGGCGCTTATCCGGCCGGTCGTGCGAAAGCTGCTGGTCGAGGACGCCGCCGAGGCCGGGCTGCTCGTAGCGATCAGTGACGCCGAGGGGCGATTGCTCTGGGTCGAGGGCGATTCGAAGGCCAAGGACCGAGCCCTTGCCATGAACTTCGTGGAGGGCGCCGACTGGAGCGAAGACAGGGTCGGTACCAATGCCCCCGGTACCGCGCTCGCCCTCGATCACCACGTGCAGTTCTTCGGGGCCGAACATTTCAGCCGCGCCGTGCACGAGTGGAGCTGCTCGGCCGCCCCTGTGCACGATCCGCTGACCGGCCAGATCATCGGTGCCATCGACATCACCGGTGGCCCGCGCGTCGCCGCGGTGGAAGTGTTGTCGCTGATCAGGGCGACAGTGCTGGCCGCGGAATCCGAGCTTCGGCTACACCTGCTCAATTCGCCCGAACCGCTCGACACGACGACGCAACTGCGGGTGCTCGGCTCGGATCGGCCGTCTCTGACCCGCGGCGGTGAGCGCATCCGCCTGTCGCAGCGGCATGCCGAGATCCTGTTGCTGCTGGCCGACCATCCGGAGGGTTTGAGCGCCGACCACCTCGCCATGCTGCTCGACGAATCGGAGTTGGATCCGGTAACGGTGCGTGCGGAGCTGTCCCGGGTGCGAAAGCTGTTGGGCGCCAACAGTCTCGGCTCGCGACCATACCGACTGCTGATGGAGCTCGACACCGATGTCAACGAGGTTCGACAGGCACTGGGGCGCGGCGACGCGGCGGCGGCAATGCGCGCCTACCCGGGCCCGATTCTGCCCCGCTCGCTGGCACCCGGCATTACCGAGCTGCGCACCGAATTGCGTGGTTGTCTGCGCGCCGCTTTGCTGACGGCGGGCGATCGCCGACTCCTCGGCCAGTGGACCAGTTCGGTCGACGGGCGCGACGACGTTGCGGCGTGGACCGCCTACCTTGCCTCCCTCGACCGACAGTCCTCGATGTATGCCCAGGTCAAGTCCAAGCTGGCGCTGCTGGACCGCAGACTGGGCATCTGACCAGTTTCTTGCAACTGTTGTGCAACATGGTCGCTCCTAGTGTTCCGGGTCACACCTGCTGCAGGAAATGTCACAAGATCGAGGAGCATTCGATGACCGTCTTTGCCCGCCCAGGAACACCCGATGCCGTCATGTCGTTCCAGGCCCGTTACGACAACTGGATCGGCGGCGAGTGGGTAGCACCTGTCAAGGGGCAGTACTTCGAGAATCCGACCCCGGTCACGGGTCAGCCGTTCTGCGAGGTCGCCCGTGGCACCGCGGAGGACATCGAACTCGCTCTCGATGCCGCCCATGCCGCCGCACCGGCCTGGGGCAAGACCTCGGTTGCCGAGCGCGCCATCATCCTCAACAAGATCGCGGACCGGATGGAGCAGCACCTCGACGCGATCGCCCTCGCAGAGACCTGGGACAACGGCAAGCCGATCCGCGAGACCCTGGCCGCCGACATCCCGCTCGCGATCGACCACTTCCGCTACTTCGCCGGCGCGATCCGCGCCCAGGAGGGCTCGCTGTCGGAGATCGATGTCGACACCGTCGCCTACCACTTCCATGAGCCGCTCGGCGTGGTCGGCCAGATCATTCCGTGGAACTTCCCGATTCTGATGGCCACCTGGAAGCTCGCACCTGCCCTCGCCGCAGGCAATGCCGTTGTCCTCAAGCCGGCCGAACAGACACCGGCCTCGATCCTGTTCCTGATCAGTCTCATCGGCGATCTGCTGCCGCCCGGCGTTGTCAATATCGTCAACGGCTTCGGCGTCGAGGCAGGCAAACCGCTGGCGTCGAGTCCGCGAATCAAGAAGATCGCGTTCACCGGCGAGACCACTACCGGCCGCTTGATCATGCAGTACGCCTCCCAGAATCTGATTCCGGTCACCCTGGAGCTCGGCGGCAAGAGCCCGAACATCTTCTTCTCCGATGTGCTCGCCGCGAACGACGACTACCAGGACAAGGCCCTGGAAGGTTTCACCATGTTCGCGCTCAACCAGGGCGAGGTCTGCACCTGTCCGTCGCGCGCGCTCATCCAGGCTGATATCTACGACGAATTCCTGGCCTCTGCCGTGGTGCGCACCAAGGCTGTGCGACAGGGCAATCCGCTCGATACGGAGACCATGATCGGCGCGCAAGCCAGCAACGATCAGCTCGAAAAGATCCTCTCCTACATCGAGATCGGCAAGGGCGAGGGCGCAACTCTGCTCACCGGCGGTGAGCGCGCTGACCTCGGCGGCGACCTGTCCGGCGGCTACTACGTGCAGCCCACGGTGTTCGCTGGACACAACGCAATGCGGATCTTCCAGGAAGAGATCTTCGGCCCCGTCGTCTCGGCGACTTCGTTCGCCGACTACGACGATGCCATCAAGATCGCCAACGACACACTGTACGGGCTCGGCGCGGGCGTATGGTCACGCGACGGCGCGGTAGCCTACCGGGCAGGCCGCGACATCCAGGCCGGGCGGGTGTGGACCAATACCTACCACCAGTACCCCGCGCATGCGGCGTTCGGAGGGTACAAGCAGTCCGGGATCGGCCGCGAGAACCACCACATGATGCTCGACCACTACCAGCAGACGAAGAACCTCCTGGTCGGCTACGCGTCGAAGGCGCAAGGCTTCTTCTGATGGTCGATGCCGCTGCGGTAATCCCCCGGCGGGTGCTTGCCACCGTGGCGGCGATGGATCTGCTCCGTCGCCTCCGCGGTCTGCACGGACCGCTGATGCTGCACCAATCCGGCGGATGCTGTGATGGCTCGGCCCCGATGTGCTATCCCGCAGGCGAATTCGTGGTCGGCGGCCACGATGTCCTACTCGGACTGCTCGATCTGCGGTTGCTGGTCGACGAACTGCCCGACACTCCTCCCGCACCGGACGATATTGCGCCGGTGTGGATCTCGGGTCCGCAGTTCGCCGCCTGGCAGCACACCCAGCTCGTCCTCGACGTCGTACCGGGACGTGGTTCCGGATTCAGCCTGGAATCGCCGGAAGGACTTCGATTCCTCAGTCGCGGAAGGGTTTTCGAGCACGCCGAACTACTCGCGCTGGCCGGGACCGAAACCTTGACAGGTGCGGACTGGGAGCGCGGCGCGCGTCCGACAACACCATCCCAACCCCAGGTCGTCGGCCGAGCGGCCGATGCGTGTCCTGTTCCCGTTCGCGGAACACCCAAGAACTCTGTGTGATTCATCCAGCAAGAAGGAGGTCGCGATGGCGATCCCCACTGATCAGCCCACCCACGACGACCACAACCAGGACAGTGCTTACCTTGCGAAGCGAACCCTGAGATCGGGGTCTGCGGGCTGGTTGCTTCTCGCCGGTCTCGGCGTCAGCTATGTGATCTCCGGCGACTACGCCGGCTGGAACAACGGCTTGGCGCAGGGCGGTTTCGGAGGCTTGCTCATCGCCACCGTGGTGATCGCGGGCATGTATCTGGCCATGGTGCTGGGCATGGCCGAGATGTCCTCGGCATTGCCCGCGGCGGGCGGTGGCTACACCTTCGCCCGGCGCGCGCTCGGGCCCTGGGGCGGATTCGCCACTGGCGCGGCCGTCCTCATCGAGTACGCCATCGCGCCCGCGGCCATCGCGACCTTTATCGGTGCGTATGTCGAATCGCTGAATCTGTTCGGGATCACGGACGGCTGGTGGGTCTATCTGGCCGTGTATGCCCTGTTCATCGGCATTCATCTCACCGGTGCCGGTGAGGCGCTCAAGGCGATGTTCGTCATCACCGCGATCGCGTTGGTCGGGTTGGCCGTCTTCGTGGTGTCGGCGTGGGGATTGTTCGACGCTGGGAACCTGACCGACATTCCGGCAGATCCTGCGGCGGTGGGCAGTTCGTCGTTCCTGCCGTTCGGGTACTTCGGGATCTGGGCCGCGGTGCCGTTCGCGATCTGGTTCTTCCTGGCGGTGGAGGGTGTGCCGTTGGCCGCCGAAGAAGCACGGGAACCGGAGAAGAACGTGCCCAAGGGCATCACAATCAGCATGCTGGTGCTGATCACCACGGGCGCGACGGTGCTGTTCCTTGCGACCGGAGCTCTCGGCGCCAAAGCGATTTCGAGTTCGGGCAACCCGCTGGTCGAGGCGCTCGGGGATTCGGGTGCCGGCAAGCTCGTCAACTACATCGGTCTGGCCGGGTTGGTCGCGAGCTTCTTCTCGATCGTCTACGCCTACTCGCGGCAGACCTTCGCGCTCTCGCGGGCCGGATATCTGCCGACGAGCCTGTCGGTCACCAACGCGCGCAAAGCGCCCATGCTCGCGCTCATCGTGCCCGGCATCATCGGATTCGCACTCTCGCTGACCGGTGAGGGCGCGATGCTGCTGAACATGGCCGTCTTCGGCGCGGCGCTGAGCTACGTCCTCATGATGATCAGCCACATCGTGCTGCGCGTCCGGGAGCCGAACATGCCCCGGCCGTATCGCACTCCAGGCGGGATTCTCACCACGGCCTTCGCCCTCGTGATCGCCTGCACGGCCGTCATCGCCACCTTCCTCGTCGACCGCACGGCCGCGACCTGGGCCTTGCTCGCCTTCGCCGGGTTCATGGCCTACTTCGGTCTCTACAGCCGCCATCACCTGGTCGCCAACTCGCCGGACGAGGAATTCGCCGCCCTGGCCAAGGCGGAGGAGGAGCTCGAATGACGGTCTACCACCAGCAGATCGGCGGCACCAACTACACCTTCGACGGTCTCGTCGAATTGATGGCCAAGGCGACGCCACGGCGTGGCGGCGACGAACTGGCCGGCTGTGCGGCGGCATCGGACGCCGAACGCGCGGCCGCGCAGTGGGCGCTCGCCGAGGTGCCGCTCGACTGGTTCCTCCGAGAACTCTTGGTGCCCTACGAGGACGACGAGGTCACCCGACTGATCATCGACTCGCACGATCGCGTTGCCTTCCAAGCGCTCTCGCATCTGACCGTCGGCGGCCTGCGGGACTGGCTGATGGAGACATCGGCCCGCGACGATGCCGCCGCCAGGCTGCGGGCGGTATCCCAAGGGCTGACACCGGAAATGGTGGCCGCGGTCAGCAAAATCATGCGCAATCAGGACCTGATTGCGGTAGCCGGTGCCACCGAGGTGACGGCGGGCTTCCGTACAACGATCGGGCTGCGCGGGCGACTGAGCACCCGTCTGCAGCCCAACCATCCGACCGACGACCCGCGGGGTATCGCCGCCGCGACCCTCGATGGACTGCTCCTCGGCTGCGGTGACGCGGTGATCGGCATCAATCCGGCGACAGACTCCCCGCATGCCACCGCGGATCTGCTCCATCTACTCGACGAGATCCGTCAGCGCTTCGCCATTCCCACCCAGTCGTGCGTGCTCTCGCATGTGACCACGACGATCGAGCTGATCGAGAAAGGTGTTCCGGTGGATCTGGTTTTCCAATCCGTCGCGGGCACCGAAGGTGCGAATACCGGCTTCGGAGTGAATATTGCGCTGCTGCGCGAAGGCAACGAAGCAGGGCGATCGCTGCATCGCGGCACCGTCGGCAACAATGTGATGTACCTGGAAACCGGACAGGGATCGGCGCTGTCGGCGAACGCGCACCTGGGCACCGATGGCAAACCCGTCGACCAGCAGACCCTGGAGGCCCGCGCGTACGCCGTGGCGAGAGATCTGCAGCCGCTCTTGGTGAATACCGTCGTCGGCTTCATCGGCCCCGAGTATCTCTACGACGGCAAACAGATCATCCGCGCCGGCCTAGAAGACCACTTCTGCGGCAAATTGCTCGGCCTGCCCATGGGCGTCGATGTTTGCTACACCAACCACGCCGAAGCCGACCAAGACGATATGGACACCCTGGTCACTCTCCTCGGCGCGGCCGGAGCGGCGTTCGTTATCGCGGTGCCGGGCGCCGATGACGTAATGCTCGGCTACCAGAGCCTCAGCTTCCACGATGCCCTGTACGCGCGGCGGGTACTCGGCCTGCGCGTCGCACCGGAGTTCGAGACGTGGCTGCAAGGACTTGGCATGGCCGACGCGAGCGGGCGGATACTGCCTGTCGAAATCGCCTCCTCCCCATTGCGCGAATTGACCGGAGCCCTATGAAGATCGAACGCGGAGACCGAACGCCGCAAGACTTCTGGGACATGCTGCGCCCGAGCACCCAGTCCAGGATCGGTCTGGGCCGCGTCGGCGACGCACTGCCGACGGCGAATGTGCTCGAACTCCGCTCGGCACACGCTGCGGCCCGCGATGCGGTACACCTGCCACTCGACGTGCCCGCCTTGGCAGCTCGGGTCGAAGCGGTCGGCCTCGGCACACCCGTGACCATCCGCAGCCGGGCCACCTCTCGTCCCGAATACCTGCGCCGCCCCGACCTCGGCCGACTCCCCGACGACCTGACCGCCATCCCCCATACCGGTGCCGACCTCGGCTTCGTTCTCGGCGACGGACTGTCACCGCGCGCCCTCATGAATCACGGCGCACCTCTTCTTGCCGCCATCGCCGAAGAACTCGCCGACACCTATTCGATCGCGCCACCGGTCATCGCCACCCAGGCCCGTGTCGCCCTTGGAGATCACATCGCGACCGCCATGGGCGTACGCACCCTGGTCGTCCTCATCGGTGAACGCCCTGGCCTCTCGGTGGCCGACAGCCTCGGCATCTACCTCACTCACCTACCACGGCCCGGCCGAACCGACGCCGACCGCAACTGCATCTCCAATATTCATCCGCCCGAGGGCCTCGGCTACCACCAGGCGGCAAAGGTGGTGTCCAGCTTGATCTCCGGCGCACGGAAGCTCGGCAGATCCGGCGTGGACCTCAAGGACACCTCCCGCGCCCAAGAATTGGCTTCCACTGCGGCGCTGACGATTTCGGATACAGCCGAATAGAAGAAGGGTCGCCGCCGACCCCGGACACGGCGGCGGCCGACATGATCGCCATCCAGCGTGGTAGTGCCGCCGTCACCCCCACGCGGCCTGCACGCGAGAGAAGAAGAGACGAGATGACCGAAACCACCGCCGACCACCTGGATGCCTATCCGCCCAGCGC
>NZ_JBHZAK010000007.1:0-373593 GCF_042754165.1 Nocardia sp. NPDC059229
GTCCTTTTTTTCTGTGTTGGGGGGGGGGGGGGGGCCCCCCCCCCCCCCCCCCACGACCGGCGGTCATGCCAAACGCTGCTTGAGGGCCTCGAACTCGTCGCGGATGCCGGAGGGCAGCTTGTCGCCGATGAACTCGAACCACTCCTCGATCAGCGGGATCTCCCGCTTCCACTCCTCGACGTTGACCGCGAGCGCCTCGTCGACGTCGGCGGTGTTCACGTCCAGGCCCTCGAGGTCGAGGTTGGCGGCGGTGGGGACATTGCCGATCGGGGTGGCCTCGGCCTCCGCGGTGCCCTCGATGCGGTTGACGATCCACTCCAGCACGCGGGAGTTCTCACCGAAGCCGGGCCACAGGAAGCGGCCGTCCTCGCCGCGGCGGAACCAGTTGACGTAGAAGATCTTCGGCAGCTTCTGGGCGTCGGCGTTCTTGCCGAGGTTGATCCAGTGGCCGATGTAGTCACCCACGTGGTAGCCCATGAACGGGATCATGGCCATCGGGTCGCGGCGCACGGTGCCGACCTTGCCCTCGGCGGCGGCGGTCTGCTCCGAGGACAGGGTGGCGCCCATGAACACGCCGTGCTGCCAGTCGAAGGACTCGGTCACCAGCGGGACGGTGGTCTTGCGGCGGCCGCCGAAGAGGATGGCCGAGATCGGCACGCCCTGCGGGTCGTCCCACTCGGGGGCCAGGGTCGGGCACTGCGACATCGGGGTGCAGTAGCGCGAGTTCGGGTGCGCGGCCAGGGTTTCCGACTCGCGCTCGTACCAGTCGTTGCCCTTCCAGTCGATCAGGTGATCGGGCTGGCCCTCCAGGCCCTCCCACCACACGTCGCCGTCGTCGGTCAGCGCGACGTTGGTGTAGACGGTGTTGCCCGCGTCGATGGTGGCCATCGCGTTGGGGTTGGAGGAGTGGTTGGTGCCGGGCGCGACGCCGAAGAAGCCGAACTCCGGGTTGACGGCATAGAGTTGCCCGTCCTTGCCGAAGCGCATCCACGCGATGTCGTCGCCGAGGGTCTCGGCGCGCCAGCCCGGAATGGTCGGCTGGATCATGGCGAGGTTGGTCTTACCGCAGGCCGACGGGAACGCGGCGGCCACGTAGTACGCCTTGTTCTCCGGCGAGATCAGCTTGAGGATGAGCATGTGCTCGGCCAGCCAGCCCTCGTCGTGCGCCATGGCCGAGGCGATGCGCAGCGAGTAGCACTTCTTGCCCAGCAGCGCGTTGCCGCCGTAACCCGAACCGTAGGACCAGATTTCGCGGTCCTCGGGGAAGTGGGTGATGTACTTGGTGTCATTGCACGGCCACGGCACGTCGGCCTGGCCCTCGGCCAGCGGCGCGCCCAGCGAGTGCAGCGCCTTCACGAACGGCCGATCGGCGCCGAGCTTCTCCAGGGCGGCCTTGCCGGCGCGGGTCATCACGCGCATCGACACCACGACGTACTCGGAGTCGGTGATCTCGACGCCCAGCTTCGGGTCCTCGGCGCCCAGCGGGCCCATGCAGAAGGGCACCACGTACATGGTGCGGCCCTTCATGGAGCCGCGGTACAGCTCGGTCATGGTGGCGCGCATCTCGGTCGGGTCGACCCAGTTGTTGGTCGGACCGGCGTCGGCCTCGGTCTTCGAGCAGATGTAGGTGCGGGATTCGACGCGGGCGACGTCGGAGGGGTCGGAGAGGGCGAGGAACGAGTTGGGCTTCTTGCTCTCGTTCAGCTTCTTGAAGGTGCCCGCCTCGACCAGCTTGGTGGTGAGGGCGTCCCACTCCTCGTCGGAACCGTCCGACCAGACCACGCGGTCGGGCTGGGTGAGTTCTGCGACCTCCTGTACCCAGGCAAGCAGTTCCTTGTGCTCGGTGGGCGCGGTGCCATCGTGAAGACCAGGAATGGTCGCTGAGGTCATGAAAACTCTCCTGAGATGGGCAGCCCCGGTGTCATCGAGCCAAGGACCACGGCTCGCGACACCGAGTGCCACCAATTGCGGCAGGGCTCCCGCTGGTCTCGACGCTTGCCCGTACCGGCTGGACGCGCGTACAAGAACGCAACGGATGCCCTGGTTCCTGCCATAGAGGTTAACGCCATATATCGGGGTGTACGGAATCGGGTTGTCCACTCGGTACCGGGTCGAAACCTCCGACCAGCCGCTGAGCGAATTCGAGTGCGGCCAGGTCACGGTCGCATGCCAGCAGTAAAGCGGGGCGCCGCTGCGCCGCCTGCCGCAATTGCGCCTCCAATTCACCGACCCGCAGATCGGTTTCCACCATGCGCGCGGTGGCACTGCCGAGCACCTCGTCGGTGAGCCGTTCCTCGGCGTCGACCAGGGCCGTGGCGACCCGCTGTTCCAGCTGGGCCCGGGCGTCGACCAGCGTGTCCGCCACCCATTGCCGCAGGTGAGCGCCATCGGCGAGGTGCCGGCGGGCGCGCACCACCCAGCCCGCGGCGGCGGCACCGAGGAGCAGACTGACCGGCACGATCGCGAAGTCGAAGGCCTGCAGCAGGGCCAGCGGAGCCACCACCAGCCGGCCCAGTCCGAAGCCGGCCGAGGCGCCGAGCGCGATCACCAGGTGGTCCTCCGCACCTCGCAGCCGCGGGCCCGGCGTGGGAACCGCCCTCGACACCCGTTCCGCGGGTGCCGGAAAAGATATATGCCATTCCTCCGCGACGGATTCTTCGACCTGACGGCACAATTCGCCGATCCGGGAGCGAATCGAGCGATCCATCTCCTGTGTGAGTTTTTCCACAGAATCGCTCACATGCCGCGGAAATTCGGCGTGTGCGCTGCGCGGCAGGCGTTCGATTTCGGCTCGCAGTTCCCCGTGCAGTGCCCGGATTCTGGCTCCGACCTCGTGCAACAGATCCACTCGCGCCAACTGCAGCCGATTCCGCACGATCGTCATGGCCGAGCCCCGCCCGCCGTCACTCACCGCCAGCAGCCGCGCCCGCTCCTCCCGCAGCCCCGCCACATCCCCGCCGTCCCGCAGCTTCCCGAGCTGCGCCCGGATCCGCCGCCGCGTCTCGGCCACCACCCGCTCCCGCACGATCGCCACCTGATCCCCCACCGCGCCCGCCCCGGCCGCCGCCACCAGCCGCGCGTGCAACAACCCCACCCCCGACCGGTCCAGCAGCGCCGGATCCGCCGCCGCCCGTGCCACCGCCGCCATCCGCGCCGACACCGGCACGATCTCCGCCCCGCTCTCGCCACCGGCCGTCGCCAGCAGCTCGACATCCAGCTTCCGCACCTCCTGCCACTGCCGATGCGCGTGAATCCCCTCCAGCGCGAACACGATCCGCGTCCCGTCCGCCCGCAGCGCCCGCACCCGCGCCAGCATTTCGCCGCCGATCAGCGCCCCGGCGTCGAGCACGACGAGCGCCACCGGACACGGGCGCGCCCCGGGTCCCGCGCCGGTCGCGGACGCGGGATCGGCGTCCTCGGTACCAGCTCCGGCCGCTGTGACGACGAGGTCGATACGCGGCCGGAACCGAGCCAACTCGACCCGCAAGGCCGCCGCGTGCGACTCGTCGCCACTGAGGAGCGCGATCGCGGTGACTCCGGCCTGCGGCTCCGGGACAATCGCCCGCAGCAGGGCCAGACCGTGCGGATTCCAGCGCATGACAACGGCTTCCACCGCCGCGGGCAGCTCGGCCGGCGATGCGGGAGGTTCGGCGACGGGTGCACCGCCCCGGACGGACCGGTCCGCATCGGCCGGGGCCGGCCGCTGCAACGGCGGCAGTTCGAGCCCGTGCAACGGCGGCGGGTCAGCGGGGCGGGGTTCGGGGATCAACACCGCTGATTCGTATCCGGCGGCGTATCCGGCTTGGCCCCGGGCGAATCAATCGCCGAGGGCAGCAGCGACGGCCTCGTAGCGGCGGTGGAGTTCGTGGTGCAGGGGCTCTATTCCGCTGGCGCAGTGGAGGATTTGCAGCAGCAGCTGCGGGGGCAGGGTGGGGTGGCGGCGGAGGGCTGCGAGAGCGCAGGAGACGCCGAAGAGGTCCCAGCGGTCCAGCAGGGCTCGGCGGGACTCCAGGTCGGGGGCGAGGTCGGGAGCGGTGAAGAGGTCGTGCGAGAGGGTGAGGGGTGGGTCGGGGCGGTCGCGATGGCGGTGGAGGGTTCGGAGGTCGGCGTCGGTGAGGGTGCCCGAGCGGGTGCGCGCGGCGAGGGACGCGACCACCGGGAAGACGGGCAGACCGAGTGCGACGGTGAGGTCGGCGGCCGCCGCGGCGGCGTCGGGCCAGCGGGCGCCGATGGCATCGGCCTTGTTGAGTACTACAAGGGTGCGGTCCGGGTGGACGGTGGCGAGCAGGCGGCGGTCGGCGTGGCCGGCCAGGCCGGGGAGAACATAGAGGACGAGATCGGCGTCGAGTGCGGGATCCGGTTGCCCGGGCTGGTCGACCGGTCGGGTTTCTTCAGCGGTGAGCAGCGACAGTGCATGTCGCAGGGTGGTTTTGCCCGCACGGGCCCGGCCCGTCACCTGGATGCGCGGAGATCGCCCGACCGGCACGCGGGCAGCCTAGCCGGAAGCCCCTGGGCGCGTGGGCATTTCGGATCACAAACAAGCAGGCCAGGCGGTGAGGAAGCAGACCGGTCCGGGTTCTTCTGTGCGCCCGCACAATTCGGCGCAACCGCTCTTCACAGACACCCGGGATTGCCCTACTCTGGCGATTCGGTCGGCATCAGGGCCGATGCACGGCTGCGGCGATCCCTCTCGGTCCACGGCCGGGCGCGACGAGGGGAGGTGGCGATGACCGTCAATGCGGACGTCATCGAATCATCCGGAACACCGGGGCCGCAAGGGACACTACGACCGGCAGCGGCCGGGCAGCCGAGCAGCCGCCCGCTGCCGTCCGGCCGGGACCCTTTCTTCCATCCGCCGCGCGGGTTCGCCCGCCACGCGCCGGGCACGATTCTGCGCAGCCGCCCGGTCGACATCGCGCTGTTCGGCCTGGTGCCGCAACACGTGACGGCCTGGCAGCTGCTGTACCGCAGCCAGGATCTGCACGCCCGGCCCGAGGTCGCGGTCACCACCGTGCTGCTGCCCGAAGGCGCCGAACCGGATGCGGAGCGCCCGCTGCTGGCCTTCCAGACCGCCATGGACGCCGTGACCGACCGCTGCGCCCCGTCCTACGCGCTGCAGCGCGGCGCCCTGTCCCCCGGCTCCATCACCCAGCTCGAATGGCTGCTGGTCGCGAACGCGCTGCGCCGCGGCTGGGCGGTCAGCATCGCCGATCATGAAGGGCCGCAGGGGAATTTCGGCGTGGCGCGCGAGCCCGGCTACCGCGGTCTCGACGGTGTCCGCGCCGCACTGCGTTTCGCGCCGCTGGGTCTGCGTGCGGACACCAGGGTGGCCGTGTGGGGCTATTCCGGTGGCGGCATGGCCAGTTCGTGGCTGGTGGAGATGGCTCCCGAGTACGCGCCCGAGCTGAATATCGTCGGGGCGGTGCTGGGCGCGCCGGTCGGTGATCCCCGCCACGTGTTCCTGAACCTGAACGGCGGCCTGTTCGCGGGCTTTCCGGCGATCGTGATCGCCGCGCTGCAGCAGGTCTACCCGGCGCTGGCCGAGGTGGTGCGCCGCGACTTCACCCCCGAGGGCCGTCGCCTGCTGGACCGCGCCCGCTCTCTGGGCCCGATCGCGGTGCTGCCGCTGCTGGTGGGCCGCCGCATGGACGACTATCTGCGGCGTCCGCTGGCGGAGATCCTGCCGGATCTCGAGGACATGTTCGACGAGCTGCGCCTGGGCAATCGCACGCCCGCCTGCCCGGTACTGGTGGTGCAGCCGGTACACGACCAGGTCATCGACGCCGCGGGCATCGACGGTCAGGTCGAGCGGTACCGGGCGGGCGGCGCGGCGGTCTGGTACGTCCGCGATCGCCTCAGCGAGCATTTCTCACTGCTGCCGCTGGCGACCCCGATGAGCCTGGACTGGCTGGCCGATCGGCTGGCCGGGAAGACTCTTACCGAACCCACAACCAAGACCGTCTGGTCGGTCGCGCTGTCCCCGGCACACTGGCGCGGCATGGTGGAAATGGCAACTACCGCAATGCGAGTCACCCTCGGACTGCCACTGCGCCCGGCCGCCGCACCGGCGTCCGGCGAGGTCTCGGGCCTGGCAGCCTGAGTGATCGCGGTCGCGGCAACCGTGGTCGATTGCTGCGCGAACTATCCGGTACTGGACAATGGACGCCGTGAACGACGCCGCGAACCACACTGCCGAGCCAGTTCCCGGGCCGCGGTCCGCCCAGGCCAACGGTGACGCCGATCACTCGGAGACCGCCATCGGCCGGCCGGATCGGCCCGCGGGCAACCGCCTCTACCCCCGGGTCACCAGCTTCCGCGCCCGCCGGGGCGCGGTATCGCCCGCGCGCCAGGACGCCTGGGATCGGGTGTGGCCGGTGATCGGCAAGGACGTCTCCGACGAAAAGCTGGATGCCGACGCCTGGTTCGGGCGCTCGGCGCCGCTGATCATCGAGATCGGCTGTGGCACCGGGACCGCCACCTCGGCCATGGCGCAGGCCGAGCCGCAGTTCAACCTGATCGGCATCGAGGTCTACAAGCCGGGTCTGGCCCAGCTGGTGCAGCGCGTCGAGCGCGAGGGCATCGACAACCTCCGGCTGCTGCGCGGCGATGCCGTGGATGTCCTGGAAAATATGATTGCTCCCGAATCGCTGACCGGGGTGCGCGTCTTCTTTCCGGACCCGTGGCCGAAGGCGCGCCACCACAAGCGGCGGCTGTTGCAGCCGGAAACCTTCGCACTCATCGCAAGTCGGCTGATTCCGGGCGGCGTGTTGCATGTGGCGACCGACCATGCGGACTACGCCGAGTGGATCGGCCTGTACGGAAATGCGGAACCCCAGCTCATCGGCATGAACGAGCCGACCGGAGGGGATCCCGAGGCCTACCGGAACAAAGCACCGATTGGTTTCGAACGCCCGATTACCAAGTTCGAAAGCAAAGGACTCCGCGCGGGTAGCGCCATCACCGAGTTCATCTGGGGGAAGATCGAATCATGAGCGTCAGTGAGATGGCCCACGGTGTGTCGGAAGTTGCCGGAATAATGCACGGCACCGATTCGACCGAACTATCGGGCACCACAGGGCTCCACGGCAATGCCGGGGTCGCCCTGGGCGGCACCGCCACCGATGTGCGCCGCGTCCTATTGGTCTGGGATGCGCCGAACCTCGACATGGGCCTGGGCGCCATCCTCGGCGGTCGCCCGACCGCCGCCTATCGCCCGCGCTTCGACGCGCTGGGCCGCTGGCTGCTGGCCCGCACCGCGGAACTGTCGGTGGGCAGCACCACCCGGGTCGAACCCGAGGCCACGGTCTTCACCAATATCGCCCCCGGCACCGCCGATGTGGTGCGCCCCTGGGTCGAGGCGCTGCGCAATGTCGGCTACGCCGTCTTCGCCAAACCCAAGATCGACGAAGACTCCGATGTGGACAGCGACATGCTCTCCCACATCGAACTACGCCGTCGCGGCGCGGGTCTGGCCGGGATCATGGTGGCCTCCGCCGACGGGCAGGCGTTCCGCGCCCCGCTCGAGGAGATCGCCGGCTCCGGCGTGCCTGTTCAGGTGCTGGGTTTCCGCGAGCACGCGAGTTGGGCGGTCACGTCGGATATTCTCGAGTTCATCGACCTCGAGGACATCCCGGGCGTGTTCCGTGAACCGCTGCCCCGGGTCAGCCTCGACTCGCTGCCCGACGAGGGTGCGTGGCTGCAGCCGTTCCGGCCGCTGTCGGCCCTGCTCACCTCCCGCCCCGCTCAAGGAGTCGCTTAGTGTTCACCCGCTGGGGCGACCTGGTCTACAAGCTGCGTTACACCGTGCTCGGTGTTGTCGTGGCGGCAATGCTCTCGCTCGGAGCCTTCGGATTCGGGCTGGAGGACCATCTCAGCTCCAGCGGATGGTTCGACCCGAACTCCCAATCCTCTCAGGCCGCGGTCCTGAAGGACCAGGTGTACGGGCGCGATCACAACAGCGACGTGGTGGTGCTGTACACCGCGCCGGACGGCAGCACCGTCGATGATCCCGCGTGGAATCAGAAGGTCATCGACAACCTGAACAACCTGCCGGTGAAGCACCCGGAGATCGGTCAGGTCAACGGCTCGCCGTGGAAGACCAACACCGGCCAGCAGCTGGCCCAGGCCGCCAGCCAGGATCGCAAGCACGCCTTCGCCTCCATCGCCATCAAGGGCGACAACGACACCGACATGGTGCGGAACTACCGGAAGGTGAAGGACGCCTTCTACATTCCGGACGTCAAGGTCGAGGTGGCCGGTCTGCAGCCGGTCGCCGGCACGCTGAACGACACCATGGCGCAGGACCAGAAGCGCATGGAGATCATCGCCATTCCGGTGGTGGCCATCCTGCTGTTCTTCATCTTCGGCGGAATTGTGGCGGCGGCACTGCCGCTCATCATCGGTGGTCTCACGGTGCTCGGCGCGAACGGCATCGTCATGGCGATCACCAAGTTCACCGAGGTGAATTCGTTTGTCTCCCCGGTAGTTTCGATGATCGGCCTGGGGCTGGCGATCGACTACGGCCTGTTCATCGTGAGCCGCTTCCGCGAGGAGGTGGCCGACGGTTACGACACCAAGGCGGCGGTGCGGCGCACGGTTGTGACCTCGGGCCGCACCGTGTTGTTCTCCGCCACGATGATCATCGCGGCCAGCGCCGGCATGCTGCTGTTCCCGCAGGGCTTCCTCAAGTCGGTGGCCTACGGCACCATCGCGACGGTCGCACTGGCCGCGGTGTCCGCGGTCACCATCCTGCCCGCGCTGCTGTCCATTCTGGGTCCGCGCGTGGATGCGCTGGGGCTCAAGCGGTTCCGCAAGACCAAGACCACCGAGCAGATCGAGAACGGTTTCTGGGGCAAGCTCACCGCCTGGGTGATGAAGCACCCGCTCAAGGTCGCCATCCCGCTGACCATCGGCCTGCTGCTGCTGATCATCCCGGTGAAGAACCTGCAGTTCGGCGGTATCAGCGAAACCTATCTGCCGCCGGACAATCCGACCCGCCTGGCGCAGCAGCACTTCGACGAGACCTTCCCGCTGCGCAAGGCCGACCCGGTCCAGCTGGTCATCATCACCGATAACCCGAAGGACATCGGCACCATCCTCAACGAGGCCAACCAGGCCCGCGGACTGCAGCCCAAGACCACGTTCTCGCTCCCGCAGACGCCGCCCAACGGCTCCAATGTGTGGACGACCTCGCGCCCGCTGGACAAGGGCAGCGACATCACCGAAACCATCGACGACCTGCGGGCGATCGACGTCCCGGACGGCGCCGAGGTGATGGTCAGCGGAACCCCGGTGATGATGCAGGACAGCATCGATCAGCTGGTCGATCGCATGCCGTTGATGATCGCGCTGGTGGTGCTGGTGACCACCATCCTGATGTTCCTCACCTTCGGCTCGCTGGTGCTGCCCATCAAGGCCGCGCTCATGAGCGCGCTCGGCCTGGGTTCCACGCTGGGCATCCTGACCTGGATCTTCATCGACGGCCACGGCGCCGGCCTGCTGAACTTCACCCCGCAGCCGATCATGTCGCCGGTACTGGTGCTGATCATCTCCGTGGTCTACGGCCTATCCATCGACTACGAGGTCTTCCTGCTCTCCCGCATGGTCGAGTCCCGGACCCAGGGGGCGAGCACCACGGAGGCGGTGCGCGCGGGCACCGCGCAGACCGGCCGCATCATCACCGCCGCCGCGCTCATCCTGCTGGTGGTCACGGGCGCGTTCGCGTTCTCCGACCTGGTGATGATGCAGTACATCGCCTACGGCATGGTGTCGGCGCTGTTCATCGACGCGACCGTGCTGCGCATGCTGCTGGTGCCGGCCACCATGAAGCTGCTCGGCGACGACTGCTGGTGGGCGCCCAAGTGGATGAAGAAGATCCAGGAGAAGATCGGCCTGGGCGAGCCCATCCTCGACGATGAGCGGCCCGGCGGCGGCGAGGTGGTCGACCTGGTGAAGACCACCCCGATCACCGACCCGGTCACCATGCAGATCCCGATCCTGTCCGACGGCACCGCCGCCCCGGCGCGGTCGCGCAAGCCGCGCCCGGCCCGCACCGTCGATGTGGACAGCGAGGCCCCGACCCAGCGCATCGACAAGGTCGAGCGGGCCCAGC
This sequence comes from Nocardia sp. NPDC059229, assembly GCF_042754165.1. Taxonomy (NCBI): domain Bacteria; kingdom Bacillati; phylum Actinomycetota; class Actinomycetes; order Mycobacteriales; family Nocardiaceae; genus Nocardia; species Nocardia sp. NPDC059229. The sequence goes on from NZ_JBHZAK010000007.1 coordinate 10,112, forward strand.
CCGCCGAGCCCGCCGAGCCCGTCCAGCGCACCGAGTCCCCGCAGACCACGGAGCCCGCGCGGCCCGCCGACAGCTCCGCGGCTGCTCCGGCCCCGGAGACCAAGCGCGCGCCCGGATTCCCGTCCGCCACCATGCGTCCCGGCCACGGCGTGACCCCGTCGACGACCCCGGCCCCGGCCTTCGCCAAGCCCGTCGGCATCGGTGAGCCCGCCCCCGAGCCGCCCGCGCCGGTCAGTGAAATCGGTACCGCCGCACCGGCGGAGGTCACCCCGCCCCTCGCCCCCCGGCGCATCAGCGCGGCCTCGGAGGATGCGCCGACCACCGATCTCGGTTCCGGCCGCACCGGTCTGGGCGCCAACCCCACCGGTCCGGGCGCGGCCCGCGGCCCGATGGCCCCGCACCCCATCGGCGACTTCGCCTCTCCTGCACGGGGATCCGCGAATACCGGCGGCGGGCTGCCGCAGCGTGCGCCCGAGACCGTGGCCCCGCCGGTCGCCCCTATGAACCCGATGCCGTCGGTGTCACAGCCGGGAGCGCCTGCCGCGCCCGCGGATTCGCAGCCGCCCGCACCGGTGGTCGGTTCGGAGCGGGTGCTGCCGCCGCCGACGCCGAAGATCCCGCCGCATCCGGCGACCCGGGCGCAGCTGTACCAGCCGCACCCGCCGGAGCCGGAGCAGAGCGAACCCACCGAACAGCTCGCGGAAACCGCTGCCGAAGAACAGCATCCGACGCACCACGCCGCGCAGGATGCGCCGCAGGACGGCCCCGGCCGCAGCAGCATCGAGCAGTGGATGTCGGATCTGCGCTCCTCACGGCGTCGCCCGCCCGCCGAGAATCCGGACGAGGACGCCAAGCATCGGGGCGGCGACGGACGCACGGTGAGCGTCAACGAACTGCTCCGCCGCCAGAACCACGACTGACACCCGGACATCAGGAAGGCCCGGCCGAATCCTCGGCGGGGCCTTCCTGTTTCCCCGCGCTCCACGGACTTTCCGCGCGCTACGCGGACCGCACGCCGGAGTCCATATCGCCGAACGCGCGCGCGTAGCGGGTCCCCACCACGAGCAGCAGGACGCCCACCACCAGGAACGCCGCCGCCCGGACCAGACCGTCCAGGGTGGCCAGGTCGAAGAGGAACAGCTTCGCGAGCGCCGCGGCGGTGACCAGCAGCCCCGTGCCGAGAGCGACCTTGGCCCGCTGCGGGGTGCGCGCCAGGCGGCGCAGGCCGTACAGCAGCGCCGCGGTGGCGGCGGCCATCCAGACGATCGTCGCGACGGCGTGCCCGGCCAGAAAACCGTTGCGGCTCCCGGTGGCGATGCCCAGGGAGACGGTCAGGGCGGTCACCGCGTACAGACCCCCGATACCGGCGAACACCGACAGCGCGGTCGCCTCGGATTCGCGGTTCATCAGGCCGATCCGGCGCGCGCACCAACCGGCGACAGCCAGGGTGGACAGCACTGTCAGCGCCGACAACGCGGTCGAAAGACCAAGGTGCGCTTCAGCTTCCGACTGGTCGGCCAAGGTCGCAATGTCGGCCCGGTAGAAGAAGGTCAGCGCGCCGAGGGCGCCGAAAGCGACGCCGATGCCCGCCGCCACCCGCGACCGCTGCTGCCCGGCCACACCGAGGAATCCCATCGCGACCAGCAGCAGCGCCACCGGCAGCGTCTGCACCCGCGCGATCCCGATGCAGGCCTCGAGCAGCGCGAACGCACCTGCGAGCGCGGACACCACGGCCAGATGCCCCGGAATCCGCGCGGCGGCACCGAGTTTCGGCAGCCACGGCACCGCCGCGAAGCCCAGTAGCACCGTCGCGAAGGTGGCCGAGGCTAGTACCGACCCGGTGCGGCCGAACATGATCGGCGCGGCCAGCATCGGAACCGCTGCGGCGCCGAAGCTCAGGCTCGCCGTCACGTCCCCGGCCCGGAGTCGCCCACTGAGTACCGCACCCGTCAGCCCGGCGACCGCAATGACGATCGCGGCGGCGAGGACCTGGTACCGGCTCGAAGCCGGGGTCGCGTCTCCTCCCGGATTCAATGCCGCACCGGCCACCGCGACCAGGGTCGCGAGCACCGCCGGAACGGTCCGCACCACGTGCAGCCACGGCCAGTCGCGCACCGAATGCACCGGCAGAGCGGCAATCTGCAACACGATGAGGAAGCCCGGCAGCGCCAACTCGGTGGTCACGAAGGGGGCCAGCACCGCCGCACCCGCCAGCACCAGCACCGCCAGCCCCTGCGACCGCCACTGCACGGCCAGGGCCACGCCGCCGGCCGCGATCCCGAAGGCGACCACATAGCCGACCACCGGGTTCAGCCAGCCGTACATCGTGGTCACCGCGACGACGTCCAGGTATCCCCCGGCGATACCCGTGGCCGCCAGGGCGATTCCCCCGACCCGGCCACCCGCCTTCGCGTACACCCGGGTACCGGTCGCGACCAGCGCCGCCGAGAACACCGCCCCCGCAGCCACTCTCGGCACCGGTCCGAAGAATCCGGCCTGCGCCGCCAGCACCAGCAGCATCACCACGCCGATAAGGGTGACCGCGACACCGGCGATGGCCAGCGCCCGGCTGATGACTCCTTCCCGCTGCCACCACGGCGGACGAATCGGCCTGGCGGGCACGGCACGTCGCTGTGGCGGCGGCATGGGCTGATACCAGGGCTGCGCACCGGGTGCCGCCCATCCGGGCCGCGGCGCACCACTGAATGCTGGAATGCCCGGCGCCACAGGTGTTCCCATGGCGGGCACGGCCCAACCTGGCACCGGAGGAATCGGACCGGAATGCGCGGCCGGAATACCCTGGCCAGCAGCGGTTCCCGCGAATTGGGCGGGTTCCGGAGCCCACGCCGCACCCGGGGGAATCGGGCCCGGCGACCCAGCGGGTGCGGGCGGAACGGTAGGAGCGGGCACGACTGCGCCCGTCGCCTGGGTAGAGGCGACGGGCGCGGGGTGCGGGGTGCCGGTGTCGGCGAGGACCTGGCGGTGCAGGGTTTCGAGGTCGCGGCCGAGGAGGTTCAGGTGCTCGCTGAGCGAGGCGAATTCGGTCGACAGCCGCGCGATCAGGCGGGGATCGATGGCGGGATTCATGTCCGCCATACTCTCGACCTGGGCGTTTGCTCACATGAGTAGAAACACCCGGGCAGCGGGCGATTACTACCCGATTCGACTACCACCCGATTCGACGCGAGCCACCCGGATCGACGCGGGCGGCACCCGGCTCCGGGTCAGGCACGTCGAGCGGCGGCCTCGGCGCGGGCGATGGTGGCGCGGATCTCGGCGGTGATCAGGTCCGGGGCCTCGAGCATGGGCACGTGGCCCAGGCCGGGCAGCGGACGCACCTCGACGGCGGAGGTGGGGGTCAGTGGGGCGTAGACGTGGGGCGGGAGCACGCGGTCGCGGTCGGGCAGCAGGATGCTGGTGGGTATGTCCAGTTCGCTCAGCCGGGTGAAACCCGTTGGGAGATCCGGATCTTCGGCCAGGTCGTCGACGATGGCGCATTCGGTGATGGCCGCGGTCATCGCCTTGGCCAGCGGATTCGGCACCAGGGCGGGACGATCGGCGAGCAGCGGGAGCAGCAGGCTGCGCAGCAGCGAGGGCATGCTCGGCCGGCGGTCGGGCCCCAGGCCGATGAGCGGGCCGAAGGCCCGGAACTTGCGCAGCAGCGAATCGGCGGCGGCGGGCGTGCGCCACAGGCCCGCGGGGGCGATGGCGGTGCAGGATCGGGCGCGGCCGCGGGCGGCGAGTTCCAGCGCGATCCAGCCACCCAGCGAATTGCCCGCGATATGCGCGGTGTCCCAACCGGATTCGTCGAGCAGGCGCTCACAGTGGTCGGTCAGGGCGGCCACGGTGGCGGGCCGGGCGGCCTCGGGTCCGCCCCAGTGGCCGGGGAGGGTGGGAGCGAGCACGGTGTGCCCGGTGGCCAGCTCGTCGAGCACCGCGCCCCAGGACTGCCAGGTGAGCAGGACGCCGTGCAGCAGAAGCAGCGGCTCGCCGCCGCCGGATCGATGCACTGCCTCCGGGGTCGCGACGCCTTCCACCATGTGCGTGACCCTACCGCCCGGATCCGCCCGCCGCCGCGCTCGATTCCGCGGCACTGCGGCCTCGGGCACGGCGGTCACGCACCGTTGAGGAACCGCTTCCAGTTGGTGCCGAACGGGTGCTTGGCGGTGACGGAGCTGAACCGCAGCGTGCCGTGCACGACCAGGTGCAGCCGCCCGATGGGCGGGCCGGTGCGCACCTTGGTGTTGGCGCTGGAGCCGATCAGGTCGATGGCATTGAGGTCCACGGTGGCCTCGGCCGGCACGATCAGTTCGATCGAACTGCAGGTGTCGTTCACGTGGATCTCCACCACCTGGGTGGACATGACGGCCTGGGTGAAGTCCAGGCGCACGCTGCCCAGCATGCTGTTGATCGACAGCGCCGGCGGCACGTGCCAGGCGCCCTTGCGCTCCACGCTCGACAGCCGCGCGCGAATCACATTGGAGGGCACGGCCGGTGGCATCCGGTGCGCGGTCGCGTACCGGGGCGGCGGCTGCACGAAATGCTGCCCGGCGGGGGCGGGCTGCCCGACCAGCCGGACGCCCGGCAGATCGATCAGCACCGCATTGAGTTCGCCGCGGGTCTTGGCCGCGAGCGCGGTGTCCATGCGCTCGGTGAATTCCCCCAGCGACAGCATGCCCAGTCCGACCGCGCGCTGCAGCAGCCGGCCGACGTGTTCGCGTTCGACATCGGATACCCGCAGATCCCGGTCGCCGATCACGGCGTTGCCGGTCACGATCGCGGAAACCGCTTCAGGACCTCCCATGCTTCGAGGCTAACCAGCACGGGGCCGCCAGCGCATCAGGGCAATCCCTGAACCGTCCCCCTACTCGAGGCCCTGCTCGATGGCGTAGCGGGTCAGCTCGACGCGATTGCCGAGCTGCAGTTTGCGCAGCGTGGATTGCACGTGGTTCTCCACGGTGCGGTGACTGAGCCCGAGCCGGGTGGCGATCTGCTTGGCGGACAAGCCCTTCGCCACCATGCGCAGCACTTCGGTCTCGCGGTCGGTGAGGGCGGGGCGGTGTGGTTCGTCGTGTTCGGCGGGGGTGCCGGCGATCCGGCGGAACTCGCCCAGGACCAGACCGGCCAGGCCCGGGGTGAAGACGGCCTGTCCCGCCGCGGTGGCGCGGACGGCGTCCAGCAGTTCGGTGGCCGAGGCGCTCTTGACCAGGTAGCCGGTGGCGCCGGCCTTGATGGCGTCGAGTACGTCGTCGCGTTCGGCGGAGGCCGACAGCACCAGCACCCGGGTGCGCGGGGAGACCCGCAGCACCTCGGCGGTGGCGTCGGCGCCGTTGCCGTCGGGGAGCTGCATGTCCATGAGTACGACCGCCGGTTGCACCGCGCTCGCGCGGGCCCCGGCGGCGCGCACGCCGTCGGCGGTGGCGACCACGTCGAATCCGGCCTCGGCCAGGTCGCGGGCGACCCCGTCCCGCCAGATCGGGTGGTCGTCCACCACCATCACCGTGATTCCGGCATCCGATTCGGTCATGTCCGCCTCCGATCTCATTGTGGCCGTTCGAGGGCTCTCAGCGTCGCGGTTCCAGGGGCACGCGGAACTCCCATTCCGCGCCCTCACCGTCCGCGGGCGCCGCCTCGAACAGCAGCTGCGCGGTGCCGCCGAGGGCGGCGATGCGCCCCACGATGGACCGCGAAACACCCATGCGCCCTTGCCCTTCGGCCTCGGCGAGCCGGCCGGGCGGAATGCCGGGGCCGTCGTCGCGCACGCTCACGATGAGCTCGTCGCCGGTATCCTCCAGCAGCACATACGCTTTCGCGCCCGGGCCGGCGTGCTGGACCACATTGGCGAGGGCGGCGGCCACGGCGGCGGCGACCTCGCGCGCCGCCCAGTGGCCCAGCGGCACCGGATGACCGGGGGTGGAGACGAACACGGACGGGGTGGCCTGGGCGGTGAGCAGCCGCCGCAGATCCTCCTCGGCGCCCCCGGCGTCGGTGCGATCGCCCTGTTCGGAGACGAGCACCCGCAGCGCCACCTCCTGCTCGCCCGCGCGCTGCGCCAGTTCGGCTGTCGGGCCGCCGATTTCATTGCCGCGGCGCTTGATGTAGCTGAGTACCTGCAGGACTCCGTCGTGCACCTCGCGGGCCAGGCGTTCGCGTTCCTGGGCGGCGGCGGTGAGTCGGACGGCGCGCTGCAGCTGCGCGTGCGCGCGGCGGGCGGTATCGGAGGCCAGTCCCAGCGCGAGGCCCACCGAGATCAGGACAGGCAGCGTCGCGTCACGCCACACGTCGAAGTCCCATTGCGCCCGTGCGGTGATGACGGCGGCGGAGATGAGCAGACCCGAGCAGATGCCGCCGAACGGTCCCCACAGAATCGCCGCGGAGACAACGGCATTGGCGGCCCAGAGTGTGGTGGGCAGGGTCTGATGGTGGTGATACCAGTCGTAGGGCGCGACCAGCCGGGTCGCGAAGATCAGGGCGATGACCACGAGATGGTCGCCGACCACCACGGCCGTCCGCACCCGCGGCTCGTTCCGGATCCGCCACTGCGACAACAGCACCGCCGAGATACCCGACCACACCGCCATCACGGCGATCAGCGCCCAGCTCAACCGCTGATTGCTGTAGTACGACACCGAGGCGATCTGCTGGCCCACCGCGTACAGCAGGGTGACCAGCCGGAACGCCTGCACCGCCCGCCACAGCGGCGCGGTGGCCGCCCAGGCGGGATCGGGCTCCACCGTCCCCCGGGCCACCGTCAGTCCCCGGCGTCCCCACTGCCGCCCGCGGGCTTCGGGGGCGTCTCGTGGTCGTCCTCGGCCACGGGTACCGGCACCTTGTAGCGGTCCGGGTCGGGAGTATCGGGTTCGGCGCTGAACATGGGTTTGCTCGGGTCGCCGGTGTGCAGGTCCTGGTAGAGCTCGTCGGGCGAGTCGGCCAGCAGCGAGCGCAGGGCGGTATTGAGCACCGCCACGAACGGCACCGCGAGCAGACCGCCCGCCAGACCCGCCAGCACCACGCCCGCCGCGATGGCGAGCACCACGGCCAGCGGATGGATACGGACCGCGCGGCCCATCAGCAGCGGTTGCAGCACATGGCCTTCCAGCTGCATGACCGCCACCGTGATGCCCAGCACGATGAGCGCGGTGACGATGCCCTTGGTCATGAGCGCGATGAAGACCGCCACCGAACCGGCGATGAACGAACCGACGATCGGGATGAACGCGCCGATGAAGACCAGCGAGGCCAGCGGAAGCGCCAGCGGCACATTGAGAATGGCCAGGCCCGCGCCGATACCGATGGCGTCCACCGCCGCCACCATGACGGTGGCCCGCACGAAGCCGGTCAGCGTGCCGAAGCCCAGCCGCCCGGCCTGACGGACCTTCGCCCGGTGCCGGGTCGGGACGATCCGGGTCACGAACTCCCAGATCTGATCGCCGCCGTAGAGGAAGAAGATGAGGATGAACAGGGTCAGGAACGTGCCGGTGAAGAACTCACCGATGACCGTGGCGGTGGTGAGCGCGCCGTTGGTCAGCGCGTCCTTGTTCGACTCGACGGTCTTGACGATGGTGTCGCCCGCATTGCGGATCTGGTCGTTGCTCAGGTGCAGCGGACCGTTGATCAGCCAGTCCTGCACCTGGTGCACGGAGGTCTTGAACTCGTCCGACAGCTGCGGCACACCCGAGACGAACTGCTCGACGACGAAGGTCATGATTCCGGCGAGCAGACCGAGCGCCCCCACCAGCGCCACGAACACCCCGATCGCCCGCGGCACCCCGAACCGCTGCATCCAATTGACCAGCGGCGCCATCAGGGCCGCACCCAGCAGTGCGATGGAAATCGGAATGGTGACCGTCGAAAGCCGCCGCGCCAGGTAGGCCACCGCGAGCACCGCCGCGAAGATGATCAGCAACCGCCAGCACCACTCCGCGGTCTGCCGCACGATGGGGTGCACGGCCTCCACGTCGCGCCGGCGCACCCCGCCGGACTCGCTCGATCTGCCGGACCCTGCCTGCACCTCGCTCACCTCAGCGAGCCTACTGGGTTGTATCCGTATTACGGCGGCTGCAAAACCAGCGTGGCAAGAGCCCCTACCCATCTCACGGTCTTTCGTTCGATCGGTCAGGTGACGCCTGATTTCGTTGCGCCAGGGGTAACTCGTCGGGTACCACCGAAATTGGTTTGGCTCCGGTCCGCCGGCACGCGTCCCCAGCGGTCGACGGCTCTCAGTTGCGCGCTGAAGCCCCGGAGAGGCGGGGGAGCTAGATTGGTGATCGTGTCAGCGCCCTTGGAAGCGGTCAAACAGACCATGCATACCCGCTGGCCGCTGTACTTGGCTTCGATGCTGGCGGCGAACGCCTTCGGCGCTGTCCTGGTGTGGGCCTTCATTCAGTACGGGCTGCCGGTTCCGGAGGGCGGGACCAGCGCGACCCGGCAGACCGGGCTGCTGATCCCGGGGCTGGTCTTCGTGATCGGCGGGTTCCTGAGCGTGACCGCGTCGGCGCTCATGCTGCGGCCGGTCATGCGGTGGCAGATGCGCGGCGGGCCGCCGTCGCGGCAGGAGCAGATGGCGGCGCTGCACGCCCCGCTGCGGCAGGCCATCGTGCATCTGGTGCTGTGGCTGGTCGGCGGTGGCGTGCTGGCCTCGGTCATCATCGTGCGGACCCCCGAGCTGGCCGCGGCGGTGATCGTGACCGAATGTATGGCTGCCACCATCGTTTTCGGCTTCACCTACATGCTGGGCGAGCGGATCCTGCGGCCGGTCGCAGCCGAGGCGCTGACCACGGGGGCCTTCGACCACACCCTGACCGCGGGCGTCGGTACCCGGATGGCCATGACCTGGGGCATGGGCACCTTCGCGCCGACGATTGCCATCGTGCTGCTGTGCGTCACCCAGATTTCTTCTCGCGTCCAGTTTTCCGCGCAGTCGCTGGCGGTGTCGATTCTGCTGTTGTGCGGTGTGGTGATCATGCAGGCGCTGGCGCTTTCCATGCTCACCGGCTCTTCCATTTCCGATCCGATTCGCCAGCTCAGCCAGGCCATCGACCGCGTGCAGGAGGGTGCACGGGATGTGCAGGTGGAAGTTTTCGACGGTTCGGAAATCGGGCTGCTGCAGGTTGGCTTCAACCGAATGATGGGTGAGGCCGCCAAACGCCGGGAACTGCAGGAATTGTTCGGTCAGCATGTCGGTGAGGACGTGGCGCGCCGGGCACTCGAGTACGGCACCGAACTCGGTGGTGAAACCCGATTCGTGGCGGTGTTGTTCGTGGATATGGTCGGTTCGACCGCGACCGCCGCGGAACGCCCGCCGACCGAAGTGGTCAGTCTGCTCAACGAGTTCTTCCGCGTGGTGGTGGATGTCATCGACCGCAACCACGGGCTCATCAACAAATTCATGGGCGATGCCGCGCTGGCCATCTTCGGCGCCCCGCTGGACCGCCCCGATGCACCGACCGCGGCCCTCGCCGCGGCCCGTGAGCTGCGCGAAGCCCTGCGCGAGGTGGCCGGGCTGGATATCGGAATCGGCGTCTCCGCGGGGCTGGCGGTGGCCGGGAATATCGGTGGCGCAAATCGTTTCGAATACACCGTGATCGGTGATCCCGTGAACGAGGCGTCGCGCCTGACCGAACTCGCCAAAGACCGCCCAGAACGCGTCCTGACCTCGTCGAGCGCACTGTTTTTCGCCGATGAGAACGAGCAGCGGCATTGGCAGACCGGCGAAGAGGTGCAACTGCGCGGGCGCCGCCGGAAAACCCGGCTGGCCTGGCCGCGGGAAAGCACCGACCCGGCTGATGCAGACGAGGCGGCGGCGAGTTCGTTAGGCTGACGGCGTGACGGCCCATGGTGAGCTGGCCGGCGATCCTGCGCCGCCCGCGGATGACTCGCACCGTGGCAGGTTCTGGTGGGCCAAATGGGTTCTCGGCGCCGCGCTGGCGGCGTTGCTGATTTCCGAAGGCATATATCTATATCCGCGCCTGCACGAATCCTGGAAGAACCTCACCGAAATCCACTGGGGATGGGTTGCCGCCTGCATCGTCATGGCGGCGTTTTCCATGAGTGGCTTCGGTCGCATCCAGAAACAGCTGCTGCACGCCGGCGGCGTCGAGGTGAGCCAGCGGAAGTCGGTGTCGGTGGTGTACGGCTCCACCGGCATGTCGCTGACGCTGCCCGCGGGCCAGGTGTTCTCGGCGGCCTTCACCTACCGGCAAACCCGGCGCTGGGGCGCCAGCCCGATCGTGGCGTCCTGGCAGCTGGTGATGTCGGGCGTGATCGCGGCGGCCGGGCTGACGCTGCTGGGCCTGTTCGGCGCGGTGCTGTCCGGGGACCGGGTCGGCCCCGGCAAGGTGATCCTGACGCTGGGCACCGTCGCCCTGCTGATCTGGACCTTCAACTACGTCTCCCGTCACCCCGGCGGGGTGCAGGCGCTGGCGCAGCGAATCCTGCACCTGGTCAATCGGATTCGGCGCAAGCCCGCCGACGCCGGCATGGAGAAGGTGGCCGAGATCCTGACCCAGCTCGAGTCGGTGGATCTGGGCAAACGGGATGGCGCGTGGGTGGCGGTCTGGGCGCTCGTGCATCGGTTCGCCGATGTGGCCTGCCTGGGTTTCGCCTGCTACGCGGTGGGCGCGGATCCGCACTGGGCCGGGCTCATGCTGGCCTTCGCGGCCGGAAAGGCCGTGGGCACCATCCCTTTGGCGCCGGGCGGCATCGTCTATGTGGACGCCACCCTCATCTACTCGCTGACCGCGGCGGCCGGGCTGCCGGCCGCACAGGCCGTGGCGGCGGCGTTCCTCTACCGGCTGATCAGCTTCATCCTGGTGGCGATCGTCGGCTGGATCGTCTTCCTCTTCCTCTACCGCAAGCCGCAGGCCGACGACGCCGAGCTCGAGAAGGAATTCGAGGAGCGCGGCAATTCGCTGGTCACCGACCGGCGCCGGCCCAATCCGCCGGCCGATCCGGACGCGGCGTCGGCCTGACCCACCCCTCCGGCGTGACCGGCCAGGGTGGAGTGTCCCTGCACAGGCGCTCCCGGGACGCCCGATACCCTGTGCCGCGTGAAGAAACTCGTGCCCCTCGTCGTCGATGTCGCCCTCGTGGTCGTGTTCTGTGCGATCGGGCGGCGCAGTCACGACGAGGCGATCGGCGCGGGTCTGCTGCGCACCGTCTGGCCGTTCGGCACGGGGTTGCTGCTGGGCTGGGTGATCGCGCTGGTGGTGGCGACGGGCCGGGAAGGTGTGAGCGCGGCACGACGTTTCGACGGCCGCGCGGTGTGGCCGACCGGTGTGATCGTGTGGCTGAGCACCCTGGTCGGCGGCATGCTGCTCCGTGCCGTATCCGGTCAGGGCCTCGCCGTCAGCTTCTTCCTGGTGGCCGCGACCTTCCTGGCCCTGTTCCTGATCGGCTGGCGCGCCGCCGTGCAGGTGCTGCGCTCTCGTTGACGTTGCGGGTACTGCGCTCTCGCTAGTCGGGCGAGGCCAGCGACTGCAGCAGGCGCGCCGCCACACGCGCGGTGAGATCCCCGCTGTCCGGATCGTCGATGTGGATGGCGAAGGCCAGGTCTCCCATGGTGGCGATGAGCCAGGCGTTGTTGCCGGTGGTGGCCCCGTAGGCCTGCACATCGCGATACCTGTTGAGGCTGGCCATCTCCGGCGCGCCGACCCCGTCGTGCAGCATGCCGCGCAGCCGGTCGGTGGCCTCGCCGGGCAGAGCGGCCAGGTCGGCCTCAGTGGTGGCGGGCTGGCCGATGGTGATCATCGGCTTGGGCACCTGCCCCTTGGCGATGGCGGCCGCCGCGATGGCCATGCCCCACGGGCTGGCCAGCAACGAGTCGGCGGCATTGCCGCGGCCCACGTTCTCGGCGGCGTTCTTGCCGGTGGGCAGCCGGCCGGTGGTCTCGTCGAGGCCGGGCACCTTGAAGTCGATGCCGATGCCGAGCAGGCTGGCCGCGTCCGCCGCGTCGCCGACCGAGACATCCTGCGGCGCTTTGTGTTTGGTCACCGCGGCGACGTTCTTGAACAGCTCGATCATGCCGCCGACCGGGTACTGCCCGGTGAAGGCGATATTGCCGTGCTCGCTGGCCTGACTGTTCTGCGCCACCGCGACCAGGGCCCCGCTGGAGGGCTGGATGGCCACGATGGAGGTGGGCGAGCCGGTGCTCACCGCAGCGTCCTCGGCGGCACGCTGCAGGCGCTGGTCCATGGTCGCCGGAATGTCGGCCCCGGGCGGGCCCTGCTCGCCGGCCAGCTGGGTGACGAAACTGCCGTCGGGCTCGAACAATTGCACGCCCCAGCCGGAGTGCGCGTCGCGATCGTCCTGCCACACCTTGGTGAGCGCGTCGAGCATGGGCGACCAGACCCGGCGGTCCGCGGAGATGAGCTTGGGCTGCTTCAGCAGCACCACACCCGGGATCGGGGCCATGCGCGGCTCGAGGATGGCGAAGTCGCCGTCGCGCAGGTTGACCGCGACGAAGGGTTTGCCCTGGGAGGCCGCGAGCTGCTGCATCAGCGACGGTCCGTCGATGAGCGGCGCGACCGGCGCGATGGCGGCGGCCAGCGCGTTGGTGGAGGCGACCGGGTCGGTGATCTTGGCCGGGTCCAGCTGGACCACATTGATGGTCTGCTCGGTCATGAGCGGCTGGCCGACGATGTCGTTCACCCGCGGTGAAGGAGTGGCGAAGGTGCGCACCAGCTTGGCGCTGCGTTTGGCGTCCAGCTGCGGCATGACCATGGCCGGATCCCACGAGATACGCCAGCCCACACTGAGTTTGCGCACGGTACCCTGCAGGTCGTATTTCCAGTCCCGCTTGTCGCCGAAGTTCCAGGCGCCGGTCATGGAGAAGAGTCCGGTCGTACCGTTCAGTCCGGTGAACTGGGTCACGTGGTAGTCGGGCTTACCCGGGTCGAGTCCCTCGAAGACTTGCTTCAGCGTTGCCGAAGCACCCGCCGGGTAGGAGGTCAGCCGCGACGCCCCGTCATAGTCCTTCTTGTCGATCAGCGTGGTGAACCGTTCGACCACCGCCTCCGCACCCGTCGACCGCTCCCGAAAACCACATGACCCCATCGCGATCGCGACGGCTGCCACACCCGCGAGTGCGATCGCACCCCGTACCCGGAAGCGGCGGGATCCCCACACATCCATATCGCCCACTCTTCACTCTGGCCACATCAGCAACAGGTCCACGGTACCGCGCGGCGAACGCCCACGGCTTCACCATCCCACCAGGCGCATTTGCATCGAGCACCACCATAGTGCCGAAATCGGTCAGCAGTGACCACTTACATGATCACCGGTCGGTTACATCCCCTGGCGTATTCGAGACTCGGCAGACCGTTCGGTTCTCACTGGTGACAGCGTTGCGGGCCGGCCTCGGCGAAGCCGCCGAACCTCGTTCTCCCAGAGCAGAACCCACTCCCGCTGAAACGACGTAACGTTGTAATCAGTATTACAACTCCTTGCAGTAAGTGAGTGTGACCATCATGAGACACGGACATCGTGGACACGGTTTCGGGCGCACCGGAGGCTGGCAGCAGGCCGACCTTCCCGACGCCTCGGACGCTCCCGCCTGGTTCGCTGGAAGATTGCCAGCCGACTGGTTCACCGGTCCAGCAACCCTCGAAGTCGATCGCGACGAAATCGTCGTCCTCGGCGAACTCCCCCTCCCCCCAGTCGAACCCGCCCCGGGCGACGACGCTCCCGCCGAGGGCGCGGCACCGGCCACCGTCCCGCAGGCCACCCGCGAGGGCATCATCGCCCGCTTCCGGGAGACCACCCGCCCCGCCCGCATGCAGATCGCCCAGGAGGCCCAGGCCCGCTACGGCCGCAATGTCGCCTGGGGCGTGCTGGTCGACGGCGAGCGAATCATGTTCACCCACCTGGCCGTTCCGGTCATGACCCGGTTGCGCCAGCCCGAGCGCAAGGTGCTCGACACCCTCGTCGACGCCGGCGTGGCCCGCTCCCGCTCCGACGCGCTGGCCTGGACGGTCAAGCTGGCCGGCAAGCACGCCGAGGAGTGGCTCGCGGAATTGCGCACGGCCATGCGCAAAGTCGACGACCTGCGCACGGAGGGACCGACCGGCCTCTAATACAGTGGGCGCATGGCTGCTTCCGGTCCGATCCTGGTGCTCAACGGCCCGAACCTGAACATGCTCGGCACCCGCCAGCCCGAGGTGTACGGGGCCGACACCCTCGACAACGTGGTCGAGCTGTGCCGCAAGACCGCGGCGCGGTTCGACCGGGAGATCGTGGCGTTCCAGTCCAATCACGAAGGCGCGCTGATCGACCGGATCCACGCCGCGCACGGGGTGGAGGCGGGCATCGTGATCAATCCGGGCGGGTTCACCCACACCTCGGTGGCGCTGCGCGACGCGCTGGTGATTCCGGAGGTGCCGATCGTGGAGGTGCACATCAGCAATGTGCACGCCCGCGAGGAGTTCCGGCATCACTCCTACATCTCCCCCATCGCCACCGCGGTGATCGCGGGGATGGGCATCCAGGGTTACGCGGCCGCGATCGAATTCTTGATCCGCCGCTCCCCCGCCTCCCCGTAACTTCGGCGCACGGCCGAGGGCCGTTCACCGTTGGGCACGCGTGCCGGCGGTTGGGAGCCGAACCGATTCTGGACGTACCCGGCGAGTTACCCGCATCTCACGAAATCAGTTGTCGCCTCACGAAAGAGGGCCCGGCTCGCTTGGAGCCGGGCCCGTTTTCGTGCACGAGAAATAGCTTGTCCACCCAAAAATGTAGTAGGTATGCTACATCCGATCCGGCTTCTACTACGGAGGGGTGACATGTCGGTCGGTGAGGGCGTCGTACTCGACGTCGAGAACCTGCGGATGCGCTACGGCACCCGCGATGTCCTGCAGGACGTCAGCTTCCAGGCCCACCGCGGCGAGGTGCTGACGTTGCTCGGCCCGAACGGCGCGGGCAAGACCACCACCATCGAGATCCTGGAGGGCTTCCGCATGCGCTCGGCGGGCCGGGTCGAGGTGCTCGGCGCGGACCCGGCGCACGGCGACGAGGCCTGGCGGGCCCGGCTGGGCGTGGTGCTGCAGTCCTGGCGCGATCACGGCAAGTGGCGGGTGCGGGAACTGCTGGACTACCTGGGCATGTTCTACGCGCCCTACGCCACGGCCGACATCCAACGGCCTTGGAACACAGACGAACTCATCGCCGCGGTGGGCCTCGCCGAGCACGCGGACGCCAAGGTGATGACCCTCTCCGGCGGCCAGCGCCGCCGCCTGGACGTGGCCATCGGCATTGTCGGCCGGCCGGAACTGCTGTTCCTGGACGAGCCGACCGCGGGTTTCGATCCGCAGGCCCGCCGCGAATTCCACGATCTGGTGCACCGGCTCGCCGACGACGACCACACCACCATCCTGCTCACCACCCACGACCTGGACGAGGCGGAGAAGCTGGCCGACCGCATCCTCATCCTGGCCGGCGGGCGCATCATCGCCGACGGGTCGGCCGATCAGCTCTCCCGGCGCATCGCCGGTGAGGCCGAGGTGAAATGGACCCGGGACGGGCAGCGCTTCGTGCACACCACCACCGAGTCCACCAAGTTCGTCTACGAGCTGTTCCAGCAGTTCGGCGAGTCGGTCGAGGAGCTGGAGGTGCGGCGCGCCTCGCTCGAGGACACCTACATGACCCTGGTGCAGCGCTTCGAATCCGGCCAGGGCGACACCGACCTGCGCAGCCTGGAGGAGGTCCGATGAATCCGACGACCGTCGCGGTGCGGGCCGGTTTCCGGCGCGGCCGGATCGAGCTGATCCAGACCCTCACCAATGGGATGGACATCTTCTCGCAGTTCTTCTGGCCCGTGGCCACCATGATCGCGGTGTTCTTCATGCGCCACGGCGACTTCCAGGGCAGCGGCGTCGGCCTGGGCGCGCTGGCGCTGCCCAGCGTGCTCGGCATGCTGGTGGCGTTCACCGGCATGTTCGGCGTCGCCCAGGGCCTGGCCATGGATCGCGAGGACGGTACCCTGCTGCGCGCCAAGGCGACCCCCAACGGCATGCTGGGCTACCTGATCGGCAAGATCGTCGCGGTCTCCGGCGTCACCGTGGTCCAGGTGGCGCTGATCCTCGGGTTCGGGCTGCTCACCATCGGCGGGGTGAGCCTGGACAGCGTGGGCGCCTGGGCCACGCTGATCGGCATTCTGGTGCTCGGCCTGCTGGCCTGTCTGCCGCTGGGCGCGATCGTGGGCTCGGCGTTCGACAGCCCGCGCAGCATCGGCTTCATCTCGTTCCCCATCATGGGTCTGGTGGCGATCTCCGGAATCTTCTATCCCCTCACCGGCCTGCCTGGCTGGCTGCAGGCCATTGCCCAGGCGTTCCCCATCTACTGGATGGGCCTGGGCATGCGTTCGGCCATGCTGCCCGACGGCGCGGCCATGGTGGAGCTGACGCACTCGTGGCGGCACCCGGAAACCGTGGCGGTGCTGGGCGCCTGGGCGGTGGCGGGCATCCTGATCGCGCCGATCGTGTTGCGCCGCATGGCCCGTCGCGAATCCGGGGCCGCGGTGGCGGCCCGTCGCGAGAGGGCCATGGCGCGTGCCTACTAGCGAGGTCATCTACAACCGGATCGCGATGCTGCGCGCCGAGCGCGGCATCTCGCGCCGGCAGCTGGCCGAGGCGCTGGGCGTGCACTACCAGACCGTCGGCTATCTGGAGCGCGGCGAATACAGCCCGAGCCTGCATCTGGCGCTGCGGCTCGCGCAGTACTTCGAGGTGCCGGTGGAGTTCATCTTCTCCACCGCGCCCTTCCCTCGCATCGGCTCCGAGACCGCCTGATTCCCGTGCGGCTCAGGCGTTCTCGGAGACCGCGCCCATGAGTTCGAAGGTCGACACCGCCCGGCCCGCCGCCGCGCTGGCGGCGACGGCCCGGCGCCAGAACGCCTGCGCCGTGTGCGAGAGGGTGGCATCGACGCCGACCTCCGCACTGGCGTCGATGATGTGCTGCGCGCCCGCGTCCATCATGCGCAGTCCGGCCACGTCGGCCCAGCCGCCGTTCTGGTTCTCCACCGAGAATTGCTCCATGAAGTACGGGAAGGCGGCGTTGGAGCGCACCGCGAACGGCACGAACTGCGCGATGTCGTGGCCGGAGCGCGCGATCATGGCCGTGGCCTGGTCGAAGGCCAGCAGCCAGGGATGGAAGATGGTGAGCAGGCCCTGGTAGAAGACCTGCGCCAGACCGTCATCCGGGCCCAGGTACTCCTGCGGGCTCAGCGGGCGCAACAGTTCGGCGTGCGCGTCGAAGACCGCACGCGGGCCGCTGTAGAAGATGTAGGACGCCGGGTGTTCGATATTGTCGCCCGCCGACATCACACCGCCGGAAAGGAATTCGGCGCCGCGCTGCCGCAACCACGCCGCGCCCCGGCGGGCCTGCTCGGGCGAATCCGAGGAGAGATTGGCGATCACCGTGCCGCGCAGGTGATCCGCGGCCGGACCCAGCACGTCGTACATGGCGGCGTAGTGGGTGAGGCTGAGCACGGCCACCGCATTGGCATCGAGCGCCTCGGCGACCGTGGCCGCCCGCCGGGCCCCGAGCTCGACCATGGCGTCGGCCTTCTCCGGACTGCGGTTCCAGACCGTGACCTCGACTCCGGCCTTCAGGAACGCTGCGACCATGGCCCGCCCCATCGGGCCCAGACCGATGACGGTGACCGATCGACGCAGATCAGACATGGTGTATCCCCTTCGATTTCGGCTGTTCGGAACTGGCGCGCCGGAATCGATGGTGGCCGGGATCGGTAGCCTCGGGAAGACCGCACCTGCGCGTGGGGTTGCTTACCCCAAGGTTCGAAATCTGGTCAGGAGGGCGCGATGAGTACCGGCGGTGACGCGGATCACGAGGTGTGCGGCATGTCTGTGGCCATCGAGGCGGTCGGCGGCAAATGGAAGATGCACCTGATGTGGGTGCTGGCCGAGGGACCGCAGCGGTTCGGGCAGATCCGGCGACTGCTGACCGGTGTCAGCGAGAAGGTACTCGCGGAGAACCTGCGGCAGCTGGAGGCCAGCGGCATCGTGCACCGCGAGATCTACCCGGAAGTGCCGCCGCGCGTGGAGTATTCGCTCACCGAGCTGGGCTGGGAACTCAGCGCGGCGCTGCGGCCGCTGGAGGAGTGGGGCGACCGAAATCGGAACCGGATTCCCGGCCGCGCGCTCACCCCGGCCACCTAGGACTCCGCGATCCGCTCCCCGATCCGTTCCAGCAGGGCGGCGGCGTTCGCCATGCTGCGGGCCGGATCGGGCTCCAGCTCGGACAATGCGTAGGCGGTGGCGAATCCGGCCTCCCGCACCTGCTCCGCGGTGAGCAGCACCCGGCCCGCCACCGCGACCACCGGGACGCCCGCCGCCAGCGCCGCGCGACAGACCCCGATCGGGGCCTTGCCGGACAAGCTCTGGGTGTCCAGCGAGCCTTCCCCGGTGACGACCAGATCCGCGTCCGCCAGCCGGGCCCGGAAATCGATCAGTTCGAGAACGAGCTCGATGCCCGAGCGCATCCGCGCGCCCAGCGCCGCCAGCGCCCCGAAACCGGTGCCGCCCGCCGCGCCCGCGCCCGGTTTGTCGGCCCATTCCGGGCCCAGCACGGCGGCCCAATTCTTCAGTGCCGCTTCGAGAGTGGCGACCTGCCCGGGATCCGCGCCCTTCTGCGGCGCGTAGATCGCGGCCGCGCCATCCGCGCCGAGCAGCGGGTTGTCCACATCGCTGGCCAGCGTCACCGTCGCATCGGCCAGCCCGGGGTGCAGATCGTCGCGATCCACCCGCACCGCGCGCGCGAGTGCCGCTCCGCCGCAGGGCAATTCGTTCCCGTCGGCGTCGAGGATGCGCAGTCCGAGCGCCTGCAGCAGGCCCGCCCCGCCGTCGGTCGAGGCGCTCCCGCCCAGCCCGAGCACGATGTCGCGCGCTCCCCGATCGAGCGCGTCCCCGATCACGTCCCCCACCCCGTAGGTGCTGGCGTGCAGCGGATCGGGCTGTCCGCCGGGGAGTTCCGCGAGGCCGCTGACCGCGGCCAGCTCCACCACGGCCACCCGCCCGCGGACCGCGTACGAGGTGGTCACCGGCGCGAGCGTCGGCCCGTAGCTCTCGACCTCCACCCGTTCCCAGCCTGCCGCCACGAAGGCGTCGACCGTCCCGTCCCCGCCGTCGGCGACGGGTGTCCGCCGCACCGCTGCGCCGGGGGCGGCGCGGGTGATCCCCACGGCCAGCGCGTCCGCCACCTGGGTGGCGCTCAGGGAGCCCTTGAACTTGTCCGGGGCCAGCAGCACCCGGCGCGGGGGTGGGTTCGTCATCCCTACATTTTGATCTCCGATGTGGGAAGCGACACGCTGGACGCCACCGATCGGCCAAAGGGACGAATAGCCGTCACGGGACAACTAACGTCGCACCCATGTCGAGTGAGTCGGTCGAGGTCCGCAAGAACGCCGCACTGGATCGGTTCGAGTTGTACGTCGACGGATACCTCGCCGGGGTCGCGGCCTATCAGGACACCGCCAACGAGCGGGCCTTCGTGCACACCGAGGTCTACCCGCAGTTCGAGGGCCTGGGGTACGGGCGCAAGATCGTGCAGGGCGCGCTCGACCAGACCCGCGCCGACGGGTTCGGGATCCTGCCGCTGTGCCCGATGGTGCACCACTTCGTCGAATCCCGGCCCGAGTACCTGGCTTTGGTGCCGCACTGGTCGCGGGAAAGGCTCGGCCTGCCCCAGCAGTGACCGCCGGTCGGTACTCCTCGACGGCACCGCCGGTCGGTACTCCTCGACGGCACCGCCGGTCGGTACTCCTCGACGGCACCGCCGGTCAGTACGCCTTGACCGCACCGTCCAGCGCGTTCTGCAGTTCTTCGCGCACCACCCGCGTGATCTCGGCGGGTTTGGTGGGCAGCTCCGCCACCGGCATGCCGAAATAGAAGCTGGCCGAGCGGGCCTCCTCCTTGGTGGGTTCCACCCTGGGATCCAGCCGCGGGCCGTAACTCAGACCCAGGCTCACCAGCACCGGTTCCGCCCCGAGCTTCCTGGCCCGGAAGGCAATGTGCCCGATGCCGGTTCCGACCGTCTGCACCTGGGTGGGGTCCACGTCGTTGCAGGTGCCCTCCGGGAACACCGCCACCCCGTCACCGCGCGCCATGCGCTCGGCGCAGATGTCGATCATGCGCTGCCCGGCCGCGTTCACCGCGCGCAGGCCGTGGTCCTTGCCCCGGAACACCGGGATGCCGCCCATCATGTCGATGCGCTCGCGCAGCTTGGTCTCGGTGAACAGCTCGTCCTTGGCCAGTACCCGGGTGTGCCCGATGACCGGCCGCAGCGCGCTGCGCCAGGCCGCGGCGCCAACGGTGTAAGGATCCAGCTGGGAGAGGTGGTTCACCGCGATGAGCAGCGGTCGCCGCTGGGAGATGAACTCCCGCAGCCGGTCCCGCGCTCCGTCCGCGTAGGTCACCCGGGGCCGATAACGACGACCCAGTAGCCAGTAGGCCGCCCGCGCCTTCAGCAGGTTCTGCTGGTGGTCACGATAGAAGTCGTAGACCGCGTCGCTGTTCTCGAGGACGACTTCGGGGCGTTCCATAGCGCCCACCCTAGCTACGAACCGCAAGGTATGCCGGACATGGTTTCCGCGGCTCGCAGCGGCACAAATGAATATGCGGCAAATTATGCAACGCAATTGGTCTGTGTCAGTGCGATGATGGCTGAGTGGCACGCGCAGAGGAACACGGTGACCGTTCTCGACGCGAATTCCGGCATGAGGACCAGGTGGTTCGACCAGGGACCCTGCTGGTGTCCGCGACCGATCTGACCGAGCCGTCGTTCCGGCGGTCGGTGGTCTACATCCTCGAACACAATGACGGCGGCACCTGGGGCGTGGTCCTCAACAAGCCCAGTGACACCGCCCTGCACGACGTGCTCCCCAACTGGTCCGAGCTGGCCGCCGGCCCCCGCGCGCTCTACATCGGGGGCCCGGTGAAACGCGATGCGGCGCTGTGCCTGGCCACCGTCAAGGTAGGTGCGTCCATCGCCGGGCTGTCCGGCGTGCGCCGGGTGGACGGCCGGGTGGCCCTGGTGGACCTGGATTCCGATCCGGACCGCATCGAGGGTCTGGTGGAGGGCATCCGGGTCTTCGCGGGCTACGCCGGCTGGACCTTCGGGCAGCTGGAAGGCGAACTGGATCGCGGCGATTGGATCGTCCTGTCCGCCCTGCCCACCGACCCGCTGGCGGGCCGCGTCGACCTCTGGGCCCACGTCCTGCGCCGCCAGCCGCTGCCGCTGTCCCTGCTGGCCACCCATCCCATCGAGCTCGAACGCAACTGAACCGCCGGGACATCTGTGTCGTGATCGATGCGGAGGTGAGCGATGCCGGAGGACCAGGCGGCCCTGCTACGCGCGCTGTACGACGAGCACGCGGCAGCGCTGTGGCGGTACACCTACGGGTTGGTCGGGGATCCGGGCCGGGCCGAGGACATCGTGCAGGAGACCCTGCTGCGCGCCTGGCAGCGGCCCAATGTGCTGGACCAGTCCACCAGTTCGGCGCGGGCCTGGCTGTTCACGGTCGCCCGTAATCTGGCCGTGGACGAGCATCGCAGCGCACGCAGCCGGCGCGAATTCCGCACCGATCACCCGCCGGAGGTACCCGAACCGGACAAGACGGATCGGACGCTGGACGGGTGGCTGGTGGCGGATGCGCTGGCGCGGCTGAGCATCGATCACCGTGACGTCATCGTCCGTGCCTACTACCGGGGCCTGTCCACGCATCAGATCGCGGAGGAACTGGAGATCCCGGAGGGCACGGTCAAGTCTCGGATGCACTACGGCATGCGGGCATTGCGATTGGTGTTGCAGGAAATGGGGGTGACGAGATGACCGAGGGCCATGAACTGTGCAATGGCTACACCACCTGGGACGGCGCGTATGTGCTCGGCGCTCTCGCCCGGGACGACCGCCGCGAGTACGAGGAGCATCTGACCGGATGTGAGTCCTGCCGCGCGGCCGTGTCGAAACTGGCCGGTCTACCCGGCCTGCTGGCCATGGTGGATGCCGAAACCGCGTTGTCGATTGCGGCGCAGGACGATCCGCCCTCCACCGTGCCGCCGCCGCCCGAGCGGTTGCTGCCGGCCCTGGCGGCGCGGACCGCCAGACGGCGGCGCCGGGGGCGATGGGAAGCGATCGGCGGAGCAGTGGCGGCGGCGGCCGCCGCGGTGACCATCGCGATTCCGGTGACCGCCACCGTGGCCCACCACGAGGGCCCGTCCTTCGTGCAGCAGGTGGTGGCGCAGGGTCCGCTGAAGCCGCAGACCGACACCCCGATCCTGGCCACCTTCAAGGTGATGTCGATCAACGGCCAGACCCGGGTGGACATGTGGTGCCAGTACCCGCCCTCGGACGAGGAGTACGTGTGGACGCTGTCGCTGTGGGTGACCCGCAACGACGGCGTGCAGTCCAAGCTCGCCGAGTGGACGGTCAAGCCGGGCCAGACGCTGACTCCGGACGGCACCACCTCGGTGTCGCCGGAACAGTTGAAGACGATCGAGATCCGCAACGGATCCGGGAAAATCCTGCTGGCAGCGGGTATCTGACCACGCGCGAACGGCGCGCCCCGCCTGGGAGCGCGCCGCCCGGCACCGTGACTACCGGGTCTTGCGCCGGAAGGTCGTGGTGGACCAGAAGTATCCGAACACGCCGATCACCACGCACCAGCCGATGGCCAGGATGCCGTTGTGCCCGATCGGCCCGCCCATCAGCAGCCCGCGCAGGGTCTCGGTGATCGGGGTGAAGGGCTGATACTCGGCGAACTGCTTCACACCGGCCGGCATGGTGTCGGTCGGCACCAGGCCACTGCCCAGGAAGGGCAGGAAAAGAATCGGCATGGGCATATTGGACGCGCTCTCCGGGGTCTGGGCGATCAGGCCGAAGCCGACGCCGAGCCAGTTCAGCGCGAAGACGGTCAGGCCGATGAGTCCGAGGGCCGCCAGCCATTCCACCACGCCGGCGTGCGGCCGGAAGCCGATGGCCACGGCCATCAGCGTCATGGCGACCACGCCCAGCATGCCCTGGATCAGGGTGCCGACCACCTGCCCGGTGAGCACCGAGGCGTGCGAGAAGTGCATGGTGCGAAAGCGATTGATGATGCCCTTGGTCATATCGGTGGCCATGCCGACCGCGACGCCCGCGACCATGTACGCCGGGATGATGAGCATCATGCCGGGCGTCAGGTAGTCGATGTACCGGCCGCCGGTGGCCGACTTCAGCGCACCGCCGAACACGTAGTTGAACAGCAGCAGCAGGAACACCGGCATGATGATCAGGGAGAAGGTCATGCCCGGATACCGCTTGGCGTGCACCAGGTTCCGGCGCAGCATGGTCTTCGAGTCGGCGAACGACGTGGTCAGAGTCGTCATTTGGAGGTCTCCTTCTCGGGAGCGTGGCCGCCGGTGAGGGCCAGGAAGACGTCGTCGAGGTCGGGGGTGTGCACGGACAGGCCCGCGGGTTCCACCCGGGCCGCGTCGAGGCGGTCGATCACCTCGCGGACCGAGCGCACCGCGCCGTCACTCGGAACGGCCAGCGTGAGGTCACCGTTGACCCGCGCGGCATCACCGAAAAGCCGTGCGGCGGATTCGAATTCGGCCCGGTCGCCGAAGTCCAGGCGGATGTAGCCGCCGGGCACCATGCGCTTGAGCTGATCGGCGGTGCCCTGGGCGACCAGTTGCCCCTGGTGCAGCACGGCGATGCGGTCGGCCAGCTGGTCGGCCTCTTCCAGGTACTGGGTGGTGAGGAAGATGGTGACGCCCCGCGCGGTGAGGTCGCGGATGATGTCCCACATGCCACGGCGGCTGCGCGGATCCAGGCCCACGGTGGGCTCGTCGAGGAAGATGATGCGCGGATCGCCGACCAGGGTCATGGCCAGGTCCAGGCGGCGGGTCATGCCGCCGGAGTAGCTCGAGGCGATCTTGTCGGCGGCCTCCTCCAGATCGAAGGTGGCCAGCAGTTCCGCTGCCAGCCTGCGGCTTTCGGTGCGCGGCAGGTGGTGCAGGTCGCCCATGAGTATGAGGTTCTCGCGGCCGGTGAGCAGTTCGTCCACGGCCGAGAACTGGCCGGTGACCCCGATGATCGAGCGCACGCCGTCGGGCTGGGTGGCGGGATCGAAACCGCCGACACTGATCTCGCCGCCATCGGCGCGTTTCAGGGTGGACAGGATCTCGACCGTGGTGGTCTTGCCCGCGCCATTGGGGCCGAGCAGCGAGAAGACGCTGCCCTCCGGGACGGTGAAGTCGATGCGGTCGAGCACGATGTGCTCACCGAAGGATTTGCAGAGGCCGGTGACCGTGATGGCTGCCGGTGCAGGGTCGTTGTACATGTCTCCCCTCTCATCAATAGATAGGCATGAATGCATAGGTCATCCAGGCCGTGACCGCCGAGGCTTGCGATCAAAGTTGTTTTGGGTCAGCTATTCAGTTGTGCTACAGGGTTTTTCGATCAGATATCGAGGTCCTCGACCTGCGAGTGCTCGGTGGCGTCCACGACGCGGGCGTAGAGGCGATCGGGAATCTTGCCCTCCAGGTCCTGGATGGTGTCGTAGACCTCGAGGGTGAAATCGCCCCAATCCTGTTCGCCCAGACCGAGGAAGCGACGCCACTGGCGCCAATTGGTGTCGGTCGGAAACTCCGACCAGTTGGAGAAGTGACTGTGCACCGCATACGCGCCTTTGCGGGTGCGGTACACCCGGATGTCCTCGATGCGCTCGTTGGCCATCTGGTGCCAGTGGGTGAGCAGGGTGCCGGAGAACCGGACCTGCCGGGTACCGTCCTTGCCCACCTTCAGGACCACCTCGTCGTAGCCCTGTTGCCGGCCCTCCTCGAGCTCGATGAAGCGCCGCAGTGCCGTCACGATCGCGCCCGACAGATTGCCCCCCACCAGCTCCTGCGCGCGCTGAAACAGCTTCAGGTCATCATCGGATACGTAAATCGTCTTGTTCGGCATGCACCAACTATACGTAGACGTATACATACACAGCAAGGCCTGTCGCGAAACGCGGTGATTGAACCCCTGACGACTCGCATCCGTATCCCGGTTGAAGGCACTCGGGCACCGGTGGCTGCCACCGGAAAGGACGCGCCCATGCATAGCGGCACACGGGTCGCTGACCAGCTGGTCAGGACGGTATCGGCGTTGGGCGTACGGCACCTGTTCGGCGTCGACGGAGCAAATATCGAAGACCTCTACGACGCGGCTTTCGATCATCGGGATCTGATCACCGCCGTGGTGGCCAAGCACGAGTTCGGCGCGGCCACCATGGCCGACGGGTATGCGCGTTCGACCTCCGGCCTCGGTGTCGTGTGCGCGACCTCCGGCGGCGGCGCCTTGAACCTCGTCGCCGGGCTGGCCGAATCGTTCGCCTCCCGGGTGCCGGTGCTCGCGCTGATCGGGCAGCCCCCGACCGTCCTGGAGGGCAAGGGCGCGTTCCAGGACACGAGTGGGCAGGCCGGCGCCTTCGACGCGGTCGCGCTCTACACGCCGATCTCGCACTACTGTGCCCGCGTCGAGGCCCCCGCCGACCTGCCCGCTCACCTCGCCCGCGCGGTCTCCGCCGCCCGCCGGGGCGGGCCCGCGGTGCTGTTGCTGCCCAAGGACATTCAGCAGGCCGACCTGGTCGCCCCGGATTTCGTGCCGCCCGCGCGCCCCTACCGCCGCGACATCGCGAACCTGCGGCGGGTGCTGCACACCGTGCGCGGCGCCCGGGCGGTCGGCAAGATCGTGATCATCGCCGGGGACCAGGTGGCCCGCGACGACGCCCGCCGCGAGCTCGCCGCCTTCGCCGCCGCCGTGGATGCCGCCGTCGGGGTCGCGCCCGACGCCAAGGACGTCTACCACCACGCGGACCCCGGCTGCTACGGCGTCGCGGGCAGCATGGGCAATCCCGAGCTGCTCGACGCCCTGCGCGGCGCGGAGCTGTGCCTGCTGATCGGGACCCGCATGCCGGTCACCGCCCGGGCCGGGATGGAGGACGCGCTCGCGGCGGTGCCGCTGGCCAGCATCGGCGCGCTGCCGCCGTTCCTGCCCGCCGGGCACGCGCACAGCAACGACCTGGCCGAGACCCTCGCCGAGCTGATCGGCGAATTGGATTCCGGCGACGGCGAAACCGGGGCGCGGATCATCCCGCTGCGCCCGCACCCGTCCGGCGAGCCCAGCCTGACCCCGCTGCCCGTGCCGCCCTCCGACGGTCCCGGGCTGCGCTATCACGAGGTGGTGGAGACCATCAACAGCGCGCTGCCCGCGGGTTCGGACGTCTTCGCCGACGCCGGCAATACCGGTGCGGCCGTGGTGCACCACCTGCGGCTGCCGCGGCACGGGCGCTTCACGGTGGCGCTCGGCATGGGCGGCATGGGCTATGCCTTCGGGGCCGGGATCGGCTCGGCCTTCGCCCGGCACCGGCGCCCGGACGGCGGGCAGCGGCGCACCTACGTGATCGCGGGCGACGGAGCATTCTTCATGCACGGCATGGAGATTCACACCGCGGTCGAACACCGGCTGCCGATCACCTTCATCGTCCTCAACAACAACGCGCACGCCATGTGCGTCACGCGTGAGCAGCTGTACTACGGGGATCGCTACAGCTTCAACAGGTTTCGTCCCGCGTATCCGGGCGCGGGGATGGCCGCCATGTTCCCGGATCTGTGCACCCATGCACCGGAGAACCGGGCCGAGCTCGCCGCGGCACTGCGGCACTGCGCCGACCGCCCGGGACCGTCGTTCGTCGCGATCGACTGCGATCCCGACGAAATCCCGCCGTTCACACCGTTCCTGACGCCACCCAGGAGGTAACCCGTGACCACCAGTGCCCTGCCCGCCCTCAGTGACATTCCGGAAGCCGTCCTGCCCGGCCTGCTGCGTATCGAGAATTCCGATCGCGAGGCCACCACCCCGATCATCCTGGACATGCTGCGATCGGTGTATCCGCACGACCAGATCTTCGGCGACTTCTGCCCGGTCCAGGGGTTCATCGCGGCCCCGCCGCGAGAGCTGTACGAGTACCTCGCCGATACCCGGTGCCTGGAGGAATGGACCTACAGCCTGCGCGGATTCACCGAGACCGAGGAGCCCGGGCTGTGGGTGTCGCACGATCGGCTGGGCGACAGCACCACGATCTACACCCGCACCGTCGCCAATCCCGACGCCATGACGGTGGACTACCACTGCGCCTGGGACCAGAGCGACCACCTGTGGATGGTCTACCTGATGCGGGTGATCGACGCCCAGGTGGTGTTCGACAAGCCCGGTTCGGTGGTGCTGTGGACGAACTGCCACCACCCGTTCTATGACAGGAACCCCTACCAGGACACCGCGCCGGACAAGCGCAAGGTGTGGGTGGGCGATTTCTGGGAGATGTTCTCCGCCGGGCACCAATTGGAGCTCGACAATCTCAGGGCCATCGCGGAATACCGCGCCTCGCACGGGCTGCCCATCAAGCCCGACTGGATGCTGAATCCCTCGGAAGAGAAGTGAGCTGAGCGCCATGGACTTCACCGACCCCGCCCTCCGGATGGCGCCGCCAGTCAGCCTGGTCGATGTCGCCGGTTACCTGCCCGGTGACCCGGTCGGCACCGAGTACTTCACCCAGTTCTCCCGCTCGGACCGGATGGCCAAGAACGTCATGTTCCGGGCCCCCAGGGGACGCCATCACATCGGCCGCGACGAGACCGCCGTGGACATGGTGGAGCGAGCCGTCGCACCCCTGATCGAACGCCATGGGGCACAGGAGATCTCGAATGTCGACATCCTGCTCACCCACACCCAGCTGCCCGACAATCCGGTGCTGGGCGCCGGGCCGGAGGTGGCGCGCCGGCTGAATATGAAGCCGCGCTGGGTGTTCGACATCCACAACGGCGGCTGCGCGGCCTTCGTCCACATGATGTGGATGGCCCGCATGATCCTGCAGACGACCGACGCGCGCACCGCGCTCATCGCCTGCACCCAGAACTGCGCGGGCCCGGTGTTCACCCAGCCCGATATCCGCGGGCTCGCGCAGGCCCCCGTCCCCGGCGACGGGTGCGGGGTCGGGCTGCTCGTGAAGAACAGCTCCGCGCCGATCCTCGATATCGAGTGCCGCACCTATCCGGAGTTCGCGGGCGACATGGAGTTCAGCACCAACGGCGAACGCAAGTACTGGGAGCCGGGCGAGGGCCAGGGCTGCGTCACCTTCACCGAATCCAAGGTGGCCAAGGTGATGACGCGCGGCAACCGGCTGGTGCCCGAGGTGGCGCACGCGGTGTGCCGGCGCATCGGGGTGAAGTCCCGCGATATCGACACCTTCGTCACCAACCAGCCCAACCGGCTGTTCCTGCGCAATTGGAACGAGGCGATGGAACTGCCGCCCGAACGGCACCCGGACACCTTCGACAGCTGCGGAAACCTGTTCGCCGCAGGCATTCCCGTGACCCTGGACGCCGAGAACCGGGCCGGGCGGCTGCGCAACGGCTCGGTGGTGCTGATGGCGGCGTTCGCGCACGCCGGGGACTTCGCGGGGGCGGCGGCCGTCCGCTGGGGCGCGGCCCGATGACCCGCCCCGGTGCGGGGGAGCACAGGCGGCCCGCGGCACGGATCGTGGCGCCGGTGTCCTGGCCGACGGGATTGCGCGGTTCCGAGGTGGCGGGCTATCCCGCCACCGTCGACCCGCACGGCGCGGACACCATCCGCTACGACCTGAGCCTGAGCGAAAACCCCTTTCCGCCACTGCCTTCGGTGGTCGCCGCGCTCGACGACTGCCTCGGCAAGGCGAACCGGTATCCGGAATTCCTGCCCCGGCGGCTGCCGCGGCTGATCGCCGACCACCTCGGCCTCTCGGCCGACCAGGTGGTGGTGGGTTCCGGCGCGACCGGGGTGGCCATGCAGATCATGCAGACCCTCCCCCGCGCCGGAACCGAATTCGTCTACGCCACACCGACCTTCGACGGCTACCCGATCATGGCGACCATGACCGGGCTGCGGCCGGCGCCGGTGCCGCTGGACGGCCACGGCCGCCAGGACCTGTGGGCCATGGCCCGCGCGGTGAACGAGCGCACCGGGCTGATCGCGGTGTGCCGTCCGCACAATCCGACCGGAACGGTGATCCCGGCCAGCGAAGTGAAGGCGTTCCTGTGTTCCGTCCCGCCCCGCGTGCCGGTGATACTGGACGAGGCGTACGTCGAATTCCTCGGCGCGAGCGACTCTCTCGACGCCGTCGAGCTGGTCGACCGGCATCCCAATGTGCTGGTGCTGCGCACCTTCTCCAAGGCGTACGGACTGGCCGGGCTGCGCATCGGCTACGCGTTCGGTGCGGCGGAACTGGTGCACCGGGTGCATCGGCTGCAACTGCCATTCGGGGTGCCGGCCCTCGCGGTCGCCGCGGTGCGCGCGTCCTATGCCGCGGAAGCCGAACTGGGCGAACGGATTCTGCGCATCACCACCGAGCGCGAACTACTGCGCACCGAACTGCGGCGCGGCGGCATCCGGGTGCCGCGCAGCAGCGCCAACTTCCTGTACCTGCCCGGCCGCGATATCGCGCCCGCGCTGGCGCGTGCCGGGATCGTGGCCAAGCGCTACCCGGACGGGAGCGCCCGCATCGCGGTGGGCGATCCGGGTTCGGACCGGGCCGTGCTGCACGCGCTGGCCGCTCGGCCCTCGGCGGGCACCCGCTCGCTGCGGCGCGACGACAGCCGGCTGCTCTCGCTCACGGCGCGCTACGAGCCCACCGCTGCGCGAGGGCGGCACACGTGATCAGCTGAATCTGGTGGAACATCATGAGCGGCAACACGACCAGTCCCACCGAATGCCCCGCGAACAGCACCGTCGCCATGGGCAGCCCGGTGGCCAGGCTCTTCTTGGATCCGCAGAACACCACCACGATCCGGTCGGCGCGATCGAATCGCACCGCCTCGCCGAGGAATCCGGTCGCCACCAGCACGATGGCCAGAATCGCGCAGCACACCACGGCCAGCAGCAGAATCCGCCACGGCGACATGGCATGCCAGATGCCCTCGACCATGCCCGCGCTGAAGGCGCTGTAGACCACCAGCAGGATGGACCCGCGATCCACCAGCTTGGTGGGCTCGGCGTAGCGGGCGAGGAAACCCTTGACCTTCGGCCGGATCAGCTGGCCCAGGAAGAACGGCACCAGTAGCTGCAGCACGATGTCCACCACCGCGGACGGGTCCACGCTCGCCTGCCCGGTGGTGTTCATCAGCAGGATCACGAGTGCGGGAGTCAGGAAGACGCCCAGCAGGTTCGACACCGTGGCGCTCACGATCGCGCCCGCCACATTGCCTTTGGCGATGGAGGTGAAGGCGATCGAGGACTGCACCGTGGACGGCACCAGGCACAGGAACAGCACACCGGTGTAGAGATCACTGGTCAGCACGTGCGGCACCAGCACCCGGGCGGCGAGACCGATCACGGGGAACAGCACGAAGGTGCAAACCAGTACGGTCAGGTGCAGTCGCCAGTGCTTGAGGCCCGCGATCGCCTCCTGCGGCGCCAGGCGCGCGCCGTAGAGCAGGAACAGAAATCCGATGGCGATCTTCGTCAGCCAGCTCACGACCTCGGCCGCCTCGCCCCGAGCCGGGAAGATACTGGCGAGGACGACCATCGCAAGGATCGACAGGATGAACCCGTCTACGTAGAACTTGCTGAGAAATCGCACCGAAACAGGCTAAACACCATGCTTCTTTGGGATAACACAGCACCCGCGCTGCCGCGATACTGGTGGTGATCGACAGTCACGACGACTCCCGAGGTGGAATCGCCATGGTCCTTCGGACCGACGCGGCCGCGGCCGCAACCGATACGTGGGGGATATCCGGCCCGGCCTTCCTCCTGTTCTATGTCCTCGCCGGCCTTTCGGCCATCGCCTTCGGCTACGCACGGCGCGCGGCGGTGATGCGCGCGGTCGACCCGGCCTGGCCATCGGCCGGGCCGCTGCGCCCCAGCGAAACCGCCATGCTGGTCGACGACCGGCGTCCGGTGCTGGCCGGGCTGGCGCAATTGCGCGGCCATCAGATCATCGACTCCGCCGGCGCGCCGGTCCGGCCGCTGACCGCCGCCGAGGAACAGCGGCTGGATCCGATCTCCCGCGCGCTGCATGCGCACCTGCACAGATCCGGGCAGGCGCGCATGCCCGGCATGCTCGTGGGAACCGCCGGGGTGTCGACGGCGATGCGCGGCGACCTCACCGAGCGCGGCTATCTGTTCGGCGAGAAGCAGCGAAAATCCCTGCGGACAGCGCGGTTTCCGCTCTTCGTTTTGCTCGTGCTCGGACTGGTCCGGCTGATCGCGGGCGCGGCCACCCATCATGCGGTCGGCTTCCTCGTGTTCGCCATGATCGTGCTGGCGGTCCTCACCGTCGCGGTGGGCCGGCCGCCACGCCTGACACAGCGCGGCCGCGACGCCCTCGCCGCCGCCCAGGCCGGCAACCGGCACCTGCGGCCCGCCAACTCGCCCGCCTATTCCGCCTACGGACCCGACAGTGCCGCGCTCGCCGTCGCGCTCTACGGCGGGCTGGTGCTGTGGACCCTCGACCCGGCGCTCGCGGGGGCAGCCAGCGTGGTCGCAGGTGGCGGCGGTGGCGGGAGTGACGGCAGCTCCTGCGGCAGCGACAGCGGAAGCACCTGCAGCAGTAGCAGTTGCAGCAGCGGCAGTAGTTGCGGCAGCAGTAGCAGTTGCGGCAGCAGTAGCAGTTGCGGCAGCAGCTGCGGAGGAGGCTGCGGGGGATGACCGGTTCACCGCTTCCCGAGGGGTCGCTGGGCATCGGCTGGCGGCGCGAGATCTGCGGTCTGGTGGCGGCGCTGGAGGGCATCGGATTCTGCGAGGTCATCGCGGAAACGCTGGCGCCCAGGGATTCCGGCGGCCGGGCCGGCGCGTTCCTCCGGCGCGGTCGCGGCTCCCGTCCCAGTGTCGACGTGCCCGAGGAGCTGGCCGCGCTGGTGGCCCGGGGCATTCCCGCGGTGCCGCATGGTATTTCGCTGTCGCTGGGCGGTGCGGAGGCGGTGGACGACCGGCGGGTCGCCCATCTCGCCGACTGCGCGCGATCCCTGGGTTCGCCGCTGGTGAGCGAGCACATCGCCTTCGTGCGCGCGGGCGGCCTGGAGGCCGGGCACCTGCTGCCGGTGCCACGCACCCGCGAGGCGCTCGACGCCCTGGAGCGCAATATCTTTCGTGCGAGCCGGCAGTTGGATGTGCCGCTGGCGGTGGAGAACATCGCGGCGCTGTTCGAATGGCCGCACGCCGAGTACACCGAGGCGGAATTCCTGCAGGAGCTCGTCGAGCGCACCGGCGTCCATCTCCTGCTCGACATCGCGAATGTCTATGCCAATGCCCGCAATACGTCACGTGATCCGCTCACGGAGCTGTTGCGCCTGCCCGCCGAGCGGGTGGCCTACTGCCATATCGCGGGCGGCCACGAGTCCGGCGGCCGCTATATCGACACCCATGTCCATCCCGTCCCCGCCGAGGTGCTGGCGCTGGTCGCCGAGTTCACGGCCGGCCGCGCCGTCCCCCTCATGCTGGAACGCGACGGAAACTACCCGCCCGCAGCCGAACTCACCGCCGAACTGAACGCCATCGCCACCGCCTCCGGCCGCCCGCCCATCACCCTGCGCCCGGAGTCGATCCCGGCATGACCATCGAATCGGCCCGGACGGCAGGGACACTCGCCGAGCAGCAGGCGGCCGTGGTGTGCGCGCTGGTCGCCGGCGCGCAGCCGCCGCCCGGTTTCGACACGGACGATCTCGCCGCCACCGCGCACGGCCTGCTGCACAAGCG
This sequence comes from Nocardia sp. NPDC059229, assembly GCF_042754165.1. Taxonomy (NCBI): domain Bacteria; kingdom Bacillati; phylum Actinomycetota; class Actinomycetes; order Mycobacteriales; family Nocardiaceae; genus Nocardia; species Nocardia sp. NPDC059229. The sequence goes on from NZ_JBHZAK010000007.1 coordinate 42,881, forward strand.
GGCGGAGGAGGTGGCGCGGCGGTTCCCGCGCCTGGCGCAGGCCGCCGGACCCGACTTCCGGGCCCGCTACCTGGACTGGGCGCGCACCCGGCCGAAGACCACCACCACCGAGGACGCCGCCGCCTTCGCCCGCGACCTCGGACTACCCGATCCGCGGCCGCAACCCGGCAGGCGGCCACGGTGGCCCGGCCGCCGTGGACGATGATGCGTGGGTGGCCTTTCTCACGCGCGATCCACAGCACGGCTACCGGCCGAACCCGGCTCCGGCAACCCGGACGGCCAGCCGGATCCTGCTTCGATTCGGGCTGGCGCGCTGGGATCTCGTGCTGCGGCAGACGGTCCTCGCGCCCGGCGGGCAGTCCGGGTGGCACTACCACGACGGGACCCTGTTCGTGCTGGTCACCGGCGGTGCGCTGGATCATCCGAAGGCCGATTGCGCCCCGGTCACCATCCGGCCGTGGCGGGTCTTCCGGGAGCCGAGCGGTCCCGGGCACGCGCACCTGGCCCGCAACAGCGGGCCGCGACCGGTGAAACTGACCGTCTTGTACGTGAATCCGAAGGGGAGCCCGCTCGCGCGCAGCATCCCGCCGCCCGCGTGCGCGGGCGAACCCTCGGCAAGTGATCCGGATCATTGAGGCAAGCTGGGCCCATGATCGAAGTCGTCACCGTCAGCACCGAGCAGGAACTAGCGGACGCCTACGCGGTGCGCATGAAGGTCTTCGTGGACGAGCAGGGCGTGCCCGCGGACATCGAGATCGACGAACTCGACGAGACGGCCGACCATTTCCTGGCCCGGCTGGACGGCAGGCCGGCCGGGGCCGGGCGGTTGATCGTGCGGGACGGTGTCGGGGTGCTCGGGCGGCTGGCGGTGCTGGCCGACACGCGCGGCAGCGGGCTCGGCGTGGCGCTGGTGCGGGCCATCGAGGAGCGGGTGCGCGAACGCGGCCTGGGCGCGGTCGAACTGCATTCGCAGACCCACGCGCGGGGCTTCTACGAGAAGCTCGGGTACGAGGCGTACGGCGAGATCGGCATGGACGCAGGCATCCCGCACATCTGGATGCGCAGGTCGCTGGCGAACTGAGGCCTAGGCGGGCTCGCAGGCGTCCCGCAGCGAGCAGGCGCCGCAGGCACTGCCGCAGCCGCCGACCTTCTCCTCCGGGAACGCGGTGGCGAGCGCCTTCTCGGCGGCGGCCGCACCGGCACCGAGGGTGAACACCGCGATCACCACGGCAACCACCGCCACGACCAGGGCCGCGATGCCGCCGGCGACCAGCGCGACCGCACCGGCGGCCGCGAGCAGCAGCCCCGCCACCACGGAGGTCGGCGCGGCCACCCGGTTGGCCAGCTTGAAGGATTCCTCGGTCTTCACCGCGGCCTCGGAGTGCACCCCGAAATACCGGTTGCCCGGCAGCGTCCCGGTGAATCCGAGCACGCCCGTGACCACGGCCACAACCGCGAGGACAAAGAGGATCAGCGCCACGACGAACACTCGGTAAACGTTACCCCTACCCTTTTTGGGCTCGGGTCAGGCTACGTTTTACCCTGGTGAGCGACCTTATCGGGGATTGGCTGGACAAAGAAGGCAGGACCGTGCAGGACACCCGTGCATCCGAAACACCCACCGCGACCGCGGGTGGGGGCGGCGACGTTCCCGCACACCGCTACAACGCCGACCTCGCCGGCCGCATCGAACAGAAGTGGCAGGGCAACTGGCAGCAGCGCGGTACCTTCTACGCGCCCAACCCGGTCGGTCCGCTGCAGGGCGAGACCCCGGCCGACAAGCTGTTCATCCAGGACATGTTCCCGTACCCGTCGGGTGCGGGCCTGCACGTCGGTCACCCGCTGGGCTACATCGCCACCGATGTCTTCGCCCGCTACCACCGCATGCACGGCCGGAATGTGCTGCACGCCCTGGGTTATGACGCCTTCGGCCTGCCCGCCGAGCAGTACGCGGTGCAGACCGGCGCACACCCGCGCGACACCACCATGGCGAATATCGCCACCATGCAGCGGCAGCTGGACCGCCTGGGCCTGGGCCACGACCGCCGCCGCACCTTCGCGACCACCGATCCCGAGTACTACCGGTGGACGCAGTGGATCTTCCTCCGCATCTACAACGCCTGGTACGACACGGGCCTGGGCAAGGCCCGGCCGATCGCCGATCTGATCGCCGAATTCGAGGCCGGCAAGCGGGAAGCCGTCGCGGGCCGCGCCTGGAACGAGCTGTCCCCGTCCGAGCGCAATGCCGCCATCGACTCCCATCGCCTGGTCTACCAGACGGATTCGATGGTCAACTGGTGCCCGGGCCTGGGCACCGTGCTGTCCAACGAGGAGGTCACCGCGGACGGCCGCTCCGAGCGCGGCAACTTCCCGGTGTTCCGTAAGCGCCTGTGGCAGTGGATGATGCGCATCACCGCCTACTCCGATCGCCTGGTCGACGACCTGGACGAGCTGGACTGGCCGGAGAACGTGAAGGCCATGCAGCGCAACTGGATCGGCCGCTCGCGGGGCGCGCAGGTCAAGTTCGAGGCCGGCGCGGATCTGATCGAGGTCTTCACCACCCGCCCCGACACCCTGTTCGGCGCGACCTACGTGGTGCTGGCCCCCGAGCACGAGCTGGTCGACAAGCTGACCGCCGCCACCTGGCCGTCCGGCACCGACGCGCGCTGGACCCTCGGCAACGCCGACACCCCCGTGGAAGCCGTTGCGGCCTACCGGAAGTCGATCGCCGCCAAGTCGGATCTGGAGCGGCAGGAGAACAAGGAGAAGACCGGCGTCTTCCTGGGCACCTACGCCACCAACCCGGTCAACGGCGCGCGCGTGCCGATCTTCATCGCCGACTATGTGCTGAGCGGCTACGGCACCGGCGCGATCATGGCCGTCCCCGGCCACGACCCGCGCGACTGGGACTTCGCCACCACGTTCGGCCTGCCCATCATCGAGGTCGTCGCGGGCGGCAATGTCGCGGAGGGGGCCCACGCCGGCGACGGTGTCATGGTGAACTCCGGCTACATCGACGGCATGGACATCGAGTCCGCCAAGGCCAAGGTGATCGCCGAACTGGAGGCCAACGGCCACGGCCGGGGCACCGTCCAGTACAAGCTGCGCGACTGGCTGTTCGCACGTCAGCGCTACTGGGGCGAGCCGTTCCCCATCGTCTACGACGAGGACGGCGCGCCCCACGCGCTGCCGGAATCCATGCTGCCGGTGCGTCTTCCGGAGATGGACGACTTCGCGCCGGTCACCTTCGACGCGAACGACGCCGACTCCGAGCCGTCCCCGCCGCTGGCCAAGGCCACCGACTGGGTGCACGTCGAACTGGACCTGGGCGCCGGCGTCAAGAAGTACCGCCGCGATACCAATGTCATGCCCAACTGGGCGGGCAGCTCCTGGTACCAGCTGCGCTACGCGGACCCGACCAATACCGAAACCTTCTGCGCCCCCGAGAACGAGCAGTACTGGCTGGGCCCGCGCACGGCCGAGCACGGCCCGAAGGATCCGGGCGGCGTGGACCTGTACGTCGGCGGCGTGGAGCACGCGGTGCTGCACCTGCTGTACGCGCGCTTCTGGCAGAAGGTGCTCTTCGACCTGGGTGACGTGTCCGGCTCCGAGCCGTACCGCCGCCTGTTCAACCAGGGCTACATCCAGGCCCACGCCTACACCGACGCGCGCGGCGCCTACGTGCCGGCCGCGGAGATCGTGGAACGGGACGGAAAGTTCTTCTGGACCAATGCCTCCGGCGTGGAGGAGGAGGTCTTCCAGGAGTACGGCAAGATCGGCAAGTCGCTGAAGAACGCCATCTCCCCCGACGAGATGTGCGATCTGTACGGCGCCGACACCTTCCGCTTCTACGAGATGGCAATGGGCCCGCTGGACACCTCACGGCCCTGGGCCACCAAGGATGTCGTGGGCGCGCACCGCTTCCTGCAGCGCGTGTGGCGACTGGTGGTGGACGAGGAGACCGGCGCGGTGAAGGTCACCGACGGCGAGCCGTCGGCCGAGGCCCTGCGCCTGCTGCACAAGACCATTGCCGGTGTCGACGACGACTACGCCAACCTGCGCGACAACACCGCGGGCGCCAAGCTCATCGAGCTGACCAACTTCCTGACCAAGAACTACGGCGACGGCGCGCCCCGCGCGCTGGTGGAACCCCTGGTCCTGATGCTGGCCCCGATGTCCCCGCACGTGGCCGAGGAACTGTGGGAACGCCTGGGCCACACCACGGCCCTGGCCCACGGCCCCTTCCCGGTCGCGGATCCCGCACTGCTGGTGGCGGATTCGGTCGAGTACCCGATCCAGGTGAACGGCAAGGTCCGCAGCCGCGTCAGCGTCGCCGCCGACGCCGACCAGGCCGCGGTCCAAGCCGCCGCGCTGGCGGACGAGAAGATCGCGGAACTGCTGGGCGGCAAGGCGCCGCGCAAGATCATCGTGGTGCCCGGCCGCCTGGTGAACATCGTCGCCTGAGATGACCGGCGTTCGGCCCGGCGCGCACCGCGCACCGGGCCGAATGCAGGTGCGACACAGTCCTACCGGGGTGGGATCAGGACGTCGTTGAGGGTCACCAGCTGCAGGCTGCGTTCCCGGATAATGTCGGTGAGCTGGTCGTAGAGGTGGGTGACCGTCGGCCGGTTGGCGTGACCGATGACGATGGACTGGGCCCGGAACCACTGGCGCGCGGCATCGAGGAGCATGCCGTCGTTGATCACCGGATTGGTGTCGTTCAGGGTGCCGTACCACATGGTCGGGACCGTGTAGCCGCAGTCGGCGGCGACGGCGTCGACGCTGCCGTTGTGGTGGCCGTAGGGCGGGCGGTAGTAGGGCGTGCCGTCGGTGCCGTACTGGTTCCAGAGGAAGTCCTTGCACCGCTCGAGCTGGTCGGCGATGGCGCCGCCGGACAGCTTGGTCAGGTCCGGGTGGTCCCAGGTGTGGTTGCCGAGCTGCACCTGACCCGAGTCGACCAGGGGGCGCAGTACATCCCGATGGTCGAGCCAGCCGGGATAGTAGGCGGTCACGAAGAAGGTCAGCCGAGCCCCGGTGTCCCGGGCGAAATCGATGAAGCCGCGGATGGTTTCGGAACTGGCGCCGTCATCGATGGTGAGCGCCATATGGTTTCCGGCGCCCGGCAGCGCGGTGACGGTGCCGGGCCCGATCGGCGTCCTGGGTCCGAAATCCGGTGTCACCTGCGGTATCCCGGGCAGCTGCGGAATGATTCCGCTGCCGGATCCGGTGTCGAAGGGGAAGTCGGCGCGCGATTCGCCCGTGCCCATCAGGGTGGCGGCCGTGCCCGCCGCCAGCATCGTCAGCAGCCGTCGTCTGTCCATTGCGACCCTCATTCAATTCACTACGGTTGAAACTTCCGCTCCCCCAGCGAAAACCGGCTACGTCGGCGAGACCAGCACATCGTTGAGCGTCACCATGGACAGGTTGCGCTCCCGGATGATCTCGGCCAGACGGTCGTAGCAGTGCGTCACAGCGGGATGATTGGCATGTCCGATGACAATGGCCTGCGCGTTGAAATACTTTCGCGCACACTCGATCAGATAGTCCTCGGTAATGACACCGGAGTCGGACAGCGAGCCGTACCACATGGTGGGGACGGTGTATCCGAGATCCGCTGCCACCTTGTCGACCGTAGCATTGTGGCGGCCGTAGGGAGGACGGAAATACGGAGTCCCGTCCACGCCGAAGGTGTTGCGCAGGAACGTCTTTGCCTGGGTGAGCTGTGTGGCCACCTCGGTGGCGGACAATTTGGTGAGATCCGGGTGGTCCCAGGTGTGATTGCCCAGCTGGATCTGCCCGGCGTCCACCAGCGGCCGCAGCTCGGCCCGGTGCGTGGTCCAGGAGTCGTAATTCGCGGTGACGAAGAAGGTGAACCGCGCCCCGGTGTCCTTGGCGAATTTGATATACGCGCCGACCACGGCCGGATCGGCGCCGTCGTCGACGGTGAGTGCCAAATCATTGCCGGTGCCGGGCAATCCGGTAATCGTCCCGGCGGGAATGCGGGATTTCTGCGCGGCCGGCGGCGCGGCGAGCGCCTTCGGAGTCGGTGCCGCCGACGGCGTTCCGGCGGGTCCGCTGATGCGTGGCGTCACCCTGTGGGAGGGGCCGGACTCCGCGGAGCAGCCGGTCAGCGCCGCCGCAGTGCCCGCGGCGAGCATCACGAGCAGCTGTCGTCTATCCATCTCTGTCGTTCACTCCGAAGATATATATTTCTCGGCCTCGCCTCCCTCGCAGGGCCTATCCGTTATATCTACGCGCCGTGAACTGAGCACCAATTCTGTGCGAAATGATCGAAATTCAGGACGGAATTTAAGGCTGCTCTCAGTGTGGGATGGGGCGCAGCACGATTTCGGTGGGATGCGCGTCACGCGGGGTCTCGACGGCCTGCCGCACGGCGCGGGCAACCGTTTCGGCCCTGAGGAATTCGCCCGGCCGGTACTCGCGGCCCTCCCCCTCGATGATCTCGCGCTGCATGTCGGTGTCGATGCGCCCGGGATGCACCGAGGTCACCCGCAGCGCGGGCTCCTCCAGGCGCAGTGCGTCGCCGAAGGCGCGCAGCCCGAACTTGCTGGCCGCGTACACGCCCCAGCCCGGATTGGCCCGCAGCCCGGCTCCCGAATTGATCAGCACCACATGGCCGTTGACGGCGCGTAGCGCGGGCAGCAACACCCTGGTCAACTCCGCGACCGCGATCAGGTTGGCTTCCAACGTATTCCGCCACTGCGCCACCGAGGAATCGGCTATCGTTCCCAGGTCAGCGATTCCGGCATTGTGCACCAGTACATCCAGCCGTTCGATGCCCGCCACAGCGCGCGCTACAGCGGCGTAGTCGGTGAGATCCACCGGCCATCCGGCGCTGCCGGGCAGTTCACGCAGTATCGGTTCCAGGGCCCGGGGCGTGCGCGCGCCCAGCAGCAGCCGATGCGTGGGCGCCAGTTCGCGGGCAATTGCCGCGCCGAGCCCCCGGCTGGCTCCGGTGATCAGCGCGGTCGGCTGGTCGGTGCTGGACTTCGCGGAATTCGCCATGTGATGACCGTAACCGCGTTACCTCGGCCTGCGATGCTCCGGTCGGGCACACCACCGCTAGCTGATCCACGAGAAGGCGAACGAAGTGCAATCTGGCGATCAGGACCCACCCGTCCATCGCGCATACCTGCGGGTGGGGGCGCAGAATAGGGCGATGACACACCCGGGATTCACGCCCACCCAGCTCGCGGCCCGCGCCGCCTACCTGCTGCGCGGCAATGACCTGGGCACCATGACCAGCGCCGCGCCCAAGCTGTATCCGCACATGTGGAGCTGGGACGCGGCGTTCGTGGCGGTCGGCCTGGCCCCGCTCAGCGTGGAGCGCGCCGCGCTCGAACTCGACACCCTGCTCTCGGCGCAGTGGCGCAACGGGATGATCCCGCACATCGTCTTCGCCAATGGCGTGGACGGCTACTTCCCCGGACCCGCGCGCTGGGAATGCCGCCGCCTGGCCGCCGACGCCCCTGACGGCCCGGACACCTCGGGCATCACCCAGCCGCCCGTGCATGCCATTGCGGTGCAACGGATTCTGGATCACTCACGCCGGCACGGCCGCAGCACCCGCGCGGTCGCCGAGGACTTCCTGAACCGGCGCTGGCCCGATCTCATGCGCTGGCACCGCTGGCTGGCCTACGCCCGTGACCCCAAGCAGCACGGCCGGATCACGCTGTACCACGGCTGGGAATCCGGCATGGACAATTCACCACGCTGGGATCGCGCCTACGAGAACGTGATTCCCGGTCCGGACCTGCCGCCCTACGAGCGCGCCGACACCCAGGTGGTGGGCGATCCCACGCAGCGGCCCTCGGACCGCGAGTACGACCGCTACCTGTGGCTGGTCGAGCAGATGCGCCGGGCCGGCTACGACGACTACCAGCTGGCCTCGACCATGAGCTTCGCGGTCGAGGACGTGTTCGTGACCGCCATCTTCGCGCTGGCCTGTGATGTGCTGGCCAATATCGGCGAGGACTACAAGCAGCCGCACGCGGATGTGCGCGAGCTCTACGAGTGGGCCGACTACTTTCGCGCGGGCGTGGTCGCCACCACCGACGCCCGCACCGGCGCGGCACGCGACTTCGATGTGCGCGCGGACCAGTGGATCGACACCGAGACCCTGGCCCTCTTCGCGCCGCTGCTCAGCGGCGGGCTGCCGCGCGATGCCGAACGGCGGCTGCTGCGCCTGTTCGAGGGCCCGCGCTGGTGCGGGCATCCGGATCTGCGCTACGCGCTGCCGCCCTCGACCTCCCCGGTGTCCAGGGACTTTCGCCCACGCGAGTACTGGCGCGGGCCGGTGTGGCCGGTGATCAGCTGGCTGTTCTCCTGGGTCTTCGCCCGCCGCGGCTGGGCGGAACGCTCGTTCATGCTGCGCGCCGAGGGGCTGCGGCAGGCCAGCGACGGCAGTTTCGCGGAGTACTACGAGCCCTTCACCGGCGAGCCGCTGGGCAGCATGCAGCAGTCCTGGACCGCCGCGTCGGTGCTGGACTGGCTGGGCTGATTCGAGTTAACGATTGGCAAACATCACCGCCCTGCCTTCCCGGCCATAGCGGGCGATCGGCCTAGCCTTTCGGGGCATGACCGGACGCAGCCTGATGAGAGCGCTAACAGTCGCAGCTACAAGCATCCTCATGGCAACCCCGGTGGGGGTGGCCGCCGCCGATATCGACGGCCCGGATGTGGCCTCCTGGCAACACCCGGGAGGCGGGGGCATCAACTGGTTCGCGGTGCGCGGAGCCGGATACGAGTTCTCCATGCTCAAGGCCACCGAGGGCCTCAGCTACGTAAACCCGTTCTTCGTGCAGGACAGCCTGGCCATGCGGGTGGCCGGAGTCGCGCGCGGCACTTACCATTTCGCGCGCCCGAACCTGCCGCCGGAACCCCAGGCCGCCTTCTACTCGACGATGGTGCTCGGCCAGAACGGGATGCTCGACCTACCGCCGGTGCTGGACCTCGAGGACTCCGGCGGACTGCCGCCCGCCGCGCTCATCGACTGGACCCACCGCTATCTCAACACGGTCCGGGCCCTGACCGGCCGCATGCCGATCATCTACACCTATCCCCGGTTCTGGCAGACGGCCATGGCCGACACCGATCAGTTCACCCACTACCCGCTGTGGATCGCCGACTACCGGGGCAATGACAAGCCCGAGGTGCCGGGCGGCTGGCCGACGTGGACGTTCTGGCAGACCACCAGCTCGGGCAATATCCCCGGCATCGGCGGAGCCGTGGACCTCAATGTCTACAGCGGCGCCCAGGGTGATTTCGCCCGCTTCGCGAACATGCCCTTCAGTGGCAGCAGTTAGCCGCGCCCGCAGGCGTGGTGATCCCCGCCCCGGGCGTCGTTCACAGCACCTGCGACAGGAACTGGCGCAGCCGCGTGGTTTCGGCGTTCTCGAAAAGCGCCTCGGGCTTGCCGGTTTCGACCACCTGGCCGTGATCCATGAAAACCACCTGGTCGGAAACCGAACGGGCGAAGCTCATCTCGTGCGTCACCACGATCATGGACATCCCGCCCCCGGCGAGCTCGGACATGAGCGCGAGCACGCCCTTGACCAGTTCGGGATCCAGGGCCGAGGTGGCCTCGTCGAAGAACATGATGTCCGGCTTCATGGCCAGCGCCCGCGCGATGGCCACCCGCTGCTGCTGACCGCCGGACAGATTGGCCGGGCGCACATCCGCCTTGCCGGCCAGACCGACCGCCTCCAGCTGCTGGACCGCCAGCGTGCGCGCCTGCTCCTTGGACAGGCCGTGCAGTTTGCGCGGGCCGAGCGCGATATTGTCCGCGACCGTCATGTGCGGGAACAGATTGAAGTGCTGGAACACCATGCCGATCCGCTGCCGTAGCCGGTCCGGGTTCTCGCCCAGCACCGACTGACCGCCGAGCAGGATGTCGCCGGAATCGGGTTCGTGCAGGCGGTTGAGCACCCGCAGCAGCGTGGATTTGCCGGAGCCGGACGGCCCGATCACGGTGGTGGTCTTGCCGGCATCCACGTGCACGTCCACGCCGCGCAGAATCTCGTTGCGGCCCAGCGTCAATCGCAGGCCGGTGCCGGTGAGGGAGGCACTCATGCTCCACGCCCTTCCGTGATGACGGCCTGTTCGACCGGGTCCGCGGGATCGTGCCCGCCCTGGGGACGGCCCTCGCGCATGCGCTTGTCGATGTAGTTGACCAGGCGGGTGAGCGGCACCGTCAGCAGCAGGTACATCAGGCCCGCCGCCACCAGCGGCGACAGATTCCCGGTCTGCGCGTTGAGATCCCGGCCCACCGCGAACAGTTCGCGCTGGGTGGCCAGCAGGCCCAGGAAGTAGATGAGCGAGGAATCCTTGATCAGCGCGATGAACTGGTTCATCAGCGCGGGCAGCACCCGGCGCACGCCCTGCGGGATCACCACCAGCGTCATGGCCTGCCGGTAGCCGAAACCGATGGCGCGGGCGGCCTCCAGCTGCCCGGCTTCCACCGACTGGATGCCGGAGCGGAAGATCTCACCGATGTAGGCGGCGGCCAGCAGCGCCAGTGCGATCGCGCCCAGCCAGTAGGGATTGTTGCCGGTGACGTTCTTGACCACCGGTCCCACGCCCAGGCCGATGATCAGGATGATCACCACTGCGGGCAGGCCGCGGAAGATGTCGGTGTAAACCCGTGCGGGCCAGCGCAACCAGCGGGTGCGGGAGATGCCCGCCACCGCGAGCAGCATGCCGAGCACGGTGCCCAGCAGGCCCGAGACCAGCGCCAGGATCAGGGTATTGGGCAGACCGGTCTTGATCAGGTCCGGGAAGGCCTTGCGGTACAGCGACCAGTCGAAGAAGGTGTCCTTCAGCTGCTGCACCGTGGATTTCGGTTGCACCGTGCTGTTGTCGGGCCGGTTGCCCGCGTTCTCGGCCGCGATCTTGGCGAAGTCCGGCAGCTGCGGCGCCGCAACGGCTTTGGAGCCCGGCTTCCAGCCCGGCGGCAGCTCCCGCGGCACCCAGTCCTCGTACAGCTCGGCGTAGGTGCCGTCGGCGATCACCGCGTCCAGCCCGGCATTGAGCGCGTCGGTGAGCGGCTGATTGCCCTTGCGCACCGCCCAGGCGGTGAAGTTGTTGACGCTGAAGGTGTTCTGCACGATCGAGGTCGGGTCACCCGGCTTGATGGCGCCGATGGCCTGCTGCGACGGCGCGACCCAGGCGTCGATCTGGCCGGTCTTCAGATTCGCGTAGGCGGTGTTGTAGTCGGGGAACTTCACCGGGTCCAGGTGCAGTTCGTTGACGACGTACTCGTCCTGCACGGTGCCCTGCACGACGCCGACCCGATTGCCGCGGTGCAGATCCGCGAATCCCTTGATGGCACTGCCGTTCGGCACCACCAGCGAGAAGTAACCGAAGTCGTAGCCATTGGTGAAGTCGACCAGCTGCCGCCGCGCGTCGGTGGTGGTGATGCTGGAGGAGCCGATGTCGAAGCGGCCGTTGGCGACCTGGGCCAGCAGGCCGGCGAACTCGGTGCCGGTGAACTCCACCTGCAGGCCGAGCTTCGCGCCGATGGCCTTCAGCAGCTCGTTGTCGAAGCCGGTGAACACGCCCTTGGAGTTGACGCAGATGCTCGGCGGCGCGTCGGAGAGGGTGCCGACGCTGAGCTTGCCGGGCGTCAGCAGGCCCAGCTTGCTGATATCGATCTTGGCCGTCGGCTCGGTGGTGGCGGTGGTGAACCGGTCCGCGCCCGCGTTCTGCTGCCCGGACGCCAGATTGGTCGGTGCGGCGCTGGCCGCGGCCTGGCCGGGCGGCGAACACAGATCGCGATCATCGGCACCGGCACTGCCCGCGAGCGTCGCGATGCCGAGCAGACCGACCAGCACAACTCCTGCCAATGCCAGCAAGCGCGGGGGACGATCTGGGCGCTGCCGCAAGGAAACCATGGCAGACCACCCTAGTGGGGGTGGTCTGCCAGGCCAGAGTTAGCCTCGGCCTGATTCGGCGGAAATCACAGTTCAGGCGCGTCCCTACCGCTGATTGAAGCCGTCCCGCCAGGCCACGGCCTCCTGGATCCGGCTCATGTCGTAGTCCGGCCCGCCCGAGCTCACGGTGAACAGTGTCACGCCCGCGTCCGCGTAGCCCTCCACCTGATCCAGGCCCGGCCAGGCGACGGACTTCTCGATGGCGGTGGGGTCGGTGCCGACCTCGGCGCAGTGCTCGCCCAGGATGCCGATCTTGCGCTGCAGCTCGTCGATGTCGGAGAAGCTGTGCCAGATATCGCCGTACTGGGCGACCAGCCGCAGCGTCTTCTTCTCGCCGCCGCCACCGATCAGGATGGGGATGTCGCGCACCGGCTGCGGGTTCAGCTTGGCCAGCCGGTCGGTGAGGCGGGCCATGGAATCCTTCAGCAGCGCCAGCCGGCTTCCGGCCGTGCCGAATTCGTAGCCGTACTGGTCGTAGTCCTTCTGGAACCAGCCCGCGCCGATACCGAGGATGAGGCGCCCGTTGCTGATGTGGTCCACGGTGCGGGCCATATCGGCCAGCAGATCCGGATTCCGGTAACCGCCGCCGGTGACCAGCGCGCCGAGCTCCACCCGCTCGGTCTGCTCGGCGATGGCGCCCAGCATGGTCCAGCACTCGAAGTGCGCGCCCTCCGGGTCCCCGTACAGCGGATAGAAGTGGTCCCAGTTGAAGACGATGTCGACGCCGATGTCCTCACACCGCCGCACCGCGTCCCGGATCAATCCGTAGGTGGGCGCGTGCTGCGGCTGCAACTGAACTCCGATACGAATCGGTCGGCTCATGAGGTGCTCCTCCGTCGGTGATCACTGCGCCCCATTCTGCCCCTCCGCTACGCTCTGGGCCGACCCTCTACTACGGATCGTCCGGCACGTTCCTGCCGGTGAAGGGAAGTGTGAAACCGTGGCAACGGTGACTTTCGACCAGGCCACCCGGCTCTACCCGGGCGCGGCCAACCCCGCCGTCGACGCCCTGAACCTGGAGATCGCCGACGGCGAATTCCTGGTTCTCGTCGGCCCTTCCGGCTGCGGCAAATCCACCTCGCTGCGCATGCTCGCGGGGCTCGAGGAGGTGAGCGACGGCCGAATCCTGATCGGGGACAAGGACGTCACGCACGCCGAGCCCAAGGAACGCGATATCGCCATGGTGTTCCAGAACTACGCGCTCTACCCGCACATGAGCGTCGCGGAGAACATGGGCTTCGCGCTGAAGATGGCCAAGGTCGCCAAGGAGGAGCGGCAGCAGCGCGTGCTCGAGGCCGCCAAGCTGCTCGACCTGGAGCCCTACCTGGACCGCAAGCCCAAGGCCCTGTCCGGCGGTCAGCGCCAGCGCGTGGCCATGGGCCGCGCCATCGTGCGCCAGCCGCAGGTCTTCCTCATGGACGAGCCGCTGTCCAACCTGGACGCCAAGCTGCGCGTGCAGACCCGCACCCAGATCGCCCAGCTGCAGCGCCGGCTCGGCACCACCACCGTCTACGTCACCCACGACCAGGTCGAGGCCATGACCATGGGCGACCGGGTGGCGGTGCTCAAGGACGGGCTGCTGCAGCAGTGCGCCTCCCCCCGCGACCTGTACCGCGACCCGGCCAACCTGTTCGTCGCGGGCTTCATGGGCTCGCCCGCCATGAACCTGTTCACGCTGCCGGTCGGCAATGGCTCGGTCACGCTGGGCGGCTGCCCGCTGCCGCTGCCGCGTTCGGTGGCGGCGGCCACCGGCGAGCGGGTGGTGGTCGGCATCCGGCCCGAGCACCTCGACTCGGTCGGCGACGGCGCCGGGATCGCCATGGAGGTGGATGTGGTCGAGGAGCTGGGCTCCGACGCCTACATCTACGGCCGCACCCTCGGTGACGGGGAAACCATTGTGGCGCGCGCGGATTGGCGCAACCCGCCCGCGAAGGGCACCAAGCTCGCGCTGGTCGCGGACTCGGACCACACGTACTTCTTCCACCCCGAGGACGGACGCCGCCTGAACTGACCTTCGGTCAGTTCCAAGGAGGTTCCGGGGGCCCAGCCCCCGGACCCCCTTATTTACGGGCGCGGGAGCTCCGCGCCTGCTTCCGCCGCCATTCGTCGTTCACCCGGACGCGCAGATTCTCCAGGGGGACTTCGTTTCCCGACGCACTGCGCAGTTCCGCGCGCACGGGTTCGCCCGTGGCATCCTCGAGCCGCTCCAGTGGCGCGGTGCCGTCCTGCAGGTACTTGTCACCCCACTGCCACAGCGCCACGACCGCCGGCAGCAGATCCAGACCCATCGGGGTGAGCACGTATTCGTTGCGGGTGCGCTTGCCCTCTTCCTGGTAGGGCCGCTTCTCCAGCAGTCCCGCATCGACCAGTTTGCGCAGCGCGCTGGAAGCCGCCGCGTCGGTGATGCCGATCCGCGCCGCGAAGCCGTCGAACCGCGTCGTGCCGTAGTACGACTCACGCAGGATCAGGATCGCCGAGCGCGTCCCGACGATGTCCATCGCCTTCGCGATCGAACAGGCCTCGGGCTTCCACGAGCCCAGATCGCTGAGTTTTCCCTCCAGTACTGCCGACATGACACACATCATACATCGCTGACTTGCCTTCACTATGGCCAGCTCCTACTCTGACTTTAGAGCGATCAAGTCAGACGCCGTTGTCGGACTCGAATCCGGGGCGGCGCGCCTGGAAGGAACGTCATGAGAGACGCAGTCATCGTCGAAGCGGTCCGCACCCCCATCGGCAAGGGCAAGGCCACCGGCGCCCTGCACGGTGTGCACCCCGCCGATCTGCTCGCCCACAGCCTGCGGGAGGTGGTGCGGCGCACCGAGATCGATCCGGCCCTGATCGACGATGTGATCGGCGGCGTGGTCACCCAGGTCGGCGAGCAGGGCTCCAACCTCACCCGCCGCGCGGCCCTGGCCGCCGGCTATCCCGAATCGGTCCCGGCCACCACCGTGGACCGGCAGTGCGGCAGCAGCCAGCAGGCCATCCACTTCGCCGCCCAGGGCGTCATCGCGGGGGCATACGACATCGTGGTCGCCGCGGGCGTGGAGTCCATGAGCCGGGTTCCCATGGGCGCCAACCTGATCGGGGCCGAGGACATCGCGGGTGCCGGGTTCGCCGAACGCTACCCGGAGGGCCTGGTACCGCAGGGCATCAGCGCCGAACTCATCGCCGCCAAGTGGGGCCTGAGCCGCACCCAGCTCGACGAGTTCGCCCTCGCCAGCCACGAGAAGGCCGCCGCCGCAACCAAGAACGGCTCGTTCGAGGCCCAGCTCGCCCCCTACGCCGGGCTCTCGCACGACGAGGGCATCCGCGTCGGCAGCACGCTGGAGGCGCTGGCCGGGCTGCGACCCGCCTTCTACAGCGAGGAGATGGCGGCCCGCTTCCCGCAGATCGGCTGGAACATCACCGCCGCCAACGCCAGCCAGATCAATGACGGCAGCGCCGCCACCCTCATCATGACCAGTGAACGCGCCGCCCAGCTCGGACTGCGCCCGCTGGCCCGGCTGCACAGCTTCTCCGTCGCCGGCGACGACCCGCTGCTCATGCTCACCGCGGTCATCCCCGCGACCCGGAAGGTCTTGCAGCGCTCCGGACTCGAACTCTCCGACATCGACCTGTTCGAGGTGAACGAGGCCTTCTCCTCGGTGGTCCTGGCCTGGGCGCAGGAGACCGGGGCCGACCTGTCGAAGGTCAATGTGAACGGCGGCGCCATCGCCCTGGGCCACCCCCTGGGGGCCTCCGGCGCGCGGCTGGCCACCACCCTCGTGCACGCCATGCACGAGCGCGGCGCCCGCTACGGCCTGCAAACCATGTGTGAGGCAGGCGGTCTCGCCAACGCCACCATCTACGAGCGCCTCTGATCCGGTCCGGGCGGCCTAGTAGGAGACCGCCACGACCGCCGCCAGCAGGCCGAGCACCCACGACTCGGCCAGCAGCGGAAAGGCCACCAGGGCCGTGGACCAGGCGCGCTGCCGCAGCCGGACGGCGCGCAGGGTCCACAGCGGCACCAGCAGCAGGGTCAGGCCGATACCCAGCCAGGCCACGGCGAAAGCCAAGGGGAGAAAACGGGTGTCATCGCCCGGGCCCGCGAGCGCGCGGTACTCGGGCACGAAACTCGTCAGCACCCAGGCCGAACCACACGCTGCGATGTAGATCAGCAGGGTGACAATGCCATCCGCGGCCGTGATCGGCGGCCGCCGCCACCCGGCCACCCTTTCAGGATGCCGGGTGCTCCGCAGCAGCGCTGGAGATCAGTTGACGGCGGTGGCCACCAGGATGTGCCCCGCACCGCCCGCGACGAGAATCACGGGCAGCGCGATCGCGGTCCAGATCCAGCCCCGGCGGCCCGTCATGGCCGCCACCGAGGCCAGCACCAGCGCGCCGACCAGGGCCAGGAACATGCCCCCACCACCGATCAGCAGGCCCCACAGCGCCGATGCGGGTGGGCGGATCACCACGCACTGCACCGAGAAGTCCTTCTTCGCGGTGCAGCGATTGTGGATCAGATCGAACAGCTTCGCGAACAGGTCGTAGGCCCAGCCGAAGGCCATGGCGACCCCGCCCAGATACAGCACCGCCGAGATCAGAATATCCTTGCGGCGCAGCGGCTTACGATCCGGCGCGGCACTCGGCAGTGCCGCCGCGGCCGCCTCCGCCGGGGGCAGCGTGGCGGGCATGGTCCGATCGGCCTCGCCGGGCGCCTGCGCGGAACCGCCGCCGACCACGTACTGCGGACCCGAAGCCCACGGCTCCGGCAGCACCTCGGTACCCATGGGCGGCGGGACCACTCCGCCGGGCGGCGAGTAGTTCCCGCTGGGCGGGCGAGCGGAATGCTGCGGCGGCCCAGGGGAGCTCACGGGCGCCTGGCCCGGATAGCCGGGACCGGCGGGCGATCGTGGTGCGCCGCCCGGCACCGGGTGCGGGCGCGGATCCTGCGGCGAACCGACCGGTCCGCCCGGCCGCGGTGGAGCACCGGCATTCCCGGGAGCCTGGGGCGGCACCGGCGGCGGGCTCTGCCGCCCGCCCTTCGGCACGGTCGGTCCGGCCGGGTCCACCGCGCCGGGCCGCACCGCACCGGCGGGCGGCTGCGGTGGCGCGGGCGGTGGCGGCGGCCCCTGGCGGCTCCCGCCGGGCAGGGTCGGTCCCGCAGCGTCGATCGGTTCCCCGGGCCGCGAGCCCGGCGCGGGTGGCTGCGGACGTCCGGGTCGCTGCGGCGATCCCGGACCCGCTGGATTCCGTGGTCCCCCCGGCGGGGCGGGCGCGTGCGGTTGACCCGGCGCACGCGGCGGAGCCGGGGAGAAGCCGGGATCGGACGAGGGTTGATCGTCGCGGCCCGGACGGCGGGGCTCGTTGGGCTGGTTCATGTTTGCGGTCTCCCCCAAGGCGCAGGTATGGAGCCGGGATCGGCTTCATTCGGCATTGTCGCCGGGCCCGGGCCGCGCCGCCACCTCTTACCAAACCGAGGCGGTGAGTAGGGTGCGGTGGATGAGCGACAGCGGCGATGCGGTGGATTTCGAGTCGGCGGTGGTCTACGCGATTCCCCTGCGAACCCGGTTCCGCGGGATCACCGTTCGCGAGGGCATGCTGATTCCCGGTCCCGCCGGCTGGGGTGAGTTCTGCGCCTTCCCCGAGTACGACGACCGCGAGGCGGCGGCCTGGCTGGCCACCGCGGTCGAGCAGGCAGCGGTCGGATGGCCGGAACCGGTCCGCGATCGGATTCCGGTGAACTGCATCGTGCCCGCGGTCGGCCCGGAACGGGCGCGGGAGATCGTGATCGGATCGGGCTGCCGCACCGCCAAAGTGAAGGTCGCCGACCATCCGGATTCCCTGGCCGAGGATCTGGAACGGGTGGCGGCGGTCCGCGACGCACTCGGGCCGGACGGCGCGGTGCGCGTCGACGCCAATGCGGTCTGGGATGTGGACACCGCGGTCGACCGGATCCGGCTGATCGACCGCGCCGCAGGCGGTTTGGAGTACGTCGAGCAGCCCTGCCGGACCGTCGAGGAGCTGGCGGCCGTCCGCAAGCGGGTGAACGTGCGCATCGCCGCCGACGAATCCATCCGCCGCGCCGAGGACCCGCTGCGGGTGGCGGTGGCGGGTGCGGCCGACGTCGCGGTGCTGAAATGCACTCCGCTGGGCGGGGTCCGGCGCGCGCTGGCGGTCGCCGCGGCCGCCGGACTCCCCTGCCTGGTGTCCTCGGCCCTGGAAACCAGTGTGGGCCTGGCCGCCCAGGTCGCCCTCGCCGGCGCCCTCCCCCACCTCGACTTCGCCTGCGGCCTCGACACCCTGTCGCTGCTCACCGGCGATGTGGTGACCGAGCCGCTGCGCCCGGTGGACGGCTACCTGCCAGTCCCGCGCACCGCGCCGGCACCCGATCCGGACCTGCTCGAGCGCTACCGGCACCCCGACCCGGAACGGACCGACTGGTGGCGGCAGCGCCTGGCCCGGGTCCGGAAACTTCTGCCCTGATCAGGCAATTCGCACGCCGCACGAATACATGGTGGTGCGCAGCAGCAGCGCGGCCTCCGGCCCGATGACGCCGTCCGTCAGCTCCAGGTAGCGACCGCAGAATTCGGGCCCGTGCGGCGCGACCCCGGTGCGCTCCGGCTCGAGGTGGTGGGCGAGTTCGTGCAGGATCACCAATTCGCGCAGGGCCCAGGCGGTTCCATGGGCGTGCAGCGGCACCGCGAGCACCGACCCGGCCGTCTCGTAGTGCGCCGCCTGGGCCCCGGCGCGCGCTCGCACCGTGACCGGCCGCGCCGCCCCGTCCCACCGGGCGCGCACCCAGTTCAGCGCGAGTACCCGATCCACGTACGCCTGTACCGATTCCACCGACGCGAACCGCCGCTCGATCGGCAGCGTGAGATGGGACCCGTGCACTTCGACGGTCCGTGCGCCGAATTCGTCGGCGCGATCGAACATTCCGCGCACCAGCCCCTCGGCGTCGTACACCCGGGACCGCTGCACATCGCGGACGGCCATGCGCGCGTTCGCTATTCGCCCGCGCCGCGGGGCAGCTGCCCCCGCACGCCGCCCAGCTCCGGCGAATCACCCAGCCGCGCGGCCTTACCCGCCCGGTCACCGGCCCGCCGCGCGGCCGCCGAGTACCCGGCCGAGGCCTGCGGGCCGCGCCAGGTACCGCGCGCCTCGGAGGTCCGGGTGTAGAAGTCGGTGAGCGCGAGCTCCTTGTCGCGCAGGGCGAGCGCCGTTCCGGTGGGCACGGATTCGGCGGCGTCGGCCCGCACCGCCTCGGTCTCCACATCCGCCTTGACCTCCGCGAGGCGGCGGCCGATGCGTGCGGCGAAGGCCATCTGGAAGTTCAGGCGCGCCGTCACCGCGGCCACCGGAACCTCCACCGGCCGGTGGAAGGTGCGGCCGTAGCGGCGCTCGATCACGACCTTCTCGGTGGTGGCCGAACGGTAGGAGCCCGACTTGATGTACTGGTCGGAGGCACGC
This sequence comes from Nocardia sp. NPDC059229, assembly GCF_042754165.1. Classification (NCBI taxonomy): domain Bacteria; kingdom Bacillati; phylum Actinomycetota; class Actinomycetes; order Mycobacteriales; family Nocardiaceae; genus Nocardia; species Nocardia sp. NPDC059229. The sequence goes on from NZ_JBHZAK010000007.1 coordinate 62,293, forward strand.
ACCATCTGGATCAGCAGGCTGGTGTAGAGCGCCTCGCAGGTGTCGATATCGGCGTCGAATCCGTACGCGTACACCGTCGTCGACGATCGGGCCACATCGCAGCGCACGTCATTGGCCGCCGCGATGGCCACGAACAGCTGCACATAGGTTCGCAGCCCGCGCTTTCCGGCCTCGCCGATCGGAATCACCCGCTGCGCCGGCGTGGGCCGCCGCTCCCGATTCGCGATATGTGCCCGCGCCACCGCCAGATCCACCGACGAACTGGTCGCGAGCCGCTGCGCGGCGGCCAGGAAGGCCTCGGCCTCGTGCTCGTTGTCGGTCGATTCGGCCTGCCGCAGCAGTCCGCCGATCCGGGTGAGCATCTTGTCCTGAGAAGACATCGCGACCCAGCCTAGACGCATCGATGATCACCGTGGTCACGCCCGCGGGGATCACCGTGGTCACCGGCGCAGGGACCAGGTAGTCCCCGCACGGCGAACCCCCACCATGTATCTTCCCTTGTGCAACCGGCTGAGTGTGCTGCCGCTCACGTCTCGACCCTGGAGTATCCGCGATGGCTTTGAAGAAGGTGTCGTCCCTACGATCGACGCTGGTTCCGCGTGCCGTGCTGGCCGTGACCTCGGCGGCATTGCTGACGGCGACATTCGCCAGCGGCTGCTCCAGCAGCAACAGCGGCAGCAACTCCACCGCCGAAAACCTCACCGGCCGTGGGCCGATCACCTATGTCGAGGGCAAGGACACCACCGAGACCGGCGCCGTCAAGCAGCTCATCGAGCGCTGGAACGCCGCGCACCCGGACGAGAAGGTGACCTTCAAGGAGCAGTCCAACGACGCCTCCCAGCAGTACGACGACCTGGTGCAGCACCTGCGCGCCAAGGAATCCGACTACGACGTGGTGGCACTCGACGTGCCGTGGACCGCGGAGTTCGCCGCCAAGGGCTGGATCCAGCCGCTGAAGGACTCCTTCGCCATCGACACCTCCACGCTGCTGTCGCCGCCGGTCGCGTCGGCCACCTACAACGGCACCCTGTACGCGGCCCCGCGCAATACCAACGGCGGCCTGCTGTTCTACCGCAAGGACCTGGTGCCCGAGCCGCCCAAGACCTGGACCGAGCTGCTGGCCGACTGCCCGAAGGCCAAGGACGCCGGAATCGGCTGCTACGCAGGACAGTTCGCGCAGTACGAGGGTCTGACCGTGAACACCGCCGAGGTCATCAACGCCTTCGGCGGCAGCTTCGTCGGCTCCGACGGCAAGACCCCGACCGTGAACAGCCCGCAGGCCAAGCAGGGTCTGCAGACCCTGGTCGACGCCTACAAGAACGGCGACATGCCGAAGGAAGTCATCACCTTCAAGGAGCCGGAGTCGCAGAACGCCTTCACCACCGGCAAGGTCATGTTCATGCGCGGCTGGCCGTCCTCCTTCGGTGAGGCGGGCTCCGACGCCTCCGCGGTCAAGGACAAGTTCGCGGTCGCCCCGCTGCCCGGCAAGGACGGCATCGGCGCGTCCACCCTCGGTGGCTACAACGCCGCCATCAGTGCCTTCTCAAAGAACAAGGCCACCGCGCTGGACTTCCTGCGCTTCCTGATCAGCGAGGACGCCCAGCACATCGTGGCCGCCGGCGCGCTGCCGCCGGTGCGGGCCTCCGTGTACGACGATCCGGCCCTGATCGCCAAGATGCCGTACCTGTCCGCGCTGAAGGACTCCATCGCCTCCGCGGTGCCGCGGCCGGTGACGCCCTTCTACCCGGCGGTGTCGAAGGCCATCCAGGACAACGCCTATGCTGCGATCACCGGAACGGAATCTGTCGACGCCGCGATCGATGCCATGCAGAAGGGCATCGAAACCGCCGGATCCTGAGCCGCGCTCACACCCGATGCGCGCACCACGATCCATCGCGTAGCCCCGTAGGAGAGAAAAAGGTGTCACGTCCTTCGGGAGCGACCGATGTCGCGCCGCCACCCGACCTGACGGAACAAACAATGCGAAACGAACAGCCACGTCCGAAACGCCGCGGGGCCGCCCTCGGGGTTTCGGCTCGGGCATGGATGTTCGTCACGCCGGTGCTGCTCGCACTGACGGTCGTCATCGGGTATCCGGTGGGCCGGGCGGTGTGGATGTCCTTCCAGAAGGACGCGGGCCTGGACAAGTCCACCGGCATGTTCGTCGAAGGCGGCAGCGCCGGATTCGGCAACTACAGCCACTGGCTGCTGCAGCAGTGCACCAACTCGCTCGGCGAGACCGTGTCCTGCCCGCCCGGCAACACCGGCTCCCAGTTCTGGGCCGCCGTCGGGGTCACGCTGCTGTTCACCGTGGTCACGGTGGCGCTCGAGACCACCATCGGCCTGGGCATGGCGGTCATCATGGGCAAGACCTTCAAGGGCCGCGCGCTGCTGCGCGCGGCCGTGCTGATCCCCTGGGCCATCCCGACCGCGGTCACAGCGCGGTTGTGGGAGTTCATGTTCCAGTACAACGGCGTGGTCAACCGGGTGCTCGGCACCCACATCCTGTGGACCGCCGATGCCTGGCCCGCCCGCTTCGCGGTCATCATCGCCGACGTGTGGAAGACCACCCCGTTCATGGCGCTGCTGATTCTGGCCGGCCTGCAGGTGATCCCGGAGGACGTCTACGAGGCCGCCCGGGTCGACGGCGCGTCCGCGTGGCAGCGCTTCGTCAACATCACGCTGCCGCTGCTGAAACCCGCTCTGCTGGTGGCGGTCCTGTTCCGCACCATGGACGCGCTGCGCCTGTACGACCTGCCCGCCATCATGACGCGGAACCTGGCCGCCACCCGCACCGTCTCGATGCTGGTGACGGAATCGAAATCGCTGCCCAACAGCGCCTCCGCGCTGTCGGTCATCACCTTCCTGCTCATCTTCACCGTCGCGTTCTTCCTGGTGAAGGTGCTGGGGGCGAACGCCGTTCGCACCCAGGAAGAGCAGCGGGAGGCGCACTGATGAGCATCGAACTCACGAAGGATGTCGTGGCCGAGCCGAAAAAGCCGATCCGGCAGTCGGTTTCGTGGACCAAACGCCTGTCCTCCGGGCGCGTGTACGTGGGCGCGCTGATCGTGCTGGTGTGGGGGCTCGGCCCCTTCTACTGGATGGTCGTCACCGCCCTGCGCGATCCGGCCTACACCTTCGACAACACCCCGTGGCCCACCCACGTCACCCTCGATAACTTCCGCAACGCCTTCGACACCAGCCGCGGCAACAACTTCGGCCGGGCCCTGGTCAACAGTGTGATCATCGGCAGCGCCACCACGGCGGCCGCGCTGATCCTCGGCGTGATGGCGGCCTACGCGCTGGCGCGGCTGACCTTCAAGGGCAAGTACCTGGTGTCCGGGCTGGTCCTCTCGGCCTCCATGTTCCCGGCCGTCGTGCTGGTGACGCCGCTGTTCCAGCTGTTCACCAATATCGGCTGGATCGGTCAGTACCAGGCCATGATCATCCCGAACATCTCGTTCGTGCTGCCCATGACGGTGTACATCCTGGCCTCGTTCTTCGCCGAACTGCCATGGGAATTGGAGGAGGCCGCCCGCATCGACGGCGCGTCCCGCTTCCAGGCGTTCCGGCTGATCATGCTGCCGCTGGCCGCGCCGGCGGTGTTCACCACCGCGATCCTGGCGTTCATCGCCGCGGTCAACGAGTACCTGCTGGCCTCCCTGCTCTCCAGCGACAAGACCGAACCCGTGACCAAGGCGATCGCCCGCTTCTCCGGCAACGATCCGCTGGTGCCGCCGTACACCGCGATCATGGCCGCGGGCACCATCGTCACCATCCCGCTGGTCATCATGGTGCTGCTGTTCCAGCGCCGCATCATCTCCGGACTCACCGCCGGCGGCGTCAAGAGCTGAGTGTCCGGGTAGGTGGTTCGGGGCCGTTGTCCCCGAATCACTTACCCGCTCCGTCCGGGCGCGTCGATTAGCATTGGTCCCGCCGCGCGGGGTGGTCGCGGCCGTCTCGAAAGCTTTGTCGACGCTCCGGAAGGAGATGCTCGTGAGCTCGTCCCGCGGCAGGCGGCGTGGAAGATCCGCATCATCGACCAGCACCGCCGGGTGGAACGAGCTGGCCACCGCTGCAGCGCATCGGCAGCGTCCCCACCCGCACAGCCGGCCCCGGCGCCGCCCGAAACCGCCCCGGGATCCCGACCAGCCCGAACCCGCGCCGAAACCGCCCCGCACCCGCGGGCAGCGCATCCGGCGGCTGCTGCTGGCGGTGTTCCTGGTCCTGGTGATCATGCCGACCACCCTGCTGGGCATCGCCTACTGGAGCGCCGAGATCCCGGACCCGGATACGGTGCAGACCAACCAGATCGCTACCATCCTCGGCTCCGACGGCACCACGGTGATCGCGAAGGTCGTTCCGCCGCAAGGAAATCGGGTGCCGGTGCCGCTGTCCGACGTGCCTCTGCCGGTGCGCCGGGCCGTGCTGTCGGCCGAGGACCGCAACTTCTACCGCAATCCGGGCTTCTCCACCGCCGCCTTCCTGCGCGCGGCCCGCGACAACCTGCTCGGCCGCGACGACGCGGGCGGCGGCTCCACCATTACCCAGCAGTATGTGAAGAACGCCTTCCTGACGTCGGAACGCACGTTGAGCCGCAAGATGCGCGAACTCATCATCTCCGCGAAGATGGCCCGCGAATGGAGCAAGGACGACATCCTCGCTGCCTACCTCAACACCATCTACTACGGTCGCGGCGCCTACGGCATCTCGGCCGCGGCCAAGGCGTACTTCGGCAAACCCGCACCCGAACTGACCCTGGCCGAGGGCGCGGTGCTGGCCTCGGTGATCCGCACCCCCTCGCTGCTGGATCCGGAGACCCACCTCGATCAGCTGCGCGCCCGCTGGGGATACGTCCTCGACGGCATGGTCGAGATGGGGGTACTGAACCGCGATGACCGCGCCGCCACCCAGTTTCCGGCCGTCGTCCCGGTCGCCCAGGTGGACGACAGCACCCCGCGCGGCCCCGAGGGGCTGATCCGCGCGCAGGTCCTGCGCGAACTGCGCGCCTCCGGCATCAGCGAACGCGAGCTGAATACCGGTGCGCTGCAGATCATCACGACCATCGACGCGAAAGCACAGCAGGCCACGCTGAACGCGGTCGGCAAGGTACTGGGCGGGCAGCCGGGCGAACTGCGCACCGCCGTGGTGTCGATCGACCCGCGTTCGGGGGCGGTGCGCGCCTACTACGGCGGACCCGACGGCACCGGCTTCGATTTCGCGCAGGCCCCGCTGCAAACCGGTTCGGCCTTCAAGACTTTCGCCGTGCTGGCCGCACTCGAGCAGGGCATTTCCCTGTCGTACCGGCTCGACAGCGCGACCCTGACCGTCAATGGGGAGAATATCCAGAATGTGGACGGCGAGTCCTGCGGCATCTGCTCCCTCGGCGAAGCGTTCGAGCGCTCCCTCAACACCAGCTTCTACCGGCTGGCCCAATCCCTGTTCGAGGGCCCGAAAGCCATTGCGAACGCGGCACATCAGGCCGGCATCCCCGAACAGATCCCGGGCGTGCCCGGCAAGACACTCACCGAGGACGGCGGCGGCCCGCCGCTACCCGCCATCGTGCTGGGCGCCTACTCGGTGCGCCCCATCGACATGGCCTCGGCCTACGCCACCCTCGCCGCCTCCGGCACCTACCGCGCCCCCTATTTCGTCCAGAAGGTGGTGACCGGCGACGGCCGTGTCCTCCTCGACCGGGGCGCCGACCCGAACAAACCCGAACAGCGCATCCAGTCCTCGATCGCCGACACCGTGACCCAGGCCATGCTCCCCATTGCCGCCTACTCCAACGGCCACACCCTGGCCGGCGGCCGCCCCTCGGCCGCCAAGACCGGCACCACCCAGCTCGGCGACACCGGCCAGAACAAGGACGCCTGGATGGTCGGCTACACCCCCACCCTCTCCACCGCCGTCTGGATGGGAACCGAACAGTCCCAGCCCATCCGCACCGCCCGCGGCGCCCCCATCTACGGCGCCGGCCTCCCGGCCGACCTGTGGAAACAAACCATGGACGCCGCCCTCGACGGCACCCCCATCGACCAATTCCCCAATTCCACCCCCAACAACCTGATCCCCAACCAGCCCCCCGACCCACCCTCCGGAACGCCCCCCGGCAACGGCAATTACGACATTCTCAACCCACCCACCCCGTCCCCCCAACAGCAACCAGTCCTCGTCATCCCCCCAGCCCCCACCCCCAAACAAGTAGAAATCTTCCCCGGCCTCAGCGTCCCCGTCCCGGGCTAGGCCAAGTTCGGCTTCCAGCCAGGTGGTTCGTAGTCGTATGCCAAGGCGCCAACTGATTTCGCAACGGTCGGGGTAACTCACCGGGTACGACCAAAATGGATTCGGCTCCAACCGTCGGCACGCGTCCTCAACGCCAGCGGCTCTCTGCGATGCGCTGAAGTCTCGGAGAGGCGGGGGAGCATGATCATGTTTCGCGCCTCCTTGCCCATCTCTGCGCGGCCGCGGATATTGTGGAAGCCGCCACCGGATTCAGCGACTCCGAATGCTGGTGGCAGGATGCGGGTTGGGAGCAGGGTGGGGTCGGAGACAGCACGAGACATAGGGGCGACGCCGGTGGAATTCAATGTCGTTGAACGCCACGAAACGCTGGTAGCCGGAACGGTGCTACGCAGTCCGGCACTCGCGGTCGAAGGGCCGCGCCGCGCGAAGGTCGAGGAGGCTTGGAAACGTAATCTGGCACGCGATCTGCCCGGCCCGCCGGCGACCGCCTATGTGGATCACGCACCCGAGATCGGTTCGTATCTGACACATATCGTGGGCTACGAATGCAACAAGGCGGACGACCTATTGCCCGGCGATGTACTCGCCCGTATCCCGGCCGGAAAATTCGCCCGCTTCAATCGCACTGGCGACAATCTCGGCGACACCATCGTGTCGATCTGGCGCACGGTCTGGGACCTCGAGGCGGCCGGCACCCTGGTGCGCGCCTATACCGGGGATTTCGAGCACTATCCGGACAACCGGACGGTGGAGGTTTTCGTCGCGCTGGATCTGAGCGCGGAGGGGTAGGGGAGCTGTGGACTTCGAAATCGTCACCCTGGATGAGTTCCTGGTCGGCGGGCTGACCATTCCCCTGGCGGGCCGCGAGGTCACCGCCCGCGACCTGGACCTGGTCAACTTCACCTGGGACCGCTACCTGGCCCGCGAGAAGAGCGTCGAACGCGTCGCGGCCTACATCGGCCAGAACGACCACGCGGTTGCCGTTCTGGGATACGAGCTTTCGAGCATGGCCGACCTCGACACCGGCGATGTGATGACCCGCATCCCGTCGGGCCGCTACGCGAAATTCGTTGTCTCCGACAAGCCTTACGACCTGCTGCGCACCGCGTGGGCGAAGGTCGCCAAGGCCGAGAACGCGGGCACCATCACCCGCTCCCACACCGCGGAGATCGAGCGCTACACCGGCCCCACCTCGGTCGAGGTCTACGTCTCCCTCGACTGACATCGAACGACGAAGGGCGGCATCGCGATTCGCGATGCCGCCCTTTGCGTTGCAGGGTTCCTACTCGGCCCCGATGATGAACGCCTCGAGCTGGGCCCGGGCGACGTCGTCGGCGAGCTGCTTCGGCGGGGACTTCATCAGATAGGCCGAGGCCGGGAGGACCGGGCCGCCGATGCCGCGGTCACGGGCGATCTTGGCCGCGCGCACGGCGTCGATGATGATGCCGGCCGAGTTCGGCGAGTCCCACACCTCGAGCTTGTACTCCAGGTTCAGCGGCACGTCACCGAAGGCGCGACCCTCGAGCCGGACGTAGGCCCACTTGCGGTCGTCGAGCCACTCGACGTAGTCCGACGGGCCGATGTGCACGTTGCGGTCGTACACCTTGCCCGAGAGCGGGCCCTCGAGGTTGGAGGTCACGGCCTGGGTCTTGGAGACCTTCTTCGACTCCAGCCGCTCGCGCTCGAGCATGTTCTTGAAGTCCATGTTGCCGCCGACATTGAGCTGGTAGGTGCGGTCCAGCACGACGCCGCGGTCCTCGAACAGCTTGGCCATCACGCGGTGGGTGATGGTCGCGCCGACCTGGGACTTGATGTCGTCACCGACGATCGGCACGCCGGCGTCGACGAACTTCTGGGCCCACACCGGGTCGGAGGCGATGAACACCGGCAGCGCGTTGACGAAGGCCACACCCGCGTCGATGGCGCACTGGGCGTAGAACTTGTCGGCCTCTTCGGAACCGACCGGGAGATAGGAGACGAGGACGTCGACCTTGGCATCCTTCAGCGTCTTGACGACGTCGACCGGCTCGGCCTCGGACAGCTCGATGGTCTGCGCGTAGTACTTGCCGATGCCGTCCAGCGTCGGACCGCGCTGCACGGTGATGCCCGACGGCGGCACGTCGGAGATCTTGATGGTGTTGTTCTCGCTGGCGAAGATCGCGTCGGACAGGTCGAAGCCGACCTTCTTGGCGTCGACATCGAACGCGGCGACGAACTTCACGTCGCGGACGTGGTAGGGACCGAACTTCACATGCATGAGCCCGGGAACGGTCGAATTCTCGTCCGCGTCCTTGTAGTACTGCACGCCCTGAACCAGGGAAGATGCGCAGTTACCCACGCCGACGATGGCCACCCGAACTTCGGTGTTGATCTCACTCATGGCCGATATTTCCCTCTTTCTGTGGTGCCGCCTTCGTCGATTGCTCCGCAGCAATCAACTCGTTGAGCCAGCGCACTTCGCGCTCGCTTGATTCGAGACCGAGTTGATGGAGCTGGCGGGTATAGCGGTCCAGTTGCCCGCTGGCGCGTTTTATCGCTTCCCGCAGTCCTTCTCGGCGCTCCTCGACCTGCCTCCGCCGCCCCTCCAGGATTCGCATCCGCGCTTCCGCGGGGGTGCGGCCGAAGAAGGCCAGATGAACGCCGAAGCCGTCGTCGGTGTAGTTCTGTGGTCCGGTGTCGGCGAGCAGTTCGGCGAACCGCTCCCGCCCGGTGTCGGTCAGGTTGTAGACCCGCCGCGCACGGCGCGTTGCCAAGCCCTGCGGACTCTCCTCCGCGATGAGGCCGTCGGACTGCATGCGCCGCAGGGTCGGATACAGCGACCCGTAGGAGAAGGCCCGGAACGGGCCCAGCAGACCGGTGAGCCGCTTGCGCAACTCGTAGCCGTGCATCGGTGATTCGAGGAGCAGCCCGAGGATTGCCAACTCGAGCACGGGCTTCACCTCCTGACTGTTCTGTTCAGACCTAACCGATGGATGCAGTTCCAAACTATATCGCGCCGATATATTTTGCACGCGCCATGCGGCGTATCCCAACGTGACGACCGATCTCCACCCGATCGGAATAACTCACCGGGTACCCCCCGAGATCGGGTTGGCACCCAACCGCCGGCACGGGTGACCAGTGCCGACGGCTCCCGGCCGCCCGCAAAAGTTCCAGGGAGGCGGAACAGCGCGTGCGGGCTCCGGGGGCCCGCAAGTACTCTGGGTCCCGTGCGAATACAACGGCAGGTAGTGGACTATGCGCTCCGGCGCCGGTCCCTGCTGGCCGACGTCTACGCGGGCCGGGTGGACGTCGCCGAAGTGTGCGATGCGAATCCGTACCTATTGCGTGCGGCGAAGTTCCATGGGCGGGGGAGCGAGGTCACATGCCCTATCTGCAGGAAGGAGCAGCTGACTCTCGTATCGTGGGTCTACGGCGACGGGCTCGGTCCCGTGGCGGGCTCCGCCCGCACGCCGGAGGAACTGGTCCGGTTGGCCGAGACTCGGGAAGAGTTCTCGGTGCATGTGGTCGAGGTGTGCCGGACCTGTAGTTGGAACCATCTGGTGCAGTCGTATGTGCTGGGGCTGGCCCCGGCGCCGACACGCCGCCGGCGCACCAGCGCCCGGCGCACGGCCGCCGAGTGAGAGGCCGCGTCGACTGCTGAACAGCGGGCAGGAGCCTGCCCGCCGCGGTGCACGCGCGTGACCGCATCGAGCCACCCGGACCGTATCGACCTAGTTATTGGAGAGCCAGGCTGTGACATCGCCCTATGACGACGGACCGCACGGCGGCCGCCCCCGTGGCGGTTCGCAACCCGGCCCCGGCGGCTACCCGCCGCAAGCGCAGGGAGGTGGAGCGAGACCGGCAGGACCGCCGCCTGGGGCACGTCAGCCCGCGGGACGTCCCGCGCCGGGGAATGGTGTCCCGCAGCGCGGACCCGCGGGCGGTCCCGGTGGTATGCCGCCGCGCGGACCCAACGGGCAGCCGCAGCGCGGACCCGCGCCGCAGGGCGGTCAGCCGCCGCGGCGTCCGGGGCCGCCGCCCCAGCGTCCCGGCAATCCGGATGCGACACGCAACCTTCCCAATTCCGGCCCGAACGAGCGGGTGAATACCGGAGCGCGCCAGGCGGTTCCGAATCACCTCTCGCGGGCGGCCACCTCCGACCGCACCCAGCGGATCGACGATCGTGCGGTGCGTTCCGGCGCGGGCACCGGGACCCGGCCGCGCCCGGCCGAGGACCGCACCCGTCCGCCGTCGGGCGCGCAGCCCGCGGCCCGGCGCGCGCAGGGCGGCACCCCCTCGGGTCCGCCGCCGCGGCGGCCCGGTGGCGGCTCCGGCGGAGGCGGCGGCCAGGGCGGCAAGGGCTCCCGCAAGACCTCGTATTGGCGGCTGGCCCGGCGCCTGGTCTACATCGGCATGGCGCTGGTGCTCGGGCTGGCGAGTTCGGTGTTCCTGTACGCGTATTCGACGGTGAACGTGCCGCAGCCCGGCGACCTGAAGAACAATCAGGTGGCCACCATGTTCATGAGCGACGGCACGTCGGTGCTGGCGAAGGTCATTCCGCCGGAAGGCAATCGCACCGACGTCACGATCGACCAGATCCCGCCGCACGTGCGCAATGCGGTGATCGCCGCGGAGGACCGGTCCTTCTACACCAACCCGGGCTTCTCCATTCAGGGCTTCGGCCGCGCGTTCGTCGGTCAGCTGACCGGCAACACCGACGCCGGTGGTGGTTCGACGATCACCCAGCAGTACGTGAAGAACGCGATGGTCGGTAACGAGCACTCGCTGACCCGTAAGCTGCGCGAGCTCGTGATCTCGGCCAAGATGGCCAAGCAGTGGTCCAAGGATCAGATCCTGGCCGCGTACCTGAACACCATCTACTTCGGCCGTGGCGCCTACGGTATCGACGCCGCGTCCAAGGCGTACTTCGACAAGAAGGTCCAGGACCTGTCGGTGGCCGAGGGCGCGGTGCTGGCCGCGACCATCCAGCAGCCGTCGAACCTGGATCCGGAGAAGAATCCGCAAGGGGCGCAGGCGCGCTGGAAGTACGTGCTGGACGGCATGGTCGACGGCGGCAACCTGCCCGCGACGGACCGCGCGAACATGCAGTACCCCACGGTGATTCCGGCGGCGCAGGCGCAGAAGGACAAGACGCTGGACTCGGGGCCGGAGGGCCTGATCAAGACCCAGGTGCTCAAGGAGCTCGAGGCCGCCGGCATCACCGAGCACGATCTGAACACCGAGGGCCTGCAGATCACCACGACCATCGATGCCAAGGCGCAGCAGGCTGCCGTGGACGCGGTCACCAAGGTGATGGACGGCGAACCCGACAAGCTGCGCGCCGCGCTGTCGTCGGTGGATCCGAAGACCGGTGCGGTGCGCGCCTACTACGGCGGCTCCGACGGCCAGGGCCTGGACTACGCGAATCAGGGTCTGCCGCCGGGCTCCTCGTTCAAGGTGTTCGGTCTGGCCGAGAACCTGGAGATGGGCAAGCCGCTCTCGACGCTGTACGACTCCTCGCCGGTCACCGTGCACGGCATCACGATCACCAACGTCGAGGGCGAGCAGTGCGGTATGTGCACCATCGCCGAGGCGCTCAAGCGCTCGCTGAACACCAGCTTCTACCGTATGGAGCTGGACATGACGGGCAACGGCCCGCAGAAGATCGCCGATATGGCGCACAAGCTCGGTATCCCGGACACCATTCCGGGCGTGGGCAAGACGCTGGTCGAGCCGGACGGCAGCCCGCCCAACAACGGCATCGTGCTGGGCCAGTACCGGGTGCGCACGCTGGACATGGCCTCCGCGTACGCCACCCTGGCCGCCTCGGGCATGTATCACGCGCCGCACTTCGTGCAGAAGGTCGTCGCCTCCGACGGCACCGTGCTGCTGGATCGCGGTGAGACCGCGGGTGAGCAGCGGGTCTCGGCAGCGGTGGCGGACAACGTGACCGACGCGATGAAGCCCATCGCGGCGTGGTCGCGCAACCACCAGCTCTCCGGCGGCCGCCTCTCGGCCACCAAGACCGGTACCAACCAGAAGGACGGCAGCAACGAGAACCGCGACGCCTGGATGGTGGGCTTCACCCCGTCGCTGTCGACCGCGGTCTGGGTGGGTACCGATCAGGGTGACGCGCTGCGCAATGCCAGCGGCGGCATGATCTACGGCTCGGGTCTGCCGGCCGACATCTGGAAGGCCACCATGGACGGCGCCCTCAAGGGCACGCCCAACGAGAACTTCCCCAAGCCGGCCGTGATCGGCGGTCAGGCCGGTGTGCCGTCGTGGTCGGCGCCGTACACCGCGCCCTCGACCACCGAGCAGCAGGTGGCGCCGCCGGTGATCACCACCAGCCAGATGCCGATTCCGGGTCTGCCGTGGTCGATTCCGGTTCCGGGGCTGGCGCCGAATCCGCAGAACCAGCGGCAGTCCCAGCCGGAGACCCAGGATCAGGGCAATGGCAATGGCAACGGGAACGGCAATGGGACCGGTCCGATGCCGGGTCAGCCGGTGGCGCCCGCCGACGGTTCGACACCGACGACCGCACCGAACGGCGGCTATGGAAACGGCAATGGGACCGGCAACGGCAACGGACGGCAGCAGACTCGGTAACCTGCTGCCGTGATCGAGCAGGAACTGGTGCACCGGCCGGGCGCCTCGGGCGCGCCGGCCGGTGACGCGCTGAAGCCGGGGGAGGCAGCTGGAGTGGAAGATGCTGGCGCACAGCGCGATACGCCGGTGGTCTACGAGTCGCCGGAACCGCTGGCGGCCGATCTGCGGTCGGCCGACGACCGGGACAAGCCCAGTCGCACCGATACGCTGACCGCGCAGCTCTGCGATCTGATCGGCGGGCCGGTCGGCGACCACGCGGTGATCGGCCGGGTGCGTTTCTGGACTCCCATGCGGGTGCTGATGGCGTTCGCGGTGCTGTTCCTGGCGTTCAGCTGGTTCGGCAAGGCGGGCTGCATCCAGCAGCGGCCCGACGCCAACGGTGTCATGGGCCTGGATTGGAACAACGGCCGCCAGTACATCGCCATGTGCTACTCCGACACCGTGCCGCTGTACGGGGCCGAGCATCTCAACGAGGGCGCCTTCCCGTACAAGAAGCAGTGGGTGGAGTTCCCCGACGGCCGCCCGCAGGTCCGGTACATGGAGTATCCGGTGCTGTCGGGCCTGTACCAGTACGTGTCCATGGGAATCGCCAAGGCGTGGAAGCTGTCCCCGCTGCCGGGACACAAGGCGCTCGAGGTGGTCATCTACTTCGATGTGGTGGCCATCGGGCTGTCGCTGGCCTGGCTGGCGACCATCTGGGCGACGGCATTGACGGCCGGGCGGCGGGTCTGGGACGCCGCGCTGATGGCGCTGTCACCGCTGGTGCTGGTGCATGCGTTCACCAATTTCGACACGCTGGCAACGGCTTTCGCGGCGGGCGGGCTGCTGGCCTGGGCGCGGCGGCGGCCGGTGCTGGCGGGCATACTGCTGGGCCTGGGCGGGGCGGCGAAACTGTATCCGCTGCTGCTGCTGGGGCCGATCCTGATCCTGTGCGCCCGCGCCGAGCGACTCGGTGAGGACGAGGCTGCGTGGGGCGGCATCCGCCCGCTGCGCGCGGCGGGCGGGGCCATCGCGGCGGCGGCCATCACCTGGCTGGCGGTGAACGCGCCCATCGCGGCGCTGTACCCGAACGGCTGGTGGGAGTTCTTCCGGCTCAATACCGAACGGCATGCCGACCCGGATTCGGTCTACAACGTGATCACCTCGTTCACCGGCTGGACCGGCTTCGACGGGATACTGAGCGCGCAGCAGGCGCCCACGGTGCTGAACGCGGTGTCGCTGCTGCTGTTCCTGGCGGCCTGCGCGGGCATCGGCTGGATCGGTCTGACCGCGGCGCGCCGGCCGCGCCTGGCGCAGTTGGCATTCCTGGTGGTGGCGGCGTTCCTGCTGACCAACAAGGTGTGGAGCCCGCAATATTCGCTGTGGCTGGTGCCGCTGGCGGTGCTGGCGCTGCCGGAGCGGCGAATCCTGTTGGCGTGGATGACGATCGACGCCCTGGTCTGGGTGCCGCGCATGTTCTATTACCTGGGCCAGGACCACAAGGGCCTGCCCGAGCAGTGGTTCACCGGCACGGTGGTGCTGCGCGATCTGGCGGTGATCGCGTTGTGCGTCCTGGTGATCCGGCAGATCTACCGGCCCGATGAGGATCCGGTGCGCCGCGACGGCGCCGACGATCCGGGGGGCGGCATCGTCGACCGCGCCCCGGATCCTTCGCATGCCTGGTTGCCGCCGTTGCTGCGGCCCAGGCAACCGATGCCGGTGCCCTAGAGGAAGCGGGCCAGCTGCGGCACCGCCTCGCCGGGGTGCTTGGCCTGGAATCCCTCACCGAGGGCCTGGAGCTTCCAGTCCGCGCCCGGGGCCGGGCGGTACACCTTCGCCATCGCCATGGCGGTGAAGGACATGCCGCCCGCGAGGGTGTAGCGCGCGAGTTCGGCATTGGTGGCGGCGTCGACCAGGCGGCAGTAGGCGTTGGCGATCTGCTCGAACGTGTGGCCCTTGTAGGAGGTCACGATGAACAGCAGCGTGGTGACCTGGGCCGGGATGCGGGAGAGATCGACCATGATCTCCTCGTCGTCGCCGTCGCCCTCGCCGGTCAGGTTGTCGCCCTGGTGGCGGATGGCCCCGTCCTTGGAGTTGAGGCTGCCGTAATAGACGACATCGACGGGGCTGTGGTCGGCGAAGAGCACCACCGAGGCGTCCAGGTCCACGTCGACGGACTTGCTGCCGAAGATGCCGCCGCGCTTGACCGGATCCCAGCCCAGGCCCATCTTCACGTAACCCAGTGCGCTGCCGCCTTCTTTGCGCAGGTTGATGCGCTGGCCCTTGACCAGGCTGACGGCGTGGCCGACCGGCAGATCGCGGTCCTCCTGCGCCGGCCGCGAGTAACCGCCGGCCGGCGGGGGATAGTCGCCGACGGGCTGCTGGTAGGCGGGTGGCGGCGGATACGACTGTCCCGGAGGCGGATACCCCGCGCCCGTCGGCGGCGGGTAGCCGCCCGTGGGCTGGTACTGCTCGGTCTGTGCGGGCGGCGGGTAGCCGCCGGTCGGTGCGTATTGCGCGGGCGGCGGATAGCCCCCGGCCGGCGGGTACTGGTCGGTGGGCGGTGGATAACCCTGTCCCGGCGCGGGCGGCGGGTAGCCGCCGGTCGGCGGGTAGTTGCCGGTGGGCGCGGGGGCCGGGTATCCGCTCGGCGCGGGCGCGAATTGCTCGGGCGCGGGCGCGAATTGCTGTGGCGGGGACGTGAATTGCTGCGCCGCGGGCGCGACCTGCTCCGGGGCGGGCGGGGGCGGCGGGGCCGGGGACGGTGCGGGGGATTGCGGGGCCTCGTTCACCTGGACGCCGTGGTCGGTGACCAGCGCGGCGAATCCGCCCGCGTAGCCCTGTCCGACGGCGCGGGCCTTCCATCCGCCCTGGCGCCGGTACAACTCCAGTGCGATGACGATGGATTCGCTGCTGAGGCCCTCGATCCGGTACTCGTACAACGCGTTTCCGGCCGCATCGCTGACCTGCGCGACCGGCACGGACAGCTGCCCGAAGCTGGCGGTGGCGTCGTCGAGGGTGATGACGGCCCGAAGCTGTTCGATATCAGCGGGAATCGCGTCCAGCGACACGGCGAGGACGGCGGGCCGACCGGGTGGGCCCGGCCGCAGGGTCACACCGGGCCCGGAGGGTTGGTTGAAGAACACGAAATCGGCATCGGAGCGCACCGTGCCGGCGGTGGTGACCAGCAGTGCGGACAGGTCGGCCGGTGCGGCCACCTGCACGCTGATCACCAGATCATGGACGCTCAGAGGGCCGTTCTGGCCCTTCACCAAAACTGCGGACAAGATCGACCCTTCGTTGTCGGTGCTGTCGTTGCCACTCTACGAGAACATGGCGACACGGACCCGCGGCGTGGTTGCGGTGGTGTCCGGGGATGCCCGGACGGCGTGGCAGTATCGGCTGGGTGAGCGACGGTGCGGTCGATCCCGCGGAAGCGCACGAACAGTATCTGCGAGCCTTCCGGCACCCCGCCGTGTCCCGACACCAGCTGCGCGACCTGCTCGATGCCGTGAACGCCTTCCTGGACACCATCACCCCCAAACGTGGCGAGTACGTCCCCAGCGGCGGCTGGGCCCCCGAGTCCACCGCCATGGCCTTTCAGATCGGCCGCGCGGTCGAGCAGGTGCTGTCCGAGCGGGAGGACGCCGATCGGGAGCTGGTGCGCCGCCGCGATATTCGCGACCGCCTGGTGGCGGCCCTGGACGCGGTGCTGGATTGCCTGCGCACCCTGCCCGAACTGGCCGACGCCGAGGTGAAACTGGGCACCATCTGCGTGAACGAGGGCTTCCAGGTCTACGAGGACGGGTCGGTGCGCACCACTCCCATGCAGGAGGCGGGCGCCGATGCCGGGCTGCTGGAGCGCCGCCGCGCCGAATTGGACGAGCAGATGACGGCCGCGGTGGCCGCCCGGGCCGACCTGGTGGACGACACCACCGACCTGATCCGGGAGCGGCTCGGGGTGGCCGAGGTGGGGATTCCCTGGGTGATCCTGGCCGCCACCCAGGGCGGGCTGGACGTCTCCGAGCCGTTCGAATTCGCGGCCGAGCACCTGCCCGACTGCGAATTGCGGGATCTGATGGTGCAGCTGGTAACCGATATCGAGCTGGCCCGCACGCTGGAGGAGCCGGCCGAGCCACAGCATTAGCCGGAATCGCCACCAAAGCCGCACCGGCGGTGCGAGTCTGGCTCGCAGGGACCCGAACCGGCCTTCCGAGGGGAGAATTCGGTGAAGAAGCTCATCAATGGTCCGGCCGAGGTGGTGGCTGCCGCGCTGGGCGGACTGGCCGCGGCGCATCCCGAACTGCGGGTGGATGTGAAACAGCGCATCGTGGTGCGTGGAGACGCGCCGGTTCCGGGCAAGGTGGGCCTGGTCTCGGGCGGCGGTTCCGGTCACGAGCCGCTGCACGGCGGGTTCGTCGGGCTCGGCATGCTGGACGCGGCCTGTCCGGGGGAGATCTTCACCTCGCCGGTGCCCGATCAGATCCAGGCCGCCACCGCCGCGGTGGACGCCGGGGCGGGTGTGCTGCACATCGTGAAGAACTACACCGGCGATGTCATGAACTTCGAGATGGCCGCAGAGCTGGCGGCCGCCGAGACCGGTACCGAGGTGCGGTCGGTGGTGGTGAACGACGATGTGGCCGTGCAGGACAGCCTGTACACCGCCGGGCGGCGCGGGGTGGGTGCCACGGTGATCCTGGAGAAGATGGCGGGCGCGGCCGCCGAACAGGGCCGGCCGCTGGCGGAGGTGGCGCGCGTCGCGGAGGCGGTGAACGCGCGGTCGCGCAGCATGGGCATGGCGCTGACCTCGTGCACGGTCCCGGCGGTCGGGCATCCGACCTTCGAGCTGGGCGAGTACGAGATGGAGATCGGCGTCGGCATCCACGGCGAGCCCGGCCGGGTGCGGGTGCCGCTGGCCCCGGCACGGGATGTGGCGCAGATGCTGCTGGAGCCGATCCTCGCGGATCTGCCCTTCGCACAGGGTGATCGGGTGCTGTGTTTCCTCAATGGGATGGGCGGGACGCCGCTCATCGAGCTGTATGTGATGTTCGACGAGGTGTCGCAGATCCTGCGCGGGCACGGGATCCACGTCGAGCGCTCGTTGGTCGGCCCGTACATCACCTCGCTCGAAATGGCGGGCTGTTCGATCACGCTGACCAGGCTGGACGAGGAGCTGACGGCGCTGTGGGATGCGCCCGTGCGGACTCCGGCGCTGCGGTGGGGGATCTGATGGCGGCGGTGGACGCGGCCGCGTGGGTGCGCGATTTCGCGGCGCTGGTCAACGAGAACGCCACCGAGCTGACCGCGCTGGACGCGGCGATCGGCGATGCCGATCACGGCACGAATATGCAACGCGGCATGGCGGCCGCCGTTGCGGCGCTGGATGATTCGACTCCGGGCAGCCCCGGGGAGATCTGCAGGCAGACCGCCATGGTGTTGATCCGCACCATCGGCGGTGCCAGCGGTCCCCTGTACGGGACGTTCTTCCTTCGCTTCGCCGCGGCGATCGAAAGTGGTTCCGATATAGCCGATTTCGCGCGCGCGTTCCGGGCCGGGCTGGACGGTGTGATCGCGCGCGGCAAGGCCGAGCCCGGCGACAAGACCATGGTGGATGCGCTGGGACCAGCGGCCGACGTCCTCGAGAAGCAAGTGGCCGGCGGCGGGTCGGCACAGCAGGCTCTCGATGCCGCCGTGATCGCCGCGGAGGCCGGGCGGGACGCCACCACGCCGCTGGTCGCGCGCAAGGGGCGGGCCTCGTATCTGGGCGAACGCAGTGCGGGACACCAGGATCCGGGTGCTACCAGTGCGGCGCTGCTGGTCCGGGCCGCCGGACAGGCGCTGCGATGATCGGACTGGTGGTGGTCTCGCACAGCCGGGCGCTGGCCGAGGCGGCGGTGGCGCTGGCCGCCGGGCTGCTGCCCGATCAGGGCGTGGCCGTCCGGATCGCGGCGGGACTGTCCGATACCGAATTCGGTACCGACGCCGTCGCTGTCGCCGAGGCGATCACCGCTGCCGATTCCGGGGACGGCGTCCTGGTGCTGATGGATCTGGGCAGCGCGGTGCTGTCCGCCGAGACCGCGCTGGATCTGCTCGAATCCCCCGTCGCCGTGCGGCTTTCCGCCGGACCGCTGGTCGAGGGCCTGGTGGCGGCGCTGGCCGCGGCCGGTGGTGGCGGCGATCTGGACGCGGTCGCGCGGGAGGCCGGGAACGCCCTGGCCGCCAAACGCGCGCAGCTCGGCGACTCCGCCGGCACCGGCCTCGCCGGCGATCCACAGTCATCCACAGCTGTGCAGCCTGTGGATGATTCGGCGATCACCGAAATCATCGAGGTGACGAACGAACACGGCCTGCACGCCCGCCCGGCCGCCGAGCTGGTCTCGGCCCTGCGCGAGGTCGAGGCGGTGGTGGCCCTGCGCAATGCCACCACCGGCGCCGGTCCGGTCCCGGGCGACAGCCTGACCCGGGTGCTCACCCTCGGCGTGCATCCCGGCCAGCGGCTGGAAGTCAGCGCGACCGGGCCCGAAGCGGCGCGGGCGGTCGCCAAAGTCCGCGCCCTGACCGAGAATCGAGATCATGACCAGCCTCGCTGAGAAAGCCACGACGTTTTTGTCCCTGCACCAGCCCGGGAATCCGGTGATCCTGCCGACGGTCTGGGATTCCTGGTCCGCGAAGCTGGTGCAGGACGCCGGATTCGGGGCGCTCACCATCGGCAGCCACCCGCTCGCCGATTCCATGGGCAAGCCCGACCAGGAGGGCATGACCTTCGCCGACGTGCTGGGCCGGGTAAGGGAGATCACCGCCACCGTCGACATTCCGGTGTCGGTCGACCTGGAATCCGGCTACGCCGAGAAGCCCTCCCGGATCGTCGAGGGCCTGCTCGAGGCGGGCGCGATCGGTTTCAATCTCGAGGACTCCGTACACAGCGAGGGCGGGCGATTGCGTACCCCGCAGGAGCATGCCGACCTGGTCGCCGAGCTGCGCGCCGCCGCGGACGCCACCGGCGTGCACGTGGTGATCAACGCCCGCACCGACGTCTTCCTGCGCCCGGACACCGGCGCCCCGGAGGAGCGGCTGGAGAGCGCGCTCACCCGGCTGCGGCTGGCCGCCGAGGCGGGCGCGGACGTGCTGTACCCGGTGGGGCGGCACGAGCCGGACGTGCAGCGCACGCTGACCTCGGAACTGCCGTTACCGGTCAATGCCATCGGCCTGCCCGATCAGGGTTCGCCCGCCTACTTCGCCGAACTCGGCGTGGCGCGAGTCAGTTTCGGCCCGTTCCTGCAGCGCGCCCTCACCGAGGCGGCGAACACCCTGCTGGCCGGCTGGCGCTGATCAGGACCGGACCCGCAGGAAGTAGTCGAGGATCTCCTCCGCGGCACGGATGCCCGACGCCGCGGTGACGGCCACGCGCGGGTGGTTCCAGTTCCGCTGTTCCAGTTCGCCGTGGCGGGGCCGGATGGCGACGTCGGCGGTGCGCAGCATCTCGGCATCGAGCGCACCGTCGCCCGCGGCCAGCAGGCGCGACTCGGGATGCAGTTCGCCGGCGTCGAGCAGGCGGCGGCGTACCTCCTGCACCGCGCGGCTCTTACAGACCGGCGCGGGCATGGTGTAGATCTTGCGGCCCTGCTGGGAGACCGTCCAGCCGCGCGGGCGGCACCAGGCGTCCCAGTCGGCGAGGAAGCCGGCGGGCACCCGCTGCGGGTCCACCACCAGGTAGCAGAACAGGTCGTCGGCCTCGCGCAGGCGCAGGGCGAAGGATTCGTCCACGCGCGCACGCAGTTCGGTGCGCACCTCGATCAGGGTGGCGCATTCGGCGCGCACCCGGGCGTCCAGCGCGGAACGCCAGCGCCGGTCGGGGAGCCCGTTGCGCAGGATGGTGCCGCCATTGCTGGTGACCGCGTAGGGCAGGGGCCCGCCGGGCAGCCGGACCCGGTGGTACTGCTCGATGGTGCGGGTGGTGACCGGAACCACGGCCGCCGCCGACGCGAGCCGGCTCAGCCGCTGCGCCGCGACGACCGTCATGTACGACAGCGGCTGTCCCTCATGGTGTTCCACACACACCGTGTCCGGTTCGGTGTTCCCGAAGGCCGCCCGCGTGTAGATCACCGTGCGATCCAGATCCGTCGCCACCATCATCCCGTGCTGCCGCACCGGCTACCCCTTCACTTCCTTGATCAAGCCCATACAGGCATACGCCAAATCCGGCACCGTCTCGACCGGCACGCCGCGTGCAGCGGCGAGCAGGCGGATGTGGGCGTGTTCCGCCGCGTGCGGATCCCGCACCAGCACCCGCCACGGCACCCGGCGCAACAGCACCCGGGTCGTCTCTCCCACACCGGGTTTCACGAAATTCACGCTGGAGATCCCGTATGCCGCCCGTACCCGCTCCACCGACTCCCAGCCCGCCCAGGTCGGGGTCCGGTCGGCGGTTCGCAGGTCGCGTACTCGCGCGTCCACCAGCGGCCGCACCCGGTCGAAGCAGGCGCTGACGGTGTCGAGCAGATGGGCGGACACATCCTGGCCCGTGAGCTCGCGATAGAACTTGGCCCCGTGGAACTGTCCCGGCCCGATCAGGCCGGCATTGAGCACAGTGCGCGAAACCAGTCCCGACACAGTGGAATTCAGGCAGGCCGAGGCGATCAGGAAGTCGTCGCGGGTGCCGTAGGTCCGCACACAGCTGCCCGGATCCGCGAGCACCGCGAGGTCGGGGTCGAACCGCGCCCCGCCCGCCGCGTGATGGGCATCCAGTGCGGCGGTCAGTTCCCGGGTGATCGCGCCTTTGCCGGTCCACCCGTCCACGAACACGACCTGCGCCGGATCATGATGCCGGGCAAGATAATCCAGCGCGGTCGCGTCGATCCCCCGATCCCGGACGATCGACACCGCGTAGTGCGGAACCTCGATCCCCCGGCTTCCCAGCCAGCGCCGCATGAGTACCCCCACCGGCGTCCCGGCCCGAGCCAGCGACACCAGCACCACGTCGCGACCCCGCTCGCTGATCACCAACTCCGACACGGCCGCCACCGCCAGCGCCAGCCGCTCGGCGCTCTCCGCCAGCACCCGCTCGAACAACTCCCGATACGCCGCGTCCGGCTGATACTCCACCGGCAGCGACTCCGCGTAATGCGCCACCCCCGCCTGAATCCGCCGTTCCCGCTCCGCCACATCGGCTTCCAGCGCCACCCCGGACAGATCGGTCAACAGCCACGCCACCTCGTCCCGCGCATACGACCCGAACTCCGGCCCGTACAACGGTTCCGGCAGCTCCTGCGCGCGGCCCGAGCGGGCGGCGGCGAGGGTGCGGGGGTCCGCGTCGGGGAGCACGGCCAGCAGCACATCCGCGCCCGATGCGGTCAGGACATCGACGAGTCCACCGGCAGTCGTGAGCTTTTCGGTGTCCGCGGGGCGGTCGATGATGACGAGCAGGATCGGGTCGGCGGCGGGCTCGGTGCCCGGCCAGCGCGCGTTGTAGAGGAAGCGCGGGCCTTCCTCACCGAGTTCTGGTGCAGTGAAGCGGAATCCGCGGCGCAGCGGGTAGCCCGCCTCGTCCAGGACGTAGGCGGGGGAGCGCGTCGTGGTCTGGTACCGGGTGGGGATTCCACTGTCTGCCAGGGCCGCGGCGATACGCAGCGGCAGGTACATGAGTTCCTCGTGGGCGATGACGATCACGGGGCGCCGAGGGTCCGTCGCATCGGTCACCGTCGCGAGGGCACCGGTCAGCTCGGCCACCGCGTGGGTGAGCGCCGCATCGAAGGGCGCAGCATCCGAGTCGAGAAAACCGTGGCGGCCGCCCTCGGGAACCTGTTGCGGCCAAGGCAGTTCGACGCGGAGGCAGGCGCCGGTGCGATCCGCGATCGGGTTGAGTACCGGTTCGGGCAGCGCGGTGACGGCGTCGATCAGGCCCGCCGGCAGGCGGGTGCTGCCGCTGGCCAGGCAGACGGTGTCGATGCGGGCCCCGAGTTCGGCGGCCGCGGTGTTGAAGGCGCGGCGGTCGGCCTCGGTGCGCATGTCCACCAGCGAGGCCAGGATGTAGTGGCTGCGGGGAGTGTGCGCATGCAGGGCCCGGATGGCGTCCAGAGCGGTTGCGCCGGTGGAGATCTCGTCGTCGACGAGCACCATGGGCAGGTCGTTGTGGAAGATCGCGGCCGGCATCGGCTGCAGCAGGTGGGAGGTGGCGTGCGAGTGGCCCTCCTCGAAACCGGCGAGGGTCTCGGCGGTGGGCACGTCGCGGCGAGTGGAGTGCAGGTAGCACCGCGCGCCGAGGCGGGCCGCCACGGTGTGGCCGAGTCCGGTCGCGGTTTCGGCGAAGCCCAGCACCACCGCGGCAGTGACCGGCTGCGGCGCAGCATCTCCCGCGAGCAGCTCGCGCACCAGGTCGCCGAGCCGGTTGCCCGCGTCGAGCACGCGATGCGGGTCGGTGGGGAGATGTTTCCCCAGCACGGTCGAGACCAGCAGGTGCGCGCGGCGGGGATTGCGGCGCAGGCCGGGTTCGACGAGCGTGTCAATGCGCCAATCGGGTTCCAGCAGTGCCGAATCGGTGTGGCGGAGGGTGAGCCCGAGGTGCCGGGTGGCCCAGGGTAGGGCGGGATCGGCGGTCACGATTCGACCAGGGCCTTGAGCAGGTCCACGAAGGAGACTCCTTGATTGGCGACGCCGAAGACCTTGGCGCGCAGCATGATCTGGTGCGCCCAGCTGCGGTGCGGGCGCATTTCGTTCATCTTGTTCCGGTACTCGGAGGCGGCGACACCGCCCGCGGCGGTGCTCAGGATGTCGACGGCATCGGCGTATTCCTCGTGCGTGACGATCGAGAGGGCGTGCACGACGGCCACATGCGAGGGGTGGATGACGGTCTTGCCCTGGATCCCGTTGGCGCGGTCCAGGGTGATCTCCCGCAGCAGCCCGTCCAAATCGCGGCTGACCAGCGACTGCCGGAAGGGGACGGCGTCCACCTCGGCGAACGGTGAGGTGCGCAACAGCGGCCGGAACATGCGGGCGTGGTCGGCGAAGTACTCCCAGACCGGTCCGGTGATGGTGAAGCCGGTGCCGTCGGCGCGACCCAGGTAGTTGACGATGTCGGCGATCACGTCGGCGACCACGCGCACGTCGTAGATGGTGAGGTCGCGGTCGCGGCGAATCCCGAAGGTGGAGCACATGTCCGTGGCCCCGATCCGCACGGCGAGAATCCGTTCGCGGTGCTCGGCGAGCAGCGCGCCGATGCGGCGGAGTTCACGGTCGCGGCTCTCGCGATGCACCAGGACGGGGGATTCCAGCACCGGCATCCCGAAGACGGTGCGGCCCAGGCGCTGTGCGGCCAGGCCCAGTGCGTGCAGGTAGTCGGCCGCGCAGGAGCTGTCGAATTTGGGCAGCACGAAGCCGGTGAGCGCCGCCGCCCCGGGCCCGAGCCGCTCGGCGATCTCGCCGATGCTGTGCGGGTCGCGGACCCGCACGAACAGCAGCGGGTAGGCCTCGCCGCTGCCGGCCAGTTCGTCGACGGTCCGGGCGGCCTGCCATTTCGCGGCTTCGACGGCGTGGTCGGCGACCGCGTCCTCGAGGTCGATGACCATCGAGCACACGCCGCGTTCGGCGCGGCGCAGGATGGTGGCGGTCAGATCGGGCCGGGTGGCGGGCACGTACAGGGTCGCGCCCAGCGCCATGGCCAGCAGGTGGCGGTCGACGGAGCCGCCGAAGGGTTCGGGCAGCCGGTGGAACAGCCGCCGCAGCTCCGGGCCCGGCACCTGCCGGAAATGCCGCAGTGGGAAGCGTTTCCGCAGGGAGACCGGGGCGACATCCGGATCGCTGGTGATCATCGCGGTCATCGTCGCGGTCGTCCTCCTGCTGACTTTCGGTCTATCTGTCGGTATTTCGCATGCGCTCGACCACTCCGGCGACGAACGCGGAGATGGCGTCGAGTTCGGACACGTACGCCCAGTAGTCGGGGTGGCGTCCGGTCAGGCCCGCGCTCGCGCGATCCAGGCGTTCGGCCTGGGCGTCGAGCACCGAACCCCATTGCGGGACCACGCCTTTGTTGACCGCGAGCATCTGCGCGTCGCGCAGCTTGAAGCGGACGGCCTTGGCGCGCTCGGCCGGCTGGTCGCGGACCGCGCGCAGCAGGGCGAGCCGATCGGTCACGGTCTCGGCGCGCTCCTCGGCGGTGGCGAGGTGGGCGCGGGCGGTGGTGGTCAGGTCGAGCGCGTCCTCCGGGTCGTGGTTGGCCAGGGCGGCCCGGGCGCGGGCCAGATCCGCGTCGGCGGCCGCGACGGCCTCCCGGGCTTGTCGCTCATTGTTGGCCAAATCGTTCGACGACGCAGCCGCGAATTCCCGCAGCAGCGCCGACATGGCCGGAGCGATGCGGTCCAGGCGGTTGCGAGCGGCGTCGAGCCGGGTGGCGGCGGAGGCGAGGGCGGTGGTGGCCGAATGCTGTTTGCCGGGTGCGGCTTCCAGGGCGGTGGACAGGTCGCGGTTCAGCGTCTCGAGCCGGGTGGCGGCGTCGCGGGTGGCGCCGCCGGCGCCGGTGGCCACCGCGGCCTCGAGTGTGAGCAGTCCCTCATCCACGGCGGCCGCGCATTGCCGGATCGAGGGGTAGGCGGCGTGGGGCGAGGCGTCGGCGGCCTGCCGCAGCTGTGCCGCCTGCGCCCGCACCTGCGAGACCAGTTGCGGCACCGAGCCGTACACCGCGACCGCATGCTCGAGGTGGGGCTGATTGCCCCGGTAGAACTCGTCGACCCCGCGCGCGGCGTCGGCGAGTCTCCGGATGACGGTGTCGATCTCGGGCTGGGCGACCGGGCCGCCGTCCTCGCGTTCGGCCTGCTCCAGGCGGTCGTTGAGGGCGAGGTAGGCGCCCGAGGCGTCATAGCAGCGGGCGCGCACCGGTTCCCAGCGCGCGGCCATGCCGCGCTCGGGGAACAGCGCGGCGGATGCCGTGACGGCGGCCTCGGCAATGGTCTGCCGCTGGTCCATATCCAGGAATGCGGTCGTCAGTACCTGCCGGGCCTGCTGCACCCATTCGTTGTTCCGGGGTGCCCGGAACCATCCGCGTCGACGGCCTGCCACGCCCCCGATGGTAGGAGAAGCGGCTCGTCGGGGCGACAACGGCAAAGGGTTGTGAAAATCTGTCATATGACAGTTGCTTCCGCACGCCAGGGTTGACCCTTCCCTACCAAAGACTTGGGAAAACCATTACTGTCGAGGCGGCGGAACCGACACGCAGGACACGCCGTTAGCCAAGAAACACTTCAAACGCGCTACAACGGAAGGATTCCCGCAATGGGTGTCAGTTTGTCCAAGGGCGGCAACGTTTCACTGACCAAGCAGGCTCCGAACCTGACCCAGGTCGCCGTCGGCCTCGGCTGGGACGTCCGGACCACCACCGGCACCGACTTCGACCTGGACGCCAGCGCCATCGCGACCGGCGCGGAGAAGAAGGCGCTGTCGGACAAGCACTTCATCTTCTTCAACAACCTGCAGTCCCCGGAGGGCACCATCGTGCACACCGGCGACAACCTGACCGGTGAGGGCGAGGGCGACGACGAGGTCATCAATGTCGACCTGGCGAACACCCCGCCGGCCATCGAGTCCATCTTCTTCCCGGTGTCGATCTACGATGCCGACTCGCGCGGCCAGAGCTTCGGCCAGGTTCGCAATGCCTACATCCGGGTCGTGGACCGCGCCAACGGCGCCGAACTGGCCCGCTACGACCTCTCCGAGGACGCGTCCACCGAGACCGCCATGGTGTTCGGCGAGCTCTACCGCAACAATGGTGAGTGGAAGTTCCGTGCGATCGGCCAGGGCTATGCGTCCGGCCTCGCGGGCATCGCTCGCGACTTCGGCGTCAATGTCTGAATCGAACAACTAGCGACACGAAGAGGGCTCGGTCGCACGAGCCCTCTTCGTGTGTCCGCCCGCCCCGTCCACGACCCGGCACAACGAAAGGCCCGCTGCGGTGCGAATATTCGGCCTCTCCATCATCGTCACCGTACTGTCGCTGCTCGCGGCCCTCGTGTACGGCGGTCCCACGGCCCTGCTGCTGTGCGCCATCCTCGGCGTCCTCGAGGTCTCGCTGTCCTTCGACAACGCGGTGATCAATGCCAGCATCCTGCAGCGGATGAGCGAGTTCTGGCAACGGATCTTCCTCACCGTCGGCGTCGTCATCGCGGTTTTCGGTATGCGCCTGGTGTTTCCGCTGGCCATCGTGTGGATCACCGCGGGGCTCAGCCCGGCTCGCGCCTTCGACCTGGCCATGAACCCACCCGCCGACGGGGCCCTCACCTTCGCCGACGGCAGCCCCTCCTACGAGAAGCTGCTCACCGACGCGCACCCGCAGATCGCGGCCTTCGGCGGCGCGTTCCTGCTGCTGCTGTTCTTCAACTTCATCCTCGAGGAGCGCGAGGTCACCTGGCTGGGCTGGATCGAACGCCCGCTGGCCAAGCTCGGCAAACTCGACATGCTGGCGGTGGTGCTCACCCTGGGCGGCATCGTCATCGCGGCGGAATTCATCGCGGCCGACGACGACCGGTCCACCGTGCTGCTGGCCGGCATCCTCGGCGTGATGACCTACATCCTGGTCGACGGGCTCGGCTCCCTGTTCCATGCCGAGGAGCACGCCGAAGAACAGGCCGCGGCGGGGCCCTCGGCCATCATCAAGGCGACCGGCAAGGCGGCGTTCTTCCTGTTCCTGTATCTGGAAGTGCTCGACGCCTCGTTCTCCTTCGACGGCGTGATCGGCGCGTTCGCCATCACCTCCGACCCGATCCTGATCGCCCTGGGCCTGGGCCTGATCGGCGCCATGTTCGTCCGGTCCATCACCGTCTACCTGGTGCGCAAGGGCACGCTCTCGGAGTACGTGTACCTCGAGCACGGCGCGTTCTGGGCCATCGGCGCACTGGCGGTCATCCTGCTCATCACCATCGGCGTTCACGTCAACGAGGTGATCAGCGGCCTGGTCGGCGTGGCCTTCATCGGAGCGGCGTTCATTACCAGCGTGATCCGCAACCGGCGCGAGCAGGCCGAGTCCGACGAGGACGAGGACGACGAACCCGCAGGCCTGGAGCCCACCCCCGTCGGCTGATCCACCGAGACTGGAAAGCCCGCCACACCAGCGCGTGTGGCGGGCTTTCCTGTAGTGGTCACACCCGCGCGGGCTGCGGTATCGAGAGGTGGCGGCGGGCAGTCTCGGGCTCGGCCGGGGTGGGGCTCGGCATGGCGCGACGGGAGGCCAGGACCATGCCGACCAGTCCTACACCCAGGCCCGCAACTGTCAACGGGCGCAACGGCTGATCGATGACGAGCCAGGCCATCACCGCGGTCACCGCCGGGATGGCGAAGAAGAAGCGGCTGACGCGAGTGGTGTCCCAGCGCTGCAGCATGGTGTTCAGCAGCAGGAACGCACCCATGGAATTCACCAGCACCATCCAGACCATGGAACCGGCGAAGCGGGCCGGGTCCGCGATGTGGAAGTCGCCGCCCGCCACGGCCATCGCGCCCGCGAAGGGCGCGCTGACCGCCACGTGCAGGGCGGTGCCGGCGCGCGGATCGATCGCGGGGGTGAAGCGCTTCTGGTACACGGTGCCGAGGCTGAGGCCGAGCAGGCCGACCACGCACAGCAGCAGGCCCACCAGCGAGAAGCTGGACTGATCGACCACCGCCAGGCTCACGCCCAGACCGCCGACCCCGAAGCCCAGCCACTGCCGGGTGCTCACGGATTCGCCCAGGCCACCGGCGAATACGGCGATCACCACCGGGCTCAGGCCCTGCACCAGGGAGATGACGGCGGCGGTGACGTGCTCGTGCATGGCGGTGTAGAAGGCGCCGAACTGCACCATCTGCATGAGCAGGCCCGCCACCAGCGTGTGCGCGAGGACCCTGCCGCGCGGCCAGACCGCCCGCGCCAGTAGGGCATACGCGATGAGCAGCAGGCCGGCGATGCCGAAGCGGGCGAACAGCACCAGCATGGGCGGCGCCGCGCCCACGCCGATGATGCCGGCGATGAAGGCGCTGCTCCACATGAGGATGAGGGCCGGCGGGCCCGCCACTTCGAAAAGCCGGTTGTCCATGATTCCTCCACGCCGCTAACCAGTTCAGGTGGTTATACGGTGGCACCTTCTTGAATAACCTGTCAAGGGGGTTACCATGAGGGCATGTCCACCTTCGCCGATCCGCACCTGTTCGTCAGCGGCAATCTCGCGCTGAACTTCATCGGTACGGCTCAGGAACGACGCACCACCTTCATCGACCGGCTCAGCACCGACGACGAACTCGCCGAATGGGTAACGGCGGCAGGCATCCTCGACACCGCGCCGGACTGCACCGGCGCCCTCACGCGGGCCGTGAAGCTACGCGAGGCCGCCTGGCGGCTGATGCTGGCCACCCTCGACGGCGAACCCGCCGCCGACGCCGACCGGCGACTGGTCAACCGGCACGCTCACGACACCCCGCCCGAGCTGACCCTGCGCGCCGACGGCAGCGTGCACCGCAGCGGGACACTCGATTCCGCGCTCGCGGCCGTCGCGCGCTCCGCCATCGAACTGCTCGGCAGCCCCGATCGGGACCGCATCAAGGAATGCGGGCGAGACGCCTGCACCCGCCTCTACATCGACACCTCACGCGGCGGTTCGCGCCGCTGGTGCGATATGGCGGTCTGCGGAAACCGGGCCAAGAGCAAGGCGTTCCGCGCCCGGAACACCGAGCCGGCCGGCTGACCGTGCCCGCGCCGTCACGAACAGGAAGAAGAACACCACCAGCAGCGCGGCCCGGCCCCACACGCCGATCTGCACGATGTTCTGCTCGAATCCGGCATCACGGCCCGCACCCAGGGCATAGAAGTAGCGGAAGACACCGATCCCGATACACGCGTCCGCCATCAGGTAGGTGACGGTCAAGCTCCACGGCACCTCCAGCAGCACCAGGAACGGGATCAGCCACAGTGTGTATTGCGGCGAATGCACCTTGTGGAACAACAGGAATCCACACAGCATGGCGCCGCTGACACCGATCCACGGATACACCCCCGCCAGCTGATACCGCCGCCAGCCCAGCCAGCAGGCCAGCCCGAAGGACCCCAGCACCAGCAGCGGCGAGGCCGCCGACACCACGGCCTGGAACGTCGACTCGCCCTCGCTGGTCTGGGCGAACAACGGGCGTAAACCCCAGTACCAGATGGAATTCGTGGTGATGTCGGCCTGCCGCAGCTGCTGGAAGGTGATCGACGCCCGCCAGCCGTCATAACCCGCCAGCGCGAACGGCAGATTGATCGCGACCACCGTGCCGACAGCGGTGCCGGCCACCATGAGCGCGCCGCGCACATCGAATCGCCGCTCCCGCAGCGGGTTCTCACCGAGCAGCACGTAGATCAGCAAGGGCAGCACGAAGATTCCGGGATACAGCTTGAAACAGAAGCCGATCGCCAGGAATACGGCCGCGGCTATCGCCCGGTCCCGCAGGGAATATCGCGTCAGCACGGTCATCACGTAGAACGCGGCCACCGCGGTGGCCACCACCGGCAGTTCCCAATTGTGAAAGGCATAGAGCACCAGGGGCGGACCGGCCGCCCACAGCAGCGCCGCCGGACCGGCCATCCGGGCCAGCAGATACGCGGTGAGCAACGCGAACGGGGCCAGCAGCAACGCCGAGTGCAGCAGGAAGTCCGCATCGGTGTGCGCGCCGATGCCGCCGATCCACATGAACAGACCGCTCAGCACCGGATACTCGACCGCGCCGCCGGTCAACTGGCCATCGGGTGTGATGCCGCCCGTTATATACGGAAAGACGTGTTCACTGATTCCGCGGCCCAGCCACAGGTACTGAATATCGGAATAGCAGACATTCGAGTCCTTGATGACATCGAAAACGGCGCTGCGACCCGACTCCTCGAACGGCCCGCCGGCACAGCGCGCCTTGTTCACGTACGCGATCAACAGGGTGACCCCGCACACCAGCGTCGACGTGACCGCGATCATCGACCGGCCCACCTCACGGCGGTGAGCGACCGCTGCGCTGGCGACGGGTCGGTTCGGCATGCGCACCACCATAGGTCTCCCTTCGGCGTGTCCGCGTGTTCAAGCTCGGGACTGGCCCGATTTCGCAGGCCATGCCTATCTATCGCCCGGCCGCCGCCGGCGTGAACACGCGAGCGAGAGCCTCGACACCCCGGCGCGGGGCGCCGCGTTCCCTCATGTAGCCTTGTCGGGTTGCTGACGCAACGAACCCTCCTGCCCACGGACAGTCCGTGGGCCGTTCACAGTCCACAGGAGGTGATGAGGTCCGTGCGTCATTATGAAGTGATGGTTATTCTCGATCCGCAAATGGACGAGCGCACCGTCGGCCCGAACCTGAACAACATGTTGGGTGTTGTCGGTGCCGAGGGCGGCAAGGTCGACAACGTCGACATCTGGGGCCGCCGTCGTCTCGCCTACGAGATCGCCAAGCAGGCCGAGGGCATCTACGCGGTCGTCACCCTGACCGCCAAGTCCGAGACCGTCAGCGAACTCGATCGCCAGCTGGGCCTGAACGAGTCGGTGCTGCGCACCAAGGTGCTGCGCCTCGACAAGAAGTAGTCCAGTCCTCCCGCAACGTCGCTCGTAACCGTCGGTGCCTATCTCTAGGCTGACTGGCAAACCGTGCACCGAGCCCATGATCGGGCGTGCACGGGCGAGCGCATTGCGGACTGCACCGGAAAGCAGGAGGAACCATGGCCCAAGGCGACACGGTCATCACCGTCATCGGCAATCTGACGGCTGACCCCGAGCTTCGATTCACGCCCGCGGGAGCGGCCGTCGCGAATTTCACCGTCGCGTCGACTCCCCGCGTGTTCGACCGTAATACCAATGAATGGAAAGACGGCGAAGCGCTTTTCCTGCGCTGCAACATCTGGCGTGAAGCTGCGGAGAATGTGGCCGAGAGTCTGACCCGTGGCTCGCGAGTGATCGTGAGCGGACGACTCAAGCAGCGCTCCTACGAAACCCGCGAGGGTGAGAAGCGCACGGTCGTCGAGCTCGAGGTCGACGAGGTGGGTCCCTCCCTGCGGTACGCGACCGCGAAGGTCAACAAGACCACCCGTGGCGGTGGTGGCGGCGGCTTCGGCGGTGGCGGACAGGGCGGCGGCCAGCAAGGCGGCGGCTTCTCCGGTGGTGGCAGTGGTGGGGGTCGTGGCGGCCAGAGCGCCGGCGACGACCCATGGGGCAGTGCCCCCGCGGCCGGCTCCTTCGGGGGCGGCGCGATGGACGACGAACCGCCGTTCTAGACAACGGCTTTCCCCGGAATCCGCCCCGACGGCTGGGTTCCCGAAATTACGGAGTTGAAAGACCATGGCCAAAGCACCGGCACGCGAAAAGGTGCTGAAGAAGAAGGCTTGCACCTTCTGCAAGGAAGACAAGGCTGGCAAGAAGAACAACACGGCCGGCGCCAAGATCGACTACAAGGACACCGCGCTGCTGCGCAAGTACGTGTCCGATCGTGGCAAGATCCGCGCTCGCCGGGTGACCGGCAACTGCGTCCAGCACCAGCGCGATATCGCTGTCGCCGTGAAGAACTCGCGTGAGGTCGCTCTGCTGCCTTACGTGTCCACCGCCCGCTGAGAAGGAAGGCACAGCAATGAAGCTCATCCTCACCGCTGATGTCGACAACCTCGGTGCGCCCGGCGACACCGTGGAGGTCAAGGACGGTTACGGCCGTAACTTCCTGCTGCCGCGCGGCCTGGCGATTGTCGCCACCCGTGGCGCGCAGAAGCAGGTCGAGGGCATTCGCCGGGCGCAGGATGCCCGCCGCGTGCGCGACCTGGACCACGCCAACGAGCTGAAGCAGGCCATCGAGGGCCTGACCGGCGTGTCGCTCGCGGTCAAGACCGCCGGCACCGGCAAGCTCTTCGGTTCGGTCACCGCCGCCGATGTCGCCGCGGCCATCAAGGCCGCCGGTGGCCCGGTCGTCGACAAGCGCAGCATCGAGCTGCCGAAGGCCCACATCAAGAGCACCGGTAAGCACGGTGTCGTGGTGCACCTGCACCCGGATGTGATCGCCAAGGTCGACCTGCAGGTCACTGCCGCCGAGTAATTCGGTTCGTCGGAGGCCGCCTCAGCTGTGGGGCGGCCTCCGATTTTCTTTGTTCGGTTCTTCTGTTTGCCAGGTATTCGCTAATTGCGTGTCGGGTGTACCGGGGCGAGGTGTCGGCATGCAGAATTCACGATGTTCGCCCGGGTTGTGGATTGCTCAGCAAACCAACCATTCTCATTGTGTGACAGATCACAATCGTGAGACCGTTCGTTCACCCAACACGCCCGGACGTTACCGTTCAGCGACACGCCGCACCCAATTAATCCACAATTACACACAATGCGAATTCGGCCACTACCAGCGTATTGATTGACCACATCGACTGTTGTCCCCAAGTTTTCCACAGGGGGTGCACAACAGTTGGTGAACAATACCCACGTTGTCCACAGGTGTGTACACAGCCCGGTTTGGCGGGTCACCGTCCGGTCGCCTAGGTTCGCATTCGATGTCGTGACCACTGCCCGGGACGACACGACTCCGTGTATCCAGCGCCCACCACCACGGGTTTGCCACCGCGCCTGCACAACTCGGCGTGGCGGCGCCGCGTGGCGGGCCGAACCTGTCGGTGCGCAGGCGTACAACGGTCATGGACTCGTTCCGGGCGCGAGGAGAGAGGACGGTCGAGCCGATGGCAGTCATCGACGATCGCGGCCACGACGATCACGGGCCCTCCGACTATCCCGATGCCCCCGGCGAGGATTTCGGCCGTCAGCCACCCCACGACATGGCCGCCGAGCAATCCGTCCTGGGCGGCATGCTGCTGTCCAAGGACGCCATCGCCGATGTCGTGGAGGTCATCCGCCCCGGCGACTTCTACCGCCCCGCCCACGCGGCCGTCTACGACGCCATCCTCGACCTCTACGGCCGCGGCGAACCGGCCGACCCGGTGACGGTGGCCGCCACCCTCGACCGCCGAGGCGAGCTCAAGCGCATCGGCGGGGCCCCGTATCTCGTCACGCTGACCCAAACGGTCCCCACCGCGGCCAACGCCGGCTACTACGCCGAAATCGTTGCGGAGAAGGCGATCCTGCGCCGTTTGGTGGAGGCGGGCACCCGAATCGTCCAGTACGGCTACGCCGGCGCCGACGGCCAGGACGTCGCCGAGGTCGTCGACCGCGCCCAGGCCGAGCTCTACGACGTCACCGAACGCCGCTCCAGCGAAGACTTCGCCCCCCTCACCGACATCCTCCAGCCCACGATGGACGAACTCGACTCCATCGCCTCCCGAGGCGGCATCTCCCTCGGCGTCCCAACAGGTTTCACCGAACTCGACGAGATCACCAACGGCCTCCACCCCGGCCAGATGATCATCGTCGCGGCCCGACCCGGTGTCGGAAAGAGCACGCTTGGTATGGATTTCATGCGCAGCTGCTCCATCAAGCATGGTCTGGCCAGCGTCATCTTCTCACTGGAAATGAGCCGCACCGAAATCGTCATGCGCCTCCTATCCGCGGAAGCGAAAATCAAGCTGGGCGATATGCGTTCGGGCCGCATGAGCGACGACGACTGGACGAAGCTGGCGCGGCGCATGAGCGAGATCAGCGAAGCGCCACTGTTCGTCGATGATTCGCCGAACCTGACGATGATGGAAATTCGGGCAAAAGCCCGACGGCTCAAGCAAAGACACGATCTGCGCCTTGTGGTGGTCGACTACCTTCAGCTGATGACATCGGGAAAAAAGGTCGAATCACGTCAGCAGGAAGTTTCTGAATTCTCGCGTAGCCTCAAGCTTCTGGCGAAGGAGCTGGAGGTGCCGGTGATCGCGATTTCGCAGCTCAACCGTGGTCCAGAGCAGCGGACGGATAAGCGGCCCATGGTGTCCGATTTGCGCGAAAGCGGAAGTTTGGAACAAGATGCCGATATGGTCATTTTGTTACATAGGCCCGATGCTTTTGAGCGGGATGACCCTCGCGGTGGTGAAGCCGATCTAATTCTTGGAAAGCACCGAAACGGGCCAACCGCAACAATTACCGTGGCACACCAGCTGCATTTGAGTCGATTCGTCGATATGGCACGCGGTTAGCCCACGTTGTAGGGTCTCATTGGACATGGCCAAATCTCAATGAAGATGGCCACCCGATGGCCAATTGGCCATCTTCATTGAGACAGATCCTGTCGGGTGAACGCCGGGGCATCACTCGGCCGTCAACACGCTCCGCAATAGCCGACGGGGGCGTGGCCAGCAATGCACCCCGTACGGGTCGGGTGGACTGCCGCGCCCAGCGCACGCTTGGTACCGGAGCGTCGATGCCCTATCGACCCAACCTGCCTGCAGCGGGCGCATTGGCCTGCTCAGAGCACTGGCTGGTCCAGTTCTCCATGGTCGATTCGATGCTGGACTTTTGCTGAACTTCTTGCATTGGAGGCAATTCCGGCACCGGTGAGGTCGCGGGACTCGGTTCGGGATTGCGGACCAGCAACTTCGGTTGGCAGAGGTGCGCAGACGTGGGTTTCCATGCTCGTCTGCCCGGCGGGTGAGTGCGGCCGATTCGATTTGTGTCAGTTTGGCCATCGGGGCCCGCAAGACCCCACCTTGGGAGGGGATGCCAGCGGGAATGGCCATCTTCTATGAGACGGTCTCTTCCGAGTACATCGGAGGACCGGAATCATTACTCCAGGTCAGAGTGCGCGTGCCACGAGTTCTACGGCATCTCTTGGCGTCTCATTGAATATGGCCAAATCCCGATGAAGTTGGCCACTGATTGGCCAATTGGCTATACCTCGCCGATGGCCCTGTTCGCCGATCTGGCCCTCGAGTCGCGTCCCGGGTCGATCGGCCAGCCGGTCTGGGAAGTGGAGGCCCGCCTGATCGATGACGAATGGAACAACTCAGTGGGTTGTGCCTGCACGGTGGTGTCGAAGACGCCGGTCGGATCGCCGGGCCGTGGGCCGGGTGAGTCGACGATGAACAAGTGGCGGCAGTTGGGGGCCTGGTGGAATCCGGCGCGGCCGTAGTCGCCTATCGGGAGGTCCGGGGTGCCCTCGAAGCAGAAGTAGGCCTTGGCATCGGAATCGTCGAGGTGGTAGGCGATTTCGCGGTCCTTGAGCAGGATGTTCAGTGGGACCACGACCGCACCCGCTTTGACGATGCCGTAGTAGATGATCGGGAACCACTCCAGATTCGGGCACGACAGCGCGACCTTGTCGCCTGGTTCGATGTCGTGCGCGGCGAGCAGGCCAGCAACCTGGTTCGCCGCGGCGTCGACCTGCGCATAGGTCAATCGATGCTCTCCCGCGACGAGAGCATCGCGGTCCGGGGTGCGGCGGGCTGTATCTTCCAGCAGTACAGACAAATTGAGCATGGTGTACCTCGCAGGGGTTGGTGAAGGAGGGTATGCGGCGGCAGCGACGCCGAGTTCACGCGGCAGTCGGCCGGGTATCGAGTGCAGCCACGCGACGTAGTCCGGCAGGGTAGGCGCGCCGGCCCAGGGCCAGGGCGATGATGGCGCCGAGGTACGTCGGCGGCACAAGTCGCAAGGCGCTGGCCAGCCCGGAGCGGTCGGACAGGAAACCGATGACGAGCGGGCCGAGCGCGAGTCCGAAGACGTTGTTGGCCAAGACGACCGTCGCGAAAGCGGTCGCACGCAAGCTGTGATGGGTGAGGCTGGCCACTATTGACCCAGTCGAGCCGGACGCGGTCAGTGCCCCAGCGCGAGCACAATCAGTTGGGCGGGGCCGGTGCCGAGACCGAACGCGATGGTAGTAGCGTGCAAGCGCGCTTGCCGGTCCAGACCAGACCTCTTGGTTCACATATCCCGGTCGGGTACTGGATGTGCGGCCCGGCAGTCGCCGGGTCTCGCTGTCGGGGCTCGTTCGAAGTCGGAGTATCGCGGTCATCCAGGTGTATTGCGGGCCATGACGGCCGAGCGTTCATTGGTTGACATACGGGTCGATCGGGGTGTGGACTCCGACCGCGGTCTGGATCACCTCGGCCGCCGCCAGCGCGGTGTCGTCGCGGAAGGCGGGGGCGATGATCTGGACTCCGACCGGCATTCCGGCGGCGAATCCGCCCGTTGTGGCGGCGGCCGGCAGCCCGAGGGCGTTGGCGGGCATGACCGGGCGCAGCAATTCCAGTGCGCTGAGCGAGTTGGCGCTGGTGGCGGCATCCCAGCCGTGCGCGAAGGCGGGTTGCGCCCAGATGGGTGACAGGACCAACGGGTAGTCGCGGAAGAACCGCGCCCACGCGCGTTGGAGGCGGCGTCGGTGGGCGAACAGCCCGACGTAGCCGGCGAGGTCGTTCGGCGGTGCGGCGTCGAGGACCGCGAACAGGAATTGCTTGCCGTCCCGACCCATCAGCTGGTCGAGCATCGGCTGCATGATTCGCAGCTCGGTGACGAGGAAGTTCCGCCATAGATCCAGCACAGCCTCGTACTCCGGCGGAGCGACCTCTTCCACCTCGTAGCCGGCGTTTGCCAGGTGCGTGCCGGCCTGCCGGACCACCTCGGCGACACCGGGATCGGTGGCTCCACCGGGTGGCTCGGCGATGAGGGCCACTTTCGTACGGTTCGCGGCGTCGGGGAAGCTCAGCGGTGCCGGGACACTGAACGGGTCGCGGGGATCCGCACCGGAGGCGATCTCGTAGCCGAGCCGGACATCGGCGACGGTTCGGGCCATCAGTCCCTCCACATTCATCAGTTGATGGGACAGGGGGCCGTCCACGGGCTCGACGACTGTGGCGTGGGGTATACGGCCGGTGGTCGGTTTCAGTGACGAGATCCCGCAGCAATGCGCGGGATTGCGCAGTGATTCGCCTATGTCGTTGCCGATCCCCAACGGCGACATGCCCGCGGCGATCGCCGAACCCTCACCTCCGGAGGAACCGCCCGCGGTCCGGTCACGATGCCAGGGATTGCGGGTAATGCCCCGCAGGCTGCTTTCGGTCGCGATCCGCAGCGCCAAATCCGGCAGGTTCGTCCGGCCGATGATGATCGCCCCTGCCGCACGCAGACGTTCGACCACCGGTGCGTCCACCTCCGCGACCGCGTCCGCGAGCGCGGGCACGCCCTGGGTGGTCGCGGTACCGGCGACGTCGACGTTCTCCTTGACGGTGACGGGAACCCCGTGCAGCGGCCCTAGATCCGCACCGGCGGCGATGTGCCGGTCGGCTTGGTTCGCCGCTGCGAGCGCCTGCTCGGCCAATACCACCGTAATGGCGTTGAGTTCGGGATTGACGGCCTCGATCCGTGCCAGGTGTGCAGTGACCACCTCGGTCGAGGACACCTCACCCTCGCGGATCAACCGCGCAAGCTCACCAGCTCCCTTGCGCCACAACTCCTCATTCATGCCGTAGCTCCTCCATCGTTCGACTCGAACCGTGCACAGCCGTTGCTGTGGCAGCAATCCTGACCGTCCACACCGAAGCAGGTAATCGGTTGATCTGCCGATTTCTCACTCACCTGGCTCGATACCGGCCTTTGCTCTCACCCCGGCTGCTACCCTCCGGAGGGATCACCGCAATCGAGTGAGAGCGCACGAACACGAACCACCACACTCCCCAGTCGGCACGGCGAACCAGGACCGGACCGGAAACAGAGGCATCGCGAGTCGACCGGCCCGACCCGGATCAATCGCATTCCCTCGGTCGGCAGTCCGAGGCAGCGCCCGCGGTCATCGACCCCGACATCGCGGAGCTAGCAGCACAGATGCTGCACGTACTACAGGCATTCTCCGTCTCCGAGGCCAGCGGTGTCCTCGTCTCCGACCCTCTCGATGCAGGCCGCCATTTTGTGCTCGCCAGCAACGGGTACTCGCCAGCGATCCTCGATCACGGCGCCACCGGATTCGTCAACGACAATCCGGCCTACCGGTTGGCGTTGGCCGCGCCTCACGCACTGCGATGGCGTGACTTCCGGCGCGATTGGGATCTCGATTTCGCCGCCACCGACACCGGTCGGCGAATGATCCCTGCCGGCTTCCATGAAGGGGCTTCGGCGTGCCTGCGACTTCCCGGTGGCCGTTATGTCGGTTCGGTCCATGTCAGCTGGACCAGAGCTAGTGCCGCCACCGATGACCGCCGCGATGCCGTGGACCGGCTTCGGCCTGTACTTGCCAACGTGTGCGATCTTTTGCGAGAGCCCAACCAGCTCGCCCGCCGCCTCCACCCGGACACCTCAGCCCGCGTCTTGTCCCGAACCGGCACCACGGCCGAGCTCGATGACAGGCAGTCAGGGCCACACCTGCACGACGACGCGCCGCTGTGGCAGCTGCTTACCCGCCGGCCCGCGTCGGCTATGACCGGCCGGTCGCTGTGGCTCGACACCCAACGTCGTTGCCATCGCATCGAGTTCATCCCGTGTCAACGTGGAGCGGTTCTCATCACCGAACAACCGATCGCTCGCCCGTACCGGCTCACCGTCCGCGAACTGCACACCCTGCATCTGGTCACCCTCGGCGCCTCCAACGCAGAGATAGCAGCTCGACTCGTCGTCAGCTGCCGAACAGTCGCGACCCACATCGAACATCTTTTGGCCAAACTGCGCTGCGGCACCCGCACCGAACTCGCCGCCGTCGCAGTTGGTGAAGGACTGCTCCTGATAGCCCCTCCCGGCACAGACGACTGAGCTCCGATCCGCCGCCGGAATAGGGGGTAGTGGCAACCGCCCGATATCCGATGCTGGTGTCGAAATATGATGTAGTGCAACAGAATTCAAGTTCTAACCTTGACTCTGTCGGTGATCTTGTGAATTTCAAGATCAGCTGCTGACTGCGCGCCAGGACCGCAGCCGGGGAATTCCCCTCTGGTCCAGGTGGTTTTGGAAGGCCGTTGGTGGCCGGGCCGTAGATAGCTCGTCTGGTAGCAGTCCTGCGCTGAGTCGTTCGACGTTCACGGCGATGGTGGTGAGTACGTGCCGGGCGTGGGCCTTGCGCTGGCCGCGGTAGCGGCATTGCCGCATGCCGTGCCCGTGCGCGAATTCGCAGACGGTGCCTTCGATTCCCGAACGCACGGCATATCTCTGCTGCCAGGAGGGGCTCTGCTGTTCGGCTCGGGCCCGCACTTGCAGGTCGAGGAGTTCTCGGGGGGGAAATCTCACGTTGCGGGCGCATTCGCGGGAGGTGGTGCACTGGCTGCGGACCGGGCATGGCTGGCACTGGGCTCCGACCCCGTGCCGGAGTCGACGGGTGGGACCGAGCCACGCTGGCCGAACCCGGTGCACGGAGCCGTCGTCCCCTTCGCCGGGTTGCCGATCGGACGATAGGGACTCCTTCGAAGGTTGGTCCGACGAGGACCGATCGAATCTACCGGCGGCCGGTCCGAGCTCGCAGAATCGCAACAATGCAGATCGATCCAAATACCGCGGCCGACTCGGTGCCGCGGGCCGACCGAAGCGCGTGGATCGGGCTCGGTGTCCTCGCCGCAGGGCTCTCGTTGATCGTCGTGGACGGCACCATCGTCGGCGTCGCCCTACCGGTGATCGTCACCGATCTCGGACTCGATCTGACCGACGCCCAGTGGGTCAACAGCGCCTATTCGGTCGTCTTCGCCGCACTATTGCTGACTGCGGGCCGTCTCGGCGACCGGCTCGGCCGACGCCGGATGTTCGTGCTCGGCGTACTCGTGTTCCTGGCGGGCAGCCTGATGGCCGCCGTCGCGTCGAGCGTTGCGGCGCTGATCCTTTCACGTGTGGTACAGGGTGTCGGCGGAGCGTTCGTGTTGCCCGCCACCCTGTCGAGCGTGAACGCCACCTTCCGCGGCAAGGACCGCGTCATCGCGTTCGCGGTGTGGGGCGCGGTCATCTCCGGCATGGCCGCCGTGGGCCCGCTCCTCGGCGGCAGCCTGACCACCTACTTCGGCTGGCGATGGATTTTCATCGTCAATATCCCGATCGGGGCGGCGGTACTGATCGGCACCTTGCTCGCGGTGCGCGAAACCAAGGCCGCGGTCAGCGAACCCGGGCTCGACGTCGACGGACTACTGCTCAGCGCGATCGGGTTCGGCGGGGTCGTCTTCGCACTCATCGAAGGTCAGAGCTTGGGCTGGTGGCGGCCGAACTCCGCGTTCAGCGTCCTCGGAATCGATTGGCCGCGAAGCGCTCCGGTCTCGGCGGTTCCGGTCATCGGGCTGATCGGCGTGGTCGCGTTGGTGCTGTTCGTGGTCTGGGAACGACACCGGGCGCGGGCGGGCCGGTCCGCGATCCTGGACGTGAGCCTCTTCTCCGTCCCGACCTTCAGCTGGGGCAATCTGACCGCGATGACCGTGGCGATCGGAGAATTCGGCCTGCTGCTCGTGCTGCCGCTGTTCCTGGTGAACGCGCTCGGCCTGTCGACGCTGGGCGCCGGCCTGGTACTGGCCGCAATGGCCTTGGGCGCCTTCGGATCCGGTGCCGCCGCCCGGCACATCGCCGCCGTGCTCGGCGCCTCGAGAACGGTGATCGCGGGCCTGGTCCTCGAGGCGGTGGGCGTCGCCGTAGTCGCGCTGCTCCTCTCCTCGACGGTCTCGCCCTGGCTGCTCGCGGTGCTGCTGGCCGGGTATGGCGCCGGACTCGGTCTCGCCTCGGCGCAGCTGACCGGCACCGTCCTGGCCGACATCCCGCCGGAGCGGTCGGGCCAGGGTTCGGCGACGCAGAGTACCGTCCGGCAACTCGGTGCGGCACTCGGCTCCGCCATTCTCGGCGCAGTGCTGTCGATCGGGTTGGCGCACAACCTGACCGACCGATTGGAATCGGTCACCCAGCTGCCGCCGCCAACGGCACAGCACCTGGTCACCGCAACCAGAGATTCGGCCGGAGGAGTGATCTCCGCACTGCGCGCACAAGGCGACGCCGGACAACTCGGACCCGCAGGACCACAGGTCACCGCCGCACTGTCCGAAGGATTCGGCGACGCCACCAGGGCCGCATTGGGCGTGGCCGCAGCCTTTCTCGCACTCGGCCTGGTGAGCGCGACCATCCTGAATTCCCGCACCCGCCGAACATCCACCATGGAGAGCCGATGAGGAAGTCGTACTACGCCGCCGCCTGCTACACAGTCCTGGGACTCGTCCTAGGGTTCTTCTACCGCGAATTCACCAAGGCCCACGACTTTTCCGGAAGCTCACAACTCACCGCCACCCACACCCACATCCTCGCGCTCGGAACGCTGTTCTTCCTCATCGTCATCGTGCTGGACAAGCAATTCGCGCTGACCTCCGGCCGATGGTTCAACGCCTTCTTCTGGACCTACAACGCCGGACTGGTCGTGACCGTGGCCATGATGGTCGCGCACGGCATCCTCACGGTCCTGAATCACGATGTCAGTCCTGCCATCCCGGGTATCGCCGGACTCGGCCACATCCTGTTGTCCGTCGGTTTCGCCATGTTCTTCCTGTGCCTGCGCGACCCGATAATGACCGCGGCCCGTGAGGCCGGCGATGCGCAGCAGAACGCGGAACACACGGTCGAACGCTGAGGGGTTGTCGAGCCGCGATCCGTACGGGATACGGACCACCATATCGGCGGCGTGGTTGTGGTGGGTTTCGGCGAGTCTGAATGCAGCGTCGACGACCGCGCGGCGCACATCGGTGTCGCCGTCGGTGGCGAACCGATATAGCAAGTCCAGTTCGCCGTCTTGAAGCGGTACGGCTCCGCGTGCCCGGCTCGCCAGGCCGATCGCTGTCTGGTTTCGAACGTTCGGATCGTCGCTGTCGAGTAGCCGTCGTGTAATGGCCATCAAGTCGCTGGGCTGTGTCCGCCCAACCAGATCGACGACCCCGGAGACGAACACTTCCAGCCCAGCCCGAGGGCAATTCAGTGTCCGATCGACCAGAGCTGTTGCCAGCGTGGGCCGCAGGGTCACCAGAGCCTCAAGGAGCCTGTTGCGAGGCGAGATGCGGTGATCACTGGCGGTTCGCTGTGACTGCACACGATTTTCAAGGAGTTGAGCGATCGCGGCGTCGTCGAGTAAGGCGATCGCACATTCCGCGGTCCGTGTGACCTCCGCAGCCATGGCGTGCTGGGATTCTTCGAAATCGATGCTGGGTTTAAAGACGCTGCCCGCCAGCAGGAATTGTTCCCGGTCCGGCGATACCATCCGTTGTTCACCGACTCCGCCGAACCCGTCGTCGACGCCGACATCACCCACCGCCGTCACGCGATCATCGAAACCGTGTTCGCCGACCTCATCGACGGACCCCTGGCCCACATTCCCTCGGGGCGGTTCGGCGCGAATTCCGCCCGGGTACTCAGCGCAGCCATCGCCCACAACCTACTGCGCGCCGCCGGCACACTCGCCGGGCCGGCTCTGGGCAAAGCCCGCGGGTCCACCCTGCGCCGCACAATCGTCGCCGTGCCTGCCCGCCTGGCGCGGCCGCAACGAAAACCCGTGCTGCACTTACCCTCTCACTGGCCATTGCCAGCTGCCTGGCAGCGCCTTTGGCACGCCACAATCTCGTCCGCCTGACCACCCTCCCTGCCCCTACGACCAGGAACCAGCACGCCATCAACCTCGCCGTGAGTGCGCCGCGCCAACCAAGTTGCGGCACGCGTGAGCCCTGTTGCCGAGGTGGGAAACTCGACTCATCGGTGACCCGGCCTGATGGGCATTCGATGATTGCGTAACTGTGCATTGCGGCGTGCGTGTCGACGCCGACGACGAATCGATAGTGATCTGCCACGATGGACAATGCGAGGTCTCCTGTCAACGGGTAGACGTCGTGACCGGCGTCGGCCCGGGTGGAGATCACTACGAGGCAAGCCTGTAATAAGCCACAACCGATTTCGGTTGGGCAAGTTTCTGATCAGGCCATCGTGGTAGGCCGGGTCAGCGCCGGCCTACGAGCCGAGTGAACAACTCCCGGGAATGACACCCCCAACGGGGGTCAGACGATTCACGAGTCACACTCAGCCCGAAGATCCAGCACCCACCCTTCCAGCCAGCCCCCCAAACAATTACAGGCGATTCAGTTTCCCCCCAGGGACCCTGTGGTGTTTCGGAACCATGAATTCGCCGACCCGCGTCGACGCCCGATTGTCTTACGCGGCAACGGGTCGGGGATCGCCGTCGGCACGCTTTCGTGCGTCCATTTTGGCGATCACGCGGTGGCCGAGGTTGTGGCACGGCTTCTCGATCGTGCGGTATGTCACGGTAGCGATCACCAGCGCAGCGATCACCCACGTGCACA
Organism: Nocardia sp. NPDC059229; assembly: GCF_042754165.1. Taxonomy (NCBI): domain Bacteria; kingdom Bacillati; phylum Actinomycetota; class Actinomycetes; order Mycobacteriales; family Nocardiaceae; genus Nocardia; species Nocardia sp. NPDC059229. Next base: position 106,241 of record NZ_JBHZAK010000007.1, read on the forward strand.
AGGTAAGCCAGGCCGCGGGAATGCCGAGGACAGATGTGGTCCAGCGGGGTCCGTCGAGCACGAGGGCGTGAACGAGGTAGAGCGAGTAGCTGATCCGCCCCAGGAACAGCAACGGGCGTGGGAAGGAATAGCGGCGCAGCAACAGCGCCGCCACGAACAGCAGGTAGGCGGGGATGATGGTGACGGGCTGCTTCAGCCAGGTGACCCAGGCCCCCGTCAACGGGTCCACGGTGGGTTCCACGAAGAGGCTGATCCCGAAGATCACACATATGGCGAAGCCGAACACCGCCCACCCTCGCCACACGCTGATCTCGCCCGACGTGATCCGGTAGAGCACCGTGCCGACGAACATGGTGGCGAAATAACCGAAGGTCAACACCGACGCCCCGGGCTGGTTGAGAACCAAAGGGACGGTGATGAATGCGAGCAGGATCGCGGCCAGTGCCGAGCGACGGTCGGCTGCCAAGCAGGCGAACACCACCGCGACCAGGATCGTCGCGACCGCGACCACCGAACGCGTGACACCGTTTGCCTGGGAGCCATTGATCAGCGCGGGTGGCAGTAATGCCCCGGGAACGATCAAAACGACCGCAAGAACCGCCAGGGGTACCGATCGACGGTTGAGCCGACCGACCAGCAGCAGCGACAAAAACAGATAGAACGCCAGCTCATACGACAACGACCAGGAGGCGCCGATTATCTGGATATCCGGGCCACCGATGAAAAAATGCACCATGGTGAGGTTCGTTATGAAGTTGAGTACGGGATGGGCCAGAAAACCCGCTTGCAGACCGAATCGGTTTATCGAGTGCAGGATCATCGCCGCGATCAGGCAGGCCCAGAACAACGGGTACAGCCGGAAGAACCGGCCCACCCAGAACGCGCCCAGTGACCGCCCTCGCTCCAGCGACGCGGGAATGATGAAGCCGCTGACGAGGAAGAAGACGAAGACGCCGAACTCTCCGAGCCCGAAGTGCGCTTGCGAGAACCGAAAATACGCCGGAAAGAGGCGCTCCGACGAGTGCTGAATCACGACCGCCAAGGCCGCCAAGCCTCGAAGCGCATCGAGAAACTCGAACCGGCCGCCCCGGCCGCGCACTACTCGTTCAACCGGCGCAATCGGAGCCGCCACAACACCATCAACAGTCACGACAAGTTCCCGCCCCAGTACTCGAACACATTCATCGAACAACCGCTCGGGCGGCGCACAGCTGAGATTTGTAGCAGATTCCATCCATCCCCAGCAACACGTTGTGTGACGACCTCAATACCCCTCCTGTGCAGATTGACGGCTCGTTATCGGTCCGGTTGGCAGGTGGTGTCGGTGTCCGGCAGTTTGGCCGTACACAAGATATTCAATGACCGCGGAGGTGGCGCAGGTGGCGGGGATCGTGCCATGTAGGCCGCTGGGCATGGATTCCGGCGACCAGATGGCGATGTGTGCCGGAGACTGTAACGAGCCGGGAGTCCGGGATAGCGGCGCGCACCGCGCGAGCTCCGGAGATCGGGTGTCACCGGATCCTTCTCGTTGCTGATCAGCAGGGCCGACGCGATGCGATCGAGTGGAGCCGGGTTCGGGGCGTGGTGTGGCTCGGGCCAGAAGGCGCAGGCCCCGGTGAAACCCATCCCGAGGTAGGTCAGCGGTGCCCGAGCCGCGAGTTGATGTGCGGTGGTGACGATCTCGTCGAGGTCGTGGCTCCAGCCCGCGTCGTTGCAGTTGTGGGCCGTCCACCAGCCGACACGGGAACCGGCCTCGACGAGGTCCTCACCAAGCAAACCCATGAGTGGCGAGACGCGAAAAGTCGTGGCCACGTTCAACTGCGCGCCGAGAGACGGGCAATCCATCGCGGCGCGCTGACCGCGGCGCTGTTCGCGGTAGTCATCACAGCTGCGATGGTGCCGGAGCAGAGTTGGCTGCCAACCGGTTACTTCATATAAGCCGACAACCTCACGAGGCTAACCCGATGCAATCAGCCGGGGCTGGACCGATTACGGCGCCACGAATCGCGGCCCGCCGGTGTAAGCAGCCGATTGCCGTGTACAAGCTTCCACCCGGCCCTCAGATTGGCTTGCCTGGTCGAAGCAGTTACTTCTCCGAGCAGCAGCTCCAGCCGGGTCCCGTCGATCTGCCATACCAGATACGCGTAGACCCTGCGGGTATGTGGCCGTCGGAGGAGCCGCACCCGGGCGGCGACGACATTGCCCTGCTCTGTGCGAAGTTGCCGTTGGTTCGGACCCCCGGCTGCGTCGTCCTGCTGGTGCTGCCGCTCCTGACGCGACGTCCCTGGCACAGACTGGTAGCAGTCCGCAGGCAGCGGCTTGTCGCGCCACCGCGGCACAGGCGGAACCCTACAGCCCGGCCGAGGCGACCACTCGCAGCCTTGGACGCAGCGAAACGAACGGCCATGCCTCACCGAAGATCTCCTGCATCTCACCGAGCCCGGTGTCGGTGATCTCGGCGATGTCGTTGGCGGAGTAGCCCGATTCGCGCAGAGCCGTCAGGAACTCGCCCGCAGCACGGGGCCGGACCGGATAACTGGACGACCGCCTGGCCCGCACCATGTTTCGGGCATTGAGGACACGGAACCAGTACCGGTACTGTGATTCGGACAGATCCTGGTTGATGAAGGCGCGCCGGATCAGCGCCGGCACGCTCACACCCCACAATGCCCGCAGTTCCTCGAGTTCCTCAAGCTGCGCGGGAACGATGTTCGACACGGTCGGGCGCAGCTCCTCGTAGGGGGCCAGGAACTCCCCTGCAAAGGCATCGGCCCGGTCCTCGTCATCGCGGATCGACCGCGACATCGTGGCGTCGTCGAGGACTAGGTGCGCGAGCTCGTGAGCGAGGCTGTGGCGCTTGCGGTCCTCAGGGACGTCGTCGCTGAGCAGGATGACCGCGGTAACAGGCCCATTGGTGCGCACGGTCACCGCGTCGATGCCGGTCACCTGCGGAGGCATGGGAAGAACGAACACCCCCGCCTGCTCGAGCAGCCCGGCTATGTCACGGACCGGGCCCCGAATACGCCAGCGTCGTCGCAACAGCTGAGCCGCTTCAGCGGCCCCACCGTCCATCAGGTCAGTATCGTAGGCCGGCAACGTTAGAGGGAAGTCCAGTTCGACCCGAGCCTGGGTCATCATCCGGTTCAACAGCCACGCAATGAAGTTCGCTTCGGCTATCACCCGGTGCCGGCGACTTTGGGGCACTGTTTGCGCACGGAAGTGGATGCCCTCGGGTGGTTGCTCGGAGATCACGTGACACAGCAGGGCTGGCGGGACGTCCAAGACCGTCGCGTACTTATCGAGGGTGACTCCGCTGACTGTGGTTCCTCCCCGTTCGGCCTTGGACACGTATCCGGAGGAGCGGCCTAACAGCTCGGCCACCTGTTTGACCTGCAAACCTCGTCTTTCCCGCATCAGTCGCAGGGTGTCACCGACTGCCGCCCGCGGCGCCTTGAGGCGCCCAGCCGTGGCACCCTCGAACATCATTTCGTCATCGGCTGGCATGCTGTGCAGCGTAGTAGACAGATGCCAGCTGGCGCGCGTTGGTTACCGATCTTGCGGAAAACATTTCCATCAGTTCGGTACTTCCGATCTTTATTCCGAATCGGTGCCCGTCCCCTCGGCGCGCCGTGGCGGCACACGGAAGCTTGGCCGCTGTTGCTGCGTGTCGCGCCGGAGGAAGGGGTCCAGGTCCACGGTGTAGCGCTTCCTGGCCGCCTCGAGGTCGGCCTCGAGCTTCGCGATCGTCTCGTGCAACGTGTCGAAGCTCGCCAGATCGTGCAGGCGCCGTGTCTGCTCCAGATGGGAGATGTCACGGATCTTCCATGAGGCCAGCTTCTTCCGTGCGTCCGACATGTTCACCCGGATCCGGCCCCACGCCTCGCTCTTGCCGAGCGGCGCGGTCGCGTACACGCCGCGAACCCGCCCGGCGTCGGTGAGCTCGGCGATGACATCGATGTTCGTCACCGGCTGGCGGGAGAAGCCTAGCTCGAACTCCAGCTGACTGTCGGTCACCTGGTCGCGATGCTGCTTTTTGCGCTTGCTGACCCGACCGTCGGTATCGCGTTGGATATGCACGTGCAGGTTTCCCACCAGCAGTTCGGACCAACCGTATGGTTCGAGCAACTGCAGGCCGGGGTCTCTGTTCGCCGCAGCCCAGTTCGCCACCGCCTCGTGCCACAGCGAGGCCACGAGTTGACCGCGCATCTTCGTGTCCATCCGGTGGCGCCGAGGGCCCCGGAACAGGACAGGCGCCAGCGCGGCGGCAGCCTCGTCGGCGCTAATGGCCAACACCGCCAACGGAACCAGATGCGGACGCAACAGCCGGCAAGCATGCCTGCGTGAGCTGATCGGCGCCTGGAGAGGTTCGGACACCCCCACTCCCATCACTCAAGGTCATTACAAATCTTTCCTGATATCTTTCTTGTGGGGGTACGATTTGATTCGTCATACATGCGGCGCATGGCCAAAATTCGCTCCAATTCCGCTGCGGGCGAACGCGGCCGATGGATGGATCGCCACCCGGGGGCGTCCCGGTCCTTTCCCGGAAAGGTGTCTGCGGATGAGGGCGGCAGGGCACGGCACAGGCGGTACGTTGCAGTTCAAGCTGTGCAGATCGCTGGCGTGGCCGAATCGCCTGGAAATCAAGCGCTCTCGCATTGGCGGTACCGTGGCGCCCCGGGGGAATGAGGGGCATTGCCCAAGCTCAGGGAACAATGGAACAGTCCCCTGGCCGGTGAGGGACTGCCGCCGTGGGGTCTGATCGGAACCACATGGCCTCAGTAAACGCCTAACAGACATGAGCCCCGAGCAGCGGTGAGATCGTCTGAGACCTGGCCTGACATGACTTATACGGCCGCTGGCTGGCAGTTCGGATCAGGATGCTGATCGTCACGACCATCGTCTCGTCCGATTCCTGGCAGCTGGCTCGGGGTTGGCCGACACCGCTCGCAAGCCCACGCCGCGGCTGGCAATCAACCGGCGAGATCAGCAGTTTGGTGACAGTCGCCCAGCGAACAGCGACACTCGGGACCTCAACGACCAGGTCCAATGCGAAACTCCGCCAGGGATAGCATGATCCATCACGTGACGATTAAAATTGGAGGGGAAACCTCACTGAAAAGCCAGTTTTGAGTGACACGTCGGACGTCCGCAAGTGGGACCAAGCAGGCTGCCGTCAATCCTGAAGAATGGCCATCTTTTTGAGACAAATCCCAGTGGCCAAGTTGTGAGACAACTTCAGAATCCGCAGGTCGGAGAGTTGCTGCTGGCCATGACTTTTGAGACCCTACACGTCGACATCCATCTGTAGGGTCTCAGAAGTCGCGCTACTTCCCCTCCCGGAGGCCCGCGGAAGCCGCGGCGGCGAAACGCTCGGCGGTGGCGCGCAGTTCGCGGGCCAGTTCCGGTCCGTCGACGACATCGAAGTCGATGGTCAACGCACCGAGCAGGAAAGTCAGCGAACGCGCGTCCTCGGAGCCGATGTGTAGGAGGCAGCTGTGCTCGTCGACCGGCTCGAGGCTCCCGTAAGTCGCCGTGGCGCGCGCCGCGTCGGATTCGGCGGGGGCGTGCAGGCGCAGGGTGGCCCGGAACGGCCACCGCTGGGCGATGCCGCAGGCGACGAAGGCGGCGGCGTCGTCGCCCGGCAGTGCCCGGGGCGTGAAGCGCGGGCCCACCGGGGTTTTCAGCTCCATGCGATCCACCCGGAAGGTGCGCCAGTCCGCGCGGCCGCCGTCCCAGGCCACCAGATACCAGCGCCGGCCCCAGCTCACCAGTTGATGTCGCTCGACGGTCCGCGTCATATCCGATCCCGCGTACCGGAATCGCACCCGCTGCTGATCGCGACAGGCCGCCGCGATCGCGGTGAGGACATCGACCGCCACCGCGGGGGTGGTCTCCGGGGTCTGCACGGTGGCGATCTGCAAGGCGTTCAGGCGATTACGCAACCGCTCGGGCAGCACCTGCTCGAGTTTGACCAGCGCCCGCAGCGCGGTCTCGCCCTGCCCGGCGACACCGCTGCCGGTGGCGGTGCGCAGGGCGATGGCGATGGCCACCGCCTCCTCGTCGTCGAGCAGCAGCGGCGGCAGCTCCGCGCCCGCGCCGAGCCAGTAGCCGCCGGTAATGCCCTTGGCGGCCTGCACCGGATAGTCGAGGGCGCGCAGCTTGTCGATATCGCGCCGCACGGTGCGCGTGGTGATGTCCAGCCGGTCGGCCAGTTCCTGCCCCGACCATTCGCGGCGCATCTGCAACAGACCGAGCAATCGCAGCAGCCGGCCGGAGGCTTCCTTCATACCGAAAAGTGTGCCAGGACTATAGGACCGAAGGTGTCCTATAGTGCTTCTAGCGTAGATTTCATGAACAACGAGGCCATCACCCCCTTCCGCATCGACATCGCCCAGTCCGCACTGGACGACCTGGACAACCGGCTCGCCGGTGCGCGGTGGCCCGACGAGCTGCCCGGCGTCGGCTGGGAGTACGGGATTTCGCTGGAGTACATGCGGGAACTGGCCGAGTACTGGCGCACCGGTTACGACTGGCGCGTACAGGAGGCCGAGCTGAACAAGATGCCGCAGTTCACCACCGAAATCGACGGGCAGAACGTGCATTTCCTGCATGTCCGCTCGCCGCAGCCGGACGCGCTGCCGCTGCTCCTGACCCACGGCTGGCCGGGCTCGATCATCGAATTCCTCGATGTCATCGGCCCGCTCACCAATCCGGCCGCGCATGGCGGCGATCCGGCGCACGCCTTCCACCTGGTGATCCCGTCGCTTCCAGGCTTCGGCTTCTCCGGCCCCACCACGGAAACCGGTTGGAACACCGGCAGAGTCGCGGCGGCGTGGGCGGAGTTGATGCTGCGCTTGGGTTATGAGCGCTACGGCGTGCAGGGCGGCGATCTGGGCGCGTTCGTCTCGGCCGAGCTGGGCCGCATTGCCGCCGATCACGTTGTCGGAGTGCACCTGAACGCCGCCACCTTCGGATTCATCCCGTTCGGAAAGGTCTCCGACGAGGAACGCGCCACCCTCACCGAGTCCGAGCGGGCGCGGCTGGAGCGTCTCGCCGACTTCCTCGGCGACGACAACGGCTACTTCCAGATCCAGGCCACCCGACCGCAGACCATCTCCTACGCCCTGGTCGATTCTCCGACCGGCCAGCTGGCCTGGATCATGGAGAAGTTCAAGGCGTGGACCTTCCCGACAGCGGACCTGCCCGAGCAGGTCATCGACCGAGATCGGTTGCTCACCAACGTGATGCTGTACTGGCTCACCGGCACCGCGGGCTCGGCCGCGCGCATGTACTACGAGAACATGCACGTCCAGAACTGGCACGCGCAGCCGTCGCCCACGCCGATCGGCGTCGCGGTCTTCGCTCAGGATGTGGCGATCCGCCGCATCGGCGAGCAGCTCAACAATATCGTGCACTGGTCCGAGTTCGACCGCGGCGGCCACTTCGCCGCAATGGAGGTGCCGGAGCTGCTGACCGCCGATATCCGCCGCTCTTTCGCCGAACTGAAGTGATCCGCCATATCGTCCGGTCCAGGAAAGGGATTCACCATGACTCCGGTGCTCGACCGGCGAGCGCTCAACCGCGCCACCCTGGCCCGTCAGTCGCTGCTGAGCCGTAGCGAGATGACGGTCCTGCAGGCCGTGCAGCATCTGGTCGGCCTGCAAGCACAAACACCGCACAGCTGGTATCTCGGATTCTGGTCGCGGCTGGCCGATTTCACCCCGGAGCAGACGGCCGAGCCGCTCGCCGATCGTCGCCTGGTGCGAATCGCGTTGATGCGCTCGACGATTCACCTGGTGACTCCGGGCGACGCGGAGGTGCTGCGCCCGCTGATCCAGCCGGTGCTCGACCGCGACCTGTACCACAACCACACGCACGGCAAGCCCATCGCGAACATCGACATGGCCGCGCTGATCACGGTCGGAGCCGACCTGCTGTACGAAAAGCCGCGCACCAACAAGGAACTCGGCCTCCTGCTCGGCGAGCGCTGGCCCGAATGCACACCGGCCTCGCTCGTCTATGCCGTCCGCAACCAGGTGCCGCTGGTGCAGGTACCGCCCCGCGGAGTATGGGGACGCAGCGGGGCGATCGCGCACACCACGCTGCGGGCCTGGCGCGGTACCGGGCCGACCTCCACACTCTCGCTGGACGAGATGGTGCTGCGGTACCTGACGGCGTTCGGTCCGGCCACCGTCCAGGATGTCCAGACCTGGTCCGGCCTGACCCGGCTCCGCGAAGTGATCGACAGGCTGCGTCCACGGCTCACTACCTTCCGCGACGAGCGGGACCGCGAACTGTTCGACCTGCCCGACGCGCCGCGCCCGGACGCGGAAACCCCTGCGCCACCGCGATTTCTCTATGACTACGACAACCTGCTGCTGTCCCACGCCGACCGCAGCCGAGTGATCACCGACGACCACGCGAGGCTGAACTACCGCGCCCAGCGCCCCACACCGCAGCTCCTGTTGGTCGACGGTTTCACCGCCGCCGACTGGACCATAACCCGGGATGCCGACACCGCAACGATGACGATCCGCCCATTCCGCCGCCCGTTCGCTGCGAGCGACACTGCCACCATCACCGATGAGGCCACCCGACTGCTGGCGTTCACAGATCCGGCCGCAACGAGCCGCACCGTGGTCTTCGGCGACCCGATCTAGAAGGCCATGTGTTCACTGCGCCACAGACAGCCGAATTCGAGCTTCCGCGAATCGATCTCATCGATTCCGATCCTCTCGCGCGACCGGCTGACGTGGCCGCAGGGATGTTCGGAACCGGTACCCGCACCAGGCGCAAGCGGGCGTGACGACGGGGGCAGTTCCCGTCGTCACGCTCGCTCGATGTGGCTATCGTCGGCCCCGCACGATTCGTTGCTGAAAATTAGCGACAATCTTGGGGATTGGCGTGTACCCGCAGGTCAGGCTCAGAGAATTCGTTGAAAGTTGTCCTCCAGGACCAGGGTTCGCACTGCCGGATCCGCGATGGCGGCCTCGACGGTGTGCCGCGCGGCGACCACGTCGCCGTAGGGTGTGTTCGAACCGAACAGGCACTGATCGGGGACTTCCCGTGCGGCGGCGGCGACCGCGAACACCTGCAACGCGCTCGATAGATCGATGTGCAGGTTGGGCCGCTCGGCGGCCAGCTCCACCAGGTCCAGGGCGTGGAATCCGCCCAGGGCGCCGACGATCAGGGGAACGGACGGATAGCGGGCGGCCAGTGCCGCATAGGTGCGGAGATCGTCGAGGGTGTTGGGCGCGAAGCCGTGGACAAGTACGGGTATCCCGCCGTGGTCGGCGCTGACGGCCAGCACCGGTTCGATGCGCGCGGCCTGGCCGGGCGGCGGGGTGACCTCGCCGATACCCACGATGCCGGGGCGGGTCAGGTAGGGCTCGAACCATTCGCCGAGGTGTTCGGCGGGCAGCAGCGAGGGCAGGCTCGCGAAGGCGAGGGTGGTGTCGGGGTGTGCGTCCAGCGCGCGCAGCACCTCGTCCATGGCCGCCCGTACCTCGTCCGCCGCCGCGTCCGCACCGCCGATAACGGCTGTCAGCCTGGCGAATTCGGCCCGCACCTCGTCGAGCGTGCGGGCGCGTTCGGGGTGGACCCGGGTGGACAGCAGCACCGTGCGATCCACGCCGGCCTGCTTCGCGCGCGCCAGTTGTGCGGCTGGGTCGATGGTGATGTGGGCGTGGACATCGGTGACCATGGCGTTTCCTCCGGCGGGGAATGGGCGGCAGCGGCTCGACGCTAAACGTTGACACTGGGGTCAAGGTCAAGCCGGAGGACATGGATGCTGATCAGCGAGCTGTCGCAGCGCAGTGGGGTGAGCGCCCGCGCGCTGCGGCACTACGACCGCAGCGGCCTGCTGGAGGCCGGGCGGCGGTCCAATGGTTACCGGGACTTCCCGGAGTCGAGTGTCGAACGGGTGCGCCGGATTCGGGCGCTGCTCGAGGTGGGTCTCGATCTGTCGGGGGTCGCGGAGCTGCTGCCGTCCTTCGCCCCGGACGGACAGCTGGGCGGGTGTGAGCGGGCGCGGCACCGGCTGACCGATCGGATCGCGGATCTGGACCGGTCCCTGGTGGCCATCACGCGGGCGCGGGCCGCGCTGGCCGCGGAGGTCGCGCGGTGGGATCGGCCTGCTTTGCCCGATTGTCGGTGAGTGGGTGTGGGACCGGGGTTACGGTCGATCAATGAGCCGTAGTGGGAAAGGGCGCGGTCGTATCGCTCGGGTGGGGGCGGTGGCCGGGGCGATCGCGCTGGTGGTCGCGGGCTGTGGGAGCGGGGGGAACGGGTCGGCGCCGCAGGGGGCGGCGAGCTGGCCGCCGTCGAACGGGCGCGGGTCGTGCGCGGTCGACAAGCAGGAGAATGTTCCCGCGACCATGCGCGACGGCGTGGTGCTGAAAGCGGATGTGTATCGGCCCGAGTCGGCGGATCCGGTGCCGGTGATTCTGATGCGGACGCAGTATGGCAAGGCGACCGCGCAGGTCCAGCCGTTCCGCTACCAGACCCCGGACTGGTTCGCCTCGCACTGCTATCTGGTTGTGGTGCAGGATATTCGGGGTCAGGGGCAGTCGGGCGGCACGTTCACCGAGTTCGCGAATGACACCAACGACGGCTACGACTCGGTGGAGTGGGCCGCCACCCTGCCGGGTTCGAATGGCAAGGTCGGGATGTACGGTTCCTCGTATGTCGGTGCGACGCAATGGCTTGCGGCCGTCGGCGCGCCGCCGCATCTGACGACCATCGTGCCCGCCAATACCGCCTCGGACTATTACGACGGCTGGACCTATGAGGGCGGTGCGTTCCGGCTGGCGTTCGTGGAGCCGTGGGCCATGGAGACCATCGGCGCGAGCGCGGCCCTCAATCGCGGTGACACCGCTACCGCCAAACAGCTGGGGGCCGATGGCGCGGACTACACGCGCTGGCTGGGTTTCCGCCCGTATCAGCAGTTTCCGCCACTGCACCCGGGTGATCCGGTGGTCGCGCCGTGGTTCTACGACTGGATCTCGCATTCCACCCGCGACGACTATTGGAAGCAGTGGAGTATTCGCGATCGGTACGCGAACGTGAAGGTCCCGGTGCTGGATGTGGAGGGTTGGTACGACGCGTTTCTCGCGGGCGGGGTGCAGAATTTCTCCGGCATGGTCGCCGGTGGCGGCACACCGGAGGCCCGTGCGGGGCAGCGGCTGGTGCTGGGCCCGTGGGATCACGTCGGCTGGGGCCGTCCGGGCAGCAAGGTGGAGACCCCGATGCTGGCGGCGAGCGGTGCGGCCGGCGACAGTCCGATCAACGACCTCATGCTGGCCTGGTACGACCATTTCCTGAAGGGCAAGAACAACAAGGTGTCCGGGCAGCCGGTGGTCGACTACTTCCTGATGGGTGCGAACAGGTGGAAGTCGGCCTCGGCCTGGCCGCTGCCGGATACCCGATGGACCACCTATTACCTGTCCGGCAATGGCGGCAATGGGATTCAGGGCCGGGCCGGGCTGCTCACCACCGATGCCCCGCAGGACGCGCAGCAGCCGGATCGCTACGACTACGACCCGCTCAATCCGGTGCCCAGCGCGGGCGGGCACTCGTGCTGTGGCGCGTCGACGGGACCGCAGGGCCCGGTGGATCAGTTCGTGGTGGAGCAGCGTTCGGATGTGCTGACGTATACGACCGCGGCTATGTCTTCCGACACCGAACTCACCGGTCCGATTCGCGTGACGCTGTGGGCGTCCTCGACCGCGACGGATACCGATTTCACCGCGAAGCTGGTGGCGGTGGCCCCGGACGGCTCGACGGTGAATCTCAACAACGGGATCGTGCGCGCCGCGTTCCGCGATTCGCTCGATTATCCGTCGCCGATCGTGGCAGGTCAGCCGTATCGGTTCACGATCGATGTGTGGCCGACCAGCTATCTGGTCAAGGCCGGATCGGCGATCCGGGTGGAGGTGTCGAGCAGCGATTTTCCGCAGTTCGCCCCGAATCCGAATACCGGTGACCCGTTCGGGCAGAACACGAATACGCAGGTAGCGACCCAGACCGTGTATCACGACAAGGATCACCCGTCGGCGCTGGTGTTGCCGATCATTCCGGCGGGCGACGCGGGAAGTTCACGTTTCCCGCTGGCGCACTGACATATTCGCCCCCGATCATGACCGTGGCCGGGCTTCCCGTGGATTGTCCGCCCCGTGCGGGAAGCACCGGCCGCCTACAGACTAATCGCGATCGCGAAGACCCCGGCACGGCCGGACCGGGTTAGTGTCGCTGGGTGGCTTTCGAGGTGCGTGTCGATACCGCGGGTGCGATCGAGATCGTGAGAGCGGCAGCGGGGTTCGGCTGGCGCTGGGGCTCCGGCAATGTCTCCGAATTCGCCCGGCTGGTCGGATGGAGTAGTCCGCAGCCGGTGGGCACACTGCGTACCGGTCCGGTCTTCTCCCGGACCGGGCTGTCGGTGTGGTGGGACTCGGCCATGTTCTGGGGCAGCGACCGCGGCCTCGACCATGTGCGCGTGACCATCTCCGACTGCCCGGCCCCCGCGGAGTTCGGCGGCCGGGAACTCCTGGACGCGGCGCTGGCCCGCACGGCAGCGGTGTTCACCGAGCACTGGGGCGATCCGGAGAGCCCGGCCGTGGGCCCGGCCGAGGGTCCGGCCTGGCGTTTCCCGACCGTGTTCGCGGGTCTCACCATCGGTGTGGACACCGTCGATCTGCTGCTGGTGAACCCGACCGCACAGCGGTACTGGATGGAACGCCGGCACGAGACCGCCCGCCGCCGCGCCGCCGCGGGCGCCTGGACCCGCTTCGCCGAGAACCTGGCGGGCTTCGTGGAGACGCTGCCGGTGGACGCGCGCCTGCTGATCACCGCGCCCGGCAGCCGCTTCGTGCAGTTCGACGCCGGGCCGGAGCAGCTGACCGGCGAGCTGGCCCGCACCGAATTCATCGACCCCACCTGGTATTACGGCCCGGAGACCGAGCAGCGGCTGTTCGACCTGGGCTGGACGCCGCCGCGCGAGGCCAACTGGACGCGCACCCTGTCCCGGCGCGCGGGCGCCGTGGCCATGAGCGGGCTGGCGCTGCGCACCGCCGACACACTGCGCACCGTCGGTGTCACCGCGCCCACCGAGCTGGTGGCCGACGCCTGGGTGGAGGGCGGCGCGGATCTGGACGTGACGCCGCTGGGCGTCCCGCCGCATCCCACCTCCCGCAGCCAGCGCGCCGAATTCCTGCGCCGCCACGCCGTCTCCGACTTCGATGCCGGGCCGCTGCGGGTGGACGTGCCCGCCGGGGTCGAGATCGCGCGCGCGGCGCGGGACTTCGACTGGACCTGGACGCGCGCCGATCTGGACGGCTTCGCGGCCGTGGTGGGCTGGAAACCGGTGCACGACAGCGATACCGGCGAGCGCACGGTGTGGGCGGACACCGAATTGCGTGTGGACGATCCGCGCGCCCGCTTCTGCTTCGACGGTGACCGGCTGGAGTCGGTCTGTGTCACCCTCAGCGACAGCATCGAATCGTTCCTCTACGACGAGGGCCTGCCCGGTGAGGTGCGCGAGCAGCGCACCGCGGCCCAGGCCCGCGCGCTGGACGGCTTCCGCACCGAGTTCGGTGTGCCGCGCCATGCGGTGCTGGGCCAGGCGCACGGACCGGCCTGGCCCGGCGACCGGCTCACGGTGGGCCTGGTCACCGAGCCGGACACGGTGGAGCTGTATCTGGTGCGGCCGGGCGAACGCGACCGCCGCCTCATCATCGAGCAGCAGCGCGCCGCCTTCCGCGCCCACGATCGCGAATGGGCGCAGTGCTACGAGGAATTGGCCGCCCTGATCGCCGATCTCACCGAGTCCGGCCAGCTCACCGTGGACGCCGGCGAACCGCATCGCGCCCGGATCAATCTCGACCACGACCAGGACCAGGAGCTGTTGCGGCTGGAACTGGCCAGCGCGACCGCCCGCGAATTGTCCCCGCGCGTCCTGAAATTCATGCTGCGCGACGGCTGGCAGCATCCTGATCACCGATATCCGCTGTGGCACATCGATCTTCCGCTGCCCGCCCTGCCGCGGGACCTGCGCCGGCTTGCCCGGCTGGCGGTGCTGCCGCTGCGCACCCTGATGCCGCCGCAGGCCCGGTTGCGCGTGCTGCTGAACGGCGAGTATCAGGCGGTGCGCGCACCGTCGACGGGCGCGATCGGCGCGCAGGCGGCCGCGCCGGACGCCTAGAGTCGAGGCATGATCGACAGCGAGGACATGCGCGTCACCCGGGCCGCCTACGACCAGGTGGCGGAGCTGTACGCCAAGCTCTTCCACCGCCAGCTGCACACCAATATCTTCGACCGATCGATGCTGGACGCCTTCGCGGAAGCGGTGCGGGAGAACGGGAATGGTGCGGTGGCCGATATCGGTTGCGGGCCGGGGCGGGTCACCTCGTATCTGGCGGCGGCGGGGCTGGAGATGTCCGGGGTGGATCTGTCGCCGGAGATGATCCGCCTGGCCCGGGAGGAGTACCCGGACATTCCGTTCGAGGTCGGTCCCATGGAGCAACTCCGGTATGGCGACGCCGCCCTGGCCGGGCTGGTGGCCTGGTACTCGATCATTCACATTCCGCCGCACCGCGTTCCGGCGGTGCTGACCGAGTTCGCGCGGGTGGTGCGGCCCGGCGGGCACGCCGTGTTCGGCTTCCAGGCTGCCGACGAGCCCACGGGCGTGCGGGATTACGCGCACAAGGTCGCCCCCGCCTACCGGTGGGCGCCGGGCACCTTCGCGGAAGCGCTGGCCGCCCATGGTTTCCGGGCCACCGCCACGCTGTCGCGGGAGGCCCGCCCGGACGAGTACACCCCGCACGCCACCGTGCTGGCGGTCAGGGCCTGAGAGCGCCGGTGGTCAGGGCCGGATCGGTTCCGGTTCCCGTGCCGCACGCTCGTCGAATTCGGTTCGGGCGGCAGTGATTTCCTCGGCGTGCTGCAGCGCCCACTGTCCGGATGGCTCCCAGTCGGAGACGGTATCCATGAGGTACCTCGGGATCAAAAGAGTGCCTTCTTCCCCCGAGATACTATGCGGCGCAGGATCGAGATCATGAAAGCGATCAGTCAGCGCACCCTCGGTGGACCGGACGTTCTGGAGACGGTGGAGGTCGATGTTCCGCGACCCGGCACCGGCGAGGTGCTGGTGCGGGTGGCCGCCACCTCGATCAATGCCGCCGATTGGAAACTCCGCTCGGGCGCGGTCACCAAACTGGGCCCGCCGCCGTTCACGCTGGGCTTCGACCTGTCGGGTGTCGTCACCGCGGTCGGCGCGGAGGTGACCGAATTCCGGCCGGGTGACGAGGTTTTCGGGAATGTGCTCAGCCGTTCCGGCGCGTACGCCGACTATGCGGTGACCCCGGCGCAGTTCCTCGCCCACCGGCCCGCCGGGCTCGACCACATCCATGCCGCCGCGCTGCCGACGGCGGTGCTCACCGCGTGGCAAGCGTTCACCGATGTCCAACCGGGACAACGGGTGCTGGTGCACGCGGCGGCGGGCGGCGTGGGGCATCTGGCGGTGCAGATCGCCAAGGCGCGCGGTGCGTACGTGATCGGCACCGCCCGTGCGGCCAATCACGACTTCCTGCGCGGCCTCGGCGTCGACGAGCTGATCGATTACACGGCAACCGATTTCACCATCGCCGTCAGCGCTGTGGACATCGTGTTCGACCTGGTCGGCGGCGACTATGCGGCCAGCTCGCTGCGGGTGCTCACCCCGCACGGCCGGATGATCGACGCCCAGGGCGAGGAGCCGCTCGACGATCCCCGCTACCACCGCCTCTGGTTCACCCCGTCCGGCGCGGACCTGCGCGCGGTCGCGGACCTGGTGGCGGCCGGGCAGCTGCGCGCCGAGATCGATCGGGTGATGTCCCTGGCCGATGCCGCCGAGGCGCACAAGCTCAGCGAATCCGGCCGGGTGCGCGGCAAGATCGTCCTGACCGCCTGGCACGACTGATCCGGCTTTCCGGCCATCGGGATACTTGATGCACGGGCCGCTCCCGGCGCATACCGTCGCGGAGAGACCACGTTGATCAGGGAGTAACGGTGACGGACTGGAACGAAGAAGTCGATGTCCTGGTGGCAGGGTCGGGCGGCGGCCTGGCCGGGGCCTATACGGCGGCGCGTGAGGGGCTGACGGTGGCGGTGGTGGAGGCCACCGACAAGTTCGGCGGTACCACCTCGTTCTCGGGCGGCGGCGGGGTCTGGTTCCCGTGCAATCCGGTGCTGCAGCGGGCGGGCGTGGACGACACCATCGAGGACGCGCTGACCTACTTCCGGTCCGTGGTCGGTGACCGTACCCCGGCCGAGCTGCAGGAGACCTACGTCCGCAATGGCGCCAAGGTCATCGAATACCTGGAGCAGGACGAGGCTTTCGAATTCCAGATGTTCCCGTGGCCGGACTATTTCGGCAAGGCGCCCAAGGCGCGGCTGGACGGCAAGCGGCACATCATCCCCGCGCCGCTGCGGGCCGCGAAGCTGGGCGAGCTGAGCGACTCGGTGCGCGGGCCGCTCGGCACCGATCGCCACGGCGACCCGCAGCCCGACTACCTGATCGGCGGGCGGGCCCTCGTCGGCCGGTTCCTGCTGGGGCTGTCCAAGTACCCCAACGCCAAGCTGTACCTGAACTCCCCGCTGGTCGAGCTGGTGACCGAGGACGGCGCGGTGGTCGGGGCGATCGTCGAGCGCGACGGTGAGCGGGTGGCCATCCGGGCCCGCAAGGGCGTGCTGCTGGCCGCCGGCGGTTTCGAGGGCAACGACGAACTGCGGCAGCGCTACGGCGTGCCGGGCGTGGCCCGGGACACCATGGGGCCGTGGGGGAATCAGGGCCGGGCGCACGAGGCGGGCATCGCGGTGGGCGCCGACACCGACCTGATGGATCAGGCGTGGTGGTCGCCGGGCCTGGTTCACCCGGACGGGCGCGCGGCCTTCGCGCTGTGGTTCACCGGCGGCATCTTCGTCAACCAGGCCGGTGAGCGCTTCGTCAACGAGTCCGCGCCCTACGACCGGCTCGGCCGTGACATCATCGAGCATCTGAACGACGGCTCGGCGACGCTTCCGTTCTGGATGGTCTACGACGACACCGAGGGCGTCGTGCCGCCCATCAAGGCCAGCAATGTGCCGATGGTCGACGCGGAGCGTTATGTCGAGGCGGGCCTGTGGAAGACCGCCGACACCCTCGAGGGCCTGGCCGCCGAAATCGGCGTTCCCGCCGAGGCACTGGTGGCGACCGTGGCCCGCTTCAACGAATTCGCGGCCCAGGGCGTGGATCCGGACTTCGGCCGCGGCGACGAGGCCTACGACCGCGCCTTCTCCAATGGCGAGCCCCCGCTCACCCCGATCGTGAAGGGCCCGTTCCACGCGGCCGCCTTCGGCATCTCCGATCTGGGCACCAAGGGCGGGCTGCGCACCGACACCGCCGCCCGCGTGCTGAACACCGACGGCGAGGCGATCCCGGGACTGTACGCCGCGGGCAACACCATGGCGGCCGTGAGCGGCACCGTCTACCCCGGCGGCGGCAATCCGATCGGCGCGTCGGTGCTGTTCAGCCACCTGGCGGCACTCGACATGAGCGGCCGCTAGCCGCTCCCGGCGCCCCGCCCGGAGCGAAGCGGAGGGCAAATTGAACACAGAATGTGATGCGATGGGCGCATGACGCGAGCGGGATACGACGTGATCGTGGTGGGCGGCGGCCACAACGGCCTGGTGGCCGCCGCCTACCTGGCCCGGGCCGGGCGTTCGGTGCTGGTGCTGGAACGCCAGGCCCACACCGGTGGCGCGGCCGTGTCCGAGCGGGTGTTCCCGGGCTTCGACGCTCGACTGTCGCGCTACTCGTACCTGGTGAGCCTGCTGCCCGAGCGCATCGTGCGGGACCTGGACCTCAGCTTCGAGACCCGCAAGCGGCGCATCTCGTCGTACACGCCGATCGGTGGCACCGGGCTGCTGGTGGACAACGGTTCCGAGGCCGCCACCCGCGCCAGCTTCGCGCAGGTCACCGGATCGGAGCGGGATTACGAGGCCTGGCAGCGCTTCTACGCCATGATGGGACACCTCGCCGAGCGCGTCTTCCCGACCCTGACCCACCCGCTGCCCACCCGTGCCGAATTGCAGCGCACGGTGGACGATTCCACGGCCTGGGAGACGATTTTCGAACGGCCCCTGGGGGAATCGGTGGAGGCCGCCTTCGCCGACGACACCGTGCGCGGCGTGGTGCTCACCGACGCGCTGATCGGCACCTTCACCCACGCCCACGATCCGGCGCTGCGGCAGAACCGCTGCTTCCTCTACCACGTGATCGGCGGTGGCACCGGCGACTGGAATGTGCCCGTCGGCGGCATGGGCGCGCTCACCGACGCGCTCGCCGGCGCGGCCCGCACGGCCGGGGCCGAGCTGAGCACCGGATGCACCGTCACCGGCATCGAACCCTACGGCGACACCGCCGACGTGCACTACCTGCACGGTGATCACCGGCACGTGGCCAGCGCGCGGCACGTGCTGGTGAACGCCGCGCCCTACGTGCTGGCGGGACTGCTGGGCGAGTCGGCCGAGAAACCCGAGGGCGCGCAACTGAAGATCAACATGCTGCTGCGGCGACTACCGAAACTCCGTGACCCGCAGGTGGATCCGCGCACCGCCTTCGCCGGCACCTTCCACATCGCCGAATCGGCCGGTCAGCTCGAGCGCGCCTACCGGGAGGCGGCGGCGGGCACACTGCCCTCGGCCCCGCCCTCGGAGATCTACTGCCACACCCTGACCGACCCGTCGATCCTCGCGCCGGAGCTGAACGAGCGCGGCTTCCACACCCTCACCCTGTTCGGGTTGCACACGCCCGCACGACTTTTCGCCGACGATCCGCGCGGCACGAAGGAGCGGCTGGTGGATGCCACACTGGCGCAACTGGATTCGGTGCTGGCCGAACCGATCCGCGACTGTCTCGCCCTGGACGGCGAGGGCAACCCGTGCCTGGAGGCCCGCACCCCGGTCGAACTCGAACGCGAGATCAGCATGCCCGGCGGCCATATCTTCCACGCGGACTTGTCCTTTCCCTACCGCGCCGACGATGCCGACGACAGCCCCGCCGCCCGGTGGGGCGTCGCGACCGGGCACCGCAATGTCCTGCTGTGCGGCGCGGGTGCGGTGCGCGGCGGCGGCGTCAGCGGCATCGGCGGCCACAATGCCGCCATGGCCGTCCTCGAAGCGGGCTGAGCGAATCCGCGTGCGGGGCTGAGCGACCGGAATCGGCGCTCAGTCCAGTTCGCCGTGCTCCGCGTCCCAGCGGGCGCGGGCCACGGCCACCGCGTCCATGTGCGCGCGGGACCCGTCGGCCAGGTAGAAGGCGACCCCGGCCAGGCTCTCACCCATCTCGGTGAGCCGGTACTCCACCTGCGGCGGAATGGTCGGGTAGGCCGTGCGCTCCAGGAAACCGTCGCGCAGCAGCCTTTTCGTGGTGAGCGTCAGCATGCGTTGCGAGATACCGGGCACCGCGCGCTGCAGCTCGCCGAACCGGCGCACGCCCTTGCGCAGTTCGACCAGCACCTGCACGGTCCATTTGTCGCCGATCCGGTCCAGGGTGTCGCGGATGCCGCAGTGGTCATCGCCACACGGCCCGGCGGGAACAGCGGCTGCGGCCTGGTCGGTAACAGCGGTGTTCGTGACTGACACCGAAGTGCCTTCTTCCCAGGTCGCCGCCGTCGTCGGAAGCTCGGTCAGGTCGTGGTCCACGACCTTCGCAACGCAAGGAGTAGCGCAATGATTCTCGTGACCGGCGTTTCCGGCGCTCTGGGCGGACTGGTACTGGCGGGCCTGCGGGCCCGGCCGGATCTGGAGGTGGTGGCGGGTACCAGCTCCAAAGCCCCGCAGCACAGCGACAACACCGCCCGGCGCATCGATTTCGACGATCCCGCATCCCTGACCGCCGGCTTCGACGGCGTGGACACGCTGGTGTTCATCTCCGCCGGATACGCCGAGGACGATGTGGTGACGGCCCGCCACGGCGCGGTGGTGGCCGCCGCGACGGCCGCCGGGGTGCGGCACGTCATCTACACCAGCCTCTCGGCGTCGGCAGGGCACACCACCATCGCCGTCCCGCACCTGTGGACCGAGAAGCAGCTGGCCGCAGCGCCTTTCGACGTAACCGTGCTGCGCAACGGGTTCTACAGCGAGGTGCCGGTGGGCCTGGCGGCCGGGGCGGCCGAATCCGCCGCCGCCACCGGGGTTTTCGCCGCACCGTTCGGCGCCGGCCGCATCTCCGGGGTATCGCGGGAGGATCTGGCCGAGGTCGCGGTGCGGGTGGCCGCCGAGGTCGAGCGCGACCTGCGCGCCGGAGCGTCCACCGCGCACGCCGGTCGCACCTACGAGCTCGAGGGTGTGACCTCGGTCAGCGGCGTGGAGATCGCCGGGCTGCTGAGCGAATCCCTCGGCCGCCCGGTCGAATACCGGGACGTGCCGCTCACCGAGCTGC
The DNA here is from genome assembly GCF_042754165.1 of Nocardia sp. NPDC059229. Lineage (NCBI taxonomy): Bacteria > Bacillati > Actinomycetota > Actinomycetes > Mycobacteriales > Nocardiaceae > Nocardia > Nocardia sp. NPDC059229. Next base: position 126,699 of record NZ_JBHZAK010000007.1, read on the forward strand.
GCGACAGCCTGCTCGGCGGGGGCCTCGAACCATATCGGATCGGGCACACGGTGTCGCTGTTCGCCAACCTGAAGGCGGGCTTCCTGCACGCCGCCCACAGCGATCTGCCCGCCCTGCTGTCCGGCGCACCGCGCCCGATCCGCGCCGAGATCGCGGCCGCGGTCAGCGGGCCGGGAGCAGCTGGGTGACGAGCCACAGGCGACGCGGCAGCTCGCCCTCCTCGAAGGAATGCCGCTCGCGCAGCTCCCATCCGGCGGCGAGGGTCTCGACGAGTTCCGCGGAGAAGAAGTGCACGGCGAAGCCGCCGTGCTCGTAGATGTCGTCGCCGAGGGATTTGCCGCTGCCGAAGTGGGCGTCGTCGGTATTGCGGACGGTGTAGACGAAGGCGCCACCGGGTTTGAGGACGCGGCGGATCTCGGCGACCAGGTCGCGGATCTCCTGGGTGCTGAGGTCCATGCACAGCAGCATGTGCGCGTACACCGCGTCCACGCTGCGGTAGGGCAGCGGAATCGGCTGGCGGACATCGTGTTCCAGGGTGCGGACCCGCTCGCCCGCGCCTTCGGCGTACGCCCGCTCCCGTAATTGCGCCAGCGCGACGGCACTGAAATCGGTGGCGGTCACCCGAAAACCCTGGCGCGCCAGGTGGAGTGCGTCCCGGCCGTGGCCCGCGCCCAGTTCCAGCACGTCGCGGGCCCCGCGCTCGCGGAACAGGCGCGCCGCGTACACGGCGGCCTCCGACGGCTCGTCGCCGTACATCTCCGGATGCGTGCGGTAGGTGCGCTGCCAGTGTTCGTGCTGGTCGCTCATGCCCCCAATCATGTCCGACCGGCGGCGGCTAGGAGGTGCGACGGCCGTCCGCGCCGTGCTGGCCCATGATGTCGGAGCAGCAGCGGATGAAATACCGCATGACCGGATCGGTCTCGGAGGCGTCCGGCCACACCACCGCCACCCGGGTGGGGCCGATGCCGTGCACGGGCCGGAACACCACGCCCGGGTACTCGGTGCGGGCGGTGGAGGCGGGCGTGAAGCTCACGCCGAAGCCATTGGCGATGGCGCGCAGCCATTCCTCGGTATTGCGGGCGATGGCCCCGATGATGGCGGTGTCCGCGGGCCGCGAGTCCAGGCCCATCCAATAGTCGCGCCACCAGCCGGTTTCCGCGGGCGAGGCGACATACGGCTCGTCCCACAGCTCCCGGAAGGCGATGTCGTCGCGCTGGGCCAGCGGATGGTCCTCGGGCAGCGCGATCCAGCGCGGTTCGGCGAACAGCTCCCGCAGGTGGTATTCGTCCTGGCCCGGAAAGGGCAGGCGCAGCAGGGCGACATCGACGTCGCCCTCGTCCAGCCCGGCGGTCGGGTCGGTCCAGCCGCCCTGGTGCAGATCGACCTGCCAGTCCGGGTGCAGCCGGTGGAAAACCCGGATGATCTCCGGAATGTGGCTGTCGGCAGCGCTGTTCACGCAGCCCAGCCGCAGCACCCGGGAGGCGCGGCTGGCATCGCTCTTGGTGTCGCGCAGGATCCGGTCCCAGGACGCCAGCAGCGCCGGCACCTGCTCGGCGAGCACCTTGCCGGCCGCGGTGAGGGTCCAGCCCGCGCGGGAACGGATGAACAGCTCCACACCCAGCTGCTGTTCCAGCTGTTTGATCTGGGTCGCCAGCGCGGGCTGCGCGACATGTAGTCGCTGCGCCGCCCGCGGCAGGTTCTCCGCGTCCGCGACTGCCAGGAAGTAGCGCAGCAGTCGCGTATCGATATCCATGCCACCAGGTTAGGAAGAGGGCAACCGGTAGGCATACCCCATGGCTTGGAAGCCGGGATTCGGGCGGGATGCTATCGGCAGTTCCGCTCCAGAGCGGGGATGCATGGGTGTGAGATGGCTCGCGTCCGGCGGATCCGGGCCCGCCGCGCGCTAGATTTTGATTGCTACAAAGTTGCTCACCTATGGAGGCGAGACCTACGAGTCTGACGCGGCACCACCCACAGCACCGGCGTGCGGCGCGCGGCCGGCGCGCGCTGTCGCGCAGCCTCTACGGGGCCACCCGCAAGGCCGCCGGATCCATGGATCGCTGGCTGCGGCAGGTCGGCCCCGGCGCGGTCGCCCCGGCGGAGCAGGCCCCGCCACCGGAGGAACCACCCATCTCCGCCGATCTGCTGGATCTGTTGCGGCACATGGGCGTAGCCCTCATCCGCTCGGGCGAGACCACCGGCCGGGTAAAGGACATCCTCGACGAACTGGCACGCCGCTACGATGCCACCGAGGTGCACTTCTTCGTGCTGCCCACGGGAGTGTTCGTGCGCGTACAGGATTCGCGCGGATCGGCGATGGACCTGCTGGAGGCCGACTCCGACACCCTGCGCCTGGATCAGATCGCCGCGCTCTACGAACTCATCGACCGGATCACCAGCGAACTGCCACCGCCGGCCGAGGCCACCGCGGCACTCGAGGACATCCTCGCCTCGCCGCAGCCGACACCGGTGTGGCGCTTGCTGACCGGCAATGTGGTGCTCACCGTGGGGCTCGGCCTGATGCTCAACCCCACTTCCACCGCCCTGCTCGGCTACATCGTGCTCGGGCTGGCGGTGCAGCTGCTGATCATGGCGGCCGACCGGTTCCGGCTGCTGTACACCAGCCTGCCGGTGCTCGCCGGGGCGGTGGTCACCCTGCTGTCGTTCGGTTTTCCCAACGCGCTCGGTGGCGGCAATCCCTCCCAGCTGCTGATCCCCGCGGTGTCGAGTCTGCTGCCGGGCGCCATGCTCACCAACGGGTCCATCGAGCTGGCCACCGGATCCATGATCGCGGGCGCCAGCCGCACCATCTACGGCTTCAACAAGCTGGTGCTGCTGGCCTTCGGGGTGCTGGTGGGGCTGCAACTGCTGGGCACGCTGCCCACGGTGTCACCGCAGGCCGGACACGGATTGGGCTGGTGGACACCGATACTCGGGGTGCTGCTGATCGGACTGGGCCACAGCCGGCGGGCCAGTGCCCCGCCGAGATCCCTGGGCTGGCTGCTGATCGTGCTGTACGCGGCGTTCTGCGGGCAGCAACTGGGCACCCAGCTCGGCGGCGGGCTGCTCGGCTCGTTCCTCGGCGGCATGGTGGCGGTGCCGGTGGCATATTTGGTGCAGCGCTTCAAGGATGCCCCGCCGACACAGGTGGTGTTCCTGCCCGCCTTCTGGATGCTGGTGCCCGGCGGCATGAGCCTGAGCGGGATCTCCGCACTGGTCACCGAGAACGACCCCAACGGGCTGCACATCCTGGTCACCGCGGTGCTCACCGTGCTCGCCATCGCGCTGGGCGTGCTGGTCGGCTCGGGCCTGGTGACCTCGACCCGGGAGCCGCGGCTCCAGGGCATGGTCGAGGACTGGCTGGGACCCGGAACCGAAACTCAGCGCACCACCGGCAGTTCCGAGCCCGGATCGGCCAGCCAGAGCAGCCAGTGCGGCGCGAGCAGGGCGGCGAACTCGTCGTAGCCGGTCGCGCCCGGATGGAAGCCGTCGCCGGCCGCGATATCGCGCATCCAGATCTGGTTCTCGCGCAACGGCTGATGCGCCCGCAGGTAGCGCACCTCGGCCTCCTCGCACAGGTCGGCGAAGCGGGCGTCCAGCACCAGCAGCCGGGCATTGTGCTCGTCGTCGACATTCGGCGGCGGCGCGACCACCATTGTCTGCCAGCCCTTTTCCCGTGCCCGGCGCAGGATGTCGGCCAGATTGCGCTCCGACTCACCGGGGTCGACCCGGGGACGGCCGTCCTCGAGCTGGGTGTCGTTGACACCGGTGGAGATCACCACCCGGCAGTCCGCACCCGCGGGTAGCCGGGGCGTGCACTCGGCCTCCCAGCGGGCCCGCAGCTCGGTGCTGTTCTCCCGCCGGATGCCGAGGTTGTAGTAGGTCAGCGGCTGTCCGGCCGCCGTGGCCCGGGCCGCCAGCCGGCCCGCCCAGCCCAGGCATCGCTGATCACCGACTCCCGCGACGAAGGACTCACCGACGAAACAGACACGGAGATCGAGCACCACGGCCCGATCCTCGCACGCCCGTTCGGCCCGTGCCCAAAGCTCGGATCAAGCCGGAAAAACCGATCCCGCGAACGGGCGCTGCGGACGCCCCGGACCGGGCTAGTCGGTACCGGCCAGCGGGCACGGGTTACGGTTACCGGCGTGTTGGGTGGCCGGGGACCCCGTCGCCTGCCGCATACTCACACCGAGCCGACCATGGGACCACAGCCGTTCCCACGATCCGAAAGCGCGAATAGGACATGCGAGTCGACGGGCGGGAGATTCCCGTCTCCGGCAGCCTGCTGCAGCCGCGGATCCGCCGGACCAGTGACATTCTGCGCGTTGTGCTGTCCGCGCTGTCGGTGGCCATCGTCATCGCCGGATCGCTGATCACCAGGCCGCAGTGGGAGGCGCTGGAACGCTCGGTCTCCGGCATCGTGGGGTTCCTGACCCCGGAACAGTCGAACCTGGTCTACATCGTCTACGGCATCGCCATTCTCGCGCTGCCCTTCGCCATTCTGGTGCGGCTGGTGCTGCGCGGGCAGTGGAAACTGCTGGCGGGCTTCGTCTCCGCGGGCCTGATCGCGCTGGGCCTGTTCTCCATCACCGGCGCCGGCTTCTCCGCGCCGCGCTGGCATCTGTCGGAACCGGGACAGGTCAACACCTTCCTGTCGCAGTTCCTCGACGATCCGCGCTGGATCGCCATGCTGGCGGCGACGCTCACGGTGGCCAGCCCGTGGCTGCCCGCGCGGGCGCGACGCTGGTGGTGGACGCTGCTGCTGGCCTTCGTGCCGATCCACCTGTTCGTGTCGCTGGTGGTGCCCGCCCGGGCCGCGCTGGGCCTGGTGGTGGGCTGGCTGGTGGGCGCGGTCATCGTGCTGGTGGTCGGCACGCCCGCGCTCGAGGTGCCGCTCGACGCGGCGGTGCGGGTGCTGGCCCAGCGCGGCTTCCGGGTGACCGCTTTCAAGGTGCTGCGCCCGGCCGCCCGTGGGCCACTGGTGCTTTCGGCGAGCACGGTGCCGCAGCCGGAACTGGGGGCCTCACCCAACGGCGTGCCCGCTGTGGCCGGGGCCGCGGCGGAGTCCGGTGAATCCCGTTCACCGGACAATGAATTGATCATCGAGATGTACGGCGCGAACCAGCGCAGCCGCGGCATGCTGCAGCAGCTCAAGCGCTGGCTCACGATTCGCAGCGGCGAGTACCCGGCGCCGTTCGCCTCCATGCGCCGCGCGGTCGAGCATCGCGCCCTGATGGGTTTCGCCATCGCGGATCTGGGCCTGGCCAGCAACAAGCCGCTCACCGTGGCGGCGCTGGACCGCGGCTGGATGGTGTACGCGCACACCGTGCCCCAGGGCCGGCCGCTGGCCGCCGCCGACGGGGAGCCGGTGCTGACCCGGGTGTGGCAGGCGCTGCACAGCATGCACCAGGCCCAGATCTCGCACGGCGAACTGCACGCTGAGGAGATCCGGGTCCTCGACGACGGCACCGTGCTGTTCGGCGGGTTCGTGCAATCCGAATTCGGTGCGTACCAGGCGCGTTTCGACTCCGACGTGGCCCAGCTGCTGCTGTCCTCCGCGCATCTGTTCGGTGTCGGCCCGGCCGTGCGCACCGCGCTCGAAGTACTGGACAAGCAGGCGGTGCTGGACGCCTCGGCCCGGCTCACCAAGACCGCGGTGCCCACCCACCTCCGCAAGGCGGTGCCGGACGCGGGCGAGCTGATGAAGGACATCCGCGCGGAGGTGGCCGCGCAGACCGGGCAGGACAAGATCGAGGCCGCGCAGATCACCCGCTTCTCGCGCAACCAGATCATCCAGCTGGTGCTGCTCATCGGCCTGGTGTACGTGGCCTACCCGTACATCAGCGCGGTGCCCACCTTCGCCTCGGAGCTGCGCAATCTGAACTGGGGCTGGGCGCTGCTGGGGCTGACCGTGTCCGCCCTCACCTATGTGGGTGCGGCAATGGCGTTGTGGGCGTGCGCCTCCGAGGCCGTCAGGTTCGGCAACCTGCTGCTCATGCAGATCGCCAACACCTTCGCCGCGACCACCACCCCGGCCGGCGTGGGGGGGCTGGCGTTGAGCGTGCGGTTCCTGCAGAAGGGCGGCCTGGGCGCGGTGCGGGCCACCGCGGTGGTCGCCCTGCAGCAGACGGTGCAGGTGGTGACCCACGTGGTGTTGCTGCTGATCTTCGGCGCGCTGGCCGGAACCTCCACGAACCTGTCGCATTTCGTGCCCAGTGCCACCGTGCTGTACCTGGTGGCGGGCGCCCTGCTGGGCCTGCTGGGCGTGACCATGTTCGTCCCCAAGGTCCGCAAGTGGCTGCTCAACGAGGTGCGCCCGCAGCTGGCGGAGGTGGTCGGCCAGCTGAAGGATCTGGCCCGGCGGCCCGGCCGGCTGGCCATGATCGTGGGCGGCTGCGCCACCACCACCCTGGGCATGGCGCTGGCGCTGTGGGCCAGCATCGAAGCCTTCGGCGGCAGTACGACTTTCGTGACCGTCACCATCGTCACCATGATCGGCGGCACCCTGGCCTCGGCCGCCCCGACCCCCGGCGGGGTGGGCGCGGTGGAGGCCGCCCTCATCGGTGGTCTGGCCGCCTTCGGTGTCTCGGCGGGGATCGCGGTCCCCGCCGTCCTGCTCTACCGGGTGCTGACCTGCTGGCTGCCGGTGTTCTGCGGCTGGCCGATCATGCGCTGGCTCACCGCCAAGGACATGATCTAGGCCGAATACGCCTTGCGCAGTTCGACCTTCACGACCTTGCCGCTGGCATTGCGGGGCAGCTCGGGCACGACCACCAGATGCTTGGGGTGCTTGTAGCGGGCCAGGGACTCGTTCAGGAACGGTTCCAGCTCTTCGAGGGTCAGGTCGTCGACGCCGTCGATGAGCGCGACCACCGCGACCGGCACCTCGCCCCACTTCTCGTGCACGCGGCCCACGACGGCGGCCTCATGGATCTTGGGGTGCGCGAAGAGCACGTTCTCGATCTCGGCGCAGTAGATGTTCTCGCCGCCGGAGATGATCATGTCCTTCTTGCGGTCCACCACGTAGATGAAGCCCTCCTCGTCCTGGCGGACCAGGTCCCCGGAGTGGAACCAGCCGCCGTGGAAGGCCTCCGCGGTGGCCTCGGGCTTGTTCCAGTAGCCCTGCATGAGAGTCGGTCCGCGATAGACGATCTCGCCGACCGTACCGGGTGCGACATCGTTCATCTCGTCGTCGACCACGCGGGCCTGGATGGTGGGGATGGGCAGGCCGACCGAGCCGATCTTGCGCAGCGCGTCCCTGCCCTCGAGCACACAGGTGATGGGTGACATCTCGGTCTGGCCGAACACCGCCACATTGAAGGCGTTCGGGAAGCAGTCGGCCATGGCGCGCAGCACCGTGTCCGACGCGGGGGCCGCGCCCCAGCACAGCGCCTGCAGTGCGAGCTTGCGCTGCTTGACCGTCGGTTCCTCGCAGATGAGCTGCCACTGCACCGGCACGCAGAAGGCGGCGGTGGCCTGCTCGGCCTCGACGGCGTCGAGGAATTCGGTGGCATCGAACGCGCCCAGCGGGTGCAGCACGGTTTTCCCGCCGAGCATGAAATACGGGGTGAGCGAGCCCAATCCGGCGATGTGGAACAGCGGTGAGCTGCAGAAGCCGATGGAGTCCGGGGTGATCTCCATGGCCCGGATACAGGTCAGCGCCTGCGCGTTCATGTTCGCGTGGGTGAGCACCGCGCCCTTCGGGCTGCCGGTGGTGCCCGAGGTGTACATGATCAGGCAGGGGGTCTCTTCCGGAATGTCCAGTGGCGCATGCGGTTCGCCCGGCTCGGCCAGGAAGTCCTCGTAGCCGATGACGCCCGCGCCGGTCTGCCCGTTGATGACCACGACCGTGGACAGGTCCGGGGCCTGCCCCGCGACGCCCACGGCCAGCGGTTGCAGCACCGAGTCGGTGACGATGGCCTTGGCCCCGGAGTCGGCCACGATGTAGGCGACCTCGGGCGGGGTGAGCCGGAAGTTCACCGGCACCGCGATGGCCCCGAGCGCATTGATGCCCATGACGGCCTCGATGTACTCGGTGTAGTTCAGCGCCAGGATGAGCACACGATCGCCGAACCCGACCCCTCGACGGGACAGCGCGTCGGCGAACCGCTCCGACCGCTCGTGCAGCTGCTTCCAGGTGGTGTCCACGCCCTTGCACTTGAAGGCGACCTGACCGGGCCGCATGGCCGCGTGGGTCGCGACCTGGTTCACCCAGTGGTTGCGACGCGACCGAATCGGCTCGTCTAGCGGCTGGAAGGTCATGCGGTGTCCTTTCACGCTGATCGACTGCGAGAATAGCGCTTAACTTTCTGACGTGACAAGGGTTACAGAGAAGGTTTCATCGAGAAGTTCTCACGGCTTCATTCAGCAGTTCAGAGCATGTATTCGAGCCTGTTAGACACTCATATCCAGAAGCAGCCACCCCCGTGTTCACTGGTCACAGCCCTGGTCAGGTGCAAACTCCGACTCACATCAGGGTTGTCGCTCCATATGCAACTATGCGAGTATCGGGGCAGTTTGCGAGAGGCAGGGAGAGGACAGCGCCCATGGCACTGAAGACCAGATTCACCGAGACCTTCGGGGTCGAGCACCCCATCGTCCAGGGCGGCATGATGTGGGTCGGCCGCGCCGAACTGGCCGCCGCCGTCTCCGAGGCGGGTGGTCTCGGCATCATCACCGCGCTCACCCAGCCCACCCCCGACGATCTGCGCCGCGAGATCGACCGCGCGCGTGAGCTCACCGACAAGCCCTTCGGCGTGAACGTCACCATCCTGCCGTCGATCAACCCGCCGCCGTACCAGGAGTACGTGCAGGCGATCATCGAGTCCGGCGTGAAGATCGTGGAGACCGCCGGGTCCAATCCGGAGCCCTTCCTGCCGTACTACAAGGAAGCCGGCATCAAGGTGCTGCACAAGTGCACCAGCGTGCGGCACGCGCTCAAGGCGCAGAAGATCGGCGTGGACGGTGTGTCCATCGACGGCTTCGAATGCGCCGGGCACCCCGGCGAGGACGATGTACCGGGCCTGATCCTGATTCCGGCCGCCACCCGGGCCCTCGACATCCCGGTCATCGCCTCCGGCGGTATCGCCGACGCCCGCGGCCTGGTCGCGGCGCTGGCGCTGGGCGCGGACGGCGTGAACATGGGCACCCGCTTCATGTGCACCCAGGAGTCGGCGATCCACCAGACGGTCAAGGAGCAGATCGTCGCCAACTCGGAGCGGGCCACCCAGCTCATCTTCCGCACCATGCACAACACCGCCCGCGTGGCGGACAACGAGATCAGCCGCAAGGTCGTCGAGATCGAGAAGGCCGGCGGCAAGTTCGAGGACGTCAAGGATCTGGTGGCGGGCGCGCGCGGCCGCCGGGTGTTCGAGGACGGCGACCTGGACGCCGGCATCTGGTCGGCCGGTCAGGTGCAGGGCCTCATCGACGACATTCCGACCTGCGGTGAGCTGGTCTCCCGGATGGTCATCGAAGCGGAGGCGCTGATCCAGCAACGGCTCGCGGGCATGATCGGATAATTCCGGCGAAATTCCGTACGTCCCAGACAATTACGACAGGGCCCTTGGCATTTCCTGCCAAGGGCTCTGGCCATTCCGGCTATCGGCGCCTGCTGGATCCGTCATGCTTTGAGGACACGACGGATGCGGCGGAGGTGCCTGAAATGGCCATCACTCGAATCTATCTCGACGACGACGCGCTGCGCCGGACCATGGCCATCTCCGGTGTGAACACCGAACAGGACGCGGTGAACCTAGCACTGCGGTTCTTCAGTTCCCATGCCACCGCCGAGGATTTCGACCATCCCTTCCAGGGGCGGACGGCCACGGCCTCGTAATCGTGCGGAACGATGACCCCGATGCCGTCGGGGCGATCGGGTAGGCGCTGACCTGCACAGCGCCGGGTGACGAATTCGCCTGCGCGAAAGCTCTTCTGGCCGCGGCGAATTCTTGGCAGAATCGCCGGTGGTACCTCGACGGCCGACAGCGCGCGGACACGGGAGGGCATTCCTGTGCGGCAGAGTACGAGAGCATCGACCGATCCCACCCCGTTCCCCCGGGTGTCGATCGTCGGCGTCGGCTGCCGGTCGACGGGTCTGGAGTTCGATCACGAGTGGTTCGGCATGGATCGCCTCGCGGCCGCCGGGCTCACCCCGCGCCAGCGCACCAACCTCGAGGTCGCCGTGGAAGCCCTGGACGACTCCGGATTGGGCTGTCTGGCACCGGCGTCCAATGCGGCGGTGGTCTTCGGCGCGGTCGGCGGCACCAACAGCGCCCACCACCTGTCGCGCGCCCTGGACCTGCGCGGTCCCAGCCTCACCGTGGACAGCCGGCGCGCCTCGCCACTGGTCGCCGTGGACATGGGCGTGCGCCTGCTGGCCGACGAAGCCGTGCCCTTCGTCATCGCGGGCGGTGTGGATCTCGCTCTGCTACCGGACATTTCGGACCTTCGGATACCGGTGCCCAGGAATCGCGGCGCCGGCGGCGGCAACGGCATCTGCACCGTCGTGGTGCTGCAGCGCACGACCGACGCGCTCCGGACCCGAACCCGCCGCTACGCCGATATCGGCGGTCCCGCCATCGGATTCCCCGAGGCGGACAGCCCCGACGCACACATCGCCCTGGACGACCCCGCGCGACCGAGCGGGACCCCTGCCCTCGACCGCGGCGACGAACCCCCGGTTCTGCTGCCCCTCACCGGACGCGACCCGGCCGCCATCCACGCCCTCGCGCTGCGCTGGGCCGTCGCCATCGGGTCCTATCGCTCGCTGCGCGAATTCGCCTCCGCCACCGCCCGGCTCATACCCGAACCCACCCGCGCGGGGGTCCTCGCGCGCGACACCGCCGAGGCCGCGGCCCATCTGCGCACCCTGGCCCGCCGCATCACCACCACGCCCGCGATCGCCCGCACCACGGGGACGGTCACGCCCGCACCCCTCCAACGCGCGGCCACCGGCATCTTCGACCCGGTCCGCACCGATCACGACGGCGGCACGCTCTTCCTCTTCCCCGGAACCGGCGGCCACCCGCGCATGGGACGCGCGCTCGCGGCCCGATACCCGGTCTTCGCGGCGGCATTGACCGCGGCCGTGGACGCCGTGGCAGCGGCCGGCGGCCCACGAGTCTGGACGCCGCGCAATGGATTCCACCGAACGACCCCTGCGGGTCGAGGCGGCGACCACGGGCCCGATCGCGCGCGCGAATTCGACTGTGAGGGTGACACATCGGGCGAATCCGGCGCGGGCGACATCGTATTCGAGCATTCGGCATTGTTCGCCTTTCAGATCGCACTGGCCGAATTGCTCGAGTCGGTGGGGCTGCACGCGGATGCGGTGGCCGGGCATGGCGCCGGTGAGGTCGCCGCCGCGGTCGCGAGCGGCGCGCTGTCGCTGGACGACGGGGCACGGGTGGTGGTGGCGCGGGCGCGGCTGCTCGAGCGGGCCGGTGGGGGTGGAGCCGCGGCCGTGCTCGAGGCGACTCTCGCGGAGGTGACCCGGCTGGTCGAGCCCATGCGCGCCGATGTCGCCGTCGCCGCGGTGGACGGTCCGACCGCCATCACCGTGGCGGGCGAGCCCCGCTATATCGACGCCCTGGTGCGGCGGGCCCATCGCCGCACCATCTTCGCCCAGCGCCTCCCGGCCGACGCAATACCCGCCGCCGCGCACCTGCCCGCGATTCGCGACCGCGCCGCCGAATTGCACGGTGAACTCACCGATCTCGAGGCGAACCCGCCGCAACTGCCCTTCTACTCGACCACACGGCCCGGCCCGGTGCCGCGCATGCCGGACACCCGGGCCACCGAGGACGAGACCACGCGCACTACGGCACCGCCCGCCACGGCGGACGATCTGCGCACGGAGGCCGCCTACTGGGCGGCCAACGCGTGGCATCCGATCCACTTGGCTGCGGCTCTGGAATCCGCTGCCGCCGACGGGATTTCGAGGATTCTCGAGATCGGGCCGCAGCCGGTACTGACCCCGGGATTGCGGGAGCGCGCCCCGTTCCGGGAGGGCGCGCAGGCCGTGCTGTCCCGCGACGACGAGGCGGAGAGTTTTCTGCACACCATCGCGCGGCGCTATCTGGACGGGTGCGCCGTGGACTGGACGGCCCTCGGCTCGCTGACGGCCGCTCCACCGCAACGGCAATGGCGCAGACCGGATTCCGGTGCGCGGCGCCGGTGGCGCGACGGCGGCTTCGGGGCGGCGTACCCGGCCGGGCAGCCGCAGGCACCGGCTTTTCCGGCCGTCGAAATCCGGGCGGACGGGACGTATCTGGTCGCGGGCGGGCTGGGCCCGCAGGGCGAGGTCGCGGTGCGCTGGCTGCTGGAGGCGGGGGCGCGGGACGTGGTGGTGCTGACCCGCACGCCGCGGCCGCTGCCGGCGGGGTTGACAGGGATGGAAGAGCGGATCGTGGTGATGCGGTGCGACTGCGCCGATCGCACCGATCTGGCGACGGCGCTGCAGGACATTCGCGAGTGCGGGCCGGCCGTCCGGGGCGTGGTGCACGCGTCGGGGGAGACGCGGCTGGTGGCGGCGGCGAATCTGCTGGAGTTGACGGCGGCGGATCCCACCGATTTCACCGTGCTGCTGACCTGCGTACCCAGTGCGGCCGAGCCGGGTGCGGTGCGGGAACTGGCGGCGGCGCAGGTGGATCGGCGGGTCATCTGCGTGGAGTGGGTGGTCGGCCCCGCAGCCTGACAGCCGGGCAAAACGGTCAATTGGGACCGAATTCCGCGTGTCCATAGGCGACCGGTCGGTCGCACGGGAATGATGACTCCATGGCGGACCCCGAGATCACGGTCAAGTGGAAGAAGGAGCCGGACGAGCACGACTACCCGGCCGCCGCGGACTACCTCGACATGCTGGCGGAGCCGGACATCGTCGACAAGGTCATCCAGAAGCTGCGCGATGCCCCCGTGGTGCACAAGAAGGCGAAGGACCTGCTGCGCGCCTCGCAGCTGGAGATCCTGCCGACCTACAACCCCTTCGTCCGCCGCGACCTCGCCAAGATCACGGCCGGCCTGACGCTCTCGCCGATCCTGGTGGTGCGCGGGGACTTCCGCAAGGCCGTGCCCATGCAGATCGTGGACGGCTATCACCGCGTCTGCGCCATCTACTACACCGACGAGAACATCGCGATCCCGGTGAAGATCGCCTCCCTGCCCTGACCGCCTGAATGCCGAGACGACAACACCGTGACCTTCCAGACCCTCACCCTCATCACCCTGCTCGGTCTGGCCGGGCCCTGGCTGGCCTGGCGGCAGTCCTGGCACCTGCCGGTCATCCTGGGTGAACTACTGGCCGGAATCGTCTTCGGCACCACCGGCTTCGGCCTGCTGCACCCGGAGGACCCGACCTTCGCCTTCATCGCCGACGTCGGCTTCGCGGTGGTCATGTTCGTGGCCGGCACCCACGTGCCGGTACGGGACGCGGCGATTCGCTCGGCGCTGGGGCGGGGCGCGCTGCGCGCGGTGCTGGTGGGCGTGCTCTCGGTGATCGCCGGGCAGGGCATCGCGGCCTGGTTCGACACCGGGCACGGACTGCTCTACGCCGTACTGCTCGCCTCCTCCTCGGCGGCCATCGTGCTGCCCATCATCGATTCCCAGCGGCTGAGCGGAAAACCCGTGCTGGAGACGACCGCTCAGGTCGCCATCGCCGACGCGGCCGCGGTGGTGGCGCTACCGCTGGTGATCGATCCGCACAATGCGAGCCGGGCCGCGCTCGGGGCGCTCCTGGTGGCAGGGGCGGCGGTGGTCGCGTACTTCTTCCTGCGCTGGCTCGAGGACTCCGGCATCCGGCATCGGCTGCACAAGATCTCCGAGGATCGGCAGTTCGCGCTCGAACTGCGGGTCAGCCTCGCCCTGCTGTTCGCCCTCGGCGCGCTCGCCACCCGCAGTCACGTCTCGATCATGCTGGCGGGCTTCGCACTCGGCCTGGTGGTGGCGGCCATCGGGGAACCGCGCCGAGTCGCCAAGCAGCTCTTCGCCATCAGCGACGGCTTCCTCGCGCCGCTGTTCTTCGTCTGGCTCGGCGCACGGCTGAACCTGCGCGAATTCGGCGACCACCCGCATCTGATCCTGCTGGGCCTGGCGCTCGGCGCGGGCGCGGTGCTGGCCCACGTGCTCATGCGGCTCCTGGGTCAGCCGATTCCGCTCGGGGCCATCGCTTCCGCGCAGATCGGCGTGCCGGTCGCGGCGGTCACGGTCGGCACCCAGCTGCACGTGCTGAAGCCGGGCGAACCGGCCGCGCTCATGCTCGGCGCGCTGGTCACCATCGCCGCCGCCGCGTGGGGAGCGCGGGCGGCGTCCACGAGCACGGGCACGCCGGGCGATGCCGCAATATCCCAACGAGACAACTGATTTCGTGAGTCGAGGGTAACTCGTCGGGCACGGCCGAATCGGGTTGGCACCCAACCTTCGGCACGGGTGCAAGGCTGTCGACGGTTCCTAGCCGTCCGCTGAAGTCCCGGGGAGGTCGCGCCCCAGCAACCGGTCCGTCTCGCGGCGCTCGCGCTTGGTCGGGCGGCCCGCGCCGCGATCACGGCGCGGCAGCAGGGCGGTCAGCTGCGGGTCGGGCGGGGGCGGGCTCTTGTCGATCATGCACTGCCCGGCCACGGCCGCGCCGACGCGCTTGGTGATGAGCTGCTCGACGATGACGATGCGTTCGGAACCATGGACGCGGACGCGGATCTCGTCACCGGGCTTCAGATGGTGTGCGGGCTTGACCGGTACGCCATTGACCCGCACGTGCCCGGACCGGCAGGCCGCGGCGGCCGCGGAGCGGGTCTTGAAAATGCGGACGGCCCAGGTCCAAGAATCAACTCGGGCCTGAGCCGTGGTGCTCAGTGGAGCAGTGGTCACACGTCGACGATACTGCGTCAGGCGTTGACGACGATATATGCGTCAGGCGTTGACGATGCGGCGCGCGGTGACGACCTGGCTCGCGTGCAGGTTGGTGTAGGAGACCGGGGTGCCGGTCTGCACGGCGTTCAGCAGCTTGCCGTCGCCGGCGTAGATGCCGACGTGGCCGCCGCCATTGGTGATGACGATGTCGCCGGGCTGCAGGTCCTCGAAGGCGACCGGGGCGCCGACGTTGGACTGCTCGAAGCTGGTGCGGGGCAGCTCGACTCCGGCCTGCTTGTAGGCCCACTGGACGAGGCCGGAGCAGTCGAAGCTGTAGGGACCGGTCGCGCCCCAGGAGTACTGGGCGCCGACCTTGGTCTCGGCGGCGTGCAGCGCGATGTCGCCGACGGAGCTGGACTTCTGGAAGATGCTGGGCAGCTGGAACTGCGGAGCGGGAGCAGCCGGGACGCCGACCTGAGCGCCGCCGCCCAGTCCGCCCGGGGTCTGCAGCGCCGTCTCGGCGTCCTTGACCGTCTGGTTGAACTGCTGCACCTGGGGGGCGAAATCGTCCGGCACGTCGAAGTTTCCGATGCCCGGGATCTCGACGGTGGCGGCGGTGGCGGTGATCGCCGGGAACACGCCGGTAGTCGTCGCGGCCATCGCACCCATGACGATGGCGCCCTTCACGGAATTCGGAAGCCGAGATTCCTGCTGCAAGCTGTGCTTACCCACTGAGCCGCATCTCCGATCTTGCTGCTGTAACGTCGCGGGCTGCCTCTCCGATGAAGCAACAGACTCCGCTAAGTCACGAGAAGATTACGACTAGGCCGCCGCGTTGTCCACCCGACACGATAGGCGCGTCGCATCTTTACGAAAACGCCCCGCTGAACAAGTAATTCGGTGTATAGGGCCGCGGATCACGAGACGATATACGTGGTCGATACGCCCGTTATCAATTCTTCGCCTCGATCGCCCGCTCCAGCTCGGCAATCCGCCGGCGAGCGTCCGCGAGATCGACTTCCAGCTGCCCCAGCGCCATGACCAGCGGACCCACCGCGAGATCGGCCACCAGTTGCGGATCGTCGTACCCGCGCTCGATGGCCACCAGGATGTTGTTGCGGATGCGCGCGGCCACGATCGCCTCGGCCGGCACGTTCCAGGATTCGACCACCTCCGCGACGGTGGGCGTGGGTACGGCTTCTTCCGACATGAACCCTCCTGCGCTGGATCCCAACGAATCAGGCATAAGGGTAGAGACCCCCGGGGACACCGCGGACTCGCTGTATCGACTTCCGCTGATCGCGAATCGGGCGAGCCGGTATGCCGGTCGATAGCTGTCTCTAGCGTCCTCGATAGATGCCCGGATAATCCGCGATGACCGCGCTACGGTTGGGCCGCATGGACCCTGTCAGGAATCCCTACGCACCCGGCGCAGGGCAGCGGCCGCCCGAGCTCGCGGGCCGGGACCGGCAGCTCGACGCCTTCGACATCGTGCTGGAGCGGGTGGCGCGCGGACGGCCGGAACGCAGCGTCATGCTCACCGGTTTGCGTGGCGTCGGAAAGACGGTGCTGCTCAACCAGCTTCGCTCGGCCGCCCGCTCGCGCGGCTGGGGCACCGGGAAGCTGGAGGCCCGCCCCGATCAGGAACTGCGGCGTCCACTGGCCTCGGCGCTGCACATGGCGGTGCGTTCGATCGCTGTGACACACCGCAATCCGGAGCAGGTGGATGATTTCCTGGGGATTCTCAAGGCTTTCGCACTGCGCTCCGCCGACGGCAAGGGCATGCGGGAACGCTGGAACCCGGGCATCGATGTGCCCGCGGTGACCGGACGGGCCGACTCCGGCGATATCGAGATCGATCTGGTGGAGCTGCTCATGGAGGCGGCGGCGCTGGTGCGCGATCTGGGCATCGGCATCGCGGTGTTCATCGACGAGATGCAGGATCTCGGGGCGGCCGACATCTCGGCCATCTGCGGGGCCTGCCACGAATTGAGCCAGGACGCCGCGCCTTTGATCGTGGTCGGGGCGGGTCTGCCGCATCTGCCCGCGGTGCTGACCGCGTCCAAGAGCTACTCCGAGCGCCTGTTCTCCTACCACCGCATCGATCGGCTGGATCGGGAGTCGGCCGACCAGGCGCTCATCGCGCCGGCCGAGCGGGAGAGCGTGAAGTACTCCGAGGAGGCGCTGGACGCGCTGTACCGGAAGGCCGACGGGTACCCGTATTTCGTGCAGGCGTACGGCAAGGCCGTCTGGGACGCGGCGGCGCAGAGCCCGATCTCGGCCGAGGATGTGGCGGTGGCGTCGCCAGCGGCCGAAGAAGAGCTGGCGGTCGGTTTCTTTGGCTCCCGCTACGAGCGAGCGACGCCGGCCGAGCGCGAATACATGCGCGCCATGGCCGACCTGTCCGGCGACGACGGGCCGGTGGCCACCTCGGCGGTGGCGCACGAGCTGGGACGCAAACCCGCCTCGTTGTCCCCGGCGCGCGACGGCTTGATCAAGAAGGGTCTGATCTACTCGGCCGAGCGCGGAACCATCGGTTTCACGGTGCCGCATTTCGGCCGATACCTGCGCGGCGTTCAATAACCAAAGATTAGCCATCCGATCAAGATCATCTCATGACAAGGCTTTTCGATCTTTGCCAGCCCCTACCGGCGGGTAACAAAGACTCCTACACTCGAATGTGATTCTCATCACGGTCGAGGAGGACATCATGGCGACTGCCGCCAAAGTCGACGCCACCGAAGAACAAGCCCGGGCACTGGTCGAGGAATCCCGCGAAACCACCTGGGCAAAGCCGTCCTTCGCCAAGGAGATGTTCCTCGGCCGGTTCCGGCTCGACCTCATCCATCCATTCCCACGCCCCGACGCCGCGGACGCCGCCAAGACCGAGGCGTATCTGACCCGGCTGCGCGCCTTCTGCGAGACCATCGACGGCCAGCGCATCGAGGCCGAGGGCCGCGTCCCCGACGAATACGTGCGCGGGCTGGCCGAACTCGGCTGCTTCGGCCTCAAGATTCCCGAGGAGTACGGTGGGGTCGGGCTGTCGCAGGTGGGCTACAACAAGTCCCTCATGATGGTCGGCTCCGCGCACGCCAGCCTCGGCGTGCTGCTCTCCGCGCACCAGTCCATCGGCGTGCCCGAACCGCTCAAGCTGGCCGGTACCCCGGAACAGAAGCGAGAGTTCCTGCCGCGCTGCGCCAAGGGCGCGGTGAGCGCGTTCCTGCTCACCGAACCCGATGTGGGCTCCGACCCGGCACGCATGGCCTCCACCGCGACCCCGACCGCGGACGGGGAGGCCTACGAGATCAGCGGTGTGAAGCTGTGGACCACCAATGGCGTTGTCGCCGAACTGCTCGTGGTCATGGCGCGGGTGCCCAAGAGCGAGGGCCATCGCGGCGGCATCTCCGCGTTCATCGTGGAGGCCGACAGCCCGGGCATCACGGTGGAGAGGCGCAATGCGTTCATGGGCCTGCGCGGCATCGAGAACGGTGTCACCCGGATGGACAAGGTGCGCGTACCCAAGCGGAATCTGGTGGGCCGCGAGGGCGACGGGCTCAAGATCGCGCTCACCACCCTCAACGCCGGTCGCCTCGCCATCCCGGCCATGTGCACGGCCGCGGCCAAGTGGTCGCTCAAGATCGCGCGGGAATGGTCGGCCACCCGCGTGCAGTGGGGCCGCCCAGTCGGCGAGCACGGCGCGGTCGGCGCGAAGCTCTCCTACATCGCCGCAACGACTTTCGCGCTGGAGTCGGTGCTCGATCTGTCGGGCACCATGTGCGACGAGAACCGCAACGACATTCGCATCGAGGCCGCGCTGGCCAAGCTGTGGGCCTCGGAGATGGCGTGCCGGATCGCCGACGAACTGGTGCAGATCCGCGGCGGCCGCGGCTACGAGACCGCGGCCTCGCTGCGGGCCCGCGGCGAAAGAGCCGTCGGCGCCGAGCAAATGGTGCGCGATCTGCGCATCAACCGCATCTTCGAGGGTTCCAGCGAGATCATGCGGCTGCTCATCGCCCGCGAGATGGCCGATGCCCACATGGCCGCGGCCGGGGCGCTGGTGGATCGCAATGCCGAGCTCAAGGACAAGGCCAAGGCGGCGGTCGGGGCGAGCGGCTTCTATGCGAAATGGTTCCCGCAGCTGACCGTCGGCGCCGGCACCGCGCCGGTCAGCTATGGCGAATTCGGCCCGCTGGCCCGGCACATGCGCTTCGTCGAGCGGATGTCACGTAAACAGGCCCGCGCCCTCATGTACGGCATGGCGCGCTGGCAGGCCAAGCTCGAGTACAAGCAGGGCTTCCTGGGCCGCATCGTCGACATCGGCGCGGAACTGTTCGCCATGGCCGCGGCCTGCGTGCGGGCCCAGTCCCTGCGGGTCGACGGCAATCCCGACGGCGTGGCCGCCGAGGAACTCGCCGAGGTCTTCTGCCGCCAGGCGCGCCTGCGGGTCGAGAAGCTCTTCGACGATCTCTGGTCCAACACCGATGACGCCGACACCGACCTCACCCGCGGCATCCTCGATGGGCGCTACCGCTGGCTCGAGGGCGGCGCACTGGATCCGAGCGAGGGCACCGGCCCCTGGATCGCCGAATGGCAGTTCGGGCCGTCGGTGGAACAGAACCTGCTGCGCCCGTTCCTCCCGTCCACGAAGACGGGGGCGGTCACGTAGCCAGGCTCCACACAGAAATCTGCCGCCCTCTAGTCCGATTTCTAGAGAGCGGCAGATTGTCATGACAGCCGGAATGTGACGATGCGGCATGGGACATGCGGTCACTCTCGATGCGATATGAATCTACTTTTGTCTAGGTCATTTGCTAGATCTAAGTAGAAATTGCGGACGCCGACCGGACGTACAGGGATTTCTACACGGGTCCAGCAATGTGGCGAGACTCCGACAGATCCCCCGACAGTCGTGCATAGATCAGCGGAGACAGTTGGACAACTTGTCTATAACGCCTGGTGTGGGGGGTTAACGCAGGGGTTATTTCTATCGACAACCGGGCAAGAAGGCGCACTCTTCAGGAGGACGTCATGTCCACGATCGACACCCGCGCGGCCGATTTCGACGGCCACCACATCACCGTGTCCGCCGATGACGGCGTGCCACTCGCGGTGCGTGAGTTCGGCACCACCGACGCCCCCGTCACCGTCGTGTTCGTCCACGGGCACTGTCTGCGCGCCGAATCGTGGGCGTTCATGCGCGGGCACCTGCTGCAGACCTGGGGCGACGACACCCACATGGTGTTCTACGACCATCGCGGACACGGGGATTCCGGCAATGCCGACCCTTCCACGTACACCATCGAGCAGCTGGCCCGGGATCTGGACGTGGTGCTGCGGGTCGTGGTGCCGACCGGACCCGTTGTCCTGGTGGGTCATTCGATGGGCGCCATGACCGTGCTGGCCTACGCCCGGCTGTATCCGGAGACGGTCGGGACCCGGGTGGTCGGCGTCGGCCTGCTCTCCAGCGCCGCCAACGGGGTGACCCGGGTGGGGCTGGGGCGGCTGCTGAGCGCACCGGCGGTGAACTCGCTGCGGGTGGCGGTGCGGCGCGCGCCGCGGGCCATGCAGGCCTCGAAACACCTGAGCCGCCGCATCTTCGAGCCCATCATGCGGGACGCCACCCTGGGCACCCGCAAGGTGAGCCCGCGCGTGCTGGCGGTGGCGACGGCCATGCTCAACGACACCTCGCTGCTGACCATGGCCAGCTTCCTGGAGTCGCTGATCCGCTTCGACGAGACCGCGACCCTGCACCGGCTGGGCTCGGTTCCGGTGCTGGTGCTGGCGGGGTCCGCGGACATCATGATTCCGTTCGCGCACTCGGTGGTGCTGGCCTCCCAGGTCGCCGACGCCGAGCTGGTGCGGCTGGACGGCGCCGGGCACAGCGTGATCCTGGAGCGGGCCGAGGAGGTGGCCGCCGCGGTGGTGGCGCTGGTGGCCCGGGCGACCGCGGCGGCGCGCGGCGCGGACCCGGACTGCGGTCCCGACTGCGGGCCGGAGTACGCCATCGCGGGGTAGCCGGAAGATCATCCGCGGCGGGCGGATTCGAAGATCTGAAACGTCCGCCGCCCCAATTCCGCATCCGGTGACAGGCCCTCTAGCTGCGAATATTGGTTGCCGACGAGACGAATCCCGCACGATCACGTACTGTGTTGTAGATCACGATGTGTGGTCTGTCACACGGCTCGAGGAGGGTTTCGATGACACGCAGCGAGATTGCGGAACTCCGCTACGCGGTCGGCCAGCTCCGGCAGTGCGTCACCGCACTGCGTTCACACTACGGAGACGCGGGCACCGTCCGCCGGCTGGAGAACGATCTGGAAAGGCTCGTCATCGACACCGATGAGTTCGAACAGGCGCCGCCGCCGGAAGCACCGCAGGCCAAGCAGGAGACGATCTACGTCCCCGACGCCAAGCACGATGAGGCGGCCTGGATGGGCGCGCAGGACGAGGGCCTGGGCTTCCACTCCCGCCCCCGCACCACGTAGCTAATCCTTCGTTTCGAACAGCGGGAGGGCCACCTCGACAATGGCGTCGAGGCTGGGCAATTCGGCGAGCGCGTCGGGTGGGCTCAGCTGCCGCTGCAGGGCGCGCTGATGAGCCGCGCCGACCAGCAGCAGAGCCGGGGTGCGCAGATCCGCGGCCTCGATGCCCCGGGCCGACAGGTAGGCGACCACGGCGTCCACCGCGCGATGCGGGCCCAGGTCGAGATCGCGGCTGCGTTCCCGATAGACCGCCCTCAGCTCGGCATCCGATTGCACCGCCGCCATCACCGGCAGGGCGGAGACGAAGAATTCCTCCAGGGTCGCGAGCAGCGCCCGCAGCGCCGTGCGCAGATCCGCCGCGGGCGCGTCGGCGAGCAGATCCACGAGCGGGCGCAGCTGATGCCGGATCACGGCCTGTAGCAGGCCCATTCGATCGCCGAAGTGGTAGAAGATGCTGGATTCGGCGACGCCGGCCCGGGCCGCGATCTCCTTGGTGGACAGCCGGGCGAGGCCGGATTCCGCGAGCACCTGTTGCGCGTTGGCGATCACGGCCTCGCGCACACCGGTACTGGGCCGCCCTCGGGAACGGGTCCCCACATCGCCTCCTGTCACGTTTCGACTGTCGTTTTCCGGCACGACCCTTGCAGTATGCCGCACCTGGTCGTATTTTCTGAGTAGTGACTCAGTAAATAGGGAACCGGAGGACGCACCGATGTCCCAGCCAGCAACGACAACCCCGAACCCGGCCGCCACCCGCAAACAGGAGAGGCTCAACGCCGTCATGCGCCGGGTGCTGCGCTCACCGCTGCACCGGGTGGTCAGCGGGAAACTGCTCATCGTCACCGTGGTCGGCCGCAAGAGCGGGCGGGTGTACGAACATCCCGTCGCCTATGCCGAACACGACGGCACACTGCTGATCGGCACCGCCGCCACGTGGCGGCACAACCTGCGCCCCGGCGAGCCGGTGCGAATCGGCCTGCGGCGCCGGGAGATCGACGCCGACTGGGAGGTCGTCACCGACGTGGACGCGGCGGCCGAACCGTATCGGATCATCCTCGAGCAGAACCCGACCCACGGGAAATACGCTGGCATCAGCCTGAATTCGGACGGCAGCGTCAACCGCGAGGAGCTGGCGGCGGCCTTCGCCCGGGGCACGGCGGTCGTCCGGCTCCGCCCGCGTGACTAGTCCTCGGTGGCGGTTGACCGGTCCTCAGTGGCGGTGCCGGCCACGGCCGGAGCGCCGGCCGCCGACGCCGCGGAAGCGGGCGCCGCGCGGAGCCTGCGAAACCGGTTCCAGATCGGGGGATTCGAAGATCGCGGCCAGGGCGCTGCCGGGGCCCGCGGGGGTCACGGCCAGGCCGAGACCGCCGTCGCGGCGGGCCAGTTCGTGCAGCATGGTGGTGACCATGCGCAGACCCGCCGCGCCGCCCGGATCACCGAGGGCGATCGCGCCGCCGTGCACGTTCAGGCGCTCCGCGGTGTCGTCCCCGAGGCCCAGGGTGCGGGCCAGCGCCAGCACCTCGACGGCGGAGGTCTCCTCCACCTCCAGCAGCTCCAGGTCGGACAGTTCGAAACCGGCGCGCCACAGCGCCTTTGCGACCGCGGAGGTGGCGGCGGGCACCGGGACGCCGAGGGGAGCGGTGGTGCTGACCCAGTCGAGCAGGTAGCCCATCGGCTCCAGGCTGAGATCCACCAGCCGGTCCTCGGCCACCACCAGGCAGGCCGCGGCGGCCAGGCCGCGGCTGCTGCTGTTCCCGGCGGTGGTCACGCCGTCGGGCCGGAAGGGGGACAGCGCCGCGAAGGCGCGGTGTGAGACATCGTCGCGCAACCCCTCGTCGCGATCGACCAGGCGGACCACCGCGGAATTCGGATCGCCGGGACGCGCGCAGACCACGACGGGCGCGGTCTCCGCGCCGAACACACCCTGGCGATGGGCGCGGGCGGCACGGCGGTGACTGACCGCGGCGAAGTCGTCGGCCGCGGCCCGGCCCAGCTCGTGGTCGCGGGCCAGCTGTTCAGCAAGGTCCGAATCCGCTTGTCCGCGTGCGGGTTCGGCGGACCAGATCGCGATCTGCTGGTCGGTGGTGGGTCCGTCGCCGGCCGCGGGCCCTGGGCGGACGCCGGGCAGCGGCGGGACGCTGGCGGATTGCGCGTCGAATCCCCCTGCGGCGCTGGAGCATTCGGCACCCACCGCCAGTACCACGTCGGCCGCGCCGGTGCGCACCATCATGGCGGCGGTGATCAGGGCGCGCAGTCCGCTGCCGGGACCCTCGCCCAGGGCGAAGTCACCCAGCTCCGGCGACAGTCCGCACTGCGGCAGGGCCGAGCGGATGGCCTCGGCATCGGGGACGGCGGTGACCAGCTGTTCGACCCGTGCGGGATCGATGCCCGAGCGGCCGAGCACCGCCGCGATGACCGTGCCGACCAGCCGGTTCGGCGGCACCGCGGCGAGTGCTCCGCCGGGCAGACCCACGGGCGTGCGCATCGGCATGACGATGGCGGCGCGTCTCATTACCGGCTCCCTTCGAACCCTCAGCAGACCGACAGGCCACCACACCGTTGTTGCTGTCATATGACGGCCGGTAACCGCCGCGGACGAGCCGCCCGACCTGCGCGCGGGCCGGAATCCGAAACACTCTGACAGCCCGGCGAGTTCGCGAGATTGCCGTTTGTTCACCAAGCAAACGAATCGCTGACGGCCACAGGAAATGTGGCGCAAATCACGGGATCACGAAATAGCTGTTGCGAGCTCGAGTGATAGCACCCCTGTCGTAAGGTGCTCACCATCACATTCGATGCCGGAGGTAACGATGACGTTCCACGGGGTAGAGCAGCGAGGCATCCAGCAGTGAGCGCCGCACCAGTCAAGGCTTCTGAATCGAGCACTACCGGGGTTTTCAGTAGGGGACGGGCCGCCATTTCGGCACGCACGCTCCGCACCGACCGGTGGTGGGTGCCGCCGGCCGCGACGGTGCTGGGGCTCGCGGCCTTCGTCATCTACGCGACCGTCAGATCCTTTGTGCGCAGCGCGTATTGGGTGCCGGACTTCCACTATCTGACGCCGTTCTATTCGCCCTGCCTGAGCGCCTCGTGCGTCGAGGGCTCCAGCCATTTCGGCACGCCGGTCGGCCACCTGCCCATGTGGATTCCGCTGGGTTTCCTGGTGCTGCCGTTCCTGCTGCTGTTCCGGCTCACCTGCTACTACTACCGCAAGGCCTACTACCGGTCGGTGTGGATGTCACCGCCGGCCTGCGCGGTGGCCGAGCCGCACGCGAAATACTCGGGGGAGACGCGGCTTCCGCTGATCATCCAGAACGCGCACCGCTACTTCTTCTACGTCGCGATCATCATCTCGGTGATCAACACCTATGACGCGGTGATCTCCTTCCACGCCAAGGGCGGCGGCTTCGGCATCGGCCTGGGGACGCTGATCATCACCGGCAACGCGCTGCTGCTGTGGGCGTACACGCTGTCGTGCCACTCCTGCCGCCACATCGCGGGCGGACGGCTCAAGCACTTCTCGCAGCACCCCGTGCGCTACCGCTTCTGGACCGTGGTGTCGAAGCTGAACACCCGGCACATGCAGCTGGCCTGGACCACGCTGGGCACGCTGGTCCTCACCGATTTCTACGTCATGCTGGTGGCGAGCGGAACCATCTCCGATCCTCGCCTCATCGGCTGACAGTCCTCTATTCCTCTGTCTCCCAGGAGTATTCGGTTCCATGCCTGAAGTCGAGCGGCACAAGTACGACGTCGTCGTGATCGGTGCCGGCGGTGCCGGCCTGCGTGCGGTCATCGAGGCCCGTGAGCACGGGCTGTCCGTGGCGGTGGTCTGCAAGTCCCTGTTCGGCAAGGCGCACACCGTCATGGCCGAGGGCGGCTGCGCGGCCGCCATGGGCAATGCCAACGAGAAGGACAACTGGCAGACCCATTTCAAGGACACCATGCGCGGGGGCAAGTTCCTCAACAACTGGCGCATGGCCGAACTGCACGCCCAGGAGGCCCCCGACCGGGTGTGGGAGCTGGAAACCTATGGGGCGCTGTTCGATCGGACCAAGGACGGCCGGATCAGCCAGCGCAACTTCGGCGGCCACACCTATCCGCGGCTGGCGCACGTCGGCGACCGCACCGGGCTCGAGATCATCCGCACCATGCAGCAGAAGATCGTCTCGCTGCAGCAGGAGGATTACGCACAGACCGGTGACTACGACGCGCGCATCAAGATCTTCGCCGAATGCACCATCACCGAGCTGCTCAAGGACGGCGACCGGATCGCCGGGGCCTTCGGGTACTGGCGGGAGTCCGGGCGCTTCGTTCTGTTCGAGACGCCCGCGGTGGTGATCGCCACCGGTGGTGTCGGCAAGTCGTACAAGGTGACCTCGAACTCCTGGGAGTACACCGGCGACGGGCACGCGCTCGCGCTGCGGGCCGGGGCGTCGCTGATCAATATGGAGTTCCTGCAGTTCCATCCGACCGGCATGGTCTGGCCGCCGTCGGTGAAGGGCATCCTGGTCACCGAGGGTGTGCGCGGTGACGGCGGGGTGCTCGAGAACTCCGACGGCAAGCGGTTCATGTTCGATTACATCCCGCCGGTGTTCAAGGGTCAGTACGCCGAAACCATCGAGGAGGCGGACCAGTGGCTCAAGGACAACGATTCCGCCCGGCGCACACCGGATCTGCTGCCGCGTGACGAGGTCGCGCGGGCCATCAACGAAGAGGTGAAGGCCGGGCGCGGCACCCCGCACGGCGGCGTCTATCTGGATATCTCCTCCCGCCTGCCCGCCGACCAGATCATCAAGCGGCTGCCGTCCATGCACCACCAGTTCAAAGAGCTGGCGGACGTGGACATTACGAAGGAGCCGATGGAGGTCGGGCCGACCTGCCACTACGTGATGGGCGGCATCGAGGTCGATCCGGACACCCAGGCGGCCACGGTGCCCGGCCTGTTCGCGGCCGGCGAATGCGCCGGCGGCCTGCACGGCTCCAACCGACTGGGCGGCAACTCGCTGTCGGACCTGCTGGTCTTCGGCCGGCGCGCCGGACTGGGCGCGGCCACCTATGTCGAGCAGCTGGCCGCACGGCCCGAGATCGCCGACACCGATATCGCCGCGGCCGCGAAATCGGCTGTGACGCCGTTCGATCCGCCCGCCGAGGGCGGCCCGGGCGAGAACCCGTACACGCTGCACATGGACCTGCAGCAGACCATGAACGATCTGGTCGGCATCATCCGCAAGGAACACGAGCTGAAGCAGGCCGTCGAGCATCTCTCCGAGCTGCGCGACCGCTACGACCACGTCACCGTGGAGGGCCACCGGCAGTTCAATCCGGGCTGGCATCTGGCCCTGGACATGCGCAACATGCTGCTCATCAGCGAATGCGTCGCCCAGGCCGCGCTGCTGCGCACCGAGAGCCGCGGCGGCCATACTCGCGACGACCACCCGGGCATGGATCCGGTGTGGCGCAACAAGCTGCTGGTCTGCACCATCGACCCGGACGAGGTCGGGTTCTCGGTGCCGTCGGTGACCGTCACGGCCGAGGCCCAGGTGCCCATGCGCACGGATCTGCTCCGGTTGTTCGACCTGGCGGAGCTCGAAAAGTACTACACCCCCGCCGATCTCGCAGAGTTGCGGGACGACGCCGGAAAGGCGGAATAGCCATGGGTTACGAGGCGAAGTTCAAGGTGTGGCGCGGTGACACCGAGGGCGGCGGCCTGCAGGACTTCACCGTCGAGGTGAACGAGGGCGAGGTGGTGCTCGACATCATCCACCGGTTGCAGGCCACCCAGGCGCCGGATCTGGCGGTGCGCTGGAACTGCAAGGCGGGCAAGTGCGGTTCGTGCTCGGCCGAGGTGAACGGCCGGCCGCGGCTGCTGTGCATGACCCGCATGTCGACGTTCACCCAGGAAGAAGTGGTGACGGTGACGCCCATGCGCACCTTCCCGGTGATTCGCGACCTGGTCACGGATGTGTCGTTCAACTACCAGAAGGCCCGCGAAGTCCCGTCTTTCACGCCGCCGGTGGATCTGAAGCCGGGCGAGTACCGGATGCAGCAGACCGATGTGGAACGGTCGCAGGAATTCCGCAAGTGCATCGAATGCTTCCTGTGCCAGAACACCTGTCACGTGGTCCGTGATCACGAGGACAACAAGCACGCATTCTCCGGTCCGCGATACCTGATGCGTATTGCCGAACTCGAAATGCATCCATTGGATGTGGCCGACCGCCGGGAACTGGCGCAAGAGGATGCCGGCCTGGGCTTCTGCAACATCACCAAGTGCTGCACGGAAGTGTGCCCGGAACATATCAAGATCACCGATAACGCGCTGATCCCGCTCAAGGAACGCGTGGTGGACAGGCAGTACGACCCGATCGTCTGGCTGGGCAACAAGCTCTTCCGGCGCTGACGGCCGAGCTGGTTGTTGATCACGAAACGGCTGCCGTTTGGCAACGGAAGTATGTTTGCGACGGCTAAGCATGGGTATCCAACTATTCGTGGACCGAGGACTCAAGAATGCGCGTCCCCGGTACCGGAAAATGGGTCCCGATGACTGGGTCGAACGGCTGATCGTAGGGATGCTCTTCGCGGTATCGGCGATGGGCGTATACGTACTCACCGGCGCACTGATGCCCGCCGTTGCGATCGGCGTGCTGGTCGCCGCCGTCGCCATGGGTGTGGTCGCAATCCTCTGATACCGAGGGTTCACGGGGCGGGGCCCGTGAACCCTCGTTCAGCGAATCACCGGTCGAAGACCCCGTTTTCGAGGCCCGCGGTGAAGGATCCCCACTCCGCCGCGCCGAACACCAGCGCCGGGCCCTGCGGATTCTTGCTGTCCCGCACGCCCACTCGGCCCGCGGGCAGGAACGCCACTTCGACGCACTCCTTACCGGCCCCGCTGCGGCTGCTCTTGAACCAGCGGGCCCCGGAAAGATCCACACTCATGCCGAATACTCCTTCGCCACCTGCCGGAGCAGGTTTCTGCTGTCCTGAACGTCCAGCGCGCAGCGTTCCAGGCCCGCTTGTGCCCGGCGATAACGCTGAACGTCGCCCTGTCTCTCGAGATACAGATCGCCGGTGAACCCCTCCACGTAGACCACCGGGGGCTCCACCGGTTGCCCCTTGCTGTCGCATCCGAATTCCAGAATCACGAATGGTCCGGTCGAAAGTCCCAGCGGGACACCGGCGGCGAAGGGCAGGATACGCAGCACGACATTGGACCGGGTGCTCAGTTCCGCCAAGTGTCGCACCTGCGCCGCCATCACCCTTGCACCTCCCACCAGGCGGCGCAATACCGATTCGTGCAACACCATGGCGATGGTCGCCGGATGCATGCGGCGGGTGATCATGGCCTGCCGCTGCATACGCAGCTGAACGCGCCGATCCACCTCCACCACAGTCTCTTCCGGGTATCCCAGCCGGTTCAGTGCCCTTGCGTACTCGGCCGTCTGCAGCAGGCCCGGCACCAATTCCGATTGGTAGCAGGACAACTGCTGCGCGGATGCCTCCAGGCCGACGTAGACGTCGAAGTTCTCGGGAATCAGGTCGCCGTAGGAGTGCCACCAGCTCTTGACCGCCGCCTGCTGCGCCAAACCCTTGAGCCCCTCGGCGATTTCGGCGGGGATCCCGTAGATGCGGCACAGCTCCTGGATGTCGATGGTGCGGATGCGGTCCGCGTTGCCCTTCTCGAGCCGCTGCAAGGTGCTCGCGCCCCACTCCATCAGCTTGGCGGCTTCGGCGATGGTCAATCCTGCCTGGATGCGCCAGTCCCGCAGATAGCGACCGAGCTGACGGCGGGGCAGGGTGGATGACGCGGGACCTTCGGACACAACACGCTCCATTCGCGGTCGCGGGCATGGATCGGGGCTCGACGGCGGGCGAGGGCTTCGTCCACTTTGGAGAATCGTCCTCTCCCAAGTGGATTCACTGCTGGGAATTCGCGCAATTTTGCGTTCTCCTTCTCGAAATTCGCCCGCCTGGCGTCTGCTCGTGGTGTGCTGGAGATGTGCCCGGAGCGGTGTAGCTAGGCCCCTTTCCTTTCCTGAACCTCCGGGCACTTCAGGAACCAGCGGGAACGAGGAGTGGTCTGGACATGCAACTGACGTCCCTCAATATGCACATTGCCGGTCTGTCGCGCTGCCGCCGTGATCCGGGTGTGATGACCGTCGAACAAGCGCACGCCGCAATGCAATTGCACCTCGATTGCACGGTGCAGACCTGCAAGGTACGCCGACGAGCACGGGCAACGCTGGTCGAGGAGGGACGGTGCGTGCTCGACGAGCGGGCACTGCCATGACCGGCCCCGATCCCGTACCGACCGGCTACGACCGGTTCGTCCACCGGATGCTGTGGCTGCTGCTCGACGCCCGGACAGCACAGCTCCGCCACCAGAAGGCACAGTTCTACACCAGGATTTCGCGGCCCGGGGTGTTCCGGGGAAGGCCTCCGGCCGCGATGAACGCTGCCGCACAGCGCTTTCGAGCGCCCCGCGCCTAACCTCCGGGCAGCGGTGGCGCAGTCCCCACCGCGTGCTGCAGCGCGGTTCGGCCGCCCGCTCCACAGACGGCAGGCGGCCGAACCGCACCCAAGATTCGGTGTGACGCTTACCCTGGAATCCATCGCACTTGTGCCCGGGGTGGAGGGGAACACCGTTGTCGGCCTTCGAACAGCCGGACGATCCGGCGTGCCGGATCGCGTCACTGTCGGATCTGGACGCGATCCGCGCACTCGAGGTGGTCGAATTCGAGCATCTCGCGTATCCGTATTTCGTACTCCGGCAACTCTTCGAGCTACACGGAGCAAACTGGACGGTTGCTGAGGATGCGGGGGAGCTCTGCGGCTACGTGCTCACCGCCCTCGACGGAGAGCGCACGGCCTGGTTTCTCGGCTTCGCGGTGGCATCCGAATGCCGGGGTCGCGGCCACGGCCGAGCGCTGCTGGAAGCCGCACTGGCCCAATGCCGTCAGGCCCGCGCCGAACAGGTCTTCGTCACGGTGAAACCGGGCAATCGGGTCGCCTACCACCTCTACAAGGAGGTCGGCTTCGTGTGGGCCGACCACGAGGCCACCTACTTCGGCACGGACGAGCCGCGAGATGTGCTGGTGCACAGGATTTATCATTGATCATGCTCGAGAAAAGCGCACCGTCGTCGCCGTTCGTGACGGATATGAGCATGCGCATCGAGCGCCACGCCGACACCTACGCCGACAACGTCACCGAATTCCTGGAGCAGCCGCACGGCCTGCGCCGCCGCGCCACCGAACAGCCGCTGCTGGACCTGTTCACCCGGCACACCGAGGCGGTGGTGGCGACCTACGATCCGCCCGGAATCCGCAGGGCCGGTGACAGTCTCGTCTTCGGCCACCTCTACGCGCCGGTCCTCGAGCACACCGCCATCGCGGCACCGCAGCCGATGGCGGTCAACCAGCTGCTCGCGGCCCTGATCGCCGCGGAGGTGGAGTTCCGTGGGCCACTACGCCTGAGCCGCACCCAGAATCGGCTGCTGGCCGAGGCCTACGAGCGGCTGGGCCGCCCACTGGTGCAGGCCGGACTGCCCGCGCACGCCGCCCTGGCCTACCGCCGGGCCGGGAGTCTCTACCGCATCGACGAGGACACCGATGCCGAGGATCGCTGCGGCCTGGCGCTGGCCCGGGCGCGGCGGCTGGCGCAGCCGGCGGCCTGGCGGCGCGCCGGCGGCCTGGTCCCGGATCTCATCTGCGGCTACGGTTACCGGCCCTTCCGCATGCTGTGGTTCGTGGCGTTCCAGCTGCTGGTCTTCGTGGTGGCCGTCATGCTGCGGTCGGATCAGCCGCCGGCCATCACCGTGTACCAGGTGTTCATGAACTACCTGAATCCGCTGGGCGTCGGGGATACCGACAACCTGCGGGTCGGCGGGCGGGCGGTGTTCGTGACCGAGAGCTATCTGGGCGCGGTCACCATGTCGGTGTTCTTCGCGCTGCTGGTGCGCCGCTGGTTCCGGCTCTGATCCGGTCGCGTCGCCGGTCGGATCCGCCGGTCACCACTGGACGGTGCTGATCTTGGCGCTGCGCAGCGCCGCCAGGGTCGCCACCGCCAGACGGTCGCGCAGATGTCCCACCTGCGCGGTCCACTGCCGGGTGAAGCCCGGATCGGACTCCAGCCGCGTCCACAGTTCGCGCAGCCGGGGCGGGGTGTGGGCGCCCGGCATCCACAGGTGCACCAGCTGTTCGAGCAGCGGCGCCAGCTCGGCGGACGGATCGCGTTCGGGCATGGGACGATCCGCCTCGGACAGTGCCGCGCCCAGGGTGGACAGCAGCCAGTCGTGAACGGCCAGGTCCTCGCAGAAGCGTTGCACCGCACCCAGATCCCGGGCGGTCGGCACCATGATCCGCACCGACCGGGTGTGCTCGTCCTCGAGCCGGAACGCGAACAGGGTGCGCCCGCGCACGGTGCCACCCACCGGCGGCGCGACCCGCGCGGCCCAGCGCAGCCGGGTGGCGCTGGACCGCACCGGCGGCTGCTGATCCAGGCGGGGATCGGTGCGCACGCGGGTGAGCAGCCGGTCGCTGACCGAGCCCAGGTCCAGGGTGGTGGCGCCGGAGCCCTCCAGGAACCCCTCGGTGAGATCGACGGCGGCCGCGGCGTCGTCGGCGATGCGGTGCCACACCTCCAGCGTCCCGACCTGATCGAGGTAGTGCGACCAGGGCCGCCGGTTCTTGTCGGCCGTCCGCACCACCGTGGAACAGGCCGAACTCTGCATCACCCGGCCGCCCACCAGGATCGCGTGCGCCGCCACCGTCCCGATGGCGCGGCTGTCCGATCCGGACACCGTGGCCAGCTTGCAGTCCACCCCGACGGCGGAACCCGGCGAAATCGCCAGGGCCAGCGGTCGTTCCCGCATCAATACTCGCTGCCCCGGCAGCAGTGACAGCAGCGCCGTCGCCTCCCGCGCCGCCAGTCCCCCCGCATTGGGCAGCAGTGCCGTGCGTACCTCCCCCAGCAGCACCAGCGGCTCGTTCACCGGGCGGCCACCTCAGACGTCACCCAGGAAGACATGGTTCAACCGGTGGGTGGCCCGGCGCGGCACCTGCACCGGAATCCGTTCGCCCGCACCGCGTTCGGCGAGCTTCGCCTGCACATCGTCATCGAGTTGCAGATGGTCGAGGATGACCCGCACGGCGTGCTCGATGCCCAGGTAGCTGTAGGGCAGCACCGACAGCGCCCGGTAGGCCGCGAAGGGTTTGGCCTTCGGATTCAGTTTCACCACCGCGGGCATCCGGGACCAGTCGCTGGGCCACGGCTCCTCCCAGGGCACCGGGGCCGCCACCATGGCGCCCTCGTTGCGAATCAGGCCCAGCCGCAGCAACTGCCAGATGGCGGCCAGGAAGGGGCAGGACCAGAGCATGCGCTCCACCTGCTGATCGCCCTCTTCCTCCAGGCGGCGGCTCCACAGCTGCACATCCAGGAAGATGGAGTGATTGCGCGCGCCGAATTCCTCCGGCGGCCGGTAGCGCGAGATGCGCATGGCCTGTCCCGCATCGAATTCCGAGGATCGGCGGCCATTGCAGAGCCAGCCGGACTCGACGGTGGGCGGGCGGCGGCCGGTGCTGTCGCGCTCGGGTTCGGCGACGATGCGGGCGGCCATCATCTCGGCCAGCCGCACCGGCTCGCCGACCGGTTCGCCGTCCTGGAACGACGGCACCTCGGCGCAGCCCGCCTCGCGCGCCAGATAGTCGATGCGCACACCGCATTCCTCCGCGGCAGCCAGCAGCTTCTCCAGCACGTGGCGCGGGTCGGCGGTGCGCCGGGCATCGCGCGGGCGGTTGGCGGTGCGGGTCCAGAAGTAGTCGTCGACCAGGAAGCAGGTGCTGACCCGGGCACCCGCCCCGAATTCCGCTTCGGCAGCGGCGATCTGGGTCTGGACGATGGGCGCCACCTTGCGCAGCTGGGCGTGGATCCGGTCGGCGCCGTCGACCAGCTCGTCCATATAGAAGTGCCCGACCTCGATGGACAGATGCGAGAGCGGCTGGCCGGCCACGCGATTGCGTTCGCCCGCCTCGCTGTAGTCGGTCGCGGAGCTCATCGGCGCACCTCCACCTGTTCCCAGACGGCGTCGTTCATGAGTTTCTCGGTGAGCAGGCGGAATGCGGCCACGGTCTCGGCATTGGCGACGTGGGCGGCCACATCCACATCCAGGATCACCTGTTCCCGGCACTGCAGCATCGGTTCCACCGGGATCTTGCCCAGTATCCCGCTCTCGCCCATGCCGTGCCGGTTGGCCGCGCGGGTCAGGGTGTTGTGTTGTTCCTGCAGCCAGGCGGCCTGGGCCGGGCGGAGGCCGGCGGTCAGGTTGAGTTCGGGCACCGCGGTGCGGACGAAGCGCAGCGAATTCAGCAGCTCGGCCCGGTCGTGTCCCCAGGACTCGCCGACAGCCAGCACGCCGTGCTCGTCGTGCACCAGGCCGCGGGCGGCCGCGATGTGCTGGCGGGTCCAGCGGTGGAAGATGAGCCAGCGGCACACCGCGCGGGACAGCTGCGGGTGCCGGGTCGCGCTGAGCGCGAGGGCCAGGGCGATGGATCGGCCCGCGCTCAGATCGACGAAGGTGACATTGAATTCCTGCTCGCAGGTGGCGAACAGCGCGGCGCAGCGATCGATCATGCGCTCGTCGAGGGTGGTGAACTCGGAGCCGCCGAGATCGCCGGGGAACAGCACCAGGCGGCCGGAGGGATGCCGGGACCGGCTCAGTTCCATCCGGTCGGTCTCGGAGCGCACACTCAGCCGCGCCGGCGTCCCGTTCTCGTCGAGCAGATAGGCGTGCAGGCCGGTCCCGTCCCGGACCCCGTTGTCGATCCGGCTGATCTCGAAAGTGCCACCCGCGGTGGGGGATCCGAAATCGAAGTCCAGATAGGCGACCTTGTACCCCTTCATGCTCAGCCAGTAGGCCATATTGCAGCTGGTGACCGAGCGTCCGGTGCCGCCCTTGTCCGAAGAGGAGAACACGAGCACGGTCACACACTCCTGGTGGCGTCGAACCGGGCGTAGGCGAGCTCGTCCAGTTCCAAGAGGGCCTGCGAGGCGAGACTGACTGCGGTGCCGGGGCGCTCGTCGATGAGCGTGCGGGCCCGTTCCAGGCGTTGCTCGGCCAGGGCCAGAGCGGTGCGGCCGGCCGACACGTCGGTCTCGCTCAGCTCCAGCATCTCCCGGTTGAGCAGGTGTTCGGCCTCGGTCAGCAGCTCCATGGCCCGGGTCACCGAGGTCGGCGCCCGCAGCGGCGGCTCCCGGTACAGGCGCGCGGCGGTCACCATGCACTCGACCACCCGCTCGGTGAGATACCAGGAGGGCAGGTGGTTTTCGGGGCCGCCGAAGATGCGGCTGGGATCGTCCCACAGGCCGGTGGCCGGTCCTTCGCGGAAGGCGCGCAGGTCGAGGTGGTCCATGGTGGCCTGGGCCAGCGTCATCAGCTGATCGCGGGTCTCGATGGTGCCGGAGAGCCGCGCGGCCTGCAGGGTGCGTTTCAGAAGGACGGTGGCGTAATCGGAGACCGTCCACAGCAGCAGCGGGCCGTCCAGCGCCTCACTGCCCAGCAGGCGCAGACTCACGCCCGGCGTGTGCATGGTGCGGGCCGGATCGTCGGCGGTGAAGCGGCGCACGATGCGGCCGCGGCGGGCCAGCTCGTCGAAAATCGTTGCGGCGCGGTCCAGATCGTCGTCATTGGCCTCGCGGTTGAGCAGATCCTGCATGAGCACCGCCGAGACGATGAGACTGAAGTAGTCCGATTCCTCGCCGTCGGAGGTGCGCCACGGAATGTCCTCGAGCGGCCAGCGCCCGGTGCCGAAGCGCGCCACCGCCGCCCAGTAGCGCTGGGCCAGATCCCAGCGCAGCTGCAGGGCCTCGGCCAAGCGGCGCTGCTGGCCGTTGAGCAGATCGAGTTCACGGGTGCGCACCGAGGTGAGGTCGTTGATGCCGTCCAGCGCCACCACGGTGAAGTGCAGGTAGGGCCGGGCGACGGCATGACCGGGCTGATCCGCGATGGGCATGTCCACGAAGTCGATGGGCGCGGCCTTGCGCACAATGGCCCAGCTCCAACCACATTCGAACAGCATGTCGCCGCTGTCCAGGTCGACGCCCTCCACCTGGCTGAGGGTGGTGTCGTTGCGCAGCCGGATCCGCACCCGGTCCAGGCGCTGCTGCACGGCGTGCACCACCGCATCGGGGGAACCGCCGGTCTGGTTGAGCATCGACAGCATGGCCTGCCCGGCGGCGGATTTGGGCGAGACCGTATTCACGACGAAGCTGCGGATCAGGCCCACCATGGCGGCGGTGAGCCGGACATTGATGAGCGCGTCGAGCGCCTCGATGCGCGGGCCCAGGTCCACGGCGAGCTTGATCCGCCGGCCCACGGCCAGTTCGGCAACCGGGCCGCTGAATCCGCGCAGGAACTTCAGCGCGGCCAGGCACAGGGTCAGCGACATGGAGTAGGAGTCGACGACCTCGAGCGTGCGCTGCGCCGGGGTCGGCTCGGCGCCGTCGGAGGAGGCCAGGTAGCTGCCCGCGGCGAAATTCGGCAGGGCGGCGTCGGAGTCGGGGTCGCGGTCGGTGTGGCGGTCGATGTACTGCTCGAGCAGCCAGACCACGCGCTCGCCGATGCGCAGGCCATTGTCGCCGAGGGGGGAGAGCACCTCGCGGATGTCGTCGGCGATCTCGTCGGGATGCTCCAGCCCGAAGCCATCGATCTCGGTCGCCGGGTACAGCAGACACAGCAGCTGTTCGGCGTCGCTGATGGAGTTGGAGCCGTTGCGGCCGCCCCACACCCACTTGCCATCCTGATAACACGCGGTCAGCAGCGACCGCCAGACTCCGAGGATCTGTTCCCGTGGCTTGATTCTCATCGACGCCGTCCCCTGCCCTGTCGTGGCCAGCCTCGCCGTCATAGCTATGAACGAGCGCGGCACAAACTATCATGCGCCGTCGCCCGGCACCGGGTGGGACGCCGTCTCGAAATCGCATCGCGCACAGGGCAATATCGGGCAGATCGGGCGTGGGAGGGCGCGGCCGCCGGGAGCGGGCCGGTAGCGTCGCTGACCATGGATCGGACGGTTCGCCGCGGTTCGGCCCGGCGCAGGCAGGCGGCGGTGGGCTATGCGCTGCTGCTGCCGAGCCTGATCGGGGTCGGATGTTTCCTGCTGATGCCGATCGCGGTGGTGTTGTGGCTGAGTGTGCACAGCTGGAATCTGCTGGGGCCCATCGAATTCACCGGGGCGAGCAACTGGCGGTCGGTGCTGGCGGATCGGCGGTTCGGGCATTCGCTGCTGGTAACGCTGGCGTTGACGGCGCTGGTGGTGCCGGTGCAGACGGCGCTGGGGTTCGCGGTGGCGGCCGGGCTGGCGCGGCGCGGGCGGGGCGGGACCGTGCTGCGGATGGTGTACGCGCTGCCGTGGATGTGTGCGCCGGTGGCGGTGGGGGTGGTGTGGCAGTGGATCTTCGCACCCACGGGCGGGGCGTTGAACGCTCTGCTGGGGCGGCGGGTGGAGTGGCTGAGCTCGCCGACGCTGGCGCTACCGGCGGTAGCCGCGGTGATCGTGTGGATGAATGTCGGTTATGTGGCCTTGTTCTTCGTGGCCGGGATCAGGGCCATACCCGGGGAGATCCTGGACGCGGGCGCGCTGGACGGGGCCACTGGCTGGCGGCGCATTCGCTGGCTGATACTGCCGCTGCTGCGCCCGACCATGTTCTTCGTTCTGGTCACCGGGGTGCTGAGCGTCTTCCAGACCTTCGACGCGGTGTACGCGCTCACCCGGGGCGGGCCCGACCACCGCACCGATGTGGTTGCCATGCGGATGTATTCGGAGGCCTTCCAGGCCGCGCATCCGGGGCGGGCCGCGGTCATGGCGGTGGTGGTGTTCGCGGTCATGTTCGTGATCACGGTGGTGCAGCACCGATACTTCCGGGATCGGACCAGCTATGACTACTGAAGGCAGGAGTACTGAACGGCGGGCGGCGGCCCGGGCCGTGGCGGCGTACGCGGTGCTGATCCTCGGGGCGCTGCTGACGGTGGCCCCGCTGGTGCTCAGCGCCCTGACCGCGGTCAAGACGCCGAAGCAGTTCGCGAGCGAATCCGCCCTGGCCACACCGCATCCCGCGACGCTGGACAACTTCCGCGCGGTGCTGGACCAGGGGCTGGGGCGGGCGGTCGCGGTCACCGCCCTGATGACGGTCTGCATCACCTGCGGGCAGCTGGTCACCTCGACCATGGCGGCATACGCCTTCGCGCGCACCAGTTTTCCCGGTCGTGACGTGCTGTTCTGGGTGTATCTCGGGACCATGATGGTGCCCAGCGCGGTCACCCTGGTGCCGCTGTACCTGATGTTCGCGAAGCTGGGCTGGCTCAACAGCTTCTGGGCGCTGGTGCTGCCGTTCCTGTTCGGCTCGCCGTACGCGATCTTCCTGCTGCGCCAGTACTTCCGGGCCATTCCGGGGGAGATCATCGACGCTGCGCGGATGGACGGGGCCTCGACCCTCGACATCCTGGTGAGCGTCGTGGTGCCGATGAGCAGGCCGATCCTGGCCACGCTCGCCGTCATCACCGTGGTCTCGCAGTGGAACAGCTTCATGTGGCCGCTGGTCGCCGCGTCGGGCCCGAAATGGCAGGTGCTGACCGTGGCCACGGCGAGTATTCAGACCCAGTACAACGCGCAGTGGACGCTGATCATGGCCGCCACCACGCTGGCGATCGCTCCACTGGTGCTGTTGTTCGTGGTGTTCCAGCGGCAGGTCCTGGCCTCCATCGCGGTGACGGGGATCAAATGACAGGGATCCGGATCAAAGATTCGACCCGGGCCGTGCTCGGGCTGGTCGTGGTCGCCCTGCTGCTGGTGGCGGCGGCCCTGTGGCTGGGCCGCGACACGGCGAGCGGCGGGCGCACGGTGGTGCGGCTGCGGATCTGGGATCAGAGTTTCGTCTCCGCGTATCGGGCCTCGCTGGACGAGTTCCAGCGCGCCAATCCCGATGTCGAGGTGCGAATCACCCTGGTGCCGTGGGCTTCCTACGCGCAGAAGCTACGGCTGGATGTGGCGGGCGCGATCGCCGACGACCTGTTCTGGACCAACCTCTACGAGGACTACGCCGACAGCGGGCACCTGATGGATATCGGTGCGGCGCTGGGACCGCAGGCGGCCCGAGCCTGGGACCCGCAGGCCGTCATCCAGTACACGCGCGCCGGAAAGCTGTGGGCGGTACCGCAATTCGTGGACGGCGGGACCGCCGTGTACGTCAACCGGGACCTGCTGGCACAGGCCGGGGTCGACCCGGACGAGGTCACGGCGGCGCGGTGGAGCCCCGACCCGGCGCTGGATACCTTCCGGCCGCTGCTGCGGCGGTTGGCCCCGGCATCGGAGTGGCCGTACAACGCCGCCAACGACTTTCAATCCATCAACCTGCCGTATCTAGGCTCGGCCGGTGGGCAGCTCCAGCGCGACGGCCGGTTCGCCTTCGATTCCCCGCAGGGACGGGACGCCTTCGGCTACACGGTGGGGCTGGTCGCCGACCGGCTGTCCCCGTCGGCCGCGGACACCAATGCCAGAGGCGACGTCGCCAGCGGCGACTTCGCCAAGAACGCCTTCCTGCAGGGCCGCATGGCGCTGTTCCAGTCGGGCACCTTCAATCTGGCCACGATTGCCCAGAATGCCGGATTCCACTGGGGATTGGCCATGATTCCCGCGGGCCCGGCCGGGCGGGTGAGCGCCAACAATGCCA
The DNA here is from genome assembly GCF_042754165.1 of Nocardia sp. NPDC059229. NCBI lineage: Bacteria > Bacillati > Actinomycetota > Actinomycetes > Mycobacteriales > Nocardiaceae > Nocardia > Nocardia sp. NPDC059229. The sequence goes on from NZ_JBHZAK010000007.1 coordinate 165,749, forward strand.
TCGGCCTCGCGGGCAACGCCGCCACCCCGCACCCCGCGGCGGTGCGGCGGGTGCTGGCCTGGCTGGGCAGTGCGGCGGGCAACCGCTACCTCGGCATCGACGGGGCGACGATTCCGGCCGTGGTATCCGGACAACAGGTATACCGGGACTACTGGGCCCGGCACGGAGTGGACGTGTCACCGTTCTTCGATGTGTTGCGCGACAAGCAGATCGCGGCGGGCGGGGGCCCGCGATTCCCGGCCGCCCTGGAGGCGATGACGCCGATCTTCGACGAGATGTACCTGGGCCGCATTCCCGTCCCGGACGCGCTGGCCCGGGCGCAGCGGGAGGCCGGCGCGGCGGCCGCCCAGCAGTGATCGGCGCTCAGATGCGACTGTGATCGGTGTAGGGCGTGCGCGGGCCGAACTTGGGTTTGCGCGCGAACCCGGCCAGGCCGAGCAGCCGCACGGCGCGATATCGGTGCGGGCGCAGGGGTTCCAGGTATTCGACCATCTCGTCGTCGTCGATCGGCCGATCGAGCAGCGTCCACCCGACGGTGGCCGCGAGATGAAAATCGCCCACCGAGAGGGCATCCGGATCACCGAAGGCGCGCTGGGCGATCTCGGCGGCCGTCCATACCCCGATCCCGGGCACGGTGCGCAGCCGCTGCGCGGCGTCGGCGTGGCTCAGCCCGGCCGCCTGCTCCAGCTTCGGTGCGATACGCGCAGCCAGCACAATGGTTTTCGAACGCTGCGGGCCGACATTGGCGCGATGGTAGACCCAGGACGGGATGTGCCGCCAGGTCTCGGCGTCGGGCATGATCCGCAGGCCCTGCGGGGCCGGACCGGGGGCGGGAGTTCCATAGCGCCACACCAGTTTCCGCCAGGAATCGTGGGCGGTCCTGGTGTGTACCTTCTGCTCCAGCACCGCCGGGACCAGCGCCTCCCACACCAGGCCGGTGCGCAGCATGCGCAGACCCGGGTTGCGGCGGTGCGCCTCGGCGACCTTGGGAGGCTCGGGGGCGAAATCGCTGAGGTCCTCGTCCAGGCAGAGCATGGCGGGGAGCCCCGCCAGGAACTCCTCCGCGCCCGGACCCCACGCGCGGGCGTCGACCGTGTGCCGATCGAGTTGCCGCAGCCGGTAGGTGACCTCCCCCGAGGGCAGCCGGGAGGCGTGCCAGTGCGAGCCGTCGGGGGTTTCGCGATGACAGGGATCGCCGAAGCCGCGGCGCAGCGGGGAGATGGTGGCGGCCAGATCCAGCGGCCGATCCGAACGGAGGGTGCGGGCGCGCTCGACCGTCATCCGATCGATTCCGGGCGGCGCTGAAGTCACCGCGCCATTCTATTGTTAACGCGAAGATTGACGGCGGCGATGTTCATTCCGATTGTCTTGGTTGCTCAGCAAACAGATGGCATCCGACACTGGAGGTACTCGGCGTGATCACCAACCTGATCAATTTCCTGCTCGGCGTGTGGGGAAATATTCTCGCCGGTAGTAGTGGTTACCAGATTGCGCCCGGCACGCTGCCGTTCGGCAGCTGACGATGAGGGAAGGGGCACCCGCCACGGCGGGTGCCCCTTCGTTTGTGCCGATCAGAGCCGGAACGTGCCGATCATGGCCGCTCCGTACCGATTACGGCCGGTCCAGCAGGAACTGGGCCAGGTGACGGGACGGGCGGCCGGCCAGCTGTGCGGCCTGGGTCCGGCAGGAGAAACCGTCGGCTATCAAGATCGAATTCGGGGCCGCCGCCCGCAGCGCCGGGAGCAGGCCGTTCTCGGCGACCGCGACCGATACGTCGTAGTGGCCGCGCTGCATTCCGAAATTTCCAGCAAGTCCACAGCAACCAGCGATCTCGATCACTTTCGCACCGGTGCCGCGCAGTATTCGGCGATCGGCCGCGAACCCCAGCACGGCATGCTGATGGCAGTGCGGCTGCACCAGTACGGTGTGGCCACTGCGGTCCGGCGGCCGCCAGCCGGGCTCGCCCTCCAGGAATTCCGACAGGGTGCGCACCGCGCCCGCCACGGCCGCCGCCCGCGGATCCTCCGGCAGCAGGCGCGGGAGATCGTCGCGCAGCGTGGCCGTGCACGACGGTTCCAGCCCGACCACCACCCCGCCCGCGCCGACATGCGCGGCCAGGGCATCGACGGTGGCGCGCAGCCGCTTCCGCGCGCCGTCCAGCTGGCCGGTGCTGATCCAGGTGAGACCGCAGCAGACCCGGGAGTCGGGAATGCGCACGCGATAACCCAGTGACTCGATCAATTCCACGGCGGCACCGGCGATCTCGGGATCGAAGGCGTCGGTGAAGGTGTCGATCCACAGCATCACCCCGGGTGCGGAGTCGCCGGTGCGCACCGGCTGCCGCCAGGAACGCCGAAAGCTCCTGTGCGCCACCGTGGGTACCTCGCGACGCGGGTCCATTCCGGACAGCCGCAGGCCGAGGCGGCGCAGCGGTCCCGCCGCACCGAGCGCATTCACCAGCCGGGGGAGCCGCGTCGCCGGTCCGAGCCAGCGCGGCAGGCGTCCCAGGGTGTAGTGGTCGATCGGGCGCGGCCTGCGCCGATAGCGGCGGTACAGGGTCTCCGACTTGTAGGTCGCCACGTCGACGCCGGCGGGGCAGTCGGAATGGCATGCCTTGCAGGACAGGCAGAGATCCAGCGACTCGGCGACGGCGTCCGACCGCCAATCCAGCGCGCCCCGGACCACCTCCTGCAGCACCCGGGCCCGGCCGCGCGTGCTGTCCTTCTCGTCGGCGGTGGCCAGATACGACGGGCACATGAACCCGCCCGCGGCGTGGGTGTCGGCCCGGCACTTGCCGACTCCGACGCAGCGATGCACGGCCGTGGCCAGATCGCCGTCGGCGGGAAAAGCGAAACCACCGGTCGTGGGCAGCGGGCGCAGCCCGGCCAGCCGCAGGTCGGCATCGATCGGTCGGGGATGCACGAGCACACCGGGATTCAGCACGGCGTCGGGGTCGAACAGCGCCTTGAAGCCCGCGAAGGCGTCGAGGGCCTCCCGGGAGTACATGAACCGCAACAGATCCGAGCGCGCCCGGCCGTCGCCGTGCTCACCCGAGAGCGAGCCGCCGAACCGCACCACCTGCCGGGCGGCGTCCTCGAGGAAGCTCCGGAAGCGTTGCGGCGCATCGGCTATCGGCAGATCCAGGCGCACATGGATGCAGCCGTCACCGAAATGGCCGTAGAGCAGGCCGTCCAGGCCGTGGTCCCGGAGGAGCGCCTCGAACTCGCGCAGGTAGTCGCCGAGGCGGCCGGGCGGCACGGCGGCGTCCTCCCAGCCCGGCCAGGCCGGGCGGCCGTCCGGGGTGCGGCCGGCCAGACCGGCGCCGTCGGCACGGATGCCCCACAGCGCCTGCGCCTCGGCCGGGTCGGTGACCACGCGGGAATCCAGCGCGTGCGCGCTCCTGCGCAGCAGCTCCGCCTTGTCCCGTGCCTGTTCCCTTGTCTCACCGTCGATTTCGATCAACAGCCAGCCGCCGCCGCGCGGCAGATCGGGCACCCCGCCGCGATGGGCACGCACCACGTCGACCAGGCGCGCGTCCATGCCCTCCACGGCAATGGGCCGCACCGCCATGATCGCGGCGATATCGTCCGCGGCCGCCGGCATATCCGGGTAGCCGAGCGCCACCAGCACGGTCGCCGCGGGCACCGGAACCAGCCCGACGGTGGCGTCCAGCAGCAGCCCGCAGGTGCCCTCGGTGCCGACGAAGGCCCTGGCCACCGACGAACCGCGTTCCGGCAGTAGATGTTCCAGCGCGTATCCGGACGCCTGCCGCTCGAACCGGCCCAGCTCGGTGCGGATGAGCGCCAGGTGGGTGCGGGTGAATTCGGGCAGGCCCGCGAGCACGGACAGGTCCGTGCCCAGGGTGCGCTCGATGCCCATCCCGTCGAGAATCCGCAACTCGCGCACCGTATCCGAGGTGCGGCCCCAGGCCACCGCGCGCGGACCGCAGGCATTGTTGCCGATCATCCCGCCCAGCGTGCACCGGTTCTGGGTGGACGGGTCCGGGCCGAAGCGCAGCCCGTGCGCGCCCGCGCGCCGTTGCAGCGCGGCCAGCACCACCCCGGGCTGCACCCGTGCGGTGCGGCGCTCGGGATCGAGGTCGAGGACGGCGTTCATATGGCGGCTGAAGTCCAGCACCAGACCCGGCCCGATGGCATTGCCCGCCACCGAGGTGCCCGCCCCGCGCGCGGTCACGGTCAGCCCCTCCGCGCGCGCCACATCCAGGGTCGCCCGCACATCGGCCGCATCGCGCGGGAAGACCACGCCGCGCGGGAGGATCCGGTAGTTCGAGGCGTCCGAGGAGTACTCGGCCCGCCGCCGGGGGCCGGTGTCGACCTCACCGGTGATCACCGCGCGCAACGCTCGCTCCCACGCCTCGCTCACGCCCCAACCCTATGCGCGCCATCGCGAGGCTTCGCCGATCCGGCCCGGTGGCGGGCGGCGGATTTCGCTCAGCGCGAACCGCTGGGCTGGGCGGATGGTCTTGATCTCAACTTTTGTTGAGGTATTAGTGTCGGTGGTGCGGGGTTCGATGGATCCCGTGACCGGTGAGGAGCGGGGATGAGTATCGAATCCGTGGCGTGGAATCAGCTGTATCGGCAGATGAACGCGCCCACAGAGCAGCGACCGCTGCGGTTGGCCACTGCCCGGCGGATCCTCGCCTTCGCGCGGCCACACCATCGGCAGCTGGTGGCGTTCCTGGTATTCAGCATCGTGTCGGCGCTGCTGGCGGTGGCCACCCCGGTCCTGGCCGGGCGAGTGGTCGACGCCATCGTCGGGCACGGCGCGCCGCGCACGGTGATCACGCTCGCCGCGATCATCGCGGCGGTTGCGGTGCTGGATGCCGGCTTGGGGTTGGTGATCAGGTGGTTGTCGGCGCGCATCGGAGAGGGGCTCATCTTCGATCTGCGCACCGCGGTGTTCGATCACGTACAGAAGATGCCGATCGCGTTCTTCACGCGCACCCGGACCGGCGCACTGGTGAGCCGGCTCAACAATGACGTTATCGGGGCGCAACGCGCGTTCAGCACCACCCTGTCCGGGGTCGTCACCAACCTGGTCACCCTCGCGCTCACGCTGGCCGTGATGCTGCGGCTGTCGTGGCAGATCACGCTGCTCGCCCTGGTGCTGCTGCCGGTCTTCGTCGTCCCCGCCCGGCGCATGGGCGAGCGGCTGGCCGGCATCCAGCGCGAGGCGGCCGGGCTGAACGCCTCCATGAGCACCCAGATGACCGAGCGGTTCTCCGCGCCGGGCGCGACGCTGGTCAAACTGTTCGGCCGGCCGCGTCAGGAGTCCACGGAGTTCGGGCTGCGAGCCGGGCGGGTGCGCGATATCGGGGTGCGCACGGCCATGCTGCAGACGGTGTTCGTCACCGCGCTCACCCTGGTCTCGGCGCTGGCGCTGGCCCTGGTCTACGGGCTGGGCGGCTATCTGGCGCTGAAGGGTGAGCTGGAACCCGGTGCGGTGGTGGCCCTTTCGCTGCTGCTGACCCGGCTGTACTCGCCGCTCACCGCGCTGGCCAGCGCCCGGGTGGATGTGATGTCGGCGCTGGTGAGCTTCGAGCGGGTCTTCGAGGTGCTGGATCTGAAGCCGCTGATCGAGGATTCGCCGCTGGCCGTGCCGGTGCCCGCGGGCCCGGTGGCGGTGGAGCTGGACGGCGTCACCTTCGGCTACCCGTCGGCCGACAAGGTCTCGCTGGCCTCGCTGGAGGATGTGGCCACGCTCGACACCCGCGGCGGTGAGGAGGTGCTGCACGATGTCTCGCTGCGGGCCGAGCCCGGGCAGATGGTGGCGCTGGTCGGTTCCTCCGGGGCCGGGAAATCCACCATCGCGCAATTGGTCTCGCGGCTCTACGACGTGGACTCGGGTGCGGTGCTGCTGGGCGGCATGGATGTGCGCGAGCTGACCGGGCAGTCGATTCAGGACACCGTCGGCCTGGTCACCCAGGACGGGCACCTGTTCCACGACACCATTCGCGCCAATCTGCTGCTCGCCCGCCCCGCGGCCACCGAGGACGAGCTGTGGGATGCGCTGCAGCGCGCCCGGTTACGCGAGCTGATCGAGTCGCTGCCCGACGGCCTGGACACCGTGGTCGGTGAGCGCGGCTATCGGCTCTCCGGCGGGGAACGCCAGCGCCTGACCATTGCCCGGCTGCTGCTCAAGCAGCCGCGCGTGGTGATCCTGGACGAGGCCACCGCCTCGCTGGACTCCACCTCCGAGGCCGCGGTGCAGGAGGCGCTGGCCGAGGCCCTCGACGGCCGCACCGCCCTGGTCATCGCGCACCGGCTGTCCACCATCCGCAATGCCGACCAGATCCTGGTGCTCGAGCACGGCCGCATCGTGGAGCGCGGTACGCACACCGAACTGCTCGCCGCGGACGGCCGCTACACCGAGCTCTACCGCACCCAGTTCGCCGATTCCGGTGCCACGGTGACAGTCTGATCGGACCCGATGCTCGGCAGTCCGATCGGACCGGACACCTTGCCGGATCGGCAAAAGGATTCGAGCCGTCCGGGTGCGCGCCGATAGCGTCGGAGTATGAGCGCTCACTCACACGAACAGGCAAGCACGCACGGACATCCGCATTCCCGCGGCCACGAACATGGCCACGGCCACGGCCACACCCACGACGGGATCGACTGGGCGGCCATGGTCGACGATCTCCGGCGCGATGACGCCATGTCGGCCGACGCCAATGCCGAGATCGCGCGGCGGCTGGTCGCCCTGATCCCGGCCGGTGCGGAAGCGACCGTGCTGGACATCGGCGCGGGAGCGGGCGGCCAGAGTGTCGCGTTCGCGCGGGAACTGCTGGCCCGCGGCGGCGGGAGTCTGGTGATCGTGGACGCGGTGCCGGAGCTGCTCGAGGCGGCCCAGCAGGCCGTGAAGGTCGCGCTGGACGGGGACAATCGGGTGCGGGTGCGGACCGTGCACGCCGACGCTGCGGCCGCGGACTTCGGCGCCGGGATCCCGGCCGCGGATCTGGTGTGGGCCTCGCGCATGGTGCACCACCTGCCCGATCAGCAGGCGGGCACCGCGCGCCTGGCCGGGCTGCTGCGCCCGGGCGGCTGGCTGGCGCTGGCCGAGGGCGGGCTGTCGATGCGTTGCCTGCCTTGGGAACTCGGCGTCGGCGCGCCCGGACTCCAGGACCGGCTGCTGGCCCTGCGCGACGCGGGCTTCGCCCAGATGCGGGCCGACATCACCGCCGTGACCCCCATGCCCTACGGCTGGAATGTGGCGCTGAGCCGGGCCGGGCTGGCCGACGCGACCTCCTTCAGCGTGCTGATCGATCACCCCGCGCCGCCCGCGCCGGCCGTGCGCGAGAGCGTCGTCGCCTGGCTGGGCGGCTTGAGCGAGCGGGTCGGCGAACGCATCGGCGATGATGATCGGGCCACCCTGGCGGCACTGCTGGATCCGGCCGCCGACACGTTCATCGGTGCGCGCGAGGACATTTACATTCTCGGCGCCACCACGGTCTTCCTCGGCCGCCGCTAGCCGTCACCGCGACCGCGCGCGGGGCGGGTCCGCGTTCGGGCACGATCGTGATCTGGCCGTGCCCGAACCGACACCGTGTTGTGGCCGCAGCGGCCGCTCTGACCTCCCGAAATGCCGTGCTATGCGGCATAATTCGAGCTCCCATGGCATAACCCACAAGATCGTTTCACATGCCGGGGGAGGAGTTTCGGTGACCCGTACCAAGGAGCAGCGGCGCACGGCCGCGACCCGTGCCGACGATATCGAGCGCATGTTCGGCGCCCGCCGATATCAGCCCACCGCCGACACCCCTGCCATGGAACTACGGGTGACGAGCGGCACGAAACGCACCGACGACGACTGGATCGTCCCCAAACAGCTGGTGGCCGACTGTGTTTCGGGCAAGCTGGTGCTGGACTTCACCCGGGCCCGGTGCTCACGGCGGGAAATCGACATCCGGGTCGAGGCCGATGCCGGAACGATCGTGCTGATCGTGCCGCGCGGCTGGCGAGTCGACACGGACGGCGTGCAGCCGGGCGCCGGATCGGTGGCCAACCGGGTCAAGCTGCCGCGATTCCCGGGCGCGCCGCTGATCCGGGTCACGGGTGAGGTGGATACCGGTGCGGTGAAGGCGCGCTACGCCTACCGCTCGCCGCTCAGGTGGTTGCGCCGCTCCCGCTGACCGTTTCCGCAGTTCCCGGCATTTCGGGAGACCATGCGGTATGACGGAGGGGTGACGCGCTGGCTGCTGCACGTCGACCTCGACCAATTCCAGGCCGCGGTCGAGTTCCGGCGGCATCCGGAGCTGCGCGGGCAGCCGATCATCGTGGGCGGCAGCGGCGATCCGGCCGAACCCCGCAAGGTGGTGTCCTGCGCGTCCTATCCCGCCCGGGCCTTCGGGGTGCGGGCGGGCATGCCGCTGCGCACGGCCGCGCGGATCTGCCCCGACGGCGTCTTCCTGCCCCAGGACCTCGCCGGCTACGCCGAGGCGTCCGAGGAGATCATGGCGCTGCTGCGCACCTTCCCCGGCCGGGTCGAGGTGCTCGGTTTCGACGAGGCGTTCCTGGCGGTGGACACCGAGGATCCCGGGGAACTGGCGCGTGAGATCCGGTCCGCCATCGCGGAATTGGAGCTGACCTGCGCGGTCGGCATCGGGGACAACAAGACCCGGGCCAAGCTGGCCACCGGCTTCGCCAAGGCGGTCGGCAAGTCGGCGCGGTCGGCCGACGAGCCGCCGGCGGCGGACACCGGAACCGGAATCTTCCGGCTGACCAGGGACAACTGGGTCGAGCTGATGGCGCACCGGCCCACCTCCGCGCTCTGGGGCATCGGCGCGCGCATCGCGAAACGCCTGAGCGGCTTGGGGATCGAGACCGTGGCCGACCTGGCCGCCGCCGACCGGAAGGTGCTCGCGGCGGAGTTCGGTCCCAATACCGGGCCGTATCTGTGGGTGCTCGGGCACGGCGCGGGCGACACGGACATCGCCGAGCCGCGAGAACCGGTGGGCCACAGCCGATCCGAGACCTTCCCGCAGGATCTCACCGAACGCGCCGAGATCGATGCCGCGGTGGTGCGGCTGGCCACCCAGGTGGCCGAGGAGACCCTCGCGGCCGGGCGGGCCGTCGGGCGGGTCAGTGTCACGGTGCGCACCAAGACCTTCTTCACCCGGAGCAAGCAGCGGAAACTATCCACACCGACCACCGATGTGGACGAGATCGTGCAGACGGCGCTGGAAGTGCTGCACGCCTTCGAGCTGGATCGGCCCATCCGGTTGCTCGGGGTCCGGGTCGAATACGCCATGCTGTGATCCAGGTTCCACCCGACGGAAGGCACTCTCGCGATGAACGACTACGAGAACATCCTGTTCGAGCACGACGGCCCGATCGCCCGCATCACGCTGAACCGGCCCAATGCCGCCAATGGCATCGATCAGGCGCTCGCGGAGGAGCTGGAGCGCGCGGCCACCTACTGCTCGGAGGATCCCACCGTGAAGGTCGTGGTGCTGACCGCGGCCGGGCGGTTCTTCTCCGCGGGCGGCGACGTGCGGGCCATGGCCGCCAGCGCGGACACCGGGGCATTCATCGAGCAGCTGGCCGGGACCCTGCACCGGGCGGTGTCGGCGCTGGCGCGGATGGACGCGCTGCTCATCGTGGGCGTGAACGGCACCGCGGCCGGCGCGGGCATGAGCCTCGCGGTGGCCGGCGATCTGGTGGTCGCCGCCGAATCCGCCGCCTTCACCATGGCGTACACCAAGGTCGGCCTGAGCCCCGACGGCGGCGCGTCCTACTACCTGCCGCGGATCATCGGCCTGCGCAAGACCCAGGAGCTGATGCTCACCAACCGCACCCTGTCCGCCGCGGAGGCGCTGGAGTGGGGTCTGCTGCACCGGGTGGTGCCCGATGCCGAGCTGACCGGCGCCGTCGAGGCCCTGGCGCAGGAATTCGCCACCGGCCCCAAGGGATCCAACGCCAATGTGAAGAAGCTGCTGCTGGTGTCCTCGCGGCACACCCTCGAGGAGCAGCTGGACACCGAGGCGGCCTTCATCACCCGCTGCGCCGATTCCGCCGACGGGCAGGAGGGCATCGCCGCGTTCACCGGCAAGCGCGCACCGAAGTTCGCCTGAGGACAACGGGTTTCGCCCCCGGCCGAGATCGGGGGCGCGTGACGCCGGAGCTCTCGGTCCTCGAGTTCGCCGTCAGCCCTTGATGAAGTCGAGGATCTCGGCATTCACCTCGGCCGCGTGGGTGATGTAGAGACCGTCAGCGCGGCCACATCGGGGCGGTGATCGGTGGTGAACGCTTCGCGCTGCATGACCTGGATCGCGTACGGCGAGGCCGACAGGCAGCGCCTGATCTCCTCGTCGATGACCGCCTGCGTGACGCCCGGACGCAGGTGCGTGGCGAAATAGCCCTGGGACCGCTCGACGAACCACTTGGGCCGGTCGGTGCGCAGCTGCTCCAGCAGGCCCTCCAGCGCCTCGATCGGGATGCCGATCGGATTGTCGTCGGTGAGCATCATGAACGGAATCGCCGGGGCCAGCAGCGCGATTCGCGCCACCCGATCGGAACCGTGCCGGCTCAGGTAGCGCATTGGTGGTCTGGAAAGTCGGCATATCTGCTGCGCTCCTTCGCAATTCGATCGCTGATTCGACAATCGCAAAGCGCGGGAACGAAAGCGATTACCTCCCGGGTAACGGGTGCGATCGGTCCGGAAGGTGACGCGTCCGCGCAGGTGGCGACCTATGCTCTGGACATGGAGTTCCAGGCGATGGTGGCACACGAAACGGACAGTGGGATCGCCCTCATCCGGGAGGAGGTCGCCGACGACTTCCTCATGCCGGGCGACGTGACGATCAAGGTGCACTTCTCGAGCGCCAACTACAAGGACGGGCTGGCCATCACCCCGCGCGGCGGCGTGGTGCGGCAGTATCCGCTCATCCCCGGCATCGACCTCACCGGTGAGGTGGTGGCCTCCACCGATCCGGAATTCGCGCCCGGCGACCTGGTCGTCGCACACGGCTACGACATCGGCGTGGCCCACCACGGCGGGTTCGCCGAGTACGCACGGGTTCCGGCCGGGTGGGTGGTGAAGCTGGACGAGCTGACCCCGCGCGAGGCGGCGGCCATCGGCACCGCGGGCTACACCGCGGCCATGAGTGTGCAGGCGCTGCTCGACCGCGGTCTCACCCCCGACTCCGGTCCGGTGCTGGTCACCGGCGCGACCGGCGGCGTCGGCAGTGTGGCGGTGGACATCCTGGCCGGGCTCGGATTCGAGGTGGTGGCCTCCACCGGCAAACTCGGTGCGGGCGAACTGCTCACGGCGCTCGGCGCCGCCTCGGTCATCGGCCGCCAGCCGGGCGAGGGGGAGAAGCTGCGCGCGCTCGGCAAGGCGCAGTGGGCGGGCGCCGTCGACAGCGTGGGCGGAACCTCGCTGGCCCACATTCTGAGTACCGTCAAATACGGTGGCGCGGTGGCGGTCTCGGGCCTGACCGGCGGCTCCGACCTGCCCACCACGGTCATGCCCTTCATCCTGCGCGGCGTGTCCCTGATCGGTATCGACTCCGCGCACTTCCCGATCGCCCAGCGCCGTGAACTGTGGGCGCGGCTGGCCAAGGACCTGAAGCCCCGGCATCTGTCGCTGCTGGAGAATTTCGCACCCATCACCGAGGCGGAGTCGGTGCTGCGCGCCATCCTGGACGGAACCCACTCCGGCCGAACGATTCTCGGGGTCGCGGTCGAGTTCTAGCCGACGATCGCGCGCACGAGGTTGTGGTCGGACGCCCCGGCCACATCCTCGACCGCGACGCCGCGCACCGGCACGCCGCGCGTGACCACATGATCGATGAACTGGGATTTCGAACCGGCCGTCCGGGGCCGGGTGGGAACGGAATCCGGCGGGAATCCGGGGATGGTGAAGCCGGCGCCGAACGCGGCGGCGAGATCGTCCCGGCCGACATTGAAGTCACCGAGCAGGACTGCCGGGCCATCGCCGGCGACCGCGGCCAGGCGCTCGAACTGGCCGGCCCGGCGCCGGTCCCCGCTCACATGGGTGGCGATGATCAGAATGCCGTCGATCTCGGCCGCCAACAGCCCTTTTCCCGGATCGACCGCGTGCGGCTCCGCGGTGACGAACCGGCTCGGCCCGCGCACGATCAGCACGAGATGCTCTGAGCGATCCGCCAGGGTGCTGGGTACCCGGCGCGGGTTTGGAATGCGCGGGTAGTCGAGGACGTGAAAAGTCCGGTCGGGCAGCGCCTCCCGCAGGCTCGCCAGCTGATCGCCGCTGACCTCCTGGAGCGCGATGACCGCTTCGGGCCGGGCTGCGACGGCGGCGGTCACGACCGCGATCCGCTTCGCCTCCTGCGGCCAGCGCGCGGCCATCTCGCTGTCCCAGTTGTCGGCGTGGACGCGGTGCAGGACGTTCCAGGTGGCAATGGTGATCACCTACGCACCCTACGAGAAACCAACTGACCGTGCGGGTTTCGTTTCATGTGAAACAAAGGATATTCGCCGGTTGATTGCCAACTGGCCCTCTCTCGATAGTCGGTTCAGCCCTTGTTCGACATTCGGCTCAGCCCGGACCCGCGAGAACGTCCAGCGCCGCCGAGAGGTGGGGCAGCGCGGTCGGACCGTACGAGGCGGCGATCTCGGCTAGCGCCCGGGCCAGGTGCGGGGCGATGGTGGCAGCCGGCAGCAGCTCCTCGGCCAGCACGATGCCGCCCACCACGTGGGCCGCGCGAATCCGCTCGTCGGAGGTGACCTCGTAACGCCACGAACCGATCTGGACCCGCTCCGGCTCCGAGCGGAACCGAGATTTGCGAGGCGGTGTCCGGGTCACCCCGGGGACGCCCGCGAAGACGGTGAAGACCAGTCCGAGGCCGCCCGGGCCGCCGAGCGCGCCATCGATGGCGCGGGTGGCGGCCACGGTATCGAAATCGCTCACGAGTTCATGCCGAGGGTGAACTGCGGAATGATCGGGTCGCCGTCGCCGATGCGGCGGATGGCCGTGCCGGAGGCGTAGAACTCGACCGTGTGATATCCCCACGCGTAGTTGGAGATATCGACGCTGACGCCGGTGACGCCGTTCGCGCCGTCCCGTTCGGCCTCGGCCTGCATGCGGGACATGGCCAGCTCCCGGGCCTGATAGTTGCCCTGGGTCCACTGCGGCATCTCCATATTGCGGCCCATCTGGCTGAGCATCTGCCGGAAGCCCTGCACCGCCACGTGGAACACGCAGTTGCCCATGACGAAGGCGATCGGGGCGTAACCGGTGCGCATCAGCGTCACCATGTCCTGCCCCGAGAGGTGACTGGTGAAGGCCTGCCCGTTCGGCCGCCGATAGCTGCCCGGCGATTTCGCGAACCGCACCGCGGTCCCCACCGCGATGAACTCCAGATGCTCCATCGATTCCCCGTGCTGCCGCCACTCCAGCCGCACCCCCACCACCCCGTCGGCCTGGAGCGAGTCCGCCTCGGCCTGCATGCGCGACATGGCATTCCACCGCGCCCGATAGGTGGCCTCGGTCAGCACCGGCAACTCCTGCTGCTGCCGGATCCCGGTGAACTGGAACCCGACGTGATAGACGGACACGCCCATCACCAGGTCGATGGGTTCGAAGCCCGCCCCGTGCAGTAGCGCGAACTCGTTGACCGACAGATCCGAGGTGAAGATCCGGTTCGCGTGCGAAAGCCGCTCACCCGCGACCTGATCGAGCTGGTTCGGTTGATTCGGCTGACTGGGCTGGTTCGGTTGCATGTCGTTCGCCCTCCGTCGGATCCCCGGTGGACCCCTAACGAGGGTACGACCCGGTCAGGTTCGGAGCCTGCCGAAATGGCCGGGAGCCGTGCGTGTTTACAGAACACGCACGGCTCCCGTTCTCGCTACCTCAGGCGGTGGCGCTCAGCGCGCGGCCGTCGTAGGCCGGTTCGGCGACCGGCTCGATGGCGTAGGCCAGGATCTCGGCCACGTCGGCGACGGGGCGGACATCCAGGGCGGCCAGCACCTCGGCGGGGACCTCGTCCAGGTCCGGCTCGTTGCGGGCCGGGATGAACACGGTCTTCAGGCCGGCGCGCTGAGCGGCGAGCAGCTTCTGCTTCACGCCGCCGATCGGCAGCACCCGTCCGTTCAGCGTGACCTCGCCGGTCATGCCGACATCCGCGCGGACCTGGCGGCCCAGGGCCAGCGACACCAGGGCGGTGACCATGGTGACGCCCGCCGACGGACCGTCCTTCGGGACCGCGCCCGCCGGGAAGTGGATGTGGATATTGCGATCCAGCACCTTCGGCTCGATGCCGATCTCCTCCAGGTGGGAGCGGACGTAGGTCAGGGCGATCTGCGCGGACTCCTTCATGACGTCGCCCAGCTGACCGGTCAGGGTCAGCGAGCGGTCGCCCTCGGCGGCATTGGCCTCGATGTAGAGGACGTCGCCGCCCGCGCCGGTCACGGCCAGACCCGTCGCGACACCGGGGACCGCGGTGCGCTCGACCCCGTCGGGGGTGAAGCGCGGACGGCCCAGGTAGTCCTTCAGGTCACCCAGTCCGATCACCAGCTTGCCGGAACCGCCTGCGGCCGGACCGGATTCGGCGTCGTAGCCCAGCTCGCGGTCGTAGCCCAAGCCCTCCGGCACGAATTCGCCCTTGCTGACCAGGCTTTCGGTCTCGGCGATGTCCGCCGACTCCGACAGCTTGGTCGCCGCCTTGCGCAGCGCCTTGGCGATCAGCCGCTCCATCTGCCGCACCCCGGCTTCCCGGGTGTAGTTCGCGGCGACCTCGCGCAGCGCCTCGTCCGTGATCGAGACCTCCTCGGCGGTCAGGGCATTGCGCTCCAGCTGCCGCGGGATCAGGAAGTCGCGGGCGATGGCCACCTTGTCGGCCTCGGTGTAGCCGTCCACGGTGATCAGTTCCATGCGGTCCAGCAGCGGGCCGGGAATCGTCTCCATGACGTTCGCGGTCGCGATGAACAGCACGTCCGACAGGTCCAGATCCAGGTCCAGGTAGTGGTCGCGGAAGGTGTGGTTCTGCGCCGGGTCCAGGACCTCCAGCAGAGCCGCCGCGGGATCGCCGCGGAAGTCCGAGCCGACCTTGTCGATCTCGTCCAGCAGGACAACGGGATTCATCGATCCCGCCTCCTTCATGGCACGCACGATGCGGCCGGGCAGCGCGCCCACGTAGGTGCGCCGGTGACCGCGGATCTCGGCCTCGTCGCGCACGCCGCCCAGGGCGACGCGAACGAACTTGCGGCCCAGGGCCCGTGCCACCGATTCACCCAGCGAGGTCTTGCCGACGCCGGGCGGACCGACCAGCACCAGCACCGCGCCGGAACCGCGACCGCCGACGACCTCCAGGCCGCGCGCGGCCCGGCGGGAACGGACGGCCAGGTACTCGACCATGCGGTCCTTGACCTCGTCCAGGCCGTGGTGATCGGCGTCGAGCACCGCGCGAGCGGCCGAAACATCCGTGGAATCAGTGGTTTTCACGTTCCAGGGCAGTTCCAGGACGGTGTCCAGCCAGGTGCGGATCCAGCCCGTCTCCGGGCTCTGATCGCTGGAACGCTCCAGTCGACCGACCTCGCGCAGAGCCGCCTCGCGGATGTCGCTGGGCAGGTCGGCGTTCTCGACGCGGGTGCGGTAGTCCTCCGCGCCGTCCGGCTCGTCCTCGCCCAGCTCCTTGCGAATCGCGTTGAGCTGCTGGCGCAGCAGGAACTCGCGCTGCTGCTTCTCCAGCCCCTCGCGCACGTCCTCGCTGATCTTCTCGCTGACCTCGGTCTCGGCGATGTGCTGAGTGGTCCACTCGATCAGCTTGGTCAGCCGCGCGAAAGTATCCGGGGTGTCCAGGATTTCGCGCTTCTGCTCGTTGCTGAGGTAGGACGCCCAGCCGGCCGCGTCGGCCAGCGTGGACGGATCGTTCATCTGATTGACCGCGTCGATGACCTGCCAGGCCTCACGGCGCTGCAGGACCGACACGACCAGCTTCTTGTATTCGGCCGCAAGCTCTTTGGTGCGTCCGTCGGCGGCCGGAATCTCGACCGGTTCGGCCTCGACCCAGAGCGCCGCACCCGGCCCGGTCACGCCGTGGCCGATCTTGGCCCGGCTCTCCGCCTTCAGCACCGCCGCGGGAGCGCCGCCGCGCATCCGGCCGACCTGTTCGATGGTGGCCACGACGCCGTAGGTGGCGTACCCCTCATCGAGGCGCGGCGCGACCAGCACCTGGTTGACCTTGCCCGCGCGGGCGGCATCGATGGCGGCCTGCGACGACTCGTCCAGCTCGATCGGCACGACCATGCCGGGGAGCACGATCGGATCGGTCAGGAACAGGACCGGCAGGTTCGTTGGTGTAGTCACGTCTTCGACCCCTTCCAAGGTTGAGCGTTACCTACTCAACCCGGGGGGTATACCGATTGTTCCGGACCGATGTTCGCCGGGGGCGAACATGCTGTGGGTCTCCCGGACGCGGCCGCAGCGGGTCGAAACGTCGCCCCCGGGTACCGGTTCAACCGAGTCAGCGCCCGTCCGGCGCGGCCGAGCCTCCGAGCTGGGCCATGATCTGCTCGGGGGTGGCTCCGAATCGGGCTGCCTGCGCGAGCATTTCGGCCGGCGGAGTGAACAGGATCATGCTCGGGGTGTAGGTCCCGTCGATGCGCGCCAGCAGATATCGCGCCGCGCCCGACACGTATTCCCCGTTGGACTGCGCGGCCGCGTCGATGGCCGCGCGGTGCGGACCGATCTGCGCATCGGAGAGAGCCGTCAGCGCCGAGAGCGCTTCGAGCCGGACCGGCCGTGGCTGCGCGGCATCCAGGTACCCGGCCAGGCGGGTGACCGCGTCGGCATCCTCCGCGTAGCGTGCCAGGGTCTCCAGGCTGGGGATCATGACGAACGGATCGGGCTCGCTCGCAACGAGACTCCGCAACCGGGACGCGATCTTCTCGTCGATCGCACCTGCGGCGAGAATGCCGATGGCAGCCCAGCGGCGCACGGTGGCATCGCGATCATCGAGCGCGGCGACGAATACCGCCGCGCTGCCTGGACGTTGTTCCGTGACCGCGTCGGCGATGTCGAGCACTCGTTCGAGCGGGTAGGCGCCGGGTACGCGGCTGGCGTCGTAGCCCTCGTGCGGTGAGCCTTCGGGCAGAAACCCGTTGTCGTGGACCGCGAGAAGGTGCGCGCGCAACGCTGTCGCGAGCCGGTTCTCCACTCCGGCGTACTGCGGGTCACCGGCCAGATTCCGCACCTGATCCGGATCAGTCTCGGTGTCGTACAACTCGATACCCGGTTTCGCCTTCCAGAAGACGGATTGGACGGCGTCGAGTCGTCCCGCGAGATGCTCTGTCTCCCAGGACTGATAACCGGCCGCGATCCACGCGAACGGCTGATGCCGGCCATAGGGCCGATGCGGGTGATAGTTGCGGACATAGCGGTATCGCTCGTCGCGGACGCTGCGGATGAGGTCGTACCGCTCATCCATCCGGCCGCGGCCCCCGAACGCGAGTGACGTGTAGGGGTCGAACTCGGTACGCGCCAGGCTGTTTCCGCGCATGTGCGCGGGCAGCCGGGCACCGGCCAGATCGATCACGGTGGCCGGAATTCTGTCGGTGGTGACGGCCGCGCCGACGCGAGTGCCCGGGGCAGGGAAAAGCCCTCGATAGGGCTGGGGCGCCCGGATGATGAGCGGGACCTGCAGTCCTTCGTCGTAGCAGAAGCGTTTCGACCGCGGATTGACACCGCCGTGGTCCGAGGTGTGGATGACGATCGTCGTATCGGCTAGTCCGTCCTCGTTCAGCTGGGCGAGCAGATCACCGACGAAGGCGTCCATCGCGTCGATATTGTCGTAGTAGCGGGCGATATCGCCTCTGATCTCGGGGGTGTCCGGAAGATAGGCGGGCACGCGGACGAAATCGGGGTCGACCCGAGCGGGCGCGGTCCGCCGGAACACCGAACTCTCGTGCGTGCCATCGAAATTGAACACCGCCAGGAACGGCGTGCCCGGCGCGCGGTTGCGCCAGTGCGCGGTGCGGGACGACTCGTCCCAGATCACATCCGGATCTACGTCGGAGTTGTAGTCGGTCTTGGCGTTGTTCGTGCAGTAGTAGCCCCGCTCGCGCAGGATTTCCGGATAGGTGCGCAGCCAGGACGGCATCGGCGCGGTGGCGCGCATGTGGTTGGCCGGCGCGTGGCTTTCCGGGCGCAGACCGGTCAGCATGGCGAACCGGGAAGGGGCGCAGACCGGGCTGACGCTGAACGCGTGCTCGAACAGCACGCCCTCGCCGGCCAGCCGGTCGAGGTTCGGGGTCCGGGCCAGTTCGTCGCCGTAGCAGCCGAATCGCGGCGGGCAGTCTTCGCTGACGATCCAGAGGATGTTGGGCCGGTCGTCGAGTGGCATTGGGGTCCTTCCGGGGGAGCGGGATCCGCAGGCGGAAACAGTGACGGATCCCCGATTATTCCACAAGTGGAATAAGACAGGCGTTGGTCCGGCAGGCGGCTCGCGGTCAGCCGGCCGGGTTGGGCGGCAGCGAAGGCGCGCTGGTTCCGGTCCGTTCGCCGATGACCGGGGGCCGGCTTCCGCGCATGACGAGTGCGAGGACGAGCGCGGCGAGGGCAGTCGCGGTGGCGAACCAGAATCCGAGCTCGAAGCCTTGGTCACCGAACACCTTGGGAATCGGGCTGAGCTGCGGCGGCCGTCCGGCGACTCGCACACTGGCCGACATCGGGTGGGCCGCGGCGAAAGCGGTGACGACGGCGACGCCGATGGCCGTGCCCACGCCCTGGACGAGGCTGAACACGCCGAAGCCGACGCAGGTCTGCTCCTGCGGCACCGTCTGGGCGACGAGAACCGCAGCGGCCGTGTAAAAGAAGCCGAGCGCCGAGCCGAAGGCCGCGTTGGTGACGGTGAGGATGTCCCAGGTATGCAGTCCGACGGCCTCGATGAGGCCGATCACGGCGAACACCGCCGCCGCGGACAGCAGCGGGAGCCTGGCCCCGAACTTGCGCGCCACGATCGCGCCGATCACGCCGAAGGCGATCGTGATGACGCCCTGCAGCACCGCGATGCGCAGGGCGTAGTCGTGTGAACTGAATCCGCTGCTGTAACTGAAGCCGGGGATGAGGCTCACCTGCACGGCTTCGGGTGGCAGGCGCACGCCGCTCGCCTGGGCGACCTTTGCGAGAGTGCTTGCGACGATGCCGTTTTCGATCGTGCCCGGGCTGGGCGTGCGAGCCATATAGGTGATCGCGTACGTCTGGACGCCGATCATGCAGGACGCGAGCAATCCCACCGCCAGGAGCAGGCCGAAGCGAGGCTGGAACAACACGCGCGGATCGATGAGCGGCGTGCTCGCACGCCGTAGGGCGAGAACGAACAATGCCAGCAATGCCAGTCCGCAGGCCAGCCCGGCCACGCTCGCAGGTCTGGTCCACCCCCACACCTGGCCCCGGTCGACATAGACGATCACGAGTGCGGCGCCGAAGGTGAGCAGGACCGCGCCGGTGAAGCCGAGACGCTGGCGCGCAATCGGTTTCGAATCCGGTACGAACACCGCAACCAGCGCGATCATCACCGTCATGAATCCCAGCGACAGCCAGAACGCCGCTCGCCAGCCGTGGGCTCGGGTCAGCCAGCCGCCGACCAGCGGGGCGAAGGCCGTGGCGAACCCGAATCCGGCTGCGATCGCGCCGAACCCGAGGGCCATGTGCTTGCGCGGCAGGAGATCCCGGACCAGACCGTAGGCGAGGACCGCATTGGCAACAGCAAAAGATTGCAGGCAGCGGCCGAACAGGAAGACCGCCCAGCTGTCGGCGAGCGCGCAGACCAGGCAACCCGCCGCAAAGAGCGCACCGCACGTCACGAACGTCCGCTTCATCCCCCACACATCGCCGATCCTGCCGATCAGCGGTGCGGCGGCGGCCCCGACCAGGCCGGACATGATGATCATCCAGGCGATATTCGTGCCGCTGCCCGGGAATGAGGCCGCGATCTTCTCCAGCGCGGTCGCGGCCATCGTCGTCTGGATCGGCGCGATCTCACTGAACAGGACAATGAGGACCACCGCCGTGAACATTCGGGCCCGGGAAACGCCGGTGGGCCGGCCGGTCACCGCAGGGGATTGCGGCGGATCGGCAGCGCCGGCCGGGTCGATGGTGGGAGTTGTGGACATACCAACCCCTTTCGGGAATTCAACTGACGACAGACGCGTGACATCACGCCGCGGGTGCGGTTATCGGGATGGTCGCGCTGCGAATCGCGCTCATGTCGTCTCGACGAACTCAACTACTCCACAAGTTGAGTGGGTGAAGTATGACACAAGTGGAATATCGAGTTGGTGAATTCGCACTTTTGCGGGGACCCCGCGTCCAGGTGACCGATGTGCCATGCAGCTGCCTGCCGGTCAGGCCGGCCAGCTCATGAGGATGTCCTCACAGCACCGCGGTGAGCGCGGTGACGAGGGCGGCGAGGGCGGCAGTCGTCGCGACGGCGATGATGAGCGTGCCGATGCTGCGCGGCTGCCGCCGCCGCAGTTGCCGGCCGCGTCGACGGGCGCAGGCCGCGATCACTGCGACCGTCAACGCCGCGGCGGCAGCGCTCGCGCAAGCCGAGAGCGGCCCCGGTGCCGCAGTGAGGGCCGCGTGCACCGATGCCGCGAGCGCGACGGCCGACGAGAGCGCGGTTCGCCGCCACGCGAGTGCGGTGCGTTCGACGGCCAGCCCGGGATCGGGGGGCCAGTGCGGCGCTCGAGCTGTCACGACACCAGCACCGCAGCGGTGGTGAGGATCGCGACGATGGCAACTATTACGGCGAGGAGAGGCATCAGAGCCGGCGGCGGCAGAGCTTCCCCGCGGTGCATGGCGATCTCGGCTTGCCGCCAGTGCCGGTGGGCCGCGGCGGCGATCAGCACCGCTTGGGCGGCACAAGCCGCAGTGATCGCTCGCCGAAACCCGGCGTTGGGCAACTGCTGGGTAAGCGTCTGCACAGCGACACCACCGGCCAGCAGTCCCAGCGCGGTGCGCATCCACGCCAGGAATGTGCGCTCGTTGGCGAGGCTGAACCGGTAGTCGATCGGACCGCTGACATCAGCGACAGCCGGTGGCGGCCCGGTGTCGGCATCGACCCAGCGACTCGAAGGATGGTCCTCATTGGTGGTGCACATCGTGGTTCGTGCTCGCTTCCCTGCGATCCCGGAATCAAAGTGGAATACCACTAGTGGAATACATCATTATGACACTAGTGGCATTATCTGTGGTTAGTTGTCCGCCGACACAGGCGACGGCGGTCACAGGCGGCCCCGAGATCTGGAGATAATGACCATGCCGAAGGCGAAGCTGATCGGATACACCACCCTGGCGGCCCTGCTACTGGGTTCCGCGAGCATGCCGGGCGTCACGGCGCAGCCACCGGCACCGGCTCCCGAGATGCCGACCGAGAACAGCGTCTACCCCACCACCCACGGGCCCGAGGCGATGACCGTCTACCGCCCCGAGGGCCGCGACGAGAGCGGGCAGCCCCGGGCCGGGCTGATCTTCGTCCACGGCGGCGCGTGGGTCCGTGGCGACCGGTCGCTGCTGGACAACGCCGCACACACGGCGGCTCAGCGGGGCTTCGTCGTCTTCGGCATCGACTACGACCTGTCCGCACCACGAGATCCGCGTGAGTACCAGGACGTCGAAGCGGCCATCACGCACATCCGCACGTATGCCGCCGATTATGGGGTCGACCCGGACCGCCTGGGTGGGCTGGGAACCTCGGCCGGAGCGCATCTGCTGATGCAGGCCGTGATCACCGACGGCGCCCCGCTGGCGGCCGTGGTGGGTTGGTCAGGCCCCTACGACCTGACCGATTCGGCCATACCGCGGGCGTCACTGATGTCGGCCGCTGCCGCGATCACGTATCTGGGATGCGTCCCGGGCACCGCGGACTGCACACAACGCGCACGCGCCGCATCGCCCGCACTGCACACCTCCGCGGGCAACCCACCGGTCATGTTGTTCAACTCCAGCGACGAGCTGATGCCGGTCGAACAGATGACAGAGTTCGCTGCGCGGCTCCGGGCCGACGGCACGCCGGTGGATACCCGTGTCCTGCCCGGCAAGCGCCACGCGGTCGCCTACAGCGACGAGGCTCTCGACCCGACTTTGGATTTCCTGTCGGCCCAACTCCAGGTCTCCGATAGCGGCCGCGACACCTCCGGCCACTGAGCACACAGCCTTCGCGTGCTCCCAGGGCTGCGGTTCGTAGTCGAGCGACGGCGCCGACAGCCGAAGGGGCCGGCGCCGTCACGGGGGTCACCGCTGTGGACGGTCCCCGACGATCGAGGCGCGTTCCATCACACGGATCTGCGGCCAGTAGTCGCTCGACGCGTAGTGCTGAACCGCCCGGTTGTCCCAGAACGCGATGGTGTCCGGTTCCCACTGCAGCCGCACCTGATGCTCGGGGTAGTCGGCCTGCCGGCACAGCCGATCCAGCAGTGCGCTGCCGGCCTCGGGGCTCAAGCCCGCGATCCGCTCGACGAAGATCCGATTGACGTAGAGATGCTTCCGTCCGGTCTGGGAATGGGTGCACACCAACGGGTGGTGAACCTCGGGGTGCTTGGCCCGCATCTGCTCCCGCTGGTCCTCGGACAAGGCATGCCCGAAGGCGCGGGTGAAGTCGTGAACCGCGGCGAGCTCTTCGATCTCGGCGCGGGTATCGGAATCCAGCGAGTCGTAGGCGGCGTACATGTCGGAGAACAAGGTGTCGCCGCCCACGGGCGGCACCTTGATCGCGTGCAGGATCGCACCCTTCGACGGTGTGTCCCGCCACGTGACATCGTGATGCCAGGTGTTCTCGAACCCTGCGACCTGAGCGCTCTTCTCGAATCGCACCAATTCGGGCTGGCCGGTGTTGGCGGGGATGAAAGGGTGGATTTCGAGATCGCCGAATCGGCGCGCGAAAGCCACATGCTGGTCGGGTGTGATCGGCTGATCCCGGAAGAACAGCACCTTGTAGTCGAGCAGAGCTTGGCGCAGGTCGTCGACGACCTCGTCGGCCAGTTCGACGCGAAGGTCGATCCCGCTGATGAAGGCGCCCAGCGTCGACCCGACCTGGTGGACGTCGAAGTTCTGCCAGCGCAGTCCCGCCAGGCGATCACGCTCAGCGGCCAGGTGCGTGAACGGTCCGCTGATCAGCGGCGACCCGGGAATCTGCACAGGCCTGACCCCAACGTCAGCACCAGGGTCCTTGTCGACGACGACGGTGTTGTCGCGCATTTCGCATGCCTCCTCGTGGCTGCCGACAGAAATGTAGTCACTCGACTACAGTCGGCTTGCGCTACTGTAGTCGAGTGACTACGCCCGAGGCAACGACTTCTCGCAAGACACCCCCGCAAGGCCGGGAGGCCATCGTCGCGGCGGTGCTCGACAGTGCGACCGCGTTGTTCGCCGAGCGTGGCCCCGCATCGACATCGATCCGCGACATCGCCGAGCGGGCGGGGGTCAATCACGGCCTGGTGTTCCGGCATTTCGGCACCAAGGACAAACTCGTCGTCGAGGTTCTCGACCAGCTGGGAGCCGCCTCCGCCAACCGTGAGCTCTCCTCGACCGACGTTCAGTTGAGCCTGCATTGGACGGTGATCGCTCGCTGCCTGCTCGACGGGTATCCGGTCGGCGAGCTGCAGCATCGATTCCCCGTGATGAACCGGTTGCTTCACTTGGCGCAGCAGCATCACGACGAGCCGGCGGACGCCGCTCTGGCGGCCGCGCATGCGGCTGCCCTCGAGCTGGGCTGGCAGCTGTTCGGGCCGTTCCTGCGCAATGCCGCCGGGCTGCACGAGCTCACACCGGAGCAGTTGCAGCTGGCCGCCGATGAGCGGGCGCGCACGATCCTCACCCCCGAGCCGTAGCAACGTCGCGCGAATCAGCCCTCGATCACCGGGCACATGACCCGGTGATCGAGGGCTGATTACGCCGTCACACCGCGCTGGTCACCTCTTCCCGCTCCCGCTGCTGCTTCCGCCGCCGGACCCGGTGGCCAGTTTGGGTATGCGCAGATGACTGTCGGGCACGCCGGCGGCATTGGTGCCTTCTCCGTCCTTGGCGTACCGGCTGTCGCCCGGCGCCTTGGACAGGGTGTCGAGGTAGTTCCATACGGCGTAGGCGGCTGCTGCGCCGCCCCCGAGGATCGTTCCCGCCAAACCGCCTGCGCCGGCGAAGACGCCGATGATCGGCAAACCGGTGAGAAGGCAGCCGATGGTGAGCACGGCGCAGGAGGCCAGCGCTACGACGACACCGATGACAGCGCCACCAATCGCCCCGGCCAGCGGCCCGACCGCCATGGCGAGACCGAGCTTGCTCTGACTTTCATCCAGGGCGAGCTGGTTTTCCAATGGTGAAGCAATCGGCTGTGCACCGGCGATGTCGGGCAGCAGCGACAGCGTCCGGCCGTCAGCCGATATCTGGGGCTGTATCTCGTACTTGCGGTTGTCGAGTACGAAGGCGAGCGGGATCCGGCCGGCCGGTTGCCCTACCGCGTCGAGGACGGTGACCCCGGCGCCGTCCTGGTCAGCCTGGAAGGTACCGGCGTCGATGGTGGTGGTGACCGCCCAGCCCTGGGAGACCTCGGTCCGGAACTCGGTATCCCCGGGCGCGGAGGCGTCGATATCGGCGATCGCCTGTGGTGTGGCCGCGGCGCAGGCGATCGCGATGCCGCCCGCGGCGACGGCGGTGAACGCTCGTTGTCGCACGTTCATCGGGTGGCCTCCGGCGCGGGCTGGCGGAAGGCCGGAATCTGGTCGGCGTATTTGCTGGCCCCGGGTGCGGCCTGCAGCGTCGTGTAGTAGTTCCACAGTCCGTTGATCAGGCCCGGCGCACCGCCGAGGACCAGACCGGCGAGTCCTCCGACCCCACCGAGCATGGTGACGATGGGGACGACCGCCAGAACGCATCCGATGGACAACACCACGCACGAGGCGCCGGAGATCGCGAGCCCGGCACCGACCCCGACGACCGCACCGATGATGGTGCCGATCAGGCTGCCGGCCGACAGCCCGAAGCTCACCGAGTTGAGTACGTCGTTCATCGCGAGCTGGTTCTCGAGCGGGGAGGCGACCGGCTGCAGCACCGTTGGCGGCACCCACCCGTCCGGCAGCTGCGGGGTCAGTCGAAGCTGCCGCCCGTCCGCGGAGATCGCGGCGTCGATGGGGTATCGCTGCCCGTCCATGACGAAACTCAGTGGCACCGAGTCCCGAGCCGTCCCGGCCGCATCGCGAAGGATGGCCTGGCCGGTGTTCTGGTCGACGGTGAATCCGCCGGTCGCGACCGACGCCACGACCGCATTGGCATCCAGGTCAGCGTGATAGCGCAGCGCCATGGCGATCATTTCCGCGCTCTCGGGCGCCCCAGCGGGGAGGGGGGACATCGGCTCGGCGGCGGCGGTCGCCACCGCGGCAACAGACATTGTCGCAACCAGTGCGGTTACGCACAGTCCTTGGCGAAGTTTCATGTATTTCATTGCTCTCTGAGAAATGCCGGCATATGGCCGCGAGCAGGGGCTGGACACAAATGCGGGCATGAATGTGATCATGGACAGCTGATCCATGATCAGCGCGCGCTACGAGTAGGCTACGTCACACCTGCGGTTTATTCAGACAATTCTCAGAAATTTTTGGAAGCTATTTCACGCACCTATTCCAAGGTGTTGGAGAAACGGAAGCAGCCGCATACCGAAGGGTATGCGGCGTTCCACACAGAGAGCGATCCAACCAGGTCAGAACGCTTCCTAAGGCAGGAGATACCACCAATGAACGGAAATTCAGGCCATATCTCCGGTTATGAAATTTCCACCCTCAATTCGAGTTAGGACATTTGCCCATGATGCATTTCACAGCATCATGAATTATTTCGGGCGGCGTACGCTTTCAGAATTGCCCTTTGTTCGGGAGGCATCAACGGACCCTCCGCGGTCCAGGAGGCGCCGATTGCCCCATTACTCGGGTGCAGCCTTTCGTACAGATCGTCGGCTTGATCGCCGCGGCCGGTGTCGCGCAGGTGCTGGATGTAGTCGGCGGGGTCGTTGTACAGAGTCGGGCCGTTCTGCAGGCTCGTCTGCATCGGATCGGGGAGGGCGCCGGGCGTGCCGGCATAGAAGTCCCACCACTGCTGCAGTTTCGACCGCATCGAGTCGGCGAGCTGCGGTTCGTCGGTGATCAGGTTGGCAGTCAGGTGCGGGTCGGCGGTGACGTCGAACAGCGATTCCCATTCGGCTTTGAAGCATCCTGGGTGATAGGTGCGGATGTAGAGGTGGTCTCGGGTCCGTACCGCTCGCTGGTAGGTATGCGCGCCATGGCCCCAGACCAGGTAGTCGCGGGATTCCATCGATTCACCGCGCACCGCCGCGGCGAAGGACCGGCCCTGCCACTTGTCCGGGATCGGCAGTCCCAGCAGTTCGCACAGGGTGGGTGCGTAGTCGATGTTGTAGAGCAGAGCATCGCTACCGCGGCGGTCGGCACGGTCGGTCACGCCCGGCCAGTAGATGATCATCGGTAGCCGGTGCACGGCTTCGTTGGCGAGTCCGTGTTCGGCGTAGGAGCCTTGCTCACCGAAGGATTCACCGTGGTCGGCGCTGACGATCAGGGCGATGTCCTCGGTCAGGCCGAGTTCGGCGATCGCGGCACGCAGGCGGCCGAACTGACTGTCCCAGAACATGATTCCGCCGTCGTAGCCGTTGATCAGGTGTTCGAAGTCGGTGCGGTCGGCAATGCGATCGGGCATGTTGTGCGGTACCGAACTGTTGCGAGGCACCCACGCGTAGTGCAGGTCGCGGGCGGTGCGGGGGCCGTAGATGTCCTGGTGTTCGTCGATCGCGGCCTGGTCGGGCCACTCGGGTGCGGGACCGGCCGCTGCGGCGCGTTCATTCCACTGCGGGTCCTGTGTGTAGTCGGTGTGGGGGTCCCAGTAGGTCAGGTGCAGGTACCAGTTGGGTTCGTCGCGATGCTCGGTGATCCAGGCGATGGCCGCGTCGGTGACCTCGTCGGCGGGTTCGTCACCGAAACCAGGTGTGGCGCGCAGGGATTCGCGGAAGTTGGCCAGAAAGAAGTGCGCGCGGTGGCGTTCGGCGAAGCTGGAGATCGCCGCAGTGTAGTACCCGCAGAACGACAGGTACTGGCCCAGCAGCGGCCGGCCCAGCTGCGGTCCGTGGCCGGTATCCATGCGATAGCGCGCGCCGCTGCCGGCGTGGCCGATGACTCCGGTCGTGATGCCGAACTGCCCGCTGGTCAACGCCGTCCGCGAGGGCAGACATGGGGAATCGGAGCAGTAGTAGCGGTCGAAGCGCACCGAGTCCGCCGCCATGGCGTCGAGGTTCGGTGTGATGTCACGGCGGTAGCCGTAGGGGCCGGTGTGGTCGGGGCGGAGGGTGTCCACGTCGACGTAGATGATCTTCATGCGGTCTTTCCACTGCGAAGGGTCATGGAGGTCTCGGGCGCCGGTAACGAACGGGCACAGCGGAATCCGGTATGTCCCGCGGAACTGTCGGGGGTGTTGGCCGATCGGGCGGCGACCCGATACCGGAAGCAGTAGGAGTCGTGACACATGTGGGAGCCGCCGCGAATCACCTTGGCGTCACCCGTGATCGGTCCGGTCGGGTCGTCCAGAGGGCCGCTGCCGTGGTCGGTGCTCCACCAGTCGGCGCACCATTCCCACACGTTGCCGCACGTGTTGTAGAGACCGAATCCGTTGGGAGCGAACGCGTTCACCGGTGCTGTGCCGCGATAGCCGTCTGCGGCGGTATTGCGGGCGGGAAAGCTGCCGCGCCAGATGTTGCACCGGTATTCACCGTCGGGGTCGAGGTCGTCGCCCCAGGGATAGCGGGCCTGCTGCAGCCCGCCGCGCGCGGCGTATTCCCATTCGGCCTCGGTGGGCAGCCGGGTACCCGACCATCGGCAGAAGGCGAGGGCGTCGTTCCAGGAGATGTGGACCACTGGATGCTGAGCGCGGCCCTGCAGGTCACTGCCCGGACCTTCGGGGCGATCCCATCTCGCGCCCTCGACGCCACACCACCAGGGCGTCCGCTCCGGCCGCTGCGCGCCACGACGCAACGCGGCCGGGAGGAAGCCGGAGAACACATACGACCAGCCGATCTCCTCGGCCTCGGTCCGATACCCGGTCGCCGCGACGAACTCGGCGAAGCGCGCATTCGAAACCGCGCAGGCGTCGATGAGAAAGGGAGCCAGACGCACCTCGCGCACGGGTCCCTCACCGTCACTGCGATAGCCCAGACGATCGTCGGTGCCCATCTGGAACAGGCCGCCGGGCAGGGCGATCATCTGACGGCTCAGCAACAGCCGGTCGGGTTGGAGATGGACCGGATCTGCCGCGGGTGCCGCCACGGCGGCCGGCCTGCGCGGCTCGGGCGTGCGGGCGGGAGCACAGCACCTGCCGTGGCCGCCGTCACCGGCCATGCGTGGAACCCGACTCGGCGGGTGTCGCGGGCTCTGGTAGACGGTTGGCTCGCGCCAGGTCGCCGAGCCAGGCGAGGCTGGGTTTGGGGGTTCGGGTGAAGGTGTCGCGGTCGACGGCGATCAGCCCGAATGTCGGGTCCCATCGGCCCCATTCGTAGTTGTCCAGGGCCGACCAGTGCAGATAACCCCGCACATCGACGCCGTCGTCGATGGCGGCGTGCAGCTGGCTCAGCGCCTCGGTGGTGAAGGCAATGCGGCGGTCGTCGGCGGCGGTGGCGATGCCGTTCTCGGTGACCAGCACCGGCGTACCCGCCGTGACGGTCCAGGCGTGCCGGACCGCGAGCCCCAGTGCGTCCGGGCGGTAGGCCCACCCGGTGAGCGTGTTGTCCGGGTGCTGCGGGTGCGGGCGCGGGCCGTCGGGACCGACGCTGCGACCGGTGTAGTTCTGTGTGCCGATGAAGTCGTCGTCGATGGCCGCAGCGAGGTACATGTCCTCCCATATCCAGTTGGCCGCCGCCAGTTGCGCTTCACAGCCGGGTTCCGCTGTGAACGCTTGCTGGGCGACGGACCATCCGACCGCGGCGCGGGTGTTTGCCCGCAGGATCTCCCGCGCGGCGTGGTGCGCGGCGATGAGGGTGGTGCCGATTTCCTCACTCGGTGTGGGCAGCTCACCCGCGGCGAGTCGCGCCAGCACCTCGGAGTCCATCTCGGTCAGGATGCGACGAACATCCGCCATCACCGCGACCATGTTGGATTCGTTGATGGTGCATACCCACCCGACGTCTGTGAGCAGGGGCGACACGGCAGTGACGTAGTCGGCGAATCGATCCACCGCGTCCCGGCCGATCCAGCCGCCCGCCTCGGCGAACCACCGCGGATTGGTGAAGTGGTGCAGGGTGACCACCGGGGTGAGACCCAGTTCGATGGCGGTATCGATCATGCGCCGATAGTGATCGAGTTCCGCGCGCGAGAACTTTCCCGGCTCCGGCTCGATGCGTGCCCACTCGACACCGAACCGATAGGCATTGAGCCCGGCGTCGGCGAGCAACGTCATGTCCTCGCGGTAGCGGTGATAGCTGTCCACCGCGTCTCCGCTTCGTTCGGGCAGGAACGACGCCACGCCGTTTTCCTGTAGCCACCAGTCGCTGTTGAGGTTGTTGCCCTCGGTCTGATGCGGAGAGGTCGCAGCCCCCCACAGGAATCCGCGCGCGAGTCGCGCCATGTCGCCTCCTCGATGAGTTCCCTTGCAGTGAAAGGTTTTTCAGATCTCCGTGGATGCGGATGCGGTGCGCACTCTCGGCGAATCCCGCGCCAGGCATTCCACTAGTTGAGTACTCTCTCACTATGGCACTAGTCATATAGGACGTCAACCGATCCAGCTTCCCGCACCGATCCCGAGGAACCGAATGTGCCACCCGGCCCCCGCTCAACCCACCGACCCCGACCCCGCCGCCGACGCGACCCCGGCCACGGTCCCGCCCTCGCCCGCGCGGCTGCGCCGACTCTTCGTCTGGGCGCCGTTCACAGCAGCGGTGCCGCAACTCGCGTTCGGTATCACCGCCTACTTCTCAGCACTGCAGATCCAGACCCTGGATCCGGTGCACAAGCTCGAGAAGCTCGCCCTGGTCCACACGGTCGTCGCAGTCGTCTCCATCGCGGTCCAGCCGCTGGTCGGCATCATGTCCGACCGCACCCGGACCCGCCACGGCGCGCGCACGCCGTGGCTGCTCATCGGCGCCGCCATCGGCGCTCCGGCCCTCGTGGCAACCGGCATGTCGCAGTCGGTGCCCTGGCTGATCGCCTCGGCCGTGCTGGTGCACATCGGGTTCCACACCCTCGCCGGGCCCCTGTCGGCAATCCAGCCCGATCGCATCCCGGTCGACCGGCGTGGCCGCTACTCCTCCCTGTTCGGACTCGGGACCATCGCGGGGGGCATGCTCGTGCCAGTGATCGGGTCGAGGTTCGCGACCAGAATCCCGCTCGGTTACGCGGTCACCGCGACACTGCTGCTGGCGATCACGATCGCGTTCATCCTGCGCAATCCCGATACCGACAACCGAGCCGCCACCACGGAAGGCGCGAGCCCCACCGGGTCATCACTGAAGGGGCTGTGGGTCAGCCCGGCACGCCACCCCGACTTCTTCTGGGTCTTCGCGGGCCGGTTCCTGCTGTTCGGGGGCTACGCCATGATCCACACGTTCCAGCTGTATGTGTTGCAGGACTACATCGGGCTCAGCCGTGACCAGGCCACGAATCTCACCCCCATGATCGCCCTGGTGTGTGCGCCCGGATTCGTTCTGGCCGTCGCACTCTCGGGTATGGTCTCCGATCGCATCGGCCGCCGAAAGCCCATCGTGCTCGCCGGCGGCCTGGTGGTCGCTGCGGCGGCGCTGATACCTGCGCTCACCGCCACGGTCCCGGGAATCGTGGTCTCGTTCGCCGTACTGTCCATCGGCTTCGGCATCTTCATCTCGGTGGACCAGGCGCTGGCCACTCAGGTCCTACCCGATCAGCGCTCCGGTGCGGCCAAGGACCTGGGCATCCTCAACATCGCTGCCGCTCTGCCCAATGCGATAGCCCCTGCGCTCGCCGCAGCCGTCGTGAGCTGCTTCGGCGGCTATGCCGCGCTGTATGCCACCGTCGCGGTGATCGGGGTGGTCGGGGCATTCGCGGTGCTGCCGGTCAAAGTGCGCTGATGCCCCGGGGCGCATCGGCAACTCGCAGTGGCGACTATGACACAAGTGGAATATCCTGGGTGGAACACCCTCGACACACAGCTCCGCACCTCGTGTGCGGGAGAGGAGAGCGCCCGTGAAGGCGATCATGGTGATGTTCGACAGCCTCAACCGCCGGATGCTGCCGCCCTACGGTTGCGACTGGACCCATGCCCCGAACTTCACGCGACTGGCACAACGGGCCGTGACCTTCGACAACGCCTATGCCGGCTCGATGCCGTGCATGCCGGCGCGACGCGAAATCCACACCGGTCGCTACAACTGCCTGCATCGGAGCTGGGGACCGCTCGAGCCGTTCGACGACTCGATGCCGGAGCTGCTGAAGCAGAACGGCGTCCACACACACCTGGCCAGCGATCACTACCACTACTGGGAGGACGGCGGCGCCACTTACCACAACCGCTACAGCACCTGGGAGTTCTTCCGTGGCCAGGAAGGCGATCCATGGAAGGGGCAGGTCGCCGATCCGGAGATCCCGGAGAACCTGAAGAGAATGCGGTATGGAGGGTTCCGCCAGGACTGGGTCAACCGCGCACACATGGCCACCGAGGACCGCCATCCGCAGACGCTGACCTTCGATGCCGGACTGGAGTTCATCCAGACCAATGCCGCCTCCGATCGCTGGTTCGTCCAGATCGAAACCTTCGATCCGCACGAACCGTTCTTCAGCCACCAGCACTACAAGGACCTGTACCCGCACGAGTATTCGGGCCCGCACTTCGACTGGCCGGACTACAAGCGTGTCGTCGAAACCGACGAACAGGTCGCGCACGCGCGCTTCGAGTACGCCGCCCTGTTGTCGATGTGCGACCGTTCCCTGGGGCGGGTGCTGGACATGATGGACGAGCTGAACCTCTGGGACGACACCCTGCTGATCGTCAACACCGATCACGGCTTCCTGCTGGGAGAACGGGGATGGTGGGGCAAGTCGGTACAGCCCTGGTACAACGAGCTGGTCCACCTGCCGCTGTTCGTATGGGATCCCCGCACTGCCGCGGGCGGCGAGCATCGTCGCGCGCTGGTTCAGACAATCGATCTGGCGCCGACACTGCTGGACTATTTCGGTGTGCCGATCCCGCCGGACATGCAGGGCTCCCCACTTCCCACCGCCGACGACACACCTGTGCGCACCGCGGCTCTGTTCGGTATGCACGGCGGGCACGTGAACGTGACCGACGGCCGCTACGTCTACATGCGTGCGCCATCGGCGCCGGACAACACGCCCCTGCACGAGCACACGCTGATGCCCACCCACATGAAGGGCCGATTCGGCATAGACGAGCTGCGTGAGGCAGAGCTGGCCGAGCCGTTCACCTTCACCAAAGGCCTGCGCACCCTGCGCACCAACGCGGGCGCATTGATCAATCCCTACTCGCACGGGACCCTGCTGTTCGACCTGGCCACCGACCCCTACCAGCTACGCCCGCTCGTCGACGACGAGGTGGAGACCCGGATGGCGGGCCTGCTCGTGGAGGCGATGCGCGCCACCGACGCACCGCCGTCACAGTTTGCGCGGCTGGGCCTGCCCGCCGACGGCCCGGTCGGCTCGCAGCACCTGCTGGCCGGCGAGCAACGCGCCCAGGCCGAACTGGCGGCGACCCCGCTGCCGAACCCGGCCGACTTCCCGACCAGCCGGCTGTCGGTGCACACCCCGCTGCAGGCGTTGCTCGACGACCCCTCGGCGTGTGAGGTGCTGCGACGCCATGTGCCCGCCGTCACCAATACCGAAATGCTGCAGTTCCTGGGTCCAATGGCCTTGCTCGACCTGGCCGCAATCTCGACAACCCTGGTCTCGGCTCCGGTACTACGCACCCTCGCCGACGAGCTGGCGACACTGTGAGGCATCGCTGCGGACACGGATCCGGCCGCTGATACGCTCGAGCACCCGCGACAACGCCGTCGCCAACCCGGTGGCGGTTGGCGGGTGCTCGAGCTCCGAACCTCAATCGCCGCAGCCGGGCCGGAGCTCGCCGAACATCGCTCAACAGCCCGCCGGGAACCGGCCCGCCCGCAGATCGTCCCGGAACGCCTCCAAGCGGGCGATGTGGATATCGATGTCCTCGGCCCCCCACCTGTGCAACTGCTCTGTCATGGCGATGCCCAGGTCACGGTCGAAGGGGAACTCCGATACCTGCGGCAGGGTTCGATCGCGACCGCGGAAGAGCGCCACTTGGTCAAGGCGCGCGGCAAGTTCGGTCTCGACCAGTCGTAGCAGCTGTTCCCTGGTCATGAATCCCGAGAAGCTCATCCGGGCTAGGAACTCCGGATCGGTGAACTTCGTCGGAGGGTTGTAGGGACCGGTGAGCCAATCCAGAAAGACCGTCATTCCTTCGGCGGTCAGATGATATGTCTTCGCGTCCTGCGGACCGGGCCGCTCCTGGACCTCGTAGGTGACCAAACCCTCGTCGGCGAGCCGCGACAACGCGCGATACACCTGACTCATCTGGGTATTGGAGCGCATGAACCGCCCATGAGTATCGAAGAACTTCTTCAAGTCGTAGCCGGTCGCCGGGACCATACCCAGCACTCCGAGCAACAGCAGCTCGAGCTTCATCGGCAAGCCCTCTCACCTATAGCAAGTATTCCATTTGTTGAGTACTCTCGTATGCCACTAGTCTAATACACGGACACCCGAGGAGCGCTGCATGGAGTCATCGACGGGCGGGACCATGCGATCTGGCCGGCCTCTCTCATGACCTCCTCTCCCGCCCCGGCGGCATCCGCCGACCTCGACTTGCCCGGCTCCCCGCGCCGCTGGCGGCAACTGGCCCTGCTCAGCGGGCTGATCAGCATGGACAACAGCGAAGCCGGCGTGGTGTCCACCCTGTTCCCGGCCATCAGAACCGCACTGGGTCTGCCGCTGTCGGCGTTGGGTGTGCTGGTGGCGATCAGCAAGATCGTCACAATGATCTTCGGGCCGGTCTGGGTCCTGGTCGCCCAGCGATTCGGCCGCAAAACCGTCCTGGTGACAACCTGCGGACTCTGGGGCCTGTGGTCCTGCGCCGCCGGGCTGTCGCAGAACTTCACCCAGCTTCTGGTGCTGTACACCATCGCAGCCATCGGATTCGCTGCCGGCGGGCCACTGATCAACGGCCTGCTCGCCGATCTGTTCGACGACAGCCACCGTGGCCGCGCTGCCGGACTGCTCTACGGAGGCGCCGCAGTGGTCGGCGCGCTCGTCGCACCAGCACTGGGCCAACTCTCGCGCCTGGACGACGGCTG
This sequence comes from Nocardia sp. NPDC059229, assembly GCF_042754165.1. Classification (NCBI taxonomy): domain Bacteria; kingdom Bacillati; phylum Actinomycetota; class Actinomycetes; order Mycobacteriales; family Nocardiaceae; genus Nocardia; species Nocardia sp. NPDC059229. The sequence continues at coordinate 200,091 of NZ_JBHZAK010000007.1, forward strand.
GCGCTACGGCTTCTTCGCCGCGGGAGCTGTCACCGTGGCAGCCGGCCTGCTGGTGTGGCGTTTCTTCGAAGACCCCCACATCGGCGCAACCGACGGGCCTACCGTCCCGCAAACCACGCTGGGGTTGTCGCAAGCACGGCAGCTGCTCGCCGGGCGCACCTTGCGGCTGATCCTGGTACAGCGACTGTTCAACACCCAGTTGGCCTTCATGAGCTTCGGCGTCGTATTCCTGGTCGGTACCCGCGGATTCAGCAACGCCGATGCCGCGTTGATCGCCCCCTTCTCGATGTTGTCGTATCTGCTGGGCACGGTGCTGGGCGGATTTCTCGGCGACTACGTCCAACGGATACTGCCCCGCACCGGCCGGCTCGCACTGTGGCAGTCCGCGGTAGCGCTGTGGGCCGCCGCCGCCGCGCTCGGAACCCAGGTTCCCTGGAGCGAGCTGTGGATCTACGGCGCCATCTTCACAGTCGTCGGACTCACCCAGGGCTTCGTCCCGGGCTGCAACCGCCCGATACTCATCGCCGTCACCGCACCAGAACTCCGCAGCGCGGCATTCTCACTGATGCTCGGTGCGGAATCAGCCGGCTGGGCGATCAGCACCCTGATCATCGGCTACCTCGGCGACCGCATCGGCCTGCAAGCCACTCTCCTCTACGTCGTCGTGGCAGTGACCTTCGCCAACGCCGTGTTCATGTCCCTGCTGTACCGGCCCTACAGTCGGGAATCCGAAGCCGTGCACAGACATTCGAACGAACTCGCAGACGTCGCACGAACATCACAGCCACGCGACGCCGTCACCAACGAAAACTAGCTGGTCAGCGCGCTATCAGGGAGTCGAGCTCCGCGGCGAAAAGGTGAGCGGGGTCGAAATCCATGCCGTTGAAGTGGCCGGCGAGCTCGAGGGAGAGGACGCCGTGCAGGCGGGTCCAGAAGGACAGGGCGCGGCGCGCGGCCGGGGGGAGATCGGCGGCGAGTGGTGTCGTCGAATTGGCTTGGGGCAGTGCGGAGAAGGCTTCGACCAGCAAGGTCATGATCTCGTCGGAGATCTCGGTGGTGTCCGCGGGGGCGTGGTAGCCGGGGACGGGGGTGCCGTAGATGAGGAAGTACCGCTGGGGATCGGTCAGGGCCCACTCCCGGATGGCGTGTGCGAGTCCGGTCACACCGGAGTCGCGCACGGCTCGGAGGGTGTCGGCGAGGCTTCGGTAGGCGTCCCGGACCAGTGCGGTGATCAACTCGTCGCGGCCGGCGAAGTAGCGGTAGAGGGCGGGGCCGCTCATGCCGACCTGCTTGGCGATCGCATTGAGTGAGAGCGCCGACGCTCCCGCCGTGGCGATCTGCTGCCAAGCGCACTCTTTGATCTCGGCCCGCATCTGCTCGCGATAGCGGTCGCGCGGGCTCTTCACCTCGGGCTCCGTCATGGAGTACCCCTCTCCAGCTGCGATTCTCCAGCCAGTTAGAGGTTATCACTTTCGCGCTTGCCTCTTACCATTCGCAGTTATAACCTCTAACTAACGCGATAGTGACTAACAGTCGCGGAGACACAGAGGAGCAGAACCATGAACGTCAGCCGGAAATCCGCCCTGCTCGCGATCGTCCTCACCGCCGGAATCGGTTGCGCCACAGTGGCGCCCGCGCTCGCCGATGGACTGCGGCGGATACCTCACCGCTGACCTGCGCGGGGCAGAGCATCGATACCGCCGCACCGATCCACTACCGCACCGAGGCGCTGATCAAGGCGCCGCTGGACACCATCTGGAATCTGCAGACCGACGTCGAGGGGTGGCCGTCCTGGCGGCAGCCCGTGACCAGCATGCGGCACCTGGATGCGGGACGGCTGCAGCCGGGCTCGCAATTCCGTTGGACCACACCGGCTCCCGCCACCGCCACCACCCCCGCGACCACGCTGACCATCACCTCCACGGTCCAGCAGGTGCAGGCCGGCCGGTGCATCCGCTGGAGCGGGCCGGCGGTCGGCGACGGGGTGAGCATCGACGGCGGCATTCACGTCTGGACCTTCACCCCGGTCGACGGCGGCGTGCTGGTGCGCACCGAGGAGAACTGGAACGGGGCCCAGGTCGAGACGGATGTGCCGACCTCGACCCAATTCCTGGGCGCCGGACTGGAGGCCTGGCTGGCCAACCTGCGGACCGCGGCCGAACGCTAGAACGCGGTGCGCCACGCCGGGCGGACCGATTTTCCGGATAGGGGTTGACGGCTTCAGCTAAAGAGATTAGCTTTATAGCTATCGCAGTTAGCTACTCCCAGAGAGTGAAAGACCATGACGCAGTACGTGGACATCGACGGTGGCCGGATCGCTTACGACGAGATGGGTGAGGGTCCGCTGGTCGTGCTGTCGCACGGCATGGGGGTCGATCGCAATGCCTACCGGCACCTGATGCCGCTGCTGGCGGCGGCCGGGTACCGGGTCGTCAACACCGATATGCGCGGCCACGGCGAGTCGAGCATGGGCTGGGCGTCGGTCACCGGCAAGGAGGCCATCAGCCGCACCGATGTCGCCAATGATCTGCTGGCGGTCATCGAGAAGCTGGGCGGCGGACCGGCCATCGTGGTGGGCCACTCGCTCTCGGGCGGGTCGGCCACCATCGCGGCGGCGCAGCGGCCGGACCTGGTGCGGGCCATTGTCGAGATCAACCCGTTCACGCTGACCCAGAAGGCCGACATCGCAGCGCTTTTCACCAACTCCCGCCACCGCAGCGGCATGATCCCGCTGATGGGCACCATGATGTTCAAGAGCCTCGGCCAGTGGCTGAAGTACCTGAAGGTGGCCATCCCGACCAAGCCCGCCGACCTCGACGACTACCTGGCCGAGGTCGCGGCCAAGCTGCGCGAGCCGGGCCGGTTCGCCGAATTCATGAAGACCGGGCAGTCGACCCCCGCGGACGCGGAAGCCCAGGTGCCCAATGTGACCCAGCCCGCGCTCATCATCATGGGCACCGCCGATCCGGACTTCCCGAGCCCCGAGGCCGAAGGCCAGCGCATCGTCGCCGCCCTGCCGGCCGGACTGGGCAGCCTGGGCCTGGTCGAGGGCACCGGCCACTACCCGCAGTTCGAGGCCGCCGACCGGGTGGCCGAGCTGATCCTGCCGTTCCTGAAGGAACATCATGCCTAGGGTGGGCTTGAGCCGGACCGACGTCGTCGCCGCGGGGGCCGCCCTCGCCGACGAGGTCGGTTTCGGCAATCTGGCACTCGGGGCCCTCGCGCAGCGGCTCGGGGTGCGTACCCCCTCGCTGTACAAGCACATCGAGAGCCTGGCCGACCTGCAGCACGCCATCGCCGCGCTCGCCATGACCGAAGTCGACCAGCGGGTCCGCGACGCCATGCACGGGCTCTCCGGCAGTGCGGCCCTGGCCGCCTTCGCGAATGCCTTCCGCGACTACGTGGTCGAGCATCCGGGCCGGTACACCGCGACGGTCGGCGCCACCTTCACCGGGCCGGATGATCCGCTGCTGCAGTCGGGCGCACGGGTGCTGGAATCCATGGCGGCGGTGCTGCGCGGATACGGGGTCGGCGAGCAGGAGATGGTGCACGCCCAGCGCACGCTGCGCTGCCTCTTCCACGGCTTCGCCACCCTGCAGGCGTCGGACGGCTTCCAGTGGAGCAATGACTCCGAGGACAGTTTCGAGTGGATGATCCGCTTCCTCGACCGCGGCCTCACCGAAATCGGCTCGCACTGAACCGGTTTGCGGGACCATGAATCCAACACTGGCAACGAAGGTGCTGGAGTGTCATGGAAGACTTCACATTCGACGGCACCCGGATGGCGTATGTGCGGCAGGGGGAATCCGGTCCGCCGGTGGTGATGCTGCACAGCGCGGGGTCCTCCCATCTCATCTGGACGCCCCAGATCGCGGCGCTGTCCCGTGCATACCGGGTCTACGCGGTCGATCTGCCCGGTTACGGCGCCTCCTCCCGGCCCGCCGACGGGTACACGCTCGAGCGCTACACCGAGCTGATCCGCGCGTTCATCGAACACCATGAGCTCAGCGAGGTCGGACTGGTCGGCAACTGCGTCGGTTCGGCCGTCGGCCTGACGCTGGCCCGGCGGCATCCCGAGCTGATCCGGGCGGTGGTGGCGATCAATCCGCTCACCGAATCCACTGCCATGCACGGTGATTGGCGGCAGGCGGCACGCCTGGCCCGAGCGCTGCCGGGTGACACGGCACGCAAGCTGAGCGGCTGGCACACCCCGCGCTGGGTCGCCCGCCGCACCGCCCGATCCTGGTTCACCACCCGGCGCGCCTACCGCGAATGCCCGTACGTGGCGCCCCTGTCCTCCGGTTTCCCGGCGCGGGCACTGATCTACCTGGTCCGCGACCTGTCTTCCTTTGCGGCACTCGATGATTGGCCCGATCGCGATGGCTTGTCACCGATCTGCGTCATCTGGGGCAACCAGAACCGCGTCCTCTCCGCCGCGGCCGGGCGCACGGTCAATGCGCGACTGCGCCCCGACCGCGCCGAATACCTCGACGGTTGCGGCCACGTCCCCATGCTCGAACGCGCCCCCGAGGTCACCGCCATCATCACCGAATTCCTCACCGCCCACCTGCCCGCCGACAGCGTGCACTGAGCACCACACCGAGTAAGTCGGCGGTTCGGGCAAACCGCCCGAGCAGGCGCGGGTGCGGCCTACCATGGCGCCGGGGAGGGGCCGCCCGAATCGGATACCGCGAGGAGTCATCGATGACCATGCTGGCCGCACGACTACACCTGGGGCCGAACCGCCGACTGGAGCTCGAGGAGGTGCCGATTCCGGAGCCGGGACCGGACCATGTGCTGGTCAAGGTGGAGGCAGCGGGAGTATGCCTCTCCGACGTGCACCTCATCGACGGCACGCTGACGCCGCTGTTCCTGCGTGACGATGCGGTGACGCTCGGGCACGAGGTCGCCGGGACCGTGCACACGCTCGGGCCGGGAGTGACCACCGCGAAGGTGGGGGATCGCGTAGTGCTGCAGGCCGGGGAGCTTCGCAATGGGGCCACCTTCACCCGCGGCGTGGACTACGACGGCGGCTGGGCCGAATACACCCTGGCGCGGGTCGACACCCTGGTGCCGATTCCGGACGACCTGCCGTTCGAGCAGGCCTGTTTCATTCCCGACGCGGTGTCCACGCCGTGGGCGGCCATCACCGCCACCGCCGAGGTGAAACCCGGTGAGGCCGTGGGCGTCTGGGGCGTCGGCGGGCTGGGCGCGCACGGGGTGCAGCTGCTGCGCCTGGTCGGCGCCGCGCCGATCATCGCGGTGGATCCGCTGCCCGCCGCCCGGGAGCGGGCGCTGTCCTTCGGCGCGGACCTGGCCTTCGATCCTGCCGATCCGGACCTGCGGCGCAAGGTGTTCGAGGCCACCGGCACCGGCCTGAACGCCGCCTTCGACTTCGCGGGCGTGGCGCCGGTGCGCGAGCAGGCGGTGGTCTGCCTGGCGCCGCAGGGCCGCCTGGTGCTGGTCGGCCTCACCGACAAGCCGATCACCATCACCGGCGGCACCGCGTTCAGCTTCTTCCAGCAGCAGTTGCGCGGGCATTACGGGTCCACGCCCGAGCACGTCACCCAGCTGGTGAAACTGCAAGGGCTGCACCGGGTCGACTTCTCCCGCTCCGTGAGTGCCGTGGTCCCGCTGGCCGATGCCGCCAAGGCCGTGCACTCCCTGGAATCCAAGGAAGGCAACCCGATTCGGATCGTCCTGAAGCCCTAGGCCGCTCACGCTCCCGGCACGGTTCGCGGATTACGCGAGCCGACGCTGGAAGACGTTGGCGGACCGGCCGTTCGAGAGATCGACCGTGTAGACCCCCAGGTCGGCGGACGTGGGGGTCAGGTCCAGGACCATGAAGCCGAGGTCGGTGTAGTTCTCGTACAGCGCGCCGTTGGCGGTGTGCTTGCCACCCGTGGACGGTTCGCCGTGCACCGATTTCGCGGCCGCACCGGAGATGATCTGCCGGGTGCCCTTGGCAGCCGCATTGGGTTCGAGCACCTGCAGCGAGTGGTCGTGGCCCGACAGCAGGAACTGGCACCGGCCCAGCACGTGTGCCTCGAAGAAGTCCTTCACATAGCGGCCGTCGATCGGCTCGATGCTCAATCCCTCGTATTCCCCGGCGTTTCCGTGCGGCCCGTTGTTGAGGTACGGGTGGTGGGTGCAGGCGATCTTCCACTTCGCCGGCGACTCGTCGATGGCCCGGTCCAGCCAGGCGGCCTGCTCGGTCATGAACTGGCCGTCGGCCGCCCAGTAGGGCTGGAAGAGCGGCGGCAGGTAGGCGGCGATGGGATTGAGGTCCAGCACGAAGAATTCGACGACCGGCTGCTCCTGCGGAATCCGCACCGAGTAATAGCGGGACGGCATGAACCAGCGGGCCGAGCGCGCGTGATAGGCCACCTCGTGATCGCCGCGCAGCAGCCAGCCGCCGTCGCCGGGCAGGATCGAGGAGTTGTCGTGATTGCCCTGCACCATGAGCCAGGGGAAGTCGAGGTCGTGGTTGGGGTCCTCGAATTTGGCGGCGAACTGGGCGTCGTCGTCGGACCACGGGCCCTGCTCGTAGACATTGTCGCCGAGGCCGAGGGCGAGGGAGAACGGCTCGCGCGCATGCAGTTCCCGCATGGCGTCGGCGACCTGCCACTGCGGCCGCGCACCGGTGCCCGCGTCGCCGGTGACGAGAATGCGCAGGTGGTCGGCGTCGGGGAGCGGGAATTTGCCGGTGGCCGGGGCATTCTCGGCGCGGCCGGGCGCACCGGTGGCCGCGAGCGCGGCGACCCCGGCTGCAGTGGCGGCCGTGCCGGTCAGAAACCCACGACGGTCGAGCGACATGCTGATCTCCTGCCTGTATCTGCTGGTCGATTGACCAGTATTCCCACTTCCGGAACCCACCGCAGACCACGTCGGCATGACCTTGCCGACACCCCCGCGACACGACGCGTTCTTCCAGGCCAGGACCTTTTGACAGCTCCTCGGACCGATGAGAGTGTTGGGAGTCCGTTTTCTCACCATCAGCTAGGCCACAGGGGGACGCTGCTATGACGACACTGGCCTCGGGTCTGTTCCTCGACTGGGAACAGCTGACCGGCCAGCCCAAACTCGTCGTCGATCTGATCAGCTTCCCGATCTTCAGCGCCATCGCCGGCTGGCTCACCAACTGGACCGGCGTGCTGATGTTGTTCTGGCCGGTCTACTTCCAGGGCTTCCGGGTGCCCGGCCTGGAGATCCTCTACCCCTACCTCCCGCGCCGCGTGCAGGTGCTGCCCACCTTCTCCGGCGACGGAAAGCGGCTCGGCTTCCAGGGTTTCATCCCGGCGCGCGCCGAGAAGATGGCCAGCATCTGCGTCGACGTGGCCATCATGCGAATCGGCAGTCCCAAGGACTTCATTCGCGAACTCGACCTCGAGGGCATTGCCGACTACATCGCCGAGGTGGGCCGAAAACAGATGCCGGACATGGTCGACGAGATCATGAGCAAGGAGAACCCGGACCTGTGGGGCGCGGTGCCCAAGTCGGTGCGCAATGTGCTCTACCAGCGCATCGAACGGGAACTGCCGACGCTGGCCCGCCGCGCTTTCGAACAGCTCGGCGACAATGTCGACCAGCTCATCGACATCAAGGACTTCGTCATCCGGTATCTGCGGGACAACCCGGAGATCCTCAAGGACCTGACCACCACCATCGCCGCGCCGGAACTGAAGTTCATGGTCCGCATCGGCCTGCTGGGCGCGCCCTTCGGCCTGCTGCTGGCGCTGTACATGCATGTGCACCAGAGCATTCCGGTGCTGGGCTGGATTCCGCCGTGGCTGGTCATCCTGGCCGCGGCCGCGGCCATCGGCGTGAGCGTCAATGTCATCGCCATCAAGATGGTGTTCGAGCCGGGCGACCCGCAGCCGCGCTACCGGTACCTGTGGAAGCAGGCGCTGCTGGCCAAGCGACAGCCCGAGGCCGCGGCCGATCTCGCCAATATCCTGGCCTACCAGGTGCTGACGCTGCCCAACCTGGCCCGTGAACTGCTCGACGGCCCGAACGGCGACAAGACCCGGCAGCTGCTGGAACGGCTCATCTCGCAGGAGATCCACCGCCAGCTCGGGCCCACCCACTCGGTGGTGCGAACGGTCTTCGGCAAGCGGCAGTTCGACAATCTGACTGTCGGCGCGACCTCCGCCGCGGTGGGCCTGGCCCCGAGCCTGGCCGACGATCCGGAATTCGCGGCCGCCCAGGCCAAGAAGATCGACGAGTTCGCGGCCCGCAAGCTGCAGCAGCTCACCCCCGGTGAGTTCATGGAGATGTTCTACGCCTCGGTCGAGCAGGACGCGTGGCTGCTGTACCTGCACGGCGCGGTGCTGGGCCTGGTGGTCGGGGCCGTGCATCTGATCCTTTTCGGCTGGTAGACGGCACTTTTTCAGGCAGGAACGAGGGCCGCCAGAAATCAAGCACGCATGCTTGCATTTTTCCGGCGGGGCTGCGATGCTGGCCCGGTGGCCGACCTCGAGGCATTGCTCGCCGACTTCACCGCCGAATGCGCCGATCTCGATCGGCTGATCGCGGACCTGGATCCGGACGGCTGGCAGCGCGACACCCCCGCCGCCGGCTGGACCATCGCCCATCAGATCGCCCACCTGAACTGGACCGATCAGGTCGCCACGGTGTCCGCGACCGACCCGGTCGAGTTCGACAAGCTGGTGCAGGCGGCGCTGCCCAAGGCGCTCACCTTCGTCGACGAGGCCGCCGAGGAGGGCGCGAAAACCCCTGCGCCGCAACTGCTCGCGACCTGGCGGCAGGATCGCGAGGCCCTGGTCGAGGCGCTGCGCACGGTTCCGGCGGGCACCAAGCTGCCGTGGTTCGGGCCGCCCATGAGCCCGGCCTCCATGGTCACCGCCCGCCTGATGGAGACCTGGGCGCACGGGCACGACGTGGCCGACACGCTCGGCGTCACCCGCGAACCCACGGCACGCCTGCGGCATATCGCGCACATCGGCGTACGGACCCGCAACTTCGCCTACCTGACGCATGGCAGGACCGTGCCCGCCGAGGAGTTCCGGATCGAACTGACCGCGCCCGACGGCAGCGCCTGGACCTGGGGCCCGGCCGAGGCCGCGCAGCGAATCAGCGGTCCCGCCCTGGACTTCTGCCAGCTGGTCACCCAGCGGCGGCATCTCGACGATCTCGGCCTGGACGTGGTGGGCGCCGACGCCCGCGAATGGCTGGGCCTGGCACAGGCTTTCGCCGGTCCCCCCGGAAGCGGCCGAACGGCGGGTCAGTTCGACTGACCCGCCGCCTATCCCGGCCTCCGACCAGAAATCCCCAATTCCCACAGGGGCTTCGTTCTCGGCGGAACGGGTTTCCAAGGGTTTCGGCCCTTGGGGTCACCACTGCTCCCCGAGGAGGAGCGAGCGAGCGCCAGCCTGGGTGCGCCGTGCCTGGTGCCGACCGGACGCCGTTGGCCGGAGGTCTCTTCGATGGCAGTCGAGTTGGCGCTCGCCGCTACCAGGTTTTTACCCAGTCTTTCGGCGGGGAAAACCTGTTGATGCCCAACCTTTCCCCGATGTGATCCTGCTCTCACCGGGGCCGTGTGTTACCCGCCGCCACCGTAACCTGGACGCGCGTACGACTTTCAATGGTGCGGGTCGTCGCGCCGTCCACGCGCAAGGGGACGGACGGGTGCAGGGGGCCAGGGGAGAGGGAAAGGAACGCACCAGTCATGTCGCATGAACTCGCGACACAGGCCGCCCGGTCGACCCGGCGTACGGCCCAGGTGTTCCGCTACAGCGCCATTGTCACCGCCAGCATGGCCAGCATCGGGCTGACCGTCGCCGCCGGTTCGTATATCGCCCATGAAATGGCCCAGCAGCCGGGCAGACTCGCCACGGCCGCGCCGGGCAACCATCCGTCGCTCGTCGAGCTCGGCCCGCGCGGAGCCGATCAGCCGGGCGTCCAGTCCGCCGAGCCGATCGCCGAGAAGGTCACCCTGACTTCACTTTTCACCAACCGGGGCACGGAACCCGCGTTCGTGCAGGTGATTCCGGCCCGCACCCCGGGCACCGGCGCCGCCACCGCGGCCGAGGCGCCCCGCCCGCTGGGCGGTCAGTTCCGGCTCGGCACCGCCTACGTGGGCGCGCAGGTGGCCGCGGCCCAGCACACGGCGACGCTCACCGTCGACACCAATGTCTTCGCCACGTTCGCCGATATCCTGCTGAACACGCCGCTGGGGCACCAGCTGGGCATCAACGGCGATCCGAGCGCCACTACCCGGCTGCGCACCGATGTGGACAGCCGCGGCGACGTGACGCTGACGCTGTCGGACCCCGCGATCGGCAGCTACGGCCTGCAGATCGCGCGCCATCCGGTCCCGGCCACCGCGACCGGCGCTCCCGCGCACGACACCACCGACACGCGCGCACACGAGACGGACGGCCGCACGGCAGGGGAAGACTCGGCCACCGTCGCTGTGTGAGACTTCCGGTGTGTACGACTACTGCGTGATCGGCGGCGGCATCGTCGGGGTGGCCACCGCGCATCGCATGCTCGAACGCCATCCGGGGGCGAGCCTGCTGCTGCTGGAGAAGGCCGGGCAGCTGGGCCTGCACCAGACCGGGCACAACAGCGGGGTCATCCACTCGGGCATCTATTACGAGCCCGGCAGCCTGAAGGCGCGGCTGTGCGTGCGCGGCGCGCAGCTCACCAAGGAATTCGCCGCGGCGCACGACATTCCGTTCCGGGTGTGCGGAAAACTGCTGGTGGCCACCGATACCGCCGAGCACGCACGGATGCTCGCGCTCTACGTGCGGTCCGTCGCCAATGGCGTCGAGGTGGAGTTGCTCGACGCCGCCGAGCTGATGCGGCGGGAGCCGCGCATCACCGGGGCCGGGGCGCTGTTCGTGGCGAGCACCGGCATCATCGACTACGGCCGGGTGACCCGGGCGCTGGCGCAGGAGGTGCGCACGGCCGGTGGTGAGATCGTGCTCGGCGCGGAGGTCACCGCCATTACCGAAACCGACTCAGCGGTAACCGTTTCCGGTCCGGCCGGCACCTGGCAGGCCCGGCGGCTGGTGGTGTGCGCGGGCCTGCAGGCGGACCGGATGGCCCGGCTGGCGGGCCTGGACATCGATCTACGCATCGTGCCCTTCCGCGGCGAGTACTACCAGCTGCCGCCCGAGCGCAACGATCTGGTGAACACCCTGATCTATCCGATCCCCGATCCCGAACTGCCGTTCCTGGGCGTCCATCTCAGCCCGACCATCGACGGCGCGCTGACCGTCGGGCCCAATGCGGTGCTGGGCCTGGCCCGCGAGGGCTACCGCAAGGGCAGCGTGAACCTCCGCGACGCCCGGGAGATCCTGGGCTACCGTGGTTTTCACCGGGTGGCCGCCGCCAATGTCCGGACCGGCCTGCGGGAAATGCGCAACTCCCTGTTCAAGCGCGGCTACCTGGCCGAATGCCGTCGCTACTGCCCCGAGCTAACCGTCGCCGATCTGTTGCCGCGGGAGGCGGGCATCCGCGCCCAGGCGGTGCTGCGGGACGGCGCGCTGGCGCACGATTTCCTGCTCGAGCACACGCCGCGCTCGGTTCACGTGCTCAATGCCCCCTCTCCGGCGGCCACCTCCGCCCTGCCCATCGCCGAGTACATAGCGGACCGATTGGACGAGTTCGCTCAATAAATAGGATTGCTGTAGTACTTTTAAGGCAGCCGTGGGACAGGGAGCAGCCTATGGGCCATTTCAAGTACGCGAGTGATGTCGGCGCACCGGTGGAAGTCGCGTTCACATATACGGACAACCATCAGTTCGTGCCGGACTGGGCCTTCGGCGTGGTCGCCTTCGAACCGATCGGGGATTCCGATCACGGTGCCGGAGCCGTCTTCGCCGCGACCCTCCGGGTCGGCCTGTGGCATCCCACGATCGAGTGTGAGATCACCGACTACCGCCGCAACGCGGTCATCGAATACACACTCCGCCGACGCCGGAAGGGGAAGCCGGCGTCGGCATGCTCCGACTTCTGTGTCATCACCCTGCGTTTCGACCCCCTCGGGTACGGCCGCGCGGTGCTGACCTCGGAAACCGAGTACTGGGCCCCGCGCGGGCTCACCGGCAAGTTGCTCTCGAAGATGCTGGCCGCGATGGTGCAGGCCACCGTCCGCCGGACCGAATCGCAATTGCGTAGGGAGATAGAGGAATTCCACGGCACCGATCTTGTCGGCCGGATCGCGTAGGGTAGGCCGCATGATCATCGTGAGCACCGACGGATCATGCCTGCGCAACCCGGGCGGCGCGATCGGCTGGGCCTGGGTCAATCATGCGGGCGGCGCGGCCAGCGGCGGTGCGCCCTCGGGCACCAATCAGATCGCGGAGCTACGCGCCCTCCTCGAAGCCGTCCGGGCCCATCCGGACGCCGAACCCCTGCTCATCGAGAGCGATTCGCTCTATGCCATCAAGTGCGCCTCCGAGTGGATCCATGGCTGGCGCACCAATGGCTGGAAGACCTCCACCGGCGGCGCGGTCAAGAATCTCGAGCTGATCCAGCAGATCGACCGCGCCATCGCCACGCGGCCCGGCCCGGTCCGGTTCCGCTGGGTGCGTGGGCACGTCGGCAACTACTTCAACGAGCAGGCGGACGCGCTGGCCGGTCAGGCCGCGCGGAAGGTCGCCGCCACCGGGGTCGCCACCGATCCCGACGGCGACGAACCGGTGCCCTTCGATCCGCCCACCGCGCCGATCCCGATCGTGGAACCCAAGACCGAGCCGCTCCCGGTGACCGCACCCGCCGGGTCGGAACGAGCCGAGACGGAACAGGCCGAGAAGGTCGGCGCCACCACGCATTCCGCGCACTCCGCGGCCGCGACCCCGCGCCGCCGGGCGACGGCCGCCAAAGCGGCTGCCGCCGAGGCACTCACGTTGTTCTGAGCGCCCCGGCGCAGGCCCTTTCACCTGCGAAGACATGAAAAGGGCCCGCCTCCGGAAGTACCGGAGGCGGGCCCTTTTTCGTACTCGGGATATCCCGATCAGTTACCCGGCTTGGGCGCCGCGGTGGTGGCGGGCGCGGGCTGACCGGACGGGGCGGGCTGACCCGAGGGAGCCGGCTGACCGGAGGGCTGGGCGCCCTGCTGGTCGCCGCCGCCGGTTCCGCCCGGGAACAGCGGGTTTTCGTCACCGGCGTAGACCGGCTGGAACTTCGACACCAGCCACCTGCCGTCGTGCTTCTCCAGCTCGACATAGGTCGGGATGGTGAGCACGATCGGCTTGGCGTGGAAGTCGTTGGTGGAGGTCTGGGTCAGGCTCACCAGGACCGAGGCCTTGTCGGCATCGCCGGACTCCCAGCCGCAGCGCAGCACGTTCAGCGAGGACTTGGCGTGCGCGCTGGACAGGATGTCCTTCACGTCGCCGGCCATCGGGTCGAACATCTGCTTGAACTCACCGGTGATGAGCGCCTGCACGCGCGGGGCGAAATCGTTCCACGAGGACTGGTCGTAGACCGAGACCGCGCGCGCGAAATCGCAGGCGGCCTTGGCGGCGGAGTCGCGGTCGGCGAGTTCGTTGCTCTTGGTGTGCGATTGCCACCAGAACGCGCCCAGACCCGCGAGCGAGGCGACCAGCAGCACGCCGAGCGCGATGAGCGCGACCATCGGCACCGCGACCTTGGCGACCAGCGCGGACTCGGACTTCGCCGGCGGCGCGGCGGCCGCCGGTTCCGGCTTCGCGGCCGGTGCGGCCGAATCCGCTTCCGGCTCGGCAGCCTTCGCTTCCGGCTCCGCCTTCGCTTCCGCCTCGGGCTGGGCCGCCTCGGCGTCCTTCGTCAACTCCGGCTTCTCGGCGGCCTGTTCGGCGCTGCTCTGGGCATCGGCCTCGGCGATGGAATCGTCTTCGGTTTTCTTGTCCTGGGCAGCGTCGTCCGACATCTATTCGATCACTTTCCCGGTGCGCTGCGGACGCACCGTCTAGGTTTCGTCAGCGAGTATGCCCGCTGCTCCTGAGAGCGGCGGGCGGCACTCACTTGACCGGCGGCAGAGTCCGCTCGTTCGGATCCGAACCTGCGGGCGGGAGCGCGCCATTGTTGGGCACGTCCGGTCGCGGTGCGTTGCCCGAGCCGCGGATCTGCTGGTCCTGGGGTGGGTTCTGGCAGTAGCTCGCCCATTTCGGGAAGGTGTTCTCGGTCGCTACGGCGGGGTTCACCTTCTTGGTGACGTAGTCGCAGAAGGACCGCGGCCAGATGTCGACGATGGTGTAGAACTCACCATCGTGCGCCGGCACGCCCATGGCGGAGGTGCCGACCACCAGCGACGGGAACAGTGCCCGCAGCGCCGGGGTGCGCAGCTGCGCGGCCTTGGTGATGGCCGCGAAGTTGGTGGCCAGGCTGGTCATCGGGTCGGCGGTCTTGTCCAGCACCGCGCCGAGGGCCTGCATCTGGCCGGGCGCCTGCTCCAGGATCTTCTGGAGTTCGGCATTCGCGTCGTTGAACTGATTGAACAACACACTCGAATTACGGGTCAGCGTACCCAGATCCGGCTGCGCCAGCGATGTGGTGCCGGAAATGACCTGGAGGTTCTTGATCAGGTTGGTGGTCTGGGGGAGCAGGTTGTCCAGGCCGTTGGTGGCCAGGCTGATGCCATCGACGAGCGAGCGCAGCTGGTCCGGGCCGCCGGAGAGGGCGGTGTCCAGCTCGGTCAGGATGACGCTGAACTTGTCCGGATCCACCTGGGCGATGAGCGCGCTGGCGTTGTCGAGCACCGACCACACGGGGGTGGGGGTCTTGACCTTGCCGGCGTCGAACTGGATCACCGAACCGCTGCGCAGGAACGGGCCCTGATCGGTGTTCGGGCGGAAGTCGATGTACTGCTCGCCTGCGCCCGACAGCGCGCCCACCGACACCTGGGTGTCGGCCGGGATCGAGTACTTCTTGTCGATCTCGGCGGTGGCCGCGATGGCCGCGCCGTTGTCGATGAGCTTGATGTCGAGGACCTTGCCGACGCGGTAGCCGCGCAGGGTCACGTCATTGCCGCTCTGCAGCCCGCCGGATCGGTCCAGATTGACCGTCACCGTGTAGGTTTCGCGCAGCGGATTCACCCGCATCACGCTGATCAGCAGGTAGGACGCGCCCACCAGCAGGATCAGCACCAATGCGGAATTGGACACCAGGTTCTTGTGTCGCGATACCCAGCTCATCGGTGTCCCCCGTTGATCCGGCCGTAGATGATCTGCAGCACCTGGATCAGGCTGCCCCCGAAGTCGTTGAGGTCCTTGAGGTCCGGGAACTTGCTGTTGGCCGGATCGGTGAGCAGGCCGATGTCGAGCATGGAAAGGGTCGCGGCCACGGCCAGGGTGTCGCCCTTGAACGAGGCGTCGGCCTTGGGCCGGATGTCGTGCAGGGCGTCCAGGGCGGGACCGAGGGTCTGATCGGTCCGGGACAGCGCGCTCATCAGCTGGTTCACATTGTCGAGCAGGCTGCTGAGCGAGTCCGAGGTGGTGTTGGCGTAATCGCCCAGTGCCGCACTGGTTGTCGAGATCTTGGTGAGCAGATCACCGAGAGCCTGGTTGTTCTCGGCGATGGCGCCGATCATGCCCGGCAGGCTGTCGGCCACCTGACCCAGCTGCTGGTGGTTGGCCTCGATGGTGTTGGCCAGCGCGCTGAATCCGGCCAGCACATTGTCGATCCGCGAGCTGTTGGCGTTGAGGCTGGTCATCACGCTGGTCAGCTGAGTGATGACGTGACCCACCTGGTCGCCGCGTCCGCCGACGATGGAGTCCAGCTCCGAGGTCAGCTTGGACAGGCTGGCGATGCCACCGCCGTTGAACAGCAACGAAACCGACATCAGCAGTTCTTCGACGGTCGCGCCGGCCGAGGTGTTGGTGAGCCGGTCACCGTTCTTCAGCAGTTGCATGCCGGGCTCGGCCTTGGGGATGGACACCGCCACGAAGACGTCGCCGAGCGGGGTGGCCTGGCGCAGTTCCGCGGTGCTGCCGGCCGGCAGCTCGATGTCCTGGCGGATGGCCAGGTCCACATTGGCCTTGAAGTCCTTGGTCGTGATCTTGGTGACCACGCCGACGTCGGAGCCACCGACCTTGACCTTGGCCTGGTCGGGCAGGTTCAGCGCATTGTCGAAGGTCGCGTGAATGGTGTAGGTGTTGGCACCCGGACCGGGTTTGGGCAGCGGCAGGCTCTCCACCGTGATGCCGCAGCCGGAGGCGACGACGGCGGTCGCGGTGACCGCGATGGCGACGACCGCCCGCCGGGCCGAGCGGCCCGCGCGCAGATCCTTCCAGAAGCGATTACTCATTTGGTCATCCCCAGCATCGCCGCCATCAGACCGAAGTCGGGTCCGAAGTCCTCCATCTTCCCGGTGCGGCAGCCATCCGATTTCATCTGGATGCGTTCGCAGAACAGGCTCACGATCTCACCGGAGAGCGCGGTACCGATCAGGCCGTGCAGGCGAATGAAGTTGCCCTGCCGGTTGACCGAGCGGTCCAGGTTCTGCATCAGCAGCGGCGCGGTGTCGACCACCTCGGTCACGCCGGCCGCGTTGGCGCGCAGCTGGTTGGTGACATTGGTGAGCCCGGTGAGGGTGCCGTTGAGCTGATCGGAGTACTGCGAGAACGCGCCACTGGTGTTGGCCAGGAACGCATTCAGCTGATCGAGCGTGCCCTGCAGACCCGGCGCCTGGTCGGCCAGCAGACCGGTCATCTGGGTGATCTTGTTGCTGAACCCGCGCACCGAGTCGTCGTTCTCGGCCAGCATGGTGGTCAGCTCGTTGAGCTTGATGATGATGGTGGAGATGGCGTCCTTGTTGTCGACGCCGGTCTTCAGCGCGCCGGAGAGCGCATTGAGCACATCGCGCATCTTCTCGCCGTTGCCGTTCATCATCGGGTACAGCACGCGACCCGAGAGCGGGCCGACGCCTTCCTGTCCCGGCTCGGGCTCGAGCGCGGCGGCGAAGCTGTCGATGGTCTTGATCATGGTGTCCAGCTCGACCGGGGTCTTGGTCTGCTGGGTGGTCAGGTGCGAACCGTCGGCCAGGGTGTCACCGCCGGTGTAGCGCGGGGTGAGCTCGATGTGCCGGTCGGTCACGATGGACGGCGAAACCAGCGCGGCCTGAACGTTCTTCGGGATCTTCACGCCCTTGTCCACGGTCATGTGGACCTCGACGTACTGACCCTTCGGAATGATCTTGTCGACCCGGCCCACCTCGAGCCCGAGCACCGTGATCGGGTTGCCCTCGAACATGCCCGCGATATTGAGGAAGTCCGCGGTGAAGTGCTGGGTCTGCCCCGCGGCGTCCTTCACCCCGAGCGGCACGATGGAGCAGGAGCCCACGGCCCATGCCGCGGCGCCGATCATGGCCGCCTTGGCGATTCGGCCGAGCAGGCGCTTCTTTTGTTCTGCAACAGTCGATGTCATTGGTGGCACCCCTCGTTCACCTGCGCGAAGCACAACCAGTTGTCCGGGAACAGCCATGGCAGCGCGACCTCACCGTAGTTGCCGTTGCCGAAGGCATTGTTGAACTGCCGGATGGCCGGCGGCATGATCGACAGCAGCCGATCCAGGTTGTCCTTGTTCTTCTGCAGACCGTCGGCCATGGTGTTGAGCTGTTGCAGGGTCGGGCCGAACTTGTTGTCGTTGTCCGCGCCGATCTGCTGCAGCTGCCCGGTGAGCGTTGCGATGTTGTCCAGCAACGTCTTCAACAGGTTCTGGCGCTGCATCACCCGGTCGGCGATGGCCTGGCCCTGGGTGATGACCAGCAGCACGCTGTTGCGGTTGTCGCCGAGGATCCTGGTGACCTTGTCCAGATCCTTGAGCAGCTGGTCGACCTGATCCTTGCGGTTGTTCATGGTCTTGGCCAGCGCGCCGATGGCGTCGAGCGCCTGCACCGTCATCTGCGGGGTGTCGCCCATCTGCTGGTTGATCAGATTCAGCGAATCCGCCAGCTTCTTGGTGTCGAGCTCCTCGAACTTGGGCGTGCCCTCCTGCACCACGTCGGCCAGGTTGTAGGGAACCACGGTGTTGGACTTGGGAATCCGGTTGTCCTTCAACCCGGAACCGTCGCCGGGCATCAGGTCGACGTAGCGCGCGCCCAGCAGGGTCGCCATCTTGATCGCCGCCTTGGCATCGGGGCCGAGCTTCACGTCCTTGTCGACATTCAGGGTGAGGAGCACGTGGTCGCCCTCGAGCTCGGCGCCCGAGATGGTGCCGACGGGAACGCCCGAGACGTCCACCTTGTCACCGACTTTGACGCCGGCGGTCTGCACGAACTCGGCCTTGATGCTCTGTGTGCCGATACCCACCGTCTTGTAGAGGGTGGAGCCCAGCAGCAGCGCGACGATGACCGCCACGCCGAGCACGCCGAGCCAGAAATTGCGATTGGTACTGAAGCGGTTCTCGAGTTTCGAGATCATGGCCGGCACACCGCCGAGTGGGAGTTGCCGCCGATCTGCGAGAACAGACCGCGCGGGAAGAGGATGCCGTACAGCGAGACGTCCAAGCTGCACACGTAGGCATTGGCGTAGGCGCCGTTCTGGGTGAACTTGCCGACGTCGGAGAGGATGCCGGGCAGGTCCACCGCCGCCTGGTCGAGCTTGGCGCCATTGGACAGCAGCATCGCCAGCGCGTCGTGGGTGGCGTTCTGCGCCAGCACCAGCTTGGGCTGGATGGAACCGAACATCCCCACCAGAGCCGTTGTGGCATCGGCGATCTGGACCGTCGACGCCTGCAGCGACTGGCCCTGCGCGTAGAGGCCGCCGATCAGGGCGCGGGTCTGGGTGACCAGCGTCTCCAGCTCGTCGCCCCGCTTGGCCAGCCCCGACATCACGCCGGACAGGTTGGTGATCACGTCGGAGAGAATGCCGTCGCGGCGTTCGAAGTCCGAGGCCACCGACGCGGCCTGGGTGATGAACGCGCTCAACGACACATTGTCACCCTGCAGCGCCTGGATGAAGGTGTTGGACAGGTTGTTCACCTGCTCGGGCTGCAGCACCTGGAACAGCGGCTGGAAACCGTTGAGCAGCGCCGAGATATCGAACGACGGCTCGGTCCGCTCCAGCGGGATACCGCCGTTGTTCTTCAGCACCACATGGTCGCCGGTATGCGGCTTACCCGCGGCGGGCGGGTTCAGCGCGACATACCGCTGCCCGATCAGGTTCTGGTACCGGACCAGCGCCTTGGTGTCCCCGTACAGCGTCTGATCGCGCTGCACGATGAAGGTCACCACGGCCTGGTTCTTCTTGTCCAGCTCGATCTTCTCGACCTTGCCGACCCGCACACCGGCCATCCGGACGTCATCGCCCGCACGCAGGCCCAGGACATCGCTGAAGGTCGCGGTGTAGGTGTTGGTATCGCCTTTCACGGTGCGCGCGAGCGTATTCCAGATGACCGCGGTCACCAGGATGGACACGATCGCGAAGATGCCGAAACCGATCAGCGGCTTACGAACGCTCATCGGCCGGCCTCGCTCTGGCTCAGTTGCAAGGTCGCACCCTTCAGGATCGGGCTCAACAGCAGGTACTCGGCCGCGGTCGGACGCCGGCCCAGCAGGGCGGTGATGGCGTCGTCACCGGCCAGGGCGATGTTCCCACCGGTGGGCACCGAACCCGGCTGGCTCGCCGGGGCGGCCGGAGCCGGAGCGGCCGGCGCCAGGTTCGGGAACAGCCCCTGCAGCGGCGTGCCCGCGAGCGGGTCGGTACCCGGCTTCGCAGCACCGTCGCTCGGCGTATCGGTGGGTGTGCCGGTGGCGGTGAGACCCGGGATCAGCGGGAAGCCCGGCGGCGGCGCGGTGACCGGCAGGTCCTTGGCGGCGTCGATGCCCCTGGGCCGCATGGCTTCCGGCAGCGTGCCCGGATCCGAGGTGAGCGGCGCGGTGGCACAGCTCGGAGCGGCCAGGTCGCCGTAGCGCGGGCAGTCGTCGCGGGTGTAGGGCTTGTAGGGCGTGAAGGTGAGGCCCATGTTCCAGATCATCTGGTTCTGCGGACCCCAGTGGAACGTCGAACCCAGCTTGCGCACCGAATCGTTCAGGTTCGCGATGGCCTGCGGAATGGCGTCCGGGTTGTCCGACAGCGCGCCGAACATGGCGCTGGTCCCCGTGGTCAGATCCTTACCGACATTGGGGTTGCGGGCGAACAGCCCGTTCACCTTGTCGATGGTGTTCTCACTGCCGGAGATGAGCGCGGTGAGCTCGGCCCGGCGATCGGAGATGGTCTGCGCGGTCTTCACCGAATCCGACAGCACGCCCATCAGTTCCGGCGCGGACTGGTTGAGCGCGTGGAAGGAGGAGGAGAAGTCGTCGAGGAAGCCGCCGACATTCGGCACCGCCCCGCGCACGCCCTCGAGCCAGCGGTCGACGCGCTCGATGGTGGAGCCGGGCATGCGGCTGCTGCCGTCCAGCGCGTAGGACAGCGTGCCCAGCACGCGGCCCAGCTGTACCGGATCGATCTTGCTCAGGATATTGCGGACCGTGGTGAGGGTGTCCTGCAGGGCGATGGTGCCCTTGGAGGTGTCCTCCGCGATCTGCGAACCCTCCTTCAGATGCGTGGAATCCGGTCCGTTGTAGACGAGTTCGACCGAGGTGACGGCGAACAGGTTGGAGGGCACCACGCGCGCGGTGACATTGGCCGGGACGCCGCCGGCGTACTCCGGCTTCATCTCGATGTGCACCTCCTGCTTCGTCCCCTTGGCCGCGACCGACACGTCCTTGACGGCGCCGACCAGCACGCCGCGGAACTTCACGTCGGCATTGGCCGGCAGGCCGTCACCGGTGGTGGTCAGATTCGCTGTGACATTGACCTTTTCGACGAAATAACCGCGGTACCGGGCGAACAGGAAGCCCAGCACGACCGCGATGACGGTGAGGCCGCAGGCACCGGCGATGAGCAACTGCCGCATCGTCGGTCCGCGCCCGCTCGGATCGATGATCATCGTGTGCGCCCCCTATCCCGAGATCCGGATGCCAGGGTTCACGCCCCAGATCGCCAATGTCATGAACAGGTCGGCGAAAACGACCGCGATGATGCACAGCTTGATCGCGCGACCGGCCGCCACACCCACGCCCTCCGGGCCGCCGGAGGCGAAAAACCCGTAGTAGCACTGGATGAACGTGGTGATCGCGACGAAGAGGATCGCCTTCAGCAGTGAGTACAGCACATCGTGCGGCACCAGGAATTGATAGAAGTAGTGCTGGAAGGTGCCTGTCGCGGTGCCGCCGACCAGGGACACGGTGAGCGAGCAGGAGATGTAGGCCAGCGGCAGTGCCACGCAGTACAGCGGCACGATGGCGATCATGGCCGCGATCATGCGGGTGCTGACCAGATACGGAAGCGGCCGGATGGCAACCGATTCCAGCGCGTCGATCTCCTCGGAGATGCGCATGGCGCCCAGCTGCGCGGTGAACCGGCAGCCCGCCTGCGCCGCGAAGGCGACCGTGGCCAGCATGGGCCCGAGCTCACGCGTGGTGGCGAAGGCCGAGATGGCGCCGGTGAGCGGGCTCAGGCCGAGCAGGTTCAGCGAGGTGTAGCCCTGGATGGCGACGGTCATGCCGCCGAACGCCGACAGGATCAGCACCACGCCGATGGTGCCGCCACCGACGATGAGATTGCCGTTGCCCCAGGTGACGTCGGACAGCAGCCGCCACACCTCTTTGGGGTACTGCTTGAACGCGAGCGGCATGGAGCCGACCGAGCGCAGGAAGAAGAACACCTGGTGGCCGATGCGCGCCAGCCAGTCACGCGGCGAGTTGGCCGCGCCTTTGATCCGTTGGAACGGCCGCAGCAGCGGCGGTACGTACGTAGCTGACACGACTCAGACCACCTGCGGGGGGAAAAGGGTGTTGTACAGCTGCGTCATCATCAGGTTGACGCCGAAGAGCATGACCGCGGACATGACCACGGCGGTGTTCACCGCGTTGGCCACGCCACCGGGGCCGCCCTTGGCGTTGAGCCCCGAGTCACAGGCGATGACGGCCGCGAACAGGCCGTAGATGAGCGACTTCAGCAGGGCCACAGCCAGATCCGCCGTGATCGCGAACGACGAGAATGTACTGATATAGGAGCCCGGGGTGCCGTTCTGGACGAAGATGTTGAACATGTAGCCGGTCAGGAAGCCGACGAAAACCACGAAACCGCACAGCAATACCGAAACCAGCATGGCCGCGCCGAGACGCGGAGCGACCAGCCGCCGCATGGGATCGACGCCCATGACCTTCATGGCGTCGATCTCCTCGCGGATGGTGCGGGAGCCGAGGTCGGCACAGATGGCGGAACCGACGGCGCCGGAGATCATGAGCGCGGTGACCAGCGGCGCGCCCTGCTGAATGATGCCCAGGCCGTTGGCCGCGCCGATGAAGGACGTCGCCCCGACCTGCCCGGCCACCGATCCGACCTGAATCGAGACGATGACGGCGATCGGAATGGCGACCAGCAGGGTGGGCGCCGCGGCGACATTCGCCATGAACGCGCACTGCCGGATGAACTCACGGTAGGGGAAGCGGCGACGGAAGATCGCGATGAAAAGCTCGGCAACCGCGGCGACACCCATCGACATCATCCGGCCACCGGTTTCCAGCGACCGTTTCGGATGATCCTGCCAGTACGCCTTGGCCCAATCCACGGCCACATTCATCCGTGATGGTGACGGTGGGCTTCCCTGGTCCCCCGGGCTCTTGGTCAACTGCACTGACTACCCCTCTCGACGCCGGAGTTACCCGTCTCCGGCGACTGTTGCTGGACGCACCCTACTACGGAGTTAGGAAAAACACACCACCGATTGTGGTTCCGGTCATAGAGACGGATCACTTTCGATGTATTGCTGTGAACAGCCACATCAGGGTCGGTTTACGGGGCAAAAAACCTGGCAGAGATCTAGAACTTGTTCTAGTTTTGAACTATCCATCGGTGTATGCGGACATCGACCGGGTAACAATTTGTAGGAACAAATTTATCGGAATTCGATAGCTTTTGCGTATTGTCCCGTAATCCACATCCAACTAGGTATCGGCCGCGAACCCCGGCAGGACACGGCTACGCAACATGTGGCAGTACAACAGGCAACCGGGCTCGAATACTGACAGGATGAGTAACCGCAGGTTGAGATTCGTGCGGCTTCCGACGTCTGGAGGGACATGATCAAGAAACTCGCCGGGGCGACCGGCGCATTCGCCATCGCCTTGAGCACCGCGCTCTTCGGAATCGGAGCCGCTCACGCCGATGCAGCGCCCGCCGTCATAGGTGGCGGCTCCGGGATCATCATCGATGATCAGTTCGAGTGCACCGTGACCACCATCGGCCACGACGGCGCCGGACGGCTGGTCGGCCTGACCGCCGGGCACTGCGGCGACGCCGGGTCCCGGGTCTGGGCCGAAAAGGATCGCGCCGCAGGACAGATCGGTCAGTTCGTCTACTCCAACCACGATCTCGACTACGCCGTCATCCAGTTCGATCCGGACCGCGTCGTCCCGGTCAACCACATCGGCAATGTCACCATCACCGGGATCGGCGGCCCGCCCGGATTCCCCATGATCGTCTGCAAGGAGGGCCGCACCACCGGCAATACCTGCGGCATCTCCTGGGGCGACGTCTTCGACACCAACATCGAGACCTGGAGTCAGATGTGTGTGGTGGAGGGCGATTCCGGCGCGCCGGTCGTCGTCGGCACCACCCTCGTCGGCATGGTCAACGCCTACCTGGCGGTGGCCTGCTTCGGCCCCGAGGTCGGCACCAACATGAGCTCGATCATGGCCGACCTCAACGGCCGGGGCGGCATCGGCTCCGGCTACGCGGTGATCTGATCCCCGAACAATGCTGACCGGGGCGGTGATTCGGGAATCACCGCCCCGGTTGCTATTTGAGGGTGTTGACGCAGACGACGAAATTGCGTTCGTCGTAGACGTAGCCCTGGTCGCCGTCGGGACAGTCGTCGACGCTGCTGCTGTTCTTCACGATCGACACCACCTTCACACCCTCGGTGGCCGTAGTGGCGGTGCAGGGAATGCGGTGGGCCGCGTCGTTGCCGACGTCCATGCAGTCGCCGACCACCCAGTCGATGGTCAGGCAGAGGGCGCCGGTCTCCATGCCATTGAGGGTTTCGTAGTAGACCTGGTCGGAATCCTTGCCGCACTGGGCATTGCGCGGGGCCTTGCCGGTCACCTTGTAGTTGGAGTCCTGGCTGCCGCAGCTCGCCTTCTGGATACTGGCGTTGTCGGTGGTGCCACCGAGCTGCACGCAGTCGCCGATCACGGCCTGGAAGTCGGTATTGCCGCCGCGGTCGGCGCGCGGGGTGGTGGTGGGCGCACCCGAACCGGGCTTGCCGGAGGGTTTGCCGGGGGTGGCGCCGGGGGTCTTGGTGGGGAGCACGATGTCGCCGGGGGCGGCCTGGGGATGGCCGGAAACGGTGGTCCCGCAGCCGGCGAGCAGCAGGGTGGCGGCGGAGATCGCGGGCAGGGCGATCCGGGCGGAAAGCTGCTGACGCAACACGGGCGAGTCCTATATTTCGAAACAAACAGATTTGACTTCTGTGCCCATGCATACACCACGGACACCGGGAAGATCGAACCGAGGCGGTCCGGCATTTCGTATAGGAAGCCATGAGCACCGACATCCTGGAGCGCTATCTCTCCTGGCGGCGCGGGCGCGACGGTGACCCCTTCCGGGTGCGGATGCCGGCCCTGGGACCGGTGCTCTTCACCGGCACTCCCGAGGGCGCGCGCGAATTCTTCCGGGCCCCGGTGGACCTGCTGGAACCGCCGCTGCCCAATCCCATCGAGCCCATGGTGGGCGCGGCCTCGCTCATCCTGGC
Organism: Nocardia sp. NPDC059229; assembly: GCF_042754165.1. Taxonomy (NCBI): domain Bacteria; kingdom Bacillati; phylum Actinomycetota; class Actinomycetes; order Mycobacteriales; family Nocardiaceae; genus Nocardia; species Nocardia sp. NPDC059229. The sequence goes on from NZ_JBHZAK010000007.1 coordinate 224,841, forward strand.
CCGCGACGGCCGGCACCGGCGCGAGCGGGCGCTGCTCGCCCCGGCATTGCACCGCAATCGAATCAGCGCCTACGGCAACACCATTCGCGAGGCGGCCCGGGCCGAGCTGAGCGGGGAGCGGACCGGGGACCCGTGGCGGCCCGGCACCCGCATCGATGCCCGGGCGGCGGCGCGGGCACTGACGCTGCGGGTCATGCTGGCGGCGGTGTTCGGCATCGACGATGCGTCGCGCCGAGCCGAATACACCACCGTCACACAGGAATTCCTGGAGTCCTTCGGCAGCGCGCTGTTCCTGGTTCCGGCATTGCGGCGCAAGCTGTTCGGGCTGTCCGGCTGGGAGCGGTTCAGCACCGCACGGGATCGGCTCGACGAACTCATCGACGCCGAGGTGGCGCGGCGGCGCGCGGACGGGGGCGGCGGGGCGGATCTGCTGGCGCTCATGCTGGACACCCGCTACGAGGACGGCAGCGCCATCACCGACACCGATCTGCGCGAGCAATTGCGCACCCTGCTGGTGGCGGGGCACGAGACCACGGCGACCGCGCTGGTGTGGGCGCTGTACCGGCTGCACCGGGAACCGGAGGCGCTGGCCCGGCTGCGCGCCGAAGTGGCCGCCGCCGGAAGCGATCCCGGCCCGGCCGAACTGATGGCGCTGCCCTACCTGGACGCGGTCTGCCAGGAGACGCTGCGGTTGCATCCGCCGGTGCCGATCGTATTGCGCAGGCTTACCGGTGATTTCACGCTGCGCGGGGTACCGCTGTCGGCGGGGGACACCATGGGGATCTCGGTGCACCTGCTGCACACCGATCCCGCGGTGTGGCCGCAGCCGCGGCGGTTCCGGCCCGAGCGATTTCTGGAGCGCCGCTACAGCCCGTTCGAGTTCGCCCCGTTCGGTGGCGGGCACCGGCGTTGCGTCGGTGCGGCGCTGGCCGATTACGAACTTCGCATTGTGCTGGCTACTGTATTGACCGATGTGCGGCTGCGGTTGTCGCCGCGGTTCGCGCATGGGCCGGCGCCGATGTCGGTGCCGCACACCATCACGGTCGGGCCGCGCAGCGCCATCACGTTCGATGTCGCCGGGTCCTGAAGGGACCTCGGTGATTTCGATCACAAGCAGGTTTCGGGAAGTGAGCACTCCGAAAGCAGCCGCGCCGGTGTCACTTTCGGGGAATCGCCGATGTCATCGGCGCATTCGCGCCAGTCGAGTAACCAACCCGCAGACCCGTGACGCAGTGCACACCGGTTAGTCGGTATGCATAACTGGCAGAAGCCAATTGGCTTGCCGGACGGATCGCTGTAGTAATGGACGCGGGTTGGGACCTGCGCGGGTGACGTGTGCCCGCAATCTGCGTGTGAACGAGGATCTGAGAGGACCGAGCTGTGCGCCATACCCGGTATCGGAAAACGGGACTGATCGCCCTCGCCGCCATCGCGGCGACCGGAGCAGTGGTGGCAGCACCCGCCTCAGCGACTCCGCTATGGCCGGGCGGACCGGATGTACCGGGCGTGCCCTCCGCGGTCATGCCGCAGCCCGAGCCGGGCTCGCTGCCCACAGACCCGAACGCCAAGGCGCCGATTCCGCCCGCCAACTTCGCGGCCCCGAACATCAGCCCCGGTGACGGGGATGTGGTCGGCGTGGCCATGCCGATCATCATCAACTTCAAGGACCCGGTCGGCGATCACGCGGCCGCCGAGAAGTCGATTCGCATCACCTCCAGCAACAAGGTGAGCGGCCACTTCTACTGGATGGGCGACAAGCAGGTGCGCTGGCGGCCCGAGGACTTCTGGCCGGCCGGCTCCAAGGTGACCGTCCAGGCGGGCGGCACCGACGTCGCCTACCAGATCGGCGACGAGTTCATCACCACCGCCGACGACACCACCCACGAGATCACCGTGACCCACAATGGCGAGGTCGTGAAGACCATGCCGACCTCCATGGGCAAGAAGGATCACGAGACCCCGAACGGCACATACATCATCAGCGAGAAGAACCGCAAGATGATCATGGATTCCTCCACCTACGGTGTGCCGGTGACCGATCCGCAGGGCTACAAGCTCGAGGTCGAGTACGCCACCCGCATGTCCAACAGCGGCATCTTCGTGCACGCCGCCCCGTGGAGCGTTGCGCAGCAGGGCGTTTCGGACACCTCGCACGGCTGCCTGAACGTCTCCACCGAGGACGCCAAGTGGTTCCAGGAGAACGTGAAGAAGGGTGACCCGGTGATCGTCAAGAACACCAACGGCGGCACCTTCTCCACCAGCGACGGCTGGGGCGACTGGAACTGACGATCGTTTGATCACGAGCGCCCCGCCTTGGCGGGGCGTTCGTCGTTTCATAGGGCAAGGACGCGAAGCTCGTGACGCGACAACTGATTTCGTGAGCATCCGGGTAACTCGCCGGGTACGGCCAAAATCGGGTTGCTCCCCAACCGCCGGCACGCGTGCATGTCGGTGAACGGCTCTCAGCCGTGCGCAAAAGGCGCGGAGAGGCGGGGCAAGCCGTACGATTCGGCGCATGTCCGCGCCGCTCGAGGGTGTGACCGGTGAACAGTCGGTGGCGCGCGCCGATCGACAGTTCAGCGATCTTCCATCCAGAATTAACCAGCCAGTAGCCCCAAGCCGCAAGGCTGCGCGGGTGCGATCTTGGCCCGAACGAGTACTCCCGACGCCCCCCGGGCGCGGGTGGCGAAGCAGACCCTGGCAGGACCATGCGCTCTTCGTGGTCCTGGTCGCGCCGAACCTGATTCTGCTGGGGCTGTTCGTCTATCGGCCGCTGGTCGACAATATCCGCCTGTCGTTCACCGACTGGAACATCTCGGCGACCAGCCTGAACTGGGTCGGTGTCGACAACTACACCGAGTGGTTCGGCCGCGACGACTCCTGGCAGATCGTCGGCAATACGGTGATCTTCACCGTCGCCGCCGTTCTCGGCAGCATGCTGCTGGGCCTGGCGCTGGCCCTGCTGCTGGATCGCAAACTGTTCGGGCGCAATGTGGTCCGCTCCGCCATCTTCGCGCCCTACGTCATCTCGGGCGCGGCCATCGGCGTCGGCTTCCAGTTCATCTTCGACCCCGGCTTCGGCCTGGTCCCGGATCTGCTGGAGCGGATGGGGATACACTCACCCGACTTCGCGCAGAACCCGCACTGGGCGCTGTTCATGATCACGGTCACCTACATCTGGAAGAACCTGGGCTACAGCTTCGTCATCTATCTGGCAGCGCTGCAAGGGGTTCGGGCCGACCTCATGGAGGCCGCCGAGATCGACGGCGCGAGCCGCTGGACCACCTTCACCCGGGTGTTGCTGCCGCAGCTGCGACCCACCACCTACTTCCTGTCGATCACGGTGCTGCTCAACTCACTTCAGGTCTTCGACCTCATCAATGTGATGACCCGCGGCGGGCCCATCGGCACCGGCACCACCACCATGATCTATCAGGTCTATCGCGAATCCTGGGTGAACCAGCGTGCCGGATACGGGGCGGCCGTCGCCACCATCATGTTCCTGGTGCTGCTCATCGTGACGCTGGTGCAGGTGCGCATCATGGACCGAGGGGACGAGAAGTGAACCGGCTCAACGCGCTGAGCGCCTTCCGCGACCGGGAACTGTGGGCCAAGGTGTTCGGCTACGCCGCCATGGTGTGCGTGCTGGTCATCGTCGGCGTCCCGCTGTACTACATCCTCACCCGCTCCTTCATGTCGCACACGGAGGTCTACTCCCAGCCGGTCAGCTACTGGCCCGAACGCTGGCTGGCGTCGAACTACCACGACGCCACCACCACGCTGCCGTTCTGGCAGTTCCTGCGGAACTCGATCATCGTGACCGGCATCGTCGCGGCGGTGAAGTTCGTGCTGGGCGTGCTCAGCGCCTACGGCCTGGTGTTCCTGCGCTTCCCGGGCAAGAACATCGTGTTCCTGGTGATCATCGCGGCGCTCATGGTGCCCAACCAGATCACCATCATCTCCAACTACGCGCTCATCGCCCAGCTGGGCTGGCGAAACACCTTCCAGGGCATCATCGTTCCGCTCTGTGGCGTCGCCTTCGGCACCTTCCTGATGCGCAATCACTTCCTGTCGCTGCCGAGCGAGGTCATCGAGGCCGCGCGGATGGACGGCGCGGGCTGGTGGCGGCTGCTGACCCGGGTGGTGCTGCCCATGTCCGGACCCACCATGGTGGCGTTCGCGGTGGTCACGCTGGTGAACGAGTGGAACGAATACCTGTGGCCGTTCCTGATGGCCGACGACGCGCGGGTGGCCACCCTGCCGGTCGGCCTGACCCTGCTGCAGAACACCGAGAACCCGAGCGTCACCAACTGGGGTCCGGTCATGGCCGGGGTCATCCTGACCATGCTCCCCATCCTCATCGTCTTCCTGGTGCTCCAGCGCCAGATGATCAAGGGCCTCACCTCCGGTGCGGTCAAGGGTTAAGTCCCAGAAGGAGATTCCTGTGTCGGATTCACGTTTTCCCGCTCTTTCGCGACGCGGGTTTCTCGGCTTGGCGGGCGCGGCCGCGGGCGCGGCGGCGCTGACCGCGTGCGCCGGATCCGGCGGCGGCGGCTCGCAGGGCGGTGACTCGAAGACGATCACCTTCTGGTCCAACCACCCCGGTACCTCCAAGGACCAGGAAACCGAGCTGATCAACCGGTTCCAGGCCAAGTACCCGGACCTGAAGGTCAACCTCGTCGACGCGGGCAAGAACTACGAGGAGGTCGCGACCAAGTTCAACGCCGCGCTCTCCGGTGGTGAACTGCCCGACGTGGTCATCCTGTCCGATGTGTGGTGGTTCAACTACGCGCTCAACGGCACCATCGAGCCGCTGGACAGCCACTTCTCGTCGGCGGGTGTGAACGTGTCCGACTACGTGGACACCTTCGTCGGCGACTACAAGTTCAACGGCAAGACCTGGGCGCTGCCGTACTCGCGCTCGACGCAGATCTTCTACTACAACAAGGACGTCTGGGCCAAGGCCGGACTGCCCGACCGCACGCCGAACAGCTGGGACGAGTTCGACGAGTGGGGCCCGAAGATCCAGAGCGTGATGGGCGACGGCAAGTGGGCGCACGGCTGGGGCGACGCCAAGAACTACCTGGCCTGGACCTTCCAGGGTCCGTGCTGGACCTTCGGCGGCGCGTACTCGGACGAGTGGAAGCTGAAGTTCAACGACCCGGCCACCATCAAGGCCGGAAACTACCTGCGCGACTCCATCAATACCAAGAAGTACGCCAGCATCCGGCCCACCTACGCCGTGGACTTCGGCAACGGCATCATCGCCTCGGCCATCGGCTCCACCGGAGACCTGAAGAGCATCAACACCAATGCCGCGGGCAAGACCCAGTTCGGCACCGGCTTCCTGCCACACCCGAACGGGCTGGCGGGCTCCACCACCGGCGGCGCCGGCCTGGCGATTCCGTCGCGGATCAGCGACGCCCGCAAGGAGAACGCGCTCAAGTTCATCGAGTTCATCACCAATGCGGCCAACACCTCGTACTTCTCGCAGGCCACCGGCTATGTGCCGGTGCGCAAGTCGGCGCAGCAGGATCCGGGCATGCAGGACTTCCTGGCCAAGAACCCGAACTTCAAGACCGCGATCGACCAGCTGCCGCTGACCAAGCCGCAGAACTACGCACGCGTGTTCGTGCCCGGCGGCGACCAGATCATCGGCACCGGGCTCGAGCAGATCGGCCTGCAGAACCGGGACACCGCAGCGGCTTTCGGCGATATCGCCAACCAGCTGCAGACGATCATCGACCGGCAGATCACACCCAAGCTGCCCAAGTAAGAGACGCACCCGCACGCTGACGTCAGGGGCCGGAGGCGGCAGCCTGCGCAACCACGGAGGCCCCCGGCAGCGTGAGCATTGGACAAGGAGAGCGCCGGCATGGCGACTGTGCAGTTCGAGGGAGTTTCCCTCACCTATCCGGGTGCGCCCGGCCCCGCGGTCGACGACCTGAACCTGGACATCGCCGACGGCGAATTCCTGGTGCTGGTCGGGCCTTCGGGCTGCGGCAAGTCCACCAGTCTGCGCATGCTGGCGGGTCTCGAAGCGGTGACCGCCGGGCACATTCGCATCGGTGGACTCGACGTGACCGGCCTGCCGCCGCGTTCGCGCGACGTGGCCATGGTGTTCCAGAGCTACGCGCTCTACCCGAATATGACCGTGGCCGAGAACATGGGGTTCGCGCTGCGCAATGCGGGTATGAGCAAGGCCGACACCAGGGTTCGCGTCACCGAGGCGGCGGCCATGCTGGAGCTGGAGGACCTGCTCGACCGTAAGCCCGCGCGGCTGTCGGGCGGGCAGCGCCAGCGCGTCGCCATGGGCCGGGCCATCGTGCGGCGGCCGCAGGTGTTCTGCATGGACGAGCCGCTGTCGAATCTCGATGCCAAGCTGCGGGTTTCGACCCGCTCGCAGATCGCGGCCCTGCAGAAGCGGCTGGGCACCACCACCGTGTACGTGACCCATGATCAGGTCGAGGCCATGACCATGGGGCACCGGGTCGCGGTGATGAAGGACGGGAAGCTGCAGCAGATCGCCGCTCCCCGTGAGCTTTACGACGATCCGGTCAATACCTTCGTCGCCGGGTTCATCGGCTCGCCCGGCATGAACCTGCTGACCGCGCCGGTCCGCGAGGGCGCGGCCGTACTGAACGACCTGCGAATTCCCCTGCCGCACAATATCGACGGCAAGAACGTGGTCGTCGGCATCCGGACCGAATCCTGGGAGGTCACCACCGATGCGGGCAATGCGCTCGCGGTCGAGGTGGAACTGCTCGAGGAGCTCGGCTCGGAGTCGTTCGTCTACTCGCACGGCGTGGCCGACGAATGGTCCAGCCGCTCCGGCCGGGTGGTCGCGCGGGTGGATCGGCGCTTCCGGGTCGCGCTGGGCGACCGTCTGCTCCTGACGCCCAAGCAGGACGAACTCTTCTTCTTCGACGCGGAAACCGAAGAGCGCCTGCGTTAGCCGGCCGGGGCCCCCGCCACCTCGGCGAGGGCCCGGTCCGGACTACCAGATCTTCACGCGCTCAGCGGGATCCAGATAGAGCTCGTCACCCGACCGCACATCGAAGGCCTCGTGGAAGCTGTCGAGGTTGCGGACCACGCCATTGCAACGGAACTCCGGCGGCGAGTGCGGGTCCACCGCGAGGCGGCGGATGGCCTCCTCGGTGCGCGCCTTGGTGCGCCACACCTGCGCCCAGCCGAAGAACACCCGCTGCAGGCCGGTGAGTTCGTCGAGGACAGGGGAGTCCTGGCCCTCGATGGCGATCCGGTACGCCTCCAGGGCGATCGAGAGACCGCCCAGGTCGCCGATGTTCTCACCGATGGTGAACTCGCCATTGACCTTGTGGTCCGCCGACAGGTCCTTGGGGGAGAACTGGTTGTACTGGTCGATCAAAGCCTTGGTGCGCTTGCCGAATTCGGTGCGGTCCGACTCGGTCCACCAGTCGACCATATTGCCGTCGCCGTCGTACTTGGAGCCCTGATCGTCGAAGCCGTGGCCGATCTCGTGCCCGATGACCGCGCCGATACCGCCGTAGTTGGCGGCGTCGTCGGCGTTCATGTCGAAGAACGGGGGCTGCAGAATGGCCGCCGGGAAGACGATCTCGTTCATGCCCGGGTTGTAGTAGGCGTTCACCGTTTGCGGGGTCATGAACCATTCGCCGCGGTCCACCGGGCCGCCCAGCTTGTTCAGGTCGCGGTCGTGCTCGGCGGCGTAGCCGCTGCGGTAGTTGCCCACCACGTCGGCCGGATCCACGGTGACCGCGGCGTAGTCACGCCACTCCTCCGGGTAGCCGATCTTGGGGGTGAACTTCTCCAGCTTGGCCAGCGCGGCCTGCCGGGTGTCCGGGCCCATCCACTCCAGCTCGGAGATATTGCGGCGGTAGGCCTCCTGCAGATTCGCCACCAGCTCGACCATCCGGGCCTTGGCCTCCGGCGGGAAGTGCCGGGCCACATAGAGCTTGCCCACGGCCTCGCCCAGCAGGTCCTGCACCAGGGAGACGCCGCGCTTCCAGCGCTCCCGATTCTCCTGCGCGCCGGTCAGGGTGCGGCCGTAGAAGTCGAAGTTGGCCTCCACCAGATCCGCGGTCAGGTACGGCGCGCGGGCCTTCACCACCCGCCAGGCCGCCCAGGCCTGCCAGTCCGCCAGCGATTCCGAGGCCCACAGCTGGGCGAAGGTGCGCACGTAATCGGGCTGGCGCACGACGAGTTCCGCGAACAGCTCCGCACCGGAGCGATCCAGTCCCGCGGCCAGCGCGGAAGTCCAGGCGGTCCAGTCGAATTCCGGGTTCTCGGCGGCCAGCGCGTCGAAAGTGGTGAGGTTGTAGCTCAATTCGGCATCGCGGCGGCGCACCACGTCCCAGTGACCCGCGGCCAGCTTGGTCTCCAGCTCGAAAACCCGCTGGGCATCATGGTCCAACCCGGCCAGCTCGAACATGCGGCGGATGTGGGCGACGTACTTCTCGCGGATCTCCGCGTATTCGTCCTTGTGGTAGTACGACTCGTCGGGCAGGCCGATACCGGACTGGGTGGCGTGCACCAGGTACCGGGCGGAGTTCTTGTCGTCGGTGTCGACATAGAAGGCCAGCGCGCCGCCCACGCCGGTGCGCTGCAGGCGGCCGATGAGCGCGGCGAAGTCCGAACGGTCGGCGACGCCGGCCACGGCGGCCAGCTCCTCGGCGATCGGGGTCAGGCCCGCCGCCTCGATGGCCGCGTCGGCCATGAAGCTGTTGTAGAGATCGCCGATCTTGCGCTCTTCGGTGCCGGGCGCGGCATCGGCCGCCGAGGCGTCCTGGATGATCTTCTGCACATCCAGTTCGGCCTGGTCGTAGAGCGTGCGGAAAGCACCGTCCACCGCCCGGTCTGCCGGTATCTCGTAGCTCTCCAGCCATTTGCCGTTGACGTGCGCGAACAGGTCGTCCTGCACCCGTACGTCCGCGTCACGGAAGGACAGGTCGATACCGGAGGGAGGCGTCAGCTGCGAAGTCACGATCCCCAGTATGCACAGATCCGCCTCCCCGCGACTTCGGCGCACGGCTGAGATCGGAACGAGGGCAGCTCAAGCTGACACTGGTATCCGGTCGAACTCCCCGTCGCGGGCCCCGTCGATGAAGGCGCGCCATTCGCCAGGGGTGTAGACCAGGGTGGTGTCGCGGTGCCGGAGGGTGGTGTGGCCGTCCGCACCGGTCTCCGCGCTGAGCGCGGTGCGGAGGGAGTGGCGGCCCAGCACAGCGGCCAGGAATGTCATCCATTCGGTCGCGGCGACGGTGATGATGGGCTCGTCTTCAAGGCGATGTTCCGGATTGCGCCGGTACTTGCTGTCGCGGATGAGCACCGCATCACCGTCGAATCGAACCTCCACGCACTGATTTCCGTTATTGGTACGTGACGACGTGAACCAGCCGCGGGATACCGGCTGATAGTTCGCGGTGTTTAGCATGGGCAGCATTTTACCGTTACACATGCGTATCCTACCCTTGCGAATAGCGTTTGATGAGCTCCAAAGATTCTGCGCGACCGAGAGATTGGTCGAGCGCACGCACAAATGCGAACCGCAGATCGCGAATCTGCGACGAATCCTCCACCGCCCCACCGAAAACCGCGCTCTCCACCCAGGTGAAGGTCGGAAGATTCTCGGAAGCGAAATCCAGCAGATGGAAACTCGACCCGCCCAGCAGTGCGCCCCGGGTCGCGGTGAACGGAATCACCCGCACCGAAATGGAATCCAGCTCGTCCAGCAGTGTTGCCAGATGTTCCAGTTGCCCGCGCAATACTTTCGGGCCGCCGATCTGCTGTAGCAGCGTGGCCTCGCCGATCACCGCGGTGAGTTCCACCCGGTCGTCGCCGCGCAGCCGTTCCTGTCGCTTCAGCCGCACCGCTACCAGCTGTTCCACCTGGACGGGACGGATCATGACGTCGGCGCTGATGAGCGCCCGCGCGTATTCCTCGGTCTGCAACAGCCCGGGCACCACCAGGCTGTCGTAGCTGCGGATGCTCTCCGCGCCCAGCTCCATGCCGTAATACCGTTGCAGCTCCGGCCCGATCAGCGCCGAGGACCTGGCCCACCAGCCGCGCTCCTTGCTCAACGCCAGCAGTTCCAGCAGTTCCGCGCGCTCCTCGCCCTCCACCTCGAGCAGCTCCAGCACCGGGCCGATGGTGGTCGCCGTGAGGACGCGCCGGCCCTTCTCCACGTGCGACCAGTTGGCGGGGGTGAAGCCGACACGCTTGGCGAAGGTCGCCGAATCGAAGCCGCACTGCTCACGCAGTTCGCGCAATCGCAGGACCAGCTCCCACCGCGCGGCGGTGGGCGAGACGGGTGCCATGAGCAGTGATGCTACGCCGGGGAACTCACTGGCGTGTGACTATTGTCATACCGATAGCCCGGCTCTAAGGTCGGTAGCAGGAGGTTCGCCATGAGCGCGCTGGACCCGTCCTCGTATACCGCCACCCAGGAAGCGCTGGCTCGGTGCCGGCGCTATCGCAAGGAGCACGGCCTCTACGGCGTGGTGGACTCGGCACTGAGCCGAATCATGTTGGAGGTCGGGGCGGTCGGGGCCGTGACCATGCCCGCCGACCTGGGCCACCGGGTCCGCGACCATCTGGTCGCCCGGCGCCGCTGCGGGCCCGTCATCGCCCACCCGCGCTCGGGCCGCTGGACCTTCCTGACCGGCCCCACAGACGACTCGTATTACGACACCGCTTTGTTCTCAGACCTTTTCCGCGATTGCGCGTCCGTAGCGCAGCCGGGCAGCACCATCGTGCTGCCGTCTCCCGCGGACGAGCACAGCGCCTACCGCACGTGGATTCACCCGCCGGAAGGGGACTTTCGCCCCGAACTGGCCGAGGTGCTGGCCGCCACCCGCGAGTGCCATCCGGTCACCGGGTAGGCGCGGGCGTCAGCGTGACGCTGAACTTGTCCTCGACGCGCTTGTTGAATTCCTCCTGGCACTGCTGAACCTTGGACCTGTCGCCGCCGGCCTTGTTCAGGCAGTCGATCAGATCGGTGCCGCCGGTGTCCTTGAAGACGACCCACACCAGCACGCCGACCAGAATGCCGCCGATCAGGCTGATGACGCCCATGATCGCGCCCGCCAGCGCCATTCCGAAGCCGCCGGACGTGCCGCGGCGCGCCTTCATCGCGGCGATCACGCCGAGAATGATCGCGAGCGCGCCGAACAGGACGCCGACGATGGTGAGCAGCACCGTCCAGAAGGTGAGCAGACCCAGGATGCCGAAGGCCATCGCGGTGATCGCCATGCCCTTGCGCTGCGGCGATTCCTGCCAGTACTGCGGCCCGCCGGGCGGCGGATAGTTTCCGGGCGGAGGCGGCGGGTACTGGCCGTACTGCCCCGGTGGCGGGTACTGGTTCATGCGTCGATGCTATTGCCCGCCGAGTCGGGCATGCATTTCCCACACCAGAATCTCCGACGGCATGTTCGCGGTGACCCGCTGGCCTCCGCTGCGCGTCAACCGCACCGCGTCACCCTCGTACAGGGTGCCCGCCCCCTCCATCTCCACCTCGCCGCGCGCGATGAAGACATGCAGGTAGGGGGCCTCCGGCAGGCGGATCTCGGCGGCGTCGCCGGACATCCGGGCCACGTGCAGGGCGGAGTGGCTGCTGGCGATGGCAATGGCGGTGCGGTCGCGGTAGCGGGGCAGGCCCGAGGCCACCGTGATCAGGCCGCCGCCGGCCAGCTCGTCGTCGATCTCCAGCTGCTGATAGCCGGGGGTCAGCCCGGAATCGTCGGGCACCACCCACATCTGGACGAAATGCACCGGCTCCTGGTGTTCGGGCACATTGCCGATCCGCCAGGAATCGTTCTTCTCCGAATGCAGGATGCCGGTACCGGCGCTCATGCGCTGGGCCAGGCCGGGATAGATGACCCCGCTGTGCCCCAGCGAATCCTGATGGACCAGGCTGCCGCTCAGCACCCAGGTGACGATTTCCATGTCCCGGTGCGGATGGGTCTCGAAGCCCTCACCGGGCAGGACGATGTCCTCATTGTTGACCAGCAGCAGGCCATGATGGGTGTTGTCGGGATCGTAGTGTTCCCCGAACGAGAACGAATGCTTCGAATCCAGCCACGACACACGGGTTTTCATGCGGTCGCCGCCACGATGGATATCGATGTGTGGTGTCGTGAGGGTGGACACCGCCGTACTCCTCTCACCGGCGAGCACCGATCGGATTCCAGGGTAGGGGCCGATACGGCGGCCCAACCTGAATTCCGGGTTAAATTCTAGCGTGAGAGCAGCGCTGCTCCGCACGCCGCCGACCAGGTACTACGCTCTCGGCAACCGGCCCGGGCAAATGCCCGGCGATTGTGAGTGCGCGGTGGTGACGCCCGCCCACATGCCGTCGTACCCGCCAGCGGGTTTCGGTCGGCGACCGTATCATGATGTGCCGCAAGCGAAACGGGAGGGAGAGCAGGGGGATGCGACCCGAGGCACTCGCGGGCATCGAACGCGAGCTCCGGCAACAGGCCGAGAGCGAGGGGATCGCTCATTTCGTGGTGGGCGTGGCCGTCTTCCGGGACGGCAAACTGCTGGTCGTGCGGCGTGTCGCCGAAGGCTCGCACGGGGGGATGTGGGAACTGCCCGGCGGCGGCGTGGAATCCGGCGAGTCCTTCGCCGACTGCGTGGCCCGCGAACTGTTCGAGGAGACCGGGCTGAGCGTCGTGCGGATCACCGACGTGCTGGGCGGATTCGACTACGCCACCCGCACCAAGTCCCGGGTACGCAAATACAGCTTCGTGGTCGAGACCGAGGCCGCCGAGATCCGGCTGGACCCCCTCGAACACGATCGCTACCAGTGGATCGACGCCGACACCGTCGACAACCTGCCCATGGCCGACGATATGCGCGCGGCCGTCTTCGCGCTGGTGACCACGCACCCGTCCCGGTGACCGCGGCGCCGCCGCCGGCCACCCTGCGCGCCCGGCTGGCCGCGGTCGCGACCGGGCTCCGCGAGAATCCCGGCACCCTGCGGCTGACGCTGGTCCGGCTGTCCGGGCAGTTCGGCGACGGCATGTTCCAGGCCGCGCTCTCCGGCGCGATTCTGTTCAACCCCGAACGCCAGACCGATCCGCTGGCCATCGCCGGCGGCTTCGCGGCCCTGCTGCTGCCGTACTCGATCATCGGCCCGTACGCGGGCGCGCTGCTCGACCGCTGGGATCGCCGCCGGGTGCTGCTCTACGCGAACGTGCTGCGCGCGCTGCTCATCGTGGCGACCGCGGCGGGCCTGCTGGCCGGGGTGCACGCCACCCCGCTGCTGCTGGGCGCGCTGTCCGTGGTCGGGGTGAGCCGGTTCGTGGGCGCCGGCGTGTCCGCGTCGCTGCCCAAGGTGCTGGCCCAGCGCTGGCTGGTCCCGATGAATTCGGTGCTGGCGACGGTGGCCTCGGGGTGCGCGATCCTGGGCGCGGGCCTGGCCTTCTCGATCATCGGGCTGATCGGGGCGGGCGACTTCGCCTCGGCGGTGGCAGCGGCCGCCAGCGCCTCCGGTTCGATCGCCGGCGGGCTGGTGGTGGCCGGATTCCGGCCGCGCGCACTGGGACCCGACCGCGGCGAGCAGGCCGCGGCGCGGGGCGGGTGGAGCACGGTGCGGGCCATCGCCGGCGGACTGCGCGAGGGCGCCACCGCGGCCTGGCGGTCCCGGGAGGTAACCACGACCTTCCTGGGGATCGGCGCGCACCGCATCGTCTTCGGCGCGGACACCCTGCTGATGGTGCTGGTGCTGCGCCGCGGCGACGAGGCCGCGGTGGGGACGCACCTCGCGAAATTCAGTGCGGCCATCACCGCGACCGGGGCGGGCATGCTCACGGCGGCCGTGGTCGCGCCGGTGCTGATTCCCCGGCTCGGCCGGCCGCGGACGGTGGTGACCGGCCTGGTGACGGCGATCGCGGTACAGCTGGGCCTGGTCACGCCGATCACCGTCGCCACCGGGGACGCCGAGCGGCGGGCGGAGCTGCTGTTGCTGGCGGCGGCCTACCTGCTCGGGCTGGTGGGCCAGGTCATCAAGCTGACCGGGGACGCGGCCATGCAGATCGATATCGACGACGCGCACCGCGGGCAGGTCTTCGCCCTGCAGGACACGGTCTTCAACATCACCTTCGTGCTGGCGCTGGCGGGTACCGCGGTGCTGATTCCGGCGGACGGCCGCTCACCGGCGATGGTGGTGGCCGCGGCGGTGGTCTACGCGGGCGGGGTCCTGGCCATTGCGGCCAATTCACGCCGACAGGTCGGTACGTAGCCGAAGTAGGTATCGGCTCGGTCACACCCCTCCGGCGACACGGCGAGACGGCTCCGCGGATACGGCCCGGACGACTACGGTGAGGTGGATCCGATCACGGACGAGGAGACGCACCACGGATGACTGCGCGGCGCTCCGAAGCACCTGCGGCCCTGGCGCTCTCGAGCCTGGCGATGGCCGCGGTCATGCTGCTGCCCGCCACACCCGCCACCGCCGGCCCCTTGGCCCCGTGGGCCCCGCCGCCGTTGAACGCCTGCGGCGAAACGGGATTCGATCCGCTGGCCCGCGAACCCGACCCGGATGTGCCACTGCCGCAACCGCAACCGCAGCCGCCCGACAACACCATCCACATTCAGGTCCCGGTCCCGCAGTTCACGCCGGTCCCGATTCCGGGTCCGCGGCAGGACAACACCCGCAGCGATCCCGCGCCACTGCCCGCGGACCCGTGCGTCAATCCGTGCCCGGACCTGCGCAACGACCAGAGTCCCAAGCCGGAAAACCTTGCGCCCGAGAGTGATCCGGCCGACCCGCCGGGCGACCCGGCCGACACCTCCGGAAATCCCGGCACCGGCGATGACCAGCCTGCCCCGGAAGCGGCGACCCAGCCCACCCCCGCACCGCAGGCCGGCAGCGGCTCCGGCGGGATTCAGCTGCCGCACATCCGGATAGACCAGATTCCGGAGACCGTCCCGATCCCGGTGCCCGGCGGCGATCCCGAGCCACCGCAGCCCCGGCCCGCGCCCGCCGTGCAGCCCGTGGTTCCCGCGCCGGTCGCCGCACCCGTGGCCCCGGCCGAGCTCGACTCACTGGCGCTGGTGAACCAGGTGACCGGGCACGGCTCCACCAATCGCACCGATATGCGCTGGTCGGTGGACGGCACCGACCTCGGCATCATGTGGGAGTCCGAACCCGGGCAGATCGCCGTCGCCTTCGGCGACACCTTCGGCAAGGGCTGGGGGCCGATCGGCGCGGGCACCGGGGACCAGGACTGGCGCAGCAACTCCATCGCGTTCAGCAGCAATCGCGATCTCTCCCAGGGCCTGCGGCTGGACACCTTCGCCCAGGACAGCCGCTGTCACGCCGCCGAGATCCTGAGCAGCCGCAAGGTCGACAACTTCGAGATCACCACCATCCCGACCTCCGGCTTCGCGCTGAACGGGCGGCAGTACCTGACGTACATGTCGGTGGCCCGGTGGAGTCGCCACAAGCCGGGCATGTGGTGGACCAATCTGGGCGGGCTGGCCTGGTCCGACGACAACGGCGCGACCTGGACCAAATCCGATTGGGCGCGCTGGGACAACTTCTTCGGGCTGGGACGGTTCCAGGTCATGGGCATGGCACCGCACGACGGGTACGTGTACATGTTCGGCACGCCCAAT
Source organism: Nocardia sp. NPDC059229 (assembly GCF_042754165.1). Lineage (NCBI taxonomy): Bacteria > Bacillati > Actinomycetota > Actinomycetes > Mycobacteriales > Nocardiaceae > Nocardia > Nocardia sp. NPDC059229. The sequence goes on from NZ_JBHZAK010000007.1 coordinate 240,459, forward strand.
GGGCGGTTCGGCACCATCGGGCTGGCCCGGGTGCCCACCGACCAGGTGCTCAACAAGTCGGCCTACCAGTACTGGATCGCCGATACCTGGGTGCCTGCCCTGGGGCCCGACGAACAGCTGGCCACGCCCATCCTGTCCGGGACCGCCGGTGAGCTGTCGGTGCGCTACGACGAGTCGACCGGGCAGTGGCAGATGATCTACCTGGATCTGGACCGCCACGCCATCGTGCTGCGCACCGCCGCCGAACCGCAGGGCACCTGGACCGATCCGGTGACCCTGGTCGACACCGACGACTATCCGACGACCTACGGCGGGTACATCCATCCGTGGTCGAGCGGGAAGGACCTGTACTTCACCATGTCGGCGTGGAACAGCTACAACGTCTACCTCATGCACGCGACGCTGAAGTAGCGACTCCGGCGATCCTCCGGCAGCGCAACGGAATCCGCGTCAATCGATCTTCCGGAAGCGCAGGGCCTGACCCGGGCGAGCCTGCGCCACGCAGTCCACATCGGCGTCCACCACCACCGCGATCACCGGATAACCGCCGGTGATCGGATGATCCGCCAGGAAGACGACGGGCTGACCGCTGGGCGGCACCTGCACCGAGCCCAAAGCCATGCCCTCCGTGGGTAATTCACTCGGTACGCTGCGCCGCAGGGCGGGACCGCTGCGCCTGTCCAGCCGCGCGCCGATCCGGTCGGTGTCCGGGGAGACCGTCCACTCGCCCGCGAAGAGGGCGGTGGCGTCGGTGAACCAGTCGGCCCGCGGACCGGGCACGGCCCGCACCGTGAGCAGGTCGTTGCCCAGCGCCGGCACCGGCGCGACATCCACGATGGGCAGCGCCCGCGGCGGCTTCCCCACCGGGAGCAGATCGCCCGGATGCAGCGGGTCGGGGCCGATGCCGGAGAGGGTGTCGCGGCTGCGGGAGCCCAGCACCGGCGCGACCTCGATGCCGCCGCGCACCGCCACATAGGTGCGCAGACCCGTGTCGGCGATGCCGAGCCGCAGCCGTTGCCCCTCCTCGATTTCCAGCACGCTGGCCGCGCCCATGGGGCGGTCGTCGACGGTGACCGGGGCAGGGGCGCCGGTCACCGCCACCGTGACGTGCTGATCGGCGAGCAGTTCCAGACCGCCCAGCAGCACCTCGATGCCCGCCGCACCCTCCGGATTCCCGACCAGGCGATTGGCCAGCCGCAGCGAAGCGCGGTCCGCCGCGCCCGCGGTGCCCACCCCGGAGTCGAACCAGCCCGGGCGGCCCAGGTCCTGAATGGTGGCCAGGGGGCCGACCCGGACGACACGTAATCCGCTCATGAGCCTGTCCCCGCATCCACGAATCGGACCCGGGCACCGGCGCGCACCAGGGCGGGCGGTTCCCGATCCACGTCCCACATCGAGAGGTCGGTGGTCCCGATCAGCTGCCAGCCGCCCGGACTGCGGCGGGGGTAGACGGCCGAATAGCCGCCCGCCAGCGCCACCGCGCCCGCGGGGATGGCGGTGCGGGCTCGCGCGCGCCGCGGCACGGTCAAGCGGCCGTCCGGCGATTCGAGATAGCCGAAGCCGGGCGCGAAACCCACGAAGGCACAACGCCATACGGTGCCGGTGTGCTGGGCGACGACCTCGGCTCCGGTCAGGCCGAGCAGGCGCGCGACCTCGGGCAGGTCCTCGCCGTCGTAGCGAACCGGGATCACGACGGGTTCGACAGGGGCGCCGTTGCCGGCCACCTCATCGAACGGATGGCCGGTCCGGTCCGGCCACCGACCGGGCCGGCTGCGGTCACCGGCGGTGACCCGGGCCGCCGCGTCGAGCCGGACCAGCAGGACCCGCAGCTGCTTTCGCACCGAGAGCGCCGACCGCGGCGAATCCAGCGTCACCAGTACGGTTTCCGCGGCGGGCAGGACATCGACCACCCCCGTCGGACGCGGCTGCAGGGCGGACACCAGATCGGCCACCATGGCGCGCAGCGGTGGAATCACCAGCAGCGCACGGTCACCCGCCGCCCGCACCTCGCCGACGTCGTCGAATTGTCCGGGATCGGTCATGGTCATCCACCCCGGATCACGCGAAAGCCCGGACAGGCGTACCGGATTCGTCGAGCGCGGCCCGAATCCGGCGGGCCATCTCGACCGCGGCCGGCGTATCGCCGTGCACGCAGATGCTGGCCGCCGTCACCGCCACCGTGCCGCCGTCCACGCTGGTCGCCTTGCCGTCCCGCGCGATCGACAGCGCCTGCGTCACCGCCGCATCCGCACCGAGCACCGCACCCGGCAGTCCGCGCGGCGCGAGCAGACCCTCCGGCGTATAGGCGCGATCGGCGAAACCCTCACCGACGAACGGGGTTCCGGCGGCCAGCGCCGCCCGCTCGAGCTCGGTACCGGCCGGGCCCAGCAGGGCCAGCCGCGCATCGAACTCCCGCAGGGCCAGGACGATGGCGTCGGCGAGCGCACGGTCGGCGGCGGCCTGGTGATACAGCGCGCCATGGGGTTTCACGTAGCGCACCCGGTCTCCGGCAGCGCGGGCGAAGGCATCGAGGCTGCCGATCTGATACAGCGTCTCGTCACGCAGCGCGGCCGGCGCGATCGCGATGGCGCGGCGGCCGAACCCGGGCAGATCACGATGGCCGACGTGCGCGCCGATGCGGACGCCCTTCTCGACGGCCAGCGCGCAGGTGCGGCGCATGATGGCCGGATCCCCGGCGTGGAATCCGCACGCGATATTGGCGCTGGTGACCACGTCCAGCATGGCGGCGTCGTCACCCATGGTGTAGTCGCCGAAACCCTCGCCGAGGTCGCTGTTCAGATCCAGCGTCATATGCGTCCTCCAGCTGTTCGTCGTGATCCGATTGTGGGCGCGCACGCATCCGGCGACAAGAATGTCACGCCAGAAACTGTGTCATGGATCACAGCTGCGTGCTGTCACTTCCGGCGGGCATTCCTTGTCCCATGGACATGAACGACACCAAGAACATCCTCCTGGCCGGTGCGAGCGGCGTCCTCGGCGGGCACATCACCCACGCCCTGCAGGAGCACGGCTACACGGTCCTGTCCCTCGGACGGGGCGCCGGCAACGACGTGGTCGCCGACCTGATGGACCGCGACCGGCTGCTGCGCGCGGTCGAGGGGTTGACCGTCGACACGGTCGTGCACGCGGCCACCGCGCTGCGCAAGGCACCCATGCGGCACCGGGACATGTACGCCACCGACGACCTGCGCGTCACCGGCACCGCCAACCTGGTGGCGGCCGCACAGCTGGTCGGGGCACGGCGCATGATCGCCGAATCGATGGTCTTCGGCTACGGCTACCGCGACTTCGGCGACCACGTCCTCACCGAGACCGACGAATTCGGCCGGGGCGGAAAGGGATCGGACGTCCGGCACCTGGAGGGCATGCGCGTGAAGGAGGAGCTCATGCTGAACACCCCTGGCATCGAGGGGATTTCACTGCGCTACGGCTTCTTCTACGGGCCGGGCGGCACCGAATCGATCGTGGAGATGCTGCGCAAGCGGCAGCTGCCCGCGGTGAACGACCACGGGCGGGTGCTGCCCTGGATCAACCTCGCCGACGCGGGCGCGGCCATGGCGTCCGCCGTCGAGGGCGGCACCCCCGGCTCGGCCTACAACATCGTCGACGACGGCCCGCTCGGCTTCGGGGCACACGTGCGGCTGGTGGCCGAAACCTTCGGCACGCCCAGGCCGTTCACCGTGCCCGGCGCGCTGCTGCGGCCCATGGCGTATCTGTACGAGATGACGCGGGCGAGCATGCGGGTCTCGAATGGCAAGGCCGAGGCCGAACTCGGCTGGAAGCCACGGTATTCGAACTGCGCCGAGGGCCTGCGCGCCCTGGCGGCCGCCTGAATGCCCCCGGCGGCAGGTCAATACGGGTAGACCTCTACTTCGGTCGCCTTCACCGCGAAGTACACCTCCGTCCCGGGGACCACACCGAGCTGGGCCACCGCGGCCGGGGTCAGATCCGCCGCCAGGCCCGCGGCCGCCCCCGGACCGTCCACCCCGCGTATCCGCACCAGACCGCCGCGATCCTCCAGCTCCGCCACCCGCACCCGGAACACATTGCGGGGACTGCCCTCCGGATGCTCCAGATGCACCGCCACGGCCACCGGCGAGAACACCGCCGCCGCCCGCCCGGCGGCCGTCCACTCGCCTTCGGACCTGCCGAAGACCTCGACCGTCCCGTCCGTGACCGCACCCAGCCCGGCGCTGCCGCCGCTCACGGCCGCACCCATGATCAGGTTGACTCCGGCGATCCGGGCAGCGAACCGGCTGCGGGGCCGCGCCAATACCGCAGCCACCGAACCGGACTCGATCACCCGTCCGGCCTCGAGGACCGCGACCCGATCGGCCAGGGTCACCGCGTCGATGATGTCGTGTGTCACCAGAATCGTGGCGATGGGCCGCGCATCCGGCAGCGTCACGGGATGCGCGGCGATATCCCGTGCGGTGGCGATCAACTCGCCATTTTCGTCGTCCGCACTGCCGGACGCGGGTTCCCGCAGGACTCTCCGCAGCAGCGCCCGCATGGCGGGCGCCGCGGTCACATCCAGCGCGGCCATCGGCTCGTCCAGCAGCAATACCCGCGGGTGCACGGCCAGCGCGCGGGCCAGGGCCACGCGCTGTGCCTGACCGCCGGACAATGACCCAGGCGACCGGTCCGCGAATTCCTCGGCATCGACGGCGCGCAGCCATTCCCGCGCGAGAGCGGCGGCGGCCCGGCCGCGCACACCCCGGCTGCGCGGCCCGAAGGCCACATTCGCGGCCACCGACAGGTGCGGGAAGAGCAGAGCGTCCTGCGCCAGCAACGAGACAGCCCGCCGATGCGGCGCCACCGCAATGCCTTTCGCGACATCCGTCAGTATCAGCTCGCCCAGCCGGACCTGACCCTCGTCCGGAATCACCAGTCCGGCAACCACATCCAGCAGTGTCGACTTTCCCGCGCCGTTGGGGCCGAGCACGGCCAGCACTTCCCCGGGCGGAATGTCCAGCCGCACCTCGAAGTCCCGGTCCGCCAGGCGCGCGGAGACCGCCAGCCCGCTGGTCATCGAATCAGCTCCCGTCGATCCCGAGCAGGGTGCGCAGATGGCGCGGGGCGGGGGAGCCGTGGGACAGCATGGCGTCGTGCCAGTCACGCAGGGGAGTGGCGGCCGGGCGAGCCGCGGCCACGGCGGCGACCTCGGTATAACCGACGAAATAGGTCGAGAGCTGGGTGGAGCTGAGCAGGGTACGGCGCCACTTGCCGGCGGCCTCGCCCTCCTCCTGGAGGCCGCGGTCCCGCATCAGCCGCAGGGCCTCGGCTTCGGTCATGCCGTCGCAGTGCACCGACTGGTCGAGGATGGCGTTGATGGTCATGCGCAGGTGGGACTTCAGCTGCTGCAACCGCACCGGCAGGCCGCCGAAACCGGTATCGGCCATGAGCTTCTCGGTGTAGACCGCCCAGCCCTCGATGAAGGTGCCGCTCCAGCACAGCGCGCGGACGGGGGTGGAGCCGCGGAAGCGGCGCGACCGGGCGAGTTGCAGGTAGTGGCCGGGCATGGCCTCGTGCACGGTCAGATTGCGCATCATGTGGTTGTTGTATTCGCGATAGAACGAGGTCACCCGCTCGGGCGACCAGTCCGCCGGGGTCGGTGCGATGGCGAAAAAGGTCGGCAGCTCGGCGGTTTCGAGCGGGCCGACCGGATCGCAGTACGCCACCGCCACCCCGCGCGCGAACTCCGGCATCTTCTGGATGACCAGCGGATCCTCGACCAGGGTGGCCAGGTCGTGGTCGCGGACGAAGGCGGTGGCCTCCGCCAGCGCCGCGGCCGCCTCCACGACCACCGTGTCATCGGCCGGGCGGTCCGCCGACAATTGCGCCAGCGCCCGGCGGACCGTCTCCGCATCCGGACTCGCGACACCGAGCAGTTCGCCTGCCGCGGAACGAATCTCGCCGGTCAACTGATCCAGGTGCCGGTGCGCGCGGTCCAGGATCTCCCGCGCGCCCAGCTCGGTGTCCAGGGTGTGCCAGAGCTTGGCCTCCCACAGCCTGCGGCCCAGACGCGGATCGCGGTCCGCGCTCTCGACCCGGCCGGTGAGCCACGCGGTGAAGTCGGTCAGCGCCGACATCGCCGCGGTGGCAGCGGGTTCGATCTCGAAGCCGGGCACCTCGGCGGCCAGCGCGGGCACCTGGTCGCGCACCAGCGCGGTCACGCCGCCGAACTGCCCGATGGCGGTCTCGACGTGCACGCGCGGCATCTCGCCGAGCAGCGCGCGGGCGGTGGCCAGCGCATCGGGCACCGCCGTCAGCCGGTCGCGCAGCGCCGCCAGCCGCACCTCGGCGGGCGCGAACGGGCGCGCCAGCAGGTGGTGGAGCAGCGGTCCGGGATTGTGCACCAGCGGATTCCACTCGTGCTCGCGGATCTCGGTGAGCTCGAACAGCAGGCCGTCGACCCGCTGCTGCAGGAGCGCGAGATCGACGCCGTCCGCCGGGGCCAGGTCGTCCGGATCGACCTCGGCCAGGGTGTGCGAGGCCTCGCGCAGCAGCTCGGCGTGCCCCCGCACCGCCTCCGCCGACCAGTCGGAGAGCCGATGATCGGCGCGGTGGTCGCCCACCGAGGCGGCCAGCTGCGGGCCGGCGGTCAGCAGCGCTTCGACGATGCGCTCGGCACGGGAGACGAATATCGGCGACATGGCAGCCACGCTAGCGCGCCTCCGGCCGCCGGTAGGCCACCAGCACGATCACTGCCGCGACCAGCACCAGCAGCAGCGAAAGCGCCACGGCGGCGTCCGGATCGGACTCGCGCTGGAGATAGATCTCCAGCGGCAGCGTGCGAGTCTTCCCCTGCAGGCTGCCCGCGAAGGTGAGCGTCGCGCCGAACTCGCCCAGGGCGCGGGCGAAGGCCAGGATCGTGCCCGACACCAGCGCGGGGCGCAGCAGCGGCAAGGTCACCCGCCACCACACCAGCGACGGCCGCGCACCCAGGGTGGCGGCGATCCGTTCGTAGCGATCGCCCGCGGTGCGCATCGCACCCTCCAGCGTGATCACCAGGAACGGCAGCGCCACGAAGGTCTGCGCCAGCACCACCGCGGTCGTGCTGAAGGCGATGCGGATGCCGAGCGACTCCAGCTGGTGGCCCACCAGCCCGTTCCGCCCGAACAGATACAGCAGCGCCAGACCACCCACCACCGGCGGTAATACCAAGGGCAGCAACACCAGTGCGCGCAGCACCGGCAGCGCCCGCCAGCGCGAGCGGGCCAGCACCGCGGCCATCGGCACACCCAGCAGCACGCACAGCAGCGCGGCCGCCACGGAGGTGCGCAGGCTCAGCAGCAGCGCCACCCGCGAGGACTCCGAGGTGATCAGATCCAGGAAATGCGACCAGTCCACCGCCCCGGTCAGCGCCACCAGCGGACCGGCCACCAGCACGAAGCCGATGGCCGCCGGCAGCAGCAGCCAGACCGGGGGTTTGATCACGGCCGTCCGAAACCGGCCTGCTGCAGCGCCTGCTGCCCATCGGGCCCGGTGACCAGCGTGACGAAGTCCTTGGCGGCCGCGGCGTTCTTCGAATCCGCCACGGTGGCAATCGGATAGGTGTTCACGGCGGTCGCGGACTCCGGGAAGTTCACCGTCGTCACCTTGTTACCCGCGCCGGCCGCGTCGGTGACGTAGACCAGGCCCGCATCGGCCTGCCCCGAGGTCACCTTGGCCAGCACGTCGGTCACCGAGGACTCCTCGCTGACCGGCGAAATCGACACGCCCGCACCGGAGGTCACCTTCTTGGTGGCCGAACCGCACGGCACCTGCGGCGCGCACACCACCAGGCGCAGCCCAGACTTGGACAGATCCGCCAGCGAACCGATGTGCGCCGGATTGCCCGGCGGCGTCACGATGGTGAGGACATTGGTGGCGAAGGTCTGGGGCTTGTCGGTGATCCGGCCGCCCTTCACCGCCTTGTCCATGTTCGCCTGATCGGCGGAGGCGAAGACGTCGGCGGGCGCGCCCTGATTCAACTGCGCCACCAGATCCGAGGAACCGGCGAAGGAGAAGGTCACCTTCGTGCCGTGGTGCGCGCTCTCGTACTGGGTGCCCAGCTGGGTGAACACCTGCTCGAGCGAGGCGGCCGCGAAGACCGTGATCGTCGTGGTGTCACTGCTGTCCGAGGAGGAATCGCAGCCCGACAGCAGACCCGCGCCCAGCACCGCGGTCGCGGCCAGCGCGGCTCCGGACCTGGAACCTAGGCCGCGCCACCGGTTTCCGTGGCGGTCTCCACCACCACCGTGGTGGCCTTCACGCTCGCCCACGCCACGCTGCCGGGTTGCAGCCCCAGCTCGCGCACCGACTCGCTGCTCATCAACGACACGACTGTGAACGGTCCGCATTGCATCTCCACCTGTGCCATCACGGTATCGGCCACCACCCTGGTCACCAATCCGGGAAAACGATTGCGTGCCGAACTGGCACTAGCCATCCGGGTCTGTGGAGTGCGAGCCTGCTCGACGGCCAATTCCGCGAGCTCACTGCCATCCACCACCAGGCGACCGGATTCGTCCTTGCGCGCGGACAGCACGCCACCGTCGATCCAGCGGCGCACGGTGTCGTCGCTGACGCCCAGCAGCTGGGCGGCGTCACGAATCCGAATTTCGGGCATGACAAGCAGAATAGATCCGCAAATACGGAAGTACCAATCGAATCGAACCGTAGATGCGGACAACAACGGCCGGCAAGGTGTTCCAGTTCACTGTCGCGCCGCTGGCGCCCGCACCGGCGGCCAGTACGCTCGAAGCAATCATGGCCACGTATTTCGATCCGAAGGCCTGGTCACCCCTGCGCGCGGTAGACCTGGGTATGGACCTCGGAAGACGCTTGTTCGATCAGAGCTGGCTGGACCAGTGGACCAGTTTCACCACCGCCTGGCTCGAACCAGCCGCCGACTTCGGAGCCGGGACAGTCACCGCGCTCATGCCCGACGTCCTCATGACGCTGCTGTCGGAGGGCATCCTCAGCCAGTTCGGCGGGCAGGAGGTCAGCGCCACCCTGCTCGGACACGACCTGCGAGCCACCCTCCACACGCTCAAGGTGCGCCGGCGCGGGGCGCACTTCCAGACCAAAACCGTGCTCACCGGGCTGATCTGGAACACCCACCCCATCGAGGAACTAACCGTCATCGCCCACGGCGTGCGGCTGATACCCGGCGTCCCCACCAAGCTGCGGACCTCACAGCTCGACCTCACCGGCGTGATAACCCTTGCGGCACTGCTGGAGTGGATCAACACCTGGCAGCCCGACTGGGAACTGCAGCCCGCCGATGACGGGCTCATCCTGGCCCGCCACCGCCGCCGCAGTATCCGGGCGCTGGCCGCGGCCGAGATCACCGACAACGTCCTGTCCATCACCGTGCACCGGGCCCACTGGCGAAAGGTGCGCGCGCCCAGGCGATTCACGACGCTGAACCCGATTCCGCTGTCGGGGCTGCCCAGCGAGGCGCGCATCAGCCGGGCCGAACACGTCGGGGAGCACGTGTTCTTCAGCGCCGACCTGCCCGCGATCAGCGGCTCGTTCGATCTCGCGCAGATCCGCTCGGCCATCGTCGCGGGGACGACGCTGATCATCTTCTAGGGAACCCCGACTCCCGGGCTATCGGACCTGCTGGGTCGGCCACCATTCGAGCAGGGCCGCCTCGGCCTCCTCACGCGTCATCGGACCACGGTCCAGGCGCAGTTCCTTCAAGAAACGCCACGCCTTGCCGACATCCGGGCCCGGCTTCAGGTCCAGCAACTCCATGATCGAATTGCCGTCCAGATCCGGGCGCACCCGCTCCAGATCCTCCTGCTCCCGCAGGCGTTCGATCCGGGTCTCCAGATCGTCGTAGGTCGAACGCAGGGCGGCGGCGCGGCGCTTGTTGCGGGTGGTGCAGTCGGCGCGGACCAGCTTGTGCAGACGGGGGAGCAGCTCACCGCCGTCGGTCACGTAGCGGCGCACCGCCGAATCGGTCCACTGGCCCTTGCCGTAGCCGTGGAAACGCAGGTGCAGGTACACCAGCCGCGCCACGTCCTCGGTGAACTGCTTCGGATACTTCAAGGCGCGCATGCGCTTTCGCACCAGCTTCGCGCCCACCACCTCGTGATGGTGGAAGCTGACCCCGCCGCCGGGCTCATTGCGCTTGGTCGGCGGCTTGCCGATGTCGTGCAGCAGGGCGGCCCAGCGCAGCACCAGATCCGGATCGCCCTGCTCCTGGTCGATGGCCTGACGCAGCACGGTCAGCGAATGCTGGTAGACGTCCTTGTGCTGATGGTGCTCGTCGATCTCCAGCTGCATGGCCGGGACCTCCGGCAGCACCCGCTCGGCCAGCCCGGTCTCGACCATGACATCGATGCCCTCGGTCGGGTATTCGCCGCCGATCAGCTTGTCCAGCTCCGCCCGCACCCGCTCGGCCGTGATGCGATCGATCTCCGGAGCCATCTCGACGATCGCCGCCCGCACCCGCGGCGCCAGCCGGAAACCCAGCTGCGCGACGAAACGCGCGGCGCGCAGCATGCGCAGCGGGTCGTCCTGGAACGAATCATGCGGCAGCGCAGGCGTATCCAGCACCCCGGCCAGCAGCGCCTCGACGCCGTTCAGCGGATCCACGAACTCCAGCTCGCCCAGCGCGCCGATGCGCACCGCCATCGCGTTCACCGTGAAATCGCGGCGCACCAGATCACCCTCGAGGGTATCGCCGAAGGTGACCGCCGGATTGCGCGAGACCCGGTCGTAGGCGTCGCTGCGGAAGGTGGTGATCTCCAGCTGCTGCCCGGACTTGGACGCGCTCACCGTGCCGAAGGCCAGACCGCCGGTGTCCCACAGGTGATCGGCCCAGCCGCGCATCAGCTCCTGCACCACCTCGGGGCGGGCGTCGGTGGTGAAGTCCAGATCGGTGCCCAACCGGCCGAGCACCGCGTCGCGCACGCTACCGCCGACCAGATACAGCTGATGACCGTGCGCGGCGAACAGTTCACCCAGCGGAGTCATCACATCCGAGAGCCGTCCCAGCGTTATCGCGGCCGCCGCCAGCAGGCGAGTACGACGATCCTCCACGGCTGCTTCCTCGGACTTCGGCGAAACCACGAAAACGCAGCTTAGTCGGTCGGGGTCCCGATCCCCGAAAAGTGTCCTGCCCGCTCCCGCCGGTCACCCGGCGTGCCGCGCCACGACCGGTGTCTACCTGCTATGAGAGCTCTGTATATATAGGAGCTACTCCGCTGGGGCGGGCGGAGCCGCCGTCCCCTATAGACTGACGCAGTGTCCCCGGCCGATCGCGCGAACAGTCGACGCCGCCAGCCCCGGCGGCGTGGTTCGGCCGGTACTGCGGCGAAATCCACCGGTGCGGCCAAGCCTCGTATGCGCACGGTCCGCGAAACCTCCGCGGGCGGACTGGTGGTGGACGGCCTCGACGGCCCCAGCGATAAACGCTGCGCCGCCCTCATCGGACGCACCGACCGGCGCGGACGACTGCTCTGGTCGCTACCCAAGGGCCACATCGAAGAGGGCGAGACCGCCGAGCAGACGGCCATTCGCGAGGTGCAGGAGGAGACCGGCATCCACGGCACCGTGGTCGCCGAACTCGGCAGCATCGATTACTGGTTCGTCACCGAGGGCCGGCGGGTACACAAGACCGTGCACCACTATCTGATGCGCTCACTCGGCGGTGAGCTCTCCGATGCCGACGTCGAGGTCACCAAGGTGGCCTGGGTTCCCTTGAGCGAACTAGACTCCCGGCTCGCCTACGCTGACGAACGCAGGCTGGCCGAGGTCGCCAACCGGCTGATCGACCGGATGGAGAACGGCAGACAATGACGCGTGCGGGATCGCAGCGCACGCTGCTTTCACTCGTCGCGGTAATGCTGGCGGTGCTCACGACACTGGGAATCGGACCCGGAATCGGCACACCCATTGCCGCCGCCGAACCCACCGGCAGCGGCAGCGGACAGCCGAGCGGACCGAAATTCCTGAAGCTCTCCCTGGATTCGGTGACGCCCACCGCCATCACCGCCGCCAGCGACCCCTACTTCGTGGTGTCGGGCACCGTCACCAATATCGGTGACCGGCCGGTGGACGACGTCAGCATCCGCATCCAGCGCGGCGCGGCCGTCACCAGCCCCAGCGGCCTGCGCTCCACCCTGCGCCTGGACCAGGTCAACTACGACATCAACGGCGAATTCCAAGACGTCTCGGACCAATTGACCCCGGGTCAGCGCAAACAGTTCAGCCTCACCGTCGCCCTGCGCGCGGGAACCGATCTGCCCAGCGACATCTCGTCACTCGACATCGCCGCGCCCGGCGTCTATCCGCTGCTGCTCAATGTGAACGGCCAGCCCGCGTACGGCGGGCAGGCCCGCCTCGACGACGCCCGCTTCCTGCTGCCCGTCCTCGGCGTCCCCGGCACCGACCCCAGACGCGCGCTCGCACCGGCCGCTCCGCCCGCCGTCGATGCCCCGCCGGTAGCCACCACCATGCTGTGGCCGCTGGCCGACCGGCCCCGCCTGGTCGCCGGACAGCCCGGCACCCCCGACGGGCAGGCACTGCTCACCGACGACGACCTGGCCGCCTCACTCGCGCAGGGCGGACGACTCGACCAGTTGCTGTCGGCCCTGGAGAGCGTGGTCAAACCCGACAGCGGGCGCGACCGCAACCTCGTCAACGCGCTCTGCCTGGCCGTCGACCCGGACCTGCTCATCACCGTGTCCGACATGACCAGGGACTACCGGGTGCTGGCCAGCCCCTCGGATCCGGACGGGCCGACCCGCTCCGGCACCGGCAGCCACGCCGCCAAGGCGTGGCTGGAACGGCTACGCGCCCTCGCACCCGGAATGTGCGTGGTGGCACTGCCGTTCGCGCAGGTCGACCCGAGCGCGCTGGCCGCCGCCGGCGACGTCACGCTGGCCGACCGCGCGCTCAACGCGCCCGCCGACCTGATCGACTCCCTGCTCGCGGTGAAATCGGTACGCGGCGTGGCCGTTCCGGACGCCGGCACCGTCGACACCGACGGCGCCACCCTGTTCGCGCACCACGGCTTCACCACCACCGTGCTCGCCGACAACGCCGTGACCACCGGCGACAACCGCGCCAACTTCACCGCCGCCAAGACCCCACCGGGGGGCGCCGCCCCCGAACCCGGAACCCCCGACGTGGTGAACCTCGCCGACATCACCCTGCCGCCCGCCGCTGGCGTGACCCCGCCGCCCGGGCCCGCCAGCCTGCACGCCGCCACCTTCGACATCTGGGCCGCGACCGCCCTGGCCGCCATCGGATCCAATCCGCCCACACCCCCTTTCACGCCCGACAAGGTCCGCTACGAGGTCACCAACGACTCCCGCGCCGCCCGACTGCAGGACGCGCTCGGAGCCATGGCCTGGACCGCGCTCAACCCGGAACCCGGCCGCCCGCGCTCGGCGCTGCTGATGCCGCCGCAGCAGTGGGGCGCCAACCGGGACGAAGCCTCCACCGTGCTGGGACAACTGGACCTGCTGGTGAAGAACGGCTTGGCCACGCCGCGGCCGTTCACCGATCTGGTTGCGCAGCAGGCCGATCCGCAGGGCTACGAGCTCGACTACCCGAGCGAGGCCGCCGACGACGCGGTACCCGCCCACTTCGCCGAACCGGTGCACCAGCAGGCCCAGCGCATCACCGAGCTGATGAGCGCCCTGGTGGACGTGCCGCAGCAGGAACTCAGCCCGCGCGCCTTCCTCACCCCGCTGCGCGACGACCTGATCCGGGTGCTCTCGCTGTCCGACCGGCGGGCCGGGGCCGCCGCCGCGGACACCAACGCCCAGCGGCGGCTCGACCAGACCACCAAAACCATGGACAACCTGTACGGTTCGGTGACGGTGCTGCCGCCCGGCGGCGTCTACACCCTCGCCTCCGAGCAGAGTCCGCTGCTGCTGGTGGCCCGCAACGACCTGCCGGTGGCCATCCGGGTGCGCTTCAAGATCGACGCGCCGGCCGAGACGAACATCACTGATATCGGCGAACAGCAGCTGCCCGCCAAGGGGAATCGATCCTTCCAGATCCCCACCGAGGTATCCGACAGCCGAAACCTGGTCATTCCCATCGCGCTCACCACATCCGACGGGGTGCCACTCGGCAATGCGGTATCGGTATCCGTGCGGTCCAACGCTTACGGTCAGGTGTTGGCAATAATTACTGCGTGCGCCTGTGCGCTGCTGCTCCTGCTGGTCGGCCGCCGGCTCTGGCACCGCTTCCGCGGACAGGCCGACCCGGCCGACGAAGGGTTCGACCCCGAACCCCGAGGTGGAGACGACAGTGCGGAGCGCGCGGGTAAGCGGGACAAGAAACGACAGGAGGCACGGTGAGCGAGTACGGCGGGCCGCGCTCATCCGGCCGAACAGAGGGACCCGACGGGCCGCCGCCGCGGCGCACGCCATCGGCGCCGTGGGAACGCGGCGCGCCCCGCCCCGGCCCGCGCGGCCCGCAGGGCCCGGCCTCCGGACAGCAGCGAGCGGTTCCCGGTAATCCGCAGGGATACCCGGGACAGCAGTATCCGGCCAAACCGTCCGGTCCGCAGCGGCAGGCGCCGCTGCCCGGCGAATCCGGGCCCATCATGCACCGCCCCCGCCCCCAGCCGGGACGACCCGATCCCATGGCGGACGGGCGCGTCCCGGCCGAAGAGCGCTACCACTGGGGACACCCCGGTGGCGAGGGCAACCGTCCGCCCGGCCCCGGCCCACAGCGCTATCAGACACCGCCGATGTCGAACCCGCGCCCGGCTCCGTCGACCGGCCCACAGCGCCAGGCTCCTGCGACCGGTCCGCAACGCGCGGCGATGCCGCGCACCGCCACCGTCCCCGCCGCGCAGGTGGCGGAGAAGGCCGACAACTCCAACGCCAAGCTGGTCCGGGATACCGGGTCCCTCGCCCTCGCAACCCTGATCAGCCGCATCACCGGTTTCGCCAAACAGGCTCTGTTGCTGACTGTGCTCGGACCGGCCATCGCCAGTGCCTTCACCATCGCCAGCTCGATCCCGAACATGATCTCGGAGCTGCTACTCGGCGCGGTGCTGACCGCCATCGTCGTGCCAACACTGGTCCGTGCCGAGCGTGAAGACGCCGACGGCGGCGCGGCCTTCGTGCGCCGCCTGTTCACCACGGCGCTTACCGTATTGGGCACAGGCACCGTCATCGCGTTGGTTCTCACCCCGGTACTTACAAAACACGTCTTCCTCTCCGCCGACAGCAAGGTCAATTCGGGACTCACCACCGCGTTGACCTACATGCTGATTCCCGCGGTCCTGCTGTACGGAATGTCGGCGCTGCTCATGGCGATTCTGAACACCCACCAGGTGTTCAAGCCCGGCGCCTGGGCACCCGTCCTCAACAACTGCGTCGCCCTGCTGGTGCTCGGTCTGTTCGCGCTGGCGCCGGGCGAGATCACACTGGATCCGATTCGGATGGGCGAACCGAAGCTGCTGTTGCTCGGTATCGGCACCACCCTCGGCGTGGCGGTCCAGGTAGCGACGTTGGTGCCGGCGATCCGGCGGGAAGGCATCGACCTACGCCCCCTATGGGGATTGGATGCGCGTCTCAAGCAGTTCGGCGGCATGGCCGCGGCCATCGTGCTCTACGTCCTGATCAGCCAGGCCGGTTTCAGCTTCACACTGCGCGTCTCCTCGCACGCCGACGTCGCGGGTCCGACCATCTACCAGAACGCCTGGCTGCTACTGCAACTGCCGTGGGGCGTGCTCGGCGTCACCCTGCTGACCGCGATCATGCCGAGGCTGAGCCGCAACGCCGCCGCCGACGACACCCCGGCGGTGGTGGACGACCTGGGCGCGGCCACCCGGCTGACCATGATCGCGCTGATCCCCATCGTCACCTTCCTCACCTTCGCCGGACCCCAGATCGGCGAGGCGATCTACGGCTACGGCCGCTTCGGCGCTGACGCCGCGCGACTCGGCGAGGCGGTGTCCTGGTCGGCGTTCAACCTGATTCCCTATGCGCTGGTGCTGATTCACCTGCGGGTCTTCTACGCTCGCGAACAGGCGTGGACACCTACCTGGATCATTCTCGGCATCACCAGCGTGCAGATCACGCTGTCCGCATTGGCACCTGCCCTGTTCTCCGCCGACCATGTGGTCATCGCCCTCGGTGTAGCCCGCGGGCTCGGCTTCGTCACCGGCGCCATCATCGGCGGCTGGCTCCTGCACCGCAGCCTGGGCGATCTGCGCATGGCCAACGTCGGCCACACCATCACGCGGGTGGTGCTGGCATCGCTGGCCGGTGGCGCGGTTCTGCTCATCGTGGACAAAGTGCTGGGACTGCATCGGCTTTCGGAGTCCTTCGGCGGCATCGGCTCGCTGGTGCGGGTCGGTCTCACCGCCATCGTCATGTTCGGCGTGGCCTTCGGCCTGATGCGCCTGCTCGGCATTCCCGAGATCGTGGCCATCACCGTCGCGGTCTCGCGCCGGCTCGGCATCACCCCGCCCGCACCGGATCTCGACCTCGACGGCACCCCGCTCGAGGACATCCACGAGACCACGCTGCTGCCCAAGCCGGACCTGCGGGCGGCACCGTACTACTACCGCTTCGATCCGTACCTCGACGCGCAGACCATGGTGCTGCCCGTCATCCGGCCCGATGCGGTTGAACTCACCGAAAAGACCGAGTTCCCGTACCCTGTTCGGCAGGCAAGCGCAACTGCCCAGACCGGCATGTCCGCGGACAGCTCCCGCGGCACGCCGGACAGTGCACGGACACCGGACGGCGGCTTCCGCACGACTTCGGATGCCGGCGCAGCGGTTCCGGCTCCGATACATCGGTCTTCGACATACCAGGGCGAAGGAGGAACGAGGGTGAGCGACGATGCGGCGGGCGGTGTCCCGCCCGCCGAATCCGCAACGGCCGCGGGCGGCGGGCTCTCCACGGACACCCCTCCCTCCGGCGCAGCCGGCGGAAAGCCCGGTGGCCGAGCCGAATCCACGGCCCGCTCCGGCGGTCCCGGCGACCACGAGGAACCCGAGCACCTACCGGAGGCGGAGGACCACGCCGGTCCCGAAACCGGTGTGTACGAGGCCATCTCCCCGCAGATGCCGCCCATGCGGGTGGAATCGCCGAGCAAGCGCATCCAGCGCGGCCCCAAGCTGACGCCCGGCGCGTCGGTGGCGGGCGGCCGGTACCGGCTGCTGGCCGGCCACGGCGGCGCGCGCGGGCTGAAGTTCTGGCAGGCCCTCGATGTGAAACTGGACCGCGAGGTCGCGCTCACCTTCGTCGACGCCGATCAGCAGGCCACCGACAACTCCGGACACGACGGGCCGCAGGCCATCCTGTCCCGCACGCTGCGCCTGGGCCGGATCAACTCGCCCGGTCTGGCCCGCGTGCTGGACGTGGTGCGCGGCTCCTCCGGCGGCATCGTGGTGGCCGAGTGGACCCCCGGCCGCTCACTCAAGGAGATGGCCGAGACCGTGCCGTCGCCGATCGGCGCCGCGCGCGCCGTCCGGGCGCTGGCGGCCGCGGCCGAAATGGCGCACCGCGGTGGCGGTTCGCTGTCCATCGACCATCCGGACCGGGTGCGCATCAGCGCCGCCGGCGACGCCGTGCTGGCCTTCCCCGGCACGCTGTCCGACTCGGACGCCCAGTCCGACGTGCGGGGCCTGGGCGCCATGCTCTACGCGCTCATGACCGCGCACTGGCCGATCCGGGTCGGCGGCATCTCCGGCAGCGCGGCCACCGTCGGCGGCCTGCCGCTGGCCGACTTCGGCCCGGACGGAACGCCGGTGGAGCCCAGAACCATTCGCCCCGAGGTGCCGTTCGAGATCTCCGCGGTCGCGGTGCGGTCGCTGGAGTCCAATAAGGGCGTGCGCACCGCCGCCACCGTCCAGCACGTGCTGGAGCAGGCGTCGGTGGTGGACCAGAAGACCGACTTCATCCCGGTGCTGCGCCTGGGTCAGAAGCCGCCCAGCGCACCCGACGAGACCCTCGCCGATCCGGAACTGCTCGCCGCCGAGAAGGAACGCTCGCAGCGGATGATGTGGATCCTGGTCGGTCTGGGCGTGCTGGCCGCGCTGGTGGTCGGCGTCATCATCTGGTGGCTGCTGAGCGTCTTCGCGCCCGGCTCCTCCAACGCGCCGCTCAACGAACAGCGCAATATCGGCCTCACCACCTCGGCGACGGCGCCGGCCAGCCCCGGCGCGTCCCAGGCTCCGGCCAGTGCGCCGGCCACCGGCGGGGTGCCGGTGCCGGTCACCGGCGCCACGGTGTTCTCCCCGGAGGGCACCCCGGACAATGTCGGCAGCGTCGCGGCGGTGCTGGACAACAACCCGGCCACCACCTGGCGTACCGACGCCTACTTCCAGCAGTTCCCGGCCCTGAAGAAGGGCGTGGGCGTGCTGACCACCCTGGGCAGCCCCAGCAAGCTGACCAAGGTGATCATCGAATCGCCTTCGCCCGGAACGCAGGTCGAGATCCGCACCTCGCCGACCGCCTCGCCGACCCTGGATCAGACCCAGCTGATCGGGTCGGCGGTGCTCGGCGACGGCACCACCGAGATTCCGGTGCGGGCCGATCAACCGGCCCGTTACGTGCTGGTGTGGATCACCCAGCTGGCCAACAACGGGGGCCAGTTCCAGTCTTCGATCGCCGAGATCCGGTTCGAAGCCAGCGTCTAATTTGCCCTCCGATTCGCTCCGGGCTGGTTCGCTGCCCCGAAGGTCTCGTTCTTCGCTCCTCCGCTCCTCCGCTTCGCTCCCCCGCTCCGTCAGTCCAGAACGAGACGGGCCGCGAACCTGAGAGTTGAGCAACGCTGAGCGATGGTTACAAGCAGATCGCGCAACTCAGACCAAGCGGCTGCTACCTGCGCTTTTTCTCGATTTTCGTTGCTACCGAATCGTTATCCTCGATATGATCTTGCGTACTCTCGGCAAGGGGAGCTCCCGGGCGCCGACTTCTACGGTCCCGGATGACAGCCACACATCTCGGTGACGCCCGGCCCGTGAACAGGCCGTGCCACCGGTCTGAGGGGAAGCATTGTCGTCAGCGCACGAACTCGTGGAAGCACCGCAGGTCAGCGATCGCGACCTGCTCACCGCCCACGCCGGTGGGGCGCCCTACGCCTTCGCCGAACTGCTCCGCCGCCACCGCGACCATCTCTGGCAGACCGCGCTACGCGCCTCCTACGGCCCCGAGGACGCCGCCGACTCGCTCCAGGACGCCCTGCTGTCCGCGCACAAGGCCGCGGGCGCCTTTCGCGGCGACGCCGAGGTGCGCAGCTGGCTGCACCGCATCGTGGTCAATGCCTGCCTGGACCGCATCCGCCGCAACAAGCTGCGCCGCACCGAACCCCTGTCCGAGGACACGGCCGACGAACCACGCTGCCCGCGAGACGATTTCGCGGCCCTGGAGGCCACCCTGATGGTCGACGAGGCGCTGTTCACCCTGCCCGCCGACCAGCGCACCGCCCTGGTCGCCATCGAGCTCGAGGGCTACTCCATCGCGGATGCGGCTGCGCTGCTGGGCATTCCGGAGGGCACTGTCAAGAGCCGGTGCGCCCGCGGACGGCGGCGGCTCGCGGCGCACTTTCACGAAGCGAACACCGGACCTGCGATGAACACCTGAATTCCACTCGAACACCGCGATATTGGGGGAACCTTGAACGGTTCCGCTGCGTCGGATACAAAGACAGGTCTGCGTTTCCTACTCGAGGCCCTGGAGGGGCAATGGAGGACACCGGAGGAGCAATGGCGGGTACCGCGGTACCCACGCCGCCCTTCTCCACCGAACTGCTCGCCGATCTGCACGGCGGCAGTCTGCCGCCGGAAGAATCCGAGCGGCTCTGGCCCGCGGTCCGGCGCGACCCGGAGGCCATGCGCTATCTGCACTCACTCGACCGCGTCGACGATCGCCTGCACGACCTCGGCCACGACGAACACATCGCCCACCCCATGCCCGCCGACGTGGCCGCCCGTCTGGAACGCATGATCGAAAACCTCGCCACCGGCGACGAGAACCCGGCCACCGGTCCGGCCACCGCCGACCGGCCTGCCACCGTCACCCGGCTGCCCGTCGCGCCGCCGCCCGTCACCCGCTCCACCCATCCGGCCCCGCCCTCCACCGCCCCCATGCCGGTGCTCGACGGCTCCGTCTTCGATACCGGCCGGCTCGATCCCCGGGAGCTCGAGGATCCCGAACCCCCGGCTGCGTTCGAGGACGACACGGATCCCGGCGAGCCCGTCCCGTCCGAGACCCCCTCCCGCCGCCTGCGCTGGCTCACCGTCGCCGCGGCCGCCGCGGCGGTGGTCGCGGGCGCCGTGGTGGCCGTGGACGCCGTCAGCACCCGCACCGTGGCCCCGGCCGCCCAACCGGCCGCCGACGCCAACCTGGACCCGGGTCTGGCGCCGACGGCCGTCCTCACCGCCATGGGCCGCCACGACATCACCGGCCCACTGGCGGCCGGCAACGCGCTCGCCGCGTGCCTGCAGGCGGCCGGGCTGGACCGCCAGGTGCTCGGCTCCCGCAGCGTCGTGTTCTCCGGCACACCCGGGGTACTGGTGTTGCTGGCCGGACCCAAACCTCCGCAGATCACCGCCGCCGTCCTCGGAACAGCCTGCGGCCCAGGCAATCCCCAGGTGCTCGGACGCGCCGATATCGGCTGAGGTCCGAGGTCGGGAAGCTGCGGGAACAACAGCGTTTAGGCTGTTGTTGACCGACACGCTCACGCTCGAGCGATCGAGATTCTGCACAACAGCTTCGGAGGGCCACCTTGAGCACGCCTGTTCGCGACCTGATCATCGTCGGTTCCGGTCCGGCCGGCTACACCGCCGCGGTGTACGCCGCCCGGGCGGAACTGGAACCGCTGCTCTTCGAGGGCACCCAGTTCGGCGGCGCGCTCATGACCACCACCGAGGTCGAGAACTTCCCCGGCTTCCGCGAGGGCATCATGGGCCCCGACCTCATGGAGGAGATGCGGGAGCAGGCCAAGCGCTTCGGCACCGACATCCGCACCGAGGACGTCGACGCGCTCGACCTGACCGGTCCCATCAAGAAGGTGACCGTCGGCGGCGAGGTCCACGAGGCCTACGCTGTGATCCTCGCCATGGGCTCCGCGGCCCGCTACCTGAACGTCCCGGGCGAGCAGGAGCTGCTCGGCCGCGGCGTCAGCGCCTGCGCCACCTGTGACGGCTTCTTCTTCAAGGGCCAGGACATCGTGGTGATCGGCGGCGGCGACTCGGCCATGGAGGAGGCGACCTTCCTCACCAAGTTCGCCAGCTCGGTGACCATCATCCACCGCCGCGAGGAGTTCCGCGCCTCCCGCATCATGCTGGAGCGGGCCAAGAACAACGACAAGATCCGCTTCGTCCTGAACTCGGAAGTCGTTGCGGTGCACGGGGATACCGCGGTCACCAGTCTGACCCTGCGCGACACCCGCACCGGCGAGACCTCCGAGCTGGCCGCCACCGGTCTGTTCGTCGCCATCGGCCACGACCCGCGCAGTGAACTAGTGCGCGGCCAGGTCGATCTGGACGGCGAGGGCTACGTGCTGGTCCAGGGCCAGAGCACCTACACCTCGCTGCCGGGCGTCTTCGCCGCCGGCGACCTGGTCGATCACACCTACCGGCAGGCCATCACCGCCGCCGGTACCGGCTGCCGCGCGGCCATCGACGCCGAGCGCTGGCTCGCCGAGCAGGGTGACATCACCACCAACACCCTCGATCACGCCGGTCAGCCGGTGGAAGTGAACAACTAAAAGGAGCTAGGCATGTCCGACGCCAAGACCGGTGCCACCAAGACGGTGACCGACGCCACGTTCGCCGACGAGGTATTGCTCAGCGAGAAGCCCGTTCTCGTCGACTTCTGGGCCGCCTGGTGCGGCCCGTGCAAGATGGTCGCACCGGTGCTGGATGAGATCGCCGCCGCCAACACGGACAAGATCACCATCGCCAAGGTGGACGCCGACAACAACCCCGAGACCGCGGCCCACTACGGCATCATGTCGTTGCCTACTATGGTCCTGTTCCAAGGGGGCAAGGAAACCAAGCGGATCGTCGGTGCGAAGGGCAAAGCTGCCCTCTTGCGCGAACTGGAAGAAGTTCTTTAACGACTCGCCGTAGGATGCCTGCACTCGACAGTTGCCGAAATTCGGTCCGGGTCTGAAACAATCGTTCGACGCTCCGGTCGTGCGTAGGTGTGAACCGCCGCATGAATGGGTACCCGGGTTGGCGGAAGGAAAGGGCTCTCACGCATGCACCGACTTCGTCACGGCGATACAGGACCAGCCGTAGCAGAGGTTCGGAGCACCCTGGCAAGCCTCGGGTTCCTGCATTCCCGCCCCAACAGCGACCCCTCGGGTCCGATCGGGGAGTACTGGAAGGACGCCGACGCGACCTTCGACCATGATCTGGACTCCGCGGTGCGTGCCTTCCAGCAGCACCGCGGACTCCTGGTCGACGGCGTGGTCGGTCCGGCGACCTACCGCGCGCTGAAAGAGGCGTCCTACCGCCTCGGCGCGCGGACCCTCATCTACCAGCTGTCCGCACCGCTGTACGGCGACGATGTCGCCACCCTGCAGCGGCGACTGCAGGATCTGGGCTTCTACGTGCACCGGGTGGACGGCTACTTCGGCCCGCACACCCACGACGCGCTCACCTCGTTCCAGCGCGAGATCGGGCTGTCCTCGGACGGTATCTGCGGTCCCGACACCCTGCGCTCGCTGGATCTGCTGGGCGCCCGCGTCACCGGCGGCAACCCGCACCGCATCGCCGAGGAAGAGGTGGTGCACCGGGCCGGGCCGCAGCTCACCGGTAAGCGCATCGTCATCGATCCGGGCCTGGGCGGACCCGACAAGGGCTCCCCGGTGCCGACCGAATTCGGTGACGTCTACGAATCGGAGATCCTCTGGGATCTGGCCAGCCGGCTCGAGGGACGCATGGCCGCAACCGGTATGGAGACCTTCCTGTCCCGGCCGTGGGGGGCCAACCCCTCCGACGCCGAGCGGGCCGAGACCTCCAACACCTTCGACGCCGACCTGATGATCTCGCTGCGCTGCGCCAGCAATGACAGCGGTGCCGCCAGCGGCGTGGCCAGCTTCCACTTCGGCAACTCGCACGGCTCCACGTCCATGATCGGACAGGTGCTGGCCGGGTTCATCCAGCGCGAGATCGTGGCGCGAACCTCGTTGCAGGACTGCCGGACCCACGCCCGCACCTGGGATCTGCTGCGGCTCACCAAGATGCCGACCGTCCAGGTCGACATCGGCTACCTGACCAGTGATTACGACTCCTCGGTGCTGACCAACCCGCGCATGCGCGACGTGATCGCCGAGGCGATCCTGATCTCCGTGAAGCGGCTGTATCTGCTGGGCCAGGACGACCAGCCCACGGGGACATACACATTCGCCGAACTGCTCGCCGAGGAACTGGCGGCCGCAGACCGGCTCTGATGTTTCACATGAAACAAACCCCTCCAACCCATTCTGGGCTGGAGGGGTTTTTCGTTGGGGGAGTGGGTGGGCTACCGCATGGCGATGCGGGTGGCTACCGCGTCGCGATGCGGGTCGGCATGGTCAGCGCGGCCGCCGCGAGGAGCTGATCGAGCGCCCGCTCGACGTCTTCCTTCCACAGGTGCTCGTGATCCAATTCCAGACGCAGGCGCGGGAATCGATGATGCGAGGCGACCACCTTGAAACCGACGTCCTCCAGGAAGTCGGCCTCGATCATGCACTGCTCCGGCGAACACCCGGACGGGGCAGGCGCGGGGGAGCGGCGCGGCGTGCCGATCCGCTCGCGCAGGGTCATGGAACCGACGGCCGGCATCGCGGTGGTCGGCGGATCCTTGCGAATACCGAACGCCTCGATGGCCCGCACACCGCGGCGCACCAGATCGCCCACCACGGCCTGAATCAGCTGCAGGGCTATGTCGGTGTCACGGTAGGGCATTTCGGCGCTCAGCGTGGTCAGCAGCACCGCATCCGGGCTCACCGGGGAGGTGGGGAAGAGACCGGCACGCGGCACCGCGCTGGGCGGCGCATAGAGCGCGCAGCCCGCCGACCGGTCGTCCACCACGGCGACCTGTCCGCACGACCCCCACTGCAACATGACGGTGGAGAGCCAGGCCTCCTTCTCGAAGGTCGGGTCGCTGAAGCTATGGGAATCCGCCGCCACGGCCGGATCGATCTCCCAGAACACGCACCGCCGCGCGTGTACCGGAAGTTTGTCGAGTCCGCCGAGGGTAAGTGCGGTCACGCTGGTCGACACCGCTCTGCTCAGCCTCCAGCTGTCTGATTCATCCACACTCACGCCGCATCACACAGTGCTCGCCAAAAAGAATAAGCGATCAACGCTTTACGCCTCTCCAGGGCCATGAACCCGAACGTCACAGTGACGTTTCCACTGTGACCCTCGGGGTGGACCCACTCTAGGGCTTCGACTGCTCCATGAGACTGACAATTCGCTCCAGATCATCGATGGAGCCGAACTCGACCGTGATCTTGCCCTTGCGCTTGCCCAGACTGACCGTCACGCGGGTGTCGAAGGACTCCGACAACCGCTCCGCCACGTCCTGCAGACCCGGCATCTGAATCGGCTTGCGCTTGGGCGCCGGGGGAGTAACCGCATCCGGATTCCGGTTCGCCAGGGTGACGGCTTCCTCGGTCGCCCGGACCGACATGCCCTCCGCCACGATCCGCGCGGCCAGGGCCTCCTGCGCGTCGGACCCCGCCTCCAGGGCCAGCACGGCACGGGCATGCCCGGCCGACAGCACGCCGGCCGCCACCCGGCGCTGCACCGGAATCGGAAGCTTCAGCAGGCGAATCATATTGGTGACGACCGGACGCGAACGGCCGATGCGCGAGGCCAGTTCCTCGTGGGTGACGCCGAACTCCTCCAGCAGCTGCTGATAGGCGGCCGCCTCTTCGAGCGGGTTCAGCTGCACCCGATGGATGTTCTCCAGCAACGCGTCTCGCAGCATGGAGTCGTCCGCGGTCTCACGCACGATGGCCGGGATGGCGGGCAGGCCCGCCTCCTGGCTGGCCCGCCACCGCCGCTCGCCCATGATGAGCTGATAGCGGGGGACCGGTACGGACTCGACCTGACGCACCACGATGGGCTGCATCAGACCGAATTCCTTGATGGAGTGCACCAGTTCGGCCAGCGCCTCTTCTTCGAAGACGGTGCGCGGCTGCTTGGGATTCGGCTCGATCTGCTCCGGCGGGATCTCCCGGTAGACCGCACCCGCGTCCGTGCCGTCGACGGCCGACTCGACCGGATCGGGAACCCGATGCAGGTACGCCGACGCCGGCTGCGGACCAACCGGATCCAGGCCGATGACAACATTGGCGGCGGCACTGCCGAGCCCGCCGGGCGTGGTCGCCGGGCCGGTCGGGATCAGTGCCGCGAGGCCGCGCCCCAGTCCACCCTTCTTCGCCTGACTCATCGGCCTAACGACCCCTTCCGTTGTTCACCTTCACCGCCACCGAGATTCACCTACACACCGGATTGTGCGTCCGAAACGGGCGCCGGCGCAGTCTGGCGCGCCGAGTTACGCGACGCGATCTCACGTCCGGCATCGAGGTAGCTCATCGCACCCCGCGAGCCCGGATCGTAATCGAGGACGGTCATGCCGTAGCCGGGAGCCTCCGACACCTTCACGCTGCGCGGGATGACCGCGCGCAGCACTGCATCGCCGAAGTGTGAGCGCACCTCCTCGGCCACCTGATCGGCGAGCTTGGTGCGGCCGTCGTACATGGTGAGAACGACGGTGGAGACGTGCAATCCGGGATTCAGATGTGCCTGCACCAGACCGATATTGCGGAGCAACTGACCCACGCCCTCGAGTGCGTAGTACTCGCACTGGATGGGGATCAGCACCTCCTTGGCGGCGACCATCGCATTGACGGTGAGCAGACCCAGCGACGGCGGGCAGTCGATCATGACGTAGTCGATGTCGTACCCGGCGAGATTGGCCTCCTGGATGGCGGCCTTGAGCCGGCCCTCGCGGGCGACCATGGAGACGAGTTCGATCTCCGCGCCGGCCAGGTCGATGGTGGCCGGGATGCACAGCAGCCGTTCATTGTGCGGGCTCTGCTGGATGGCGTCGCTGACCGAGCACTCGCCGATGAGGAGTTCGTAGCTGGAGGGGATGCCCGAGTGGTGCTCGATGCCGAGGGCTGTGCTGGCATTGCCCTGCGGGTCGAGGTCGATGACCAGCACCCGCATGCCCTGAATAGCGAGCGCGGCAGCCAGATTCACGGCCGTCGTGGTTTTGCCCACGCCGCCCTTCTGATTGGCGATGGTGATGATGCGCTGTTCCCGGGGACGCGGAATCTGGGCATTGGTGCCCGACAGCACCTGACTCGCGCGCTGCGCCTCGGCGGCAATCGGGGTGTCAGCGGAGATGTTCCCGAACGGGGTACGGCTGAACTCGTCGGTATCGAAGGGACCGCTATCGAGCATGCCGGGAACCCGGGACGTTGTTTCCCGTGAAACATTCGCCGGACCGTTGGACATACAGGCTCCTAACCCGAAGAACTCAAAGACACATGGCCGAGCAGAATTTCGCGCACCTGGCAGCAACGGCCGCGACGCTGCGTTGTCACCGAGGGCTGGCTCGAATCGGCTGGAAGTCGTTCACGCTCGACGTTCATTAGCTTGCCAGTAGAGGACACAATACGGAAGTTGAACGGGCAGCTTCGCACCGCGACACGCCCCGAGTCGGGGAAACTCACCCGCGAAACCACTCAAAGCTCGCAACCGGCTTCATGTTTCACATGAAACATCGCGACCCCGAAGTCGCCCGAGCTTCGTCAGTGACGCTTCGGGCGATTGGTCCCACGACCCCCGCCCTTGCGCTCCGCCCGGCGCTCGGCGCGTGCCAACCGCTCGGCACTGATGACATAGGTCGGCGTCTCGAGCACTCCCACACCACATTCCAGGACCTCGGCGTGCCCCGCGCCCGCCTTGGTCAGATCGTCGCGATCGCGCTCGAGTTCCTCGGCGGCGCTGATTCCCTTGAGCGCCAGCATCCGTCCGTGTTCGTGGACCAGCGGCATGGACCACCCCGCCAGCTTCGCCAGGGGAGCGACCGCGCGGGAGGTGACGATGTCCGCGCCGCCCGCCTCCTTCTTCACGCCGGCCTGCTCGGCCCGGCCGCGCACAATGAGCACATTGTCGAGTCCGGCCTCGGCCACGAACTCGGCCAGGAAGACGGTCCGGCGAAGCAGCGGCTCCACCAAGGTGATTCGGAGATCGGGGCGGGCAATCGCGAGCGGGATGCCGGGCAGGCCCGCCCCGCTGCCGATGTCGACCACGCGCACGCCGTGGGGGATCAGGTCACCGATCACCGCGCAGTTGAGAATGTGGCGATCCCACAGCCGGGGGACCTCACGCGGGCCGATCAGTCCGCGCTCCACACCCGCGGTGGCGAGGGCGGTGTAGTAGAGCCGGGCCTTGTCGAGCCGATCGCCGAAAACGACCGCGGCCGCGGCCGGGGGATCGACCGGACCCGGAGCGGTCATCTCGGTGTCAGGTTCCACGTGAAACATCCTTCCGAACGAACTTGCCCAACCCATGGGGACTGTCGGGGATCGTGCCCCCGAACCCCCTCGCACGGTGGCGAATTGCGACGGGGGACGACTCCAGATAAGCGTAGGGCCCCCGGGTCTCTGCAACCCGGGGGCCCTGCCGTACGTGTCCGCGTGTCAGGCGGGGAGTACCACCACGCGACGGTTCGGCTCCACGCCTTCGCTCTCGCTCACCACACCGTCGAGGGCGGCCACGGCGTCGTGGACGATCTTGCGCTCGAACGGGGTCATGGGGGCGAGGGCTTCACGCTCACCGGTTTCCAGCACGCGCTTGGCCGCCTCGGTGCCGAGCGCGCTCAGCTCCGAACGACGATTGGCCCGCCAGCCCGCGACATCCAGCATGAGCCGACTGCGCACGCCGGTCGCCTGCTGCACGGCCAGCCGGGTCAGCTCCTGGAGCGCGTCCAGCACCTCACCCCGGCGACCGACCAGCTTCGCCAGATCCTTGCCGCCGTCGATGCTCACGACGGCGCGGTCGCCCTCGACATCGAGGTCGATATCGCCGTCGAAGTCGAGCACGTCCAGCAGCTGCTCGAGGTAATCGCCGGCGATCTCACCCTCTTCGATGAGCGCTTCCTCGGCGTCGGTCGCGGCGTCCGGTGCCGCAGTCGCTGCCGTCACAGTGGGTTCCCCTCCGTCGGTTTCAACAGTCATGGTTGTTTCCTTCATCTGGTGTTGTAAGTCTCAGCGACGCCGCTTCTGGTTGGCGCGGCCACGATTACCGGAGCGCTTCTTGCCGGTGCTCGGCCGGGCGCCGGGCGCGGGCTTGGCACCATTCTGGGACGCCTGCGGCGCATCGGAGACGGCGTCCTCGACGGCATCGGAGACGGCGCCCTCGACCTTGGCGGCCGCCTGCTTCTTGCGGACGTCGACCGGCTTGGCGCCCGGCTTCGGGGCGTTCTGCGCGCGACGCTCCAGGGCCGCCTGCTTCTTCTCTTCTTCTTCCTTCTCGATGCGGCCGAAGACGAGGTGTTGCTGCCCGTAGGTCCAGATGTTGTTGGAGACCCAGTAGATCAGGATGGCGACGGGGAGGAACGGACCACCCACGAGCACACCGAGCGGGAAGACGTACAGCGCCATCTTGTTCATCATGGCGGCCTGCGGGTTGGCCGCGGCCTCCGCGGACTGCCGGGCCACCGAGGCGCGGGCGTTCATGTGGGTCGCGACACCGGCGATCACCATGAGCGGAATCGAGACCAGCGCGATGGCCAGCTTGGTCGGCACGCCGCCGTAGTCGGCGAAGGACTGCAGCACGGTGGCGGGCTCGGTGATGTAGGCCGAGAGGGGAGCGCCGAAGAGCCGGGCGGACAGGAAGGACTGAACATCGGCCGCGGAGAAGATGTAGTTCGGGGTGTGGGCATTGTCGTAGGGCGTCATGCCCAGCTGCCCGATCCCGTGGCCGGTGCGGTTGAACGACCGCAGCACGTGGAACAGACCCAGGAACACCGGAACCTGCAGCAGCACCGGCAGACAGCCCATCAGTGGGTTGAAGCCGTGTTCCTTCTGCAGCTTCTGCATCTGGACCGTCATCTCCTGACGGTCGTTCTTGTACTTCTTCTGCAGCTCCTTGATCTGGGGCTGCAACTCCTGCATCTGCCGGGTGGTGCGCACCTGCTTCACGAACGGCTTGTAGAGCACGAGCCGCAACGTGAACACCAGGAACACCACGGCCAGTGCCCAGGCGAATCCGCTGTTCTTGCCCAGCACATACCCGAATGCCTGGTGCCAGAACCACAGAATGGCCGACACCGGGTAATAGATGAAGTCGAGCACGGCGCTATGCACTCCCGTCGTTCGTATCCTCGGTCACCGCGGGCGATGATCCTTCGTAAGCTGATGCCGCGTGCCGGTGCTTGCGCTCCGGTACGGGGTCCCACCCACCAGGGTGCCAGGGCGCACATTTCGCCAATCGGACGGCCGTCAGTCCGAGCCCGACGAACAGTCCGCGGGTGCGCAGCGCCGTCACCGCGTACTCACTGCACGAGGGAGTGAATCGGCACACCGGCATGCGGGTGGGGGAGATATAGGTCCGATACAGCTCGATGAGGAATATCAGAGCTTTGGCCGGTATCCGGGCAGCGGCGCGCAGGGCGTTCATGACAGAGCACCGAGCTTGCGCAAACCGCTGTGTAATTGACGCAGCAGTTCGTCGGAGGGCGCGCCGGCCGCACCCGGCAGGGCGCGAATGACAATGTCTGCGCCGCCGGGCAATTCGGCCGTCAAGCTTGCGCAGATATGACGCAGGCGGCGGGCCACCCGGTGGCGTACCACCGCCGGACCCACCGCCTTGCTGACGATCAAGCCGAAACGCGGACCGCCCACCCGGATGGCCGGGGTCGATCCGCTCGACTGATCATCGTGTAGCAGTACGTGCACAACGAGGTCCCGTCTCCCGATCCGCCGGCCCTGGCGCACCGTCCGGGAAAAGTCGATGCGCCGGTGCAGCCGGTAGGGCTCAGGCAGCACCTGAGCATCCAGCGGAGTGCGGGCGGATGGGGGACCGGAGACCGGACGGCGAGTCGCACATACGACGCCGCATCCGGGGGTTACCGAATCAGGCCGTGAGCTTGGCGCGGCCCTTGCCACGGCGCGCCGAGACGATGGCACGACCCGCACGGGTCCGCATCCGAAGACGGAAGCCGTGGACGCGCGCCCGACGACGGTTGTTCGGCTGGAACGTCCGCTTGCCCTTGGCCACGGTCAACACTCCTCTAGGTGGTGGGCATCCGGTGACGCCCGAAGCTTGTCGGTGAAACAGTGCTCTCGAGGGACCTGGGTCTCTCGGCGCAATACCCTTGTCGGCACGGGCAGCAGACAGCCGCCACCGCACCATAGGGTGACTGTAGAAGGGTACTTACCCCCTGGACGAGGGTCAAACTCGGGGGTAGGGGCCCGATTTCCGCACTGGATCGATCGTTCCGCGTGGCGTTTGCTGCGGGTTCGTGTCGCGGCGCGGGCGTCGTGTACGGTCCTTTCCAGTCCTTCGCTGCGACTGCGGTTGACTTTGCCAGCTGATTGCTGTGAACCCGCAGGTACGCGCCAGATTCGGGGAATCAGACACGCAGTTGTGCGTATCCCCAGGTTGTCCACATCTGTGGATAATTGTGTGGAAAGACCCCTGGAGTGGCATATTCGTAGGGCCGACGGTGACTCGCCGACGCCCGGTGACCGGGGGAGCCGAGCAGCGCAGACCGTCTGCTCCTATCGACCTACATCCGGGGAGGACTACGTTCGTGGACGACGAGCAGAATGTGCTGACGGCTGTCTGGCCAGAGGTGATCGCCGAGTTGGCGAGTGGTTCCGCGGACGGGGAGATCCAGCCGGTCAGCAAGGCCCACAAGGCGTGGCTCAACACTATCGAACCGATCACCTTCGCGCAGGGCTTCGCCCTGCTCTCGGTGCCGGGCACGATGGCGCAGGTGACGGTCGAGCGGGACCTGCGGGAGCTCATTCTGCGATCCCTGGCCCGCCGCGGTCTCCAGGTCGAGGGCCTGGGCGTGCGCATTCGCGCGCAACAGCATCCGCCCGCCGGTCGCTCGGGGAATGCCCCGCGGCACGCGCGCATGACCTCCCGGCCCGAGCGCCCGCGCGAACCCGAACCCGCGCCTCCCGCGTATCCGGCCGAGCCGCCGCTGGGCGAGCGTCCACAGCCCATGTATCCGAGTCCGCAGGAGTACGCGGCGCCGCGCTACCTCCCTCCCCAGGACTACCCGGCCGAGTACGACGAGCGCGATGCTTATCCACCTGTGGAATTCGGGCAGCCGCCGATGGCCGAAGAGTTGCCGATGTCGGCGCCGGACCGTCCGATGCCGGTCGGGGAGCCGCCCGCGCCGCCCCGGCGCCGCGACAACCATCGCAGCGCGCCCATGCCGCCCGGGCAGGAGTCGCTGTTCTCGCCGGACCCCGAGGACGAACCCGTCCGTCCCGCCTCACAACGGTATTCCGACGAACCGCAGCGCTATGCCGATGAACCCGCCCCGCAGCGGTACTCGGACGAGCCCGCGCCCCAGCGTTATTCGGACGAACCCGCGCCGCGTTATTCGGAGGAACCGGCCGCGCGCCGGCCGGTGGACGAGGCGCACGACGACGAGCCGGTGGTGAATGTCCGCAATTCGTGGCCGACCTATTTCAACCGGACGCCCGAACGCGAGCCCGCGCCCGCGCCGTCCTCGGCCAGCCTGAACGCGAAGTACACCTTCGACACCTTCGTCATCGGCGCCTCGAACCGCTTCGCGCACGCCGCGGCGGTGGCCATCGCGGAGGCGCCGGCGCGCGCCTACAATCCGCTGTTCGTCTGGGGCGCTTCGGGTTTGGGCAAGACGCACCTGCTGCACGCGGCCGGCCACTACGCGCAGCGGCTGTTCCCGGGCATGCGGGTGAAGTACGTGTCCACCGAGGAATTCACCAACGACTTCATCAACTCGCTGCGTGACGACCGGAAGGTGGCGTTCAAGCGCCGCTACCGGGAGACCGACATCCTGCTGGTCGACGACATCCAGTTCATCGAGGGCAAGGAAGGTATCCAGGAGGAGTTCTTCCACACCTTCAACACCCTGCACAACGCCAACAAGCAGATCGTGGTGTCCTCCGACCGGCCGCCCAAGCAGCTGGCGACGCTGGAGGAGCGGCTGCGCACCCGGTTCGAGTGGGGGCTCATCACCGATGTGCAGCCGCCGGAGCTGGAGACCCGTATCGCGATCCTGCGCAAGAAGGCCCGCATGGACCGCCTGGACGTGCCGCACGATGTGCTCGAACTGATCGCCAGCCGGGTGGAGCGCAATATTCGCGAGCTGGAGGGCGCGCTGATCCGCGTCACCGCGTTCGCGTCGCTGAACGGGCAGCCGCTGGATCTGTCGCTGGCCGAGGTGGTGCTGCGGGATCTGATGCCCGACACCGCGACGCTGGAGATCACGGCGGCCACGATCATGGCCGTGACCGCGGAGTACTTCAACACCACGCTGGAGGAGCTGACCGGTCCAGGCAAGGCGCGGCCGCTGGCGCAGGCCCGGCAGATCGCCATGTATCTGTGCCGTGAGCTCACCGATCTGTCGCTGCCCAAAATCGGCCAGGCCTTCGGCCGCGACCACACCACGGTCATGTACGCGGAGAAGAAGGTGCGCAAGGAGATGACCGAGCGGCGGCGTGTGTACGACCAGGTTCAAGAACTCACAGCCCGAATCAAACAGCGTTCGCGCTGATCCACAGTCCACAGGACCCCACGTCGTCTGACGTGGGGTTCTTTGTTTTCCGGGGTTGTGGATTCCTCGAGGAGTCCTCGAGGAAGGTGTGTGGACTCCTCGAGGAATCCCACTGTTGTCCACCGGGTTGCCCCCAGGCCGTCATGCACAGGGGTGCACAACTTTTCGTGCACAGTTCCCACAGGTGGATTCATCCTCGAGGGCTGACCTGCCCGGATGCGCTCAGCGGCCTGTGGATTCCTCGAGGAGTCCATGTCAGGTCCTCGAGGAATCCTCGAGTTGTCCCCGGTTTCGCTCAGATGTGCGCAGCATGGCCCGAAACGTGGGACCAACTCGAGGATGGCTCGAGGAGAGATGTGGAGTAGCAGGTCAACTCCACAGCCACGCGTTGTTCATCCTCGAGCCACCCCGACGACATCCACACGCCGCCGGATGCTCCGACCTGGGTGAATGGCCGAAGTCCACAGAACTAACAGGACCTACTACTACTTCAGTTCTTCTTCTAGAAAAGGTTCTTCTAAAACAGGGTGTGTGGAATCTCGGGTTGGGAGGGCACGGTTCGATGGGCAGCCCCTCCCCACCCGATCGGGCAGCAAGGAGAAGGACGGGCAAGGGATCGGTGCCGAAGGGGTTCAGGGGCAACGCCCGTGAGCGCCCACCAGAGTTCCGGTGGTGAGCCGGAGGGTCGCCGTAGGCACGTCGGTCTCGCGCAGGTACGGTTTGGTGTCGGCCCCGTGTGCGAGACTGCCGATTACTGATCCGAAGATCCGAACGACCGACAGTGGAGAGGACAGACCGGGCGATGGAGCTTGCAAGCATGAAGTTTCGGGTCGCCCGCGAGGACTTCGCCGAATCCGTAGCCTGGGTGGCCCGCAGCCTGCCGTCGCGGCCTCCGGTGCCTGTGCTCGGTGGCGTGCTTCTCGTGGCTGACGAGGACGGCCTGACGGTCTCCGGTTTCGATTACGAGGTCTCCGCGCAGATGCGGGTGGCCGCGGAGGTCGCCGGTCCGGGTCAGGTGCTGGTATCGGGCCGCCTGCTGGCCGATATCACCAAGGCGCTCTCCAACAAGCCGGTGGACGTGTCGGTGGACGGCACCCGCGTGCTGATCGCCTGTGGCAGCGCCAAGTTCTCCCTGCCGACCATGCCGGTCGAGGACTATCCCCAGCTTCCCGAGCTGCCGCCGCAGACCGGTGAGCTCGCCGTGGACCTGTTCTCCGAGGCAGTCTCCCAGGTGGCCGTGGCCGCCGGTCGCGACGACACCCTCCCCATGCTCACCGGTATCCGCGTCGAGATCGAAGGCCCCAAGGTGGTCCTGGCCGCGACCGACCGCTTCCGTCTCGCCGTGCGCGAGCTGGAATGGCAGCCGGGCCGCGCCGATGTGGAGACCGCGGTGCTGGTCCCGGCCCGCACCCTGTCCGAGTCCGCGAAGACCCTCGGTGCGTCCGATCAGCCGGTGCAGCTGGCCTTCGGTACCGGCACCGACGGCCTGCTGGGCATCGTGAACGGCGGCCGCCGCACTACCACGCGCCTGCTCGACGCGGAATTCCCCAAGTTCCGGCAGTTGCTCCCCAAGGAGCACACCTCCATCGCCACCCTCGCGGTGAGCGCGCTGACCGAAGCCATCAAGCGTGTGGCCCTGGTGGCCGAGCGCGGCGCCCAGGTGCGGCTGGAGTTCTCCGAGGAGGGCCTGCTGCTCTCCGCCGGTGGCGACGACGCCGGCCGCGCCGAGGAGTGGCTGGAGGCCGAGTTCCGCGGTGAGCCGCTGACCATCGCCTTCAACCCCGGCTACCTGCTCGACGGCCTCTCCGCCTCGCATTCGGACCGGGTGACCTTCGGTTTCACCACTCCCAGCCGCCCGGCCGTGTTCCTGCCGGCGCCGGAGGAGGAGCCCGCCCAGCTGGAGTCGGGCGCGTTCTCGGCCCTCAGCGGCAACTACATCTACCTGCTGATGCCGGTGCGGTTGCCGGGCTGAGCCCGTTCGGCAACCCATCGACCCGGCACGGACGACATACCTGTGCACAGTGTTGACAAACCTGTGAAAAACTCGGCGCGCGCGGCGAATCCGCCGCGCGCGTTCGAGTATCCCCAGCCGGGGCCGGTACTGGATCCGATCGCGGGCATGGTGGACTAGCCGGATGCACGTGCGTGCGCTGTCACTGCGCGATTTCCGGTCATGGGAGGCCGCCGAACTCGAACTTTCGCCCGGTGGAACGGTTTTCCTGGGCGCCAATGGGAACGGCAAGACCAACCTGATCGAGGCCGTCGGCTATCTGTCCACACTCGGCTCACACCGGGTGGCGGCCGACGCTCCGCTCATCCGGATCGGCGCGCAGAAGGCCCGGATCGGTGCGACGGTGGTCAATACCGGCCGCGAGCTCCGGGTGGATATGGAGCTGAATCAGGGCACGGCCAATCGCGCCCAGATCAATCGCTCACCGGTGCGGCGGCCGCGGGAGATCCTGGGGATTCTGCAGACCGTGCTGTTCGCGCCGGAGGATCTGTCGCTGGTGCGCGGGGATCCGGGGGAGCGGCGGCGCTTCCTGGACGAACTGGCCACCGCCCGACTGCCGCGGCTTGCCGGGGTACGCGCGGATTACGACAAGGTGCTGCGGCAGCGGTCGGCGCTGTTGAAAACGGCTGGGCGTAATGCCCGTTCGGGTGCGCGTGGCGCGGAGATGAGCACCCTCGATGTGTGGGACGGCCATCTGGCGGCGCACGGGGCGGTGCTGCTGGCGCAGCGGCTGCGGCTGGTACACGACCTTTATCCACATCTTGCACAGGCTTATTCAGATATCGCGCCCGAATCCCGGCCCGCCGCAATCGGTTACCGCAGTACGAGCCTGCCGCCGGAATTCCTGGATCCCGCGCGTGCGCCACAGGCCGAGGACGAGGAGGCGCTGGAGGCGATCCTGCTGCGGGAGCTGGCCGCGGCGCGTCCCAAGGAGCTGGAGCGCGGGGTGTGCCTGGTCGGCCCGCACCGTGACGATCTGGATCTGATGCTGGGTTCCGCGCCCGCGAAGGGTTTCGCGAGTCACGGTGAGTCCTGGTCCTTCGCCCTGGCATTGCGGCTCGGGGCCTTCCAGCTGCTGCGTTCCGCCGGAACCGATCCGGTGCTGATCCTCGACGACGTGTTCGCCGAACTGGATCGCCGGCGCCGCACCGCCCTGGCCGCGGTCGCCGCCGGAGCCGAGCAGGTGTTGATCACCGCCGCGGTGCCCGAGGACGTGCCGCCGGAGCTGGATGCCGCGCCGGTGCGGGTGGAGACCACGGGCGAGGCCGATCACCGGGCGTCCCGGATAGCCGAGTCGGCGTCCATGTGACCTTGCGGCGGAATCGTGCGTCGTGCCGGTGAGTCCGTCGGTGCGATACGGCAGAATCACGTGACGAACCGCCGATGATCATCGGGATTCCCAGGTGTGGAAGGAGTTGTGGATGGCCGAGCCGACCGAAGGCAACGACCACACCCCGCCCGAGGCGAATCCTGGTGCCCCCGGTCGATCCAGCGACGGGACCGGCCCGGAACCGGAGTTGCGCGGCGTCGACCTGGCTCGGCGCGCCCTCGAAGAAGCACGTGCGGCGGCGCGCGCGGCCGGTAAGTCGGTGGGTCAGGGCCGAGCCTCGCCGCGCAAGGGTGGCGTTCGTGCCCTGCGGCGGCGCAGCGGCTGGTCGGGTGCGCATCCGGACGAGCGCGATCCGCAGACCCTCTCCGCGCTGGCCATGCAGCTGGCCAAGGGCCGCGGCTGGTCGGCCAAGGTCGCCGAGGGCACGGTTTTCGGCCGCTGGGCCAGCGTGGTGGGGGAGGACATCGCGTCCCACGCCCAGCCCATCTCGCTGGAGAACGGCGTGCTGAGCATTCAGGCCGAGTCCACGGCCTGGGCGACCCAGTTGCGCATGTTCCAATCCCAGATCCTCGCCAAGATCGCGGCCGCGGTCGGCAACGGCGTCGTCAAACAGCTCCGGATCAACGGCCCGACCGCACCGAGTTGGCGCAAGGGCGAGCGGCACATCAAGGGCCGGGGCCCGCGCGACACCTACGGGTAGGCCGCGAATTTCCGCTCCGCGGCGTTTGTTTCACGTGGAACGAGAAGAGATCGTCACGCGCAGCGTCCGGAGATCACGGAGAACCCTCGCGCAAACCGCTCGGGGCCCGCGCTCACATCGCCCGCTGAGGCTTCCGGAACCCCCCGCACCCATAACGGGTCATATCGCTGGTCGATTTCATGACCCTACGGCCCACTCAGGGGTGTCATAGGTGGGTTCTCTGTCGGTCGTACCAGTAGGATGGGGGAGTAACTAGCGGCGATACCTCCCGGCGCGTTCCGCAGCGCCCGCGCGTGAGCCCCCGTAATTCTCGAGCAGACAGCGTCTGGGTACTCGAGCAGACAGCGTCTGAGGGCTCCACGCGTGCCATGCACTGTGCCGGGAGGATCAGCAAGTAAGGAGAGCTACCCACCAGTGGCTGCCATGGAC
The DNA here is from genome assembly GCF_042754165.1 of Nocardia sp. NPDC059229. Lineage (NCBI taxonomy): Bacteria > Bacillati > Actinomycetota > Actinomycetes > Mycobacteriales > Nocardiaceae > Nocardia > Nocardia sp. NPDC059229. Next base: position 277,673 of record NZ_JBHZAK010000007.1, read on the forward strand.
TCCAACGCAGAAGGCTCGACCAAGCAGGGCAATCAGTCGTACAGCGCGACCTCGATCACGGTGCTCGAGGGGCTGGAGGCGGTACGCAAGCGCCCCGGTATGTACATCGGCTCCACCGGTGAGCGCGGCCTGCACCATCTGATCTGGGAGGTCGTCGACAACTCGGTCGATGAGGCGATGGCCGGGTATGCGACGCGTGTCGATGTCACCCTGCTGGCCGACGGCGGTGTCGAGGTCGTCGACGACGGTCGTGGTATCCCCACCGATATGCATGCGCAGGGTGTGCCGACCATCGAGGTGGTCATGACCCAGCTGCACGCCGGCGGCAAGTTCGACGGCGAGTCCTATGCGGTGTCGGGTGGTCTGCACGGTGTCGGCATCTCCGTGGTGAACGCGCTGTCCACCCGCCTCGAGGCCGAGGTGAACTACGGCGGGTACCACTGGACCCAGGAGTACAAGGACGCCAAGCCCGGCAAGCTGATCCAGGGCGAGTCGACCAAGAAGACCGGCACCACCATCCGGTTCTTCCCGGACCCGGACATCTTCGAGACCACCACCTTCAGCTTCGAGACGGTCGCCCGCCGCCTGCAGGAGATGGCGTTCCTGAACAAGGGCCTCACCATCACGCTGACCGATCAGCGAATCCACGAGGGCGACATCACCGACGAGGTGGTGAGCGAAACCGCCGAGGCGCCCAAGCATCTCGACGAGAACGCGCCCGCCGCCGAGCCGAAGACGAAGACCCGCACCTATCACTACCCTGGCGGTCTCGAGGACTACGTCCGCCACATCAACCGGACCAAGACGCCGATCCACAACTCGATCGTCGGCTTCACCGGCAAGGGCACCGGCCACGAGGTCGAGGTGGCGATGCAGTGGAACTCGGGCTACTCCGAGTCCGTCCACACCTTCGCCAACACCATCAACACCCACGAGGGCGGCACCCACGAGGAGGGCTTCCGCGCGGCGCTCACCACGGTGGTGAACAAGTACGCGAAGGACAAGAAGCTCCTCAAGGAGAAGGAAGGCAACCTCACCGGTGACGACATCCGTGAGGGTCTCGCCGCCATCGTGAGCGTGAAGATCGCCGACCCGCAGTTCGAGGGCCAGACCAAGACCAAGCTCGGCAATACCGAGGTGAAGTCCTTCGTCCAGCGCACCTGCAACGAGCACATCTCGCACTGGTTCGAGGCGAACCCGGCCGATGCGAAGACGATTGTGCAGAAGGCGGTTTCGTCGGCGCAGGCGCGGGTCGCGGCCCGTAAGGCGCGTGAGCTGGTGCGCCGCAAGTCGGCCACCGATATCGGCGGTCTGCCGGGCAAGCTGGCCGACTGCCGCTCGAAGGATCCGAGCAAGTCCGAGATCTACATCGTGGAGGGTGACTCCGCCGGTGGTTCGGCCAAGTCCGGCCGCGATTCGATGTACCAGGCGATCCTGCCGCTGCGCGGCAAGATCATCAATGTGGAGAAGGCGCGCATCGACCGCGTGCTGAAGAACACCGAGGTGCAGTCCATCATCACGGCCTTCGGCACCGGTATCCATGACGAGTTCGACATCGCCAAGCTGCGCTATCACAAGATCGTGCTGATGGCCGACGCCGACGTCGACGGCCAGCACATCTCGACGCTGCTGCTGACCCTGCTGTTCCGCTTCATGCGCCCGCTGGTCGAGCACGGTCACGTGTATCTGGCCATGCCGCCGCTGTACAAACTGAAGTGGCAGCGGTCCGAGCCGGAGTTCGCTTACTCGGACAAGGAGCGCGACGGTCTGCTGGAGCGCGGCCTGGCGGCCGGTAAGAAGATCAACAAGGACGACGGTATCCAGCGCTACAAGGGTCTCGGTGAGATGAACCCGAAGGAGCTGTGGGAGACCACCATGGATCCGACCGTGCGCGTCCTGCGTCTGGTCACGCTCGATGACGCGGCCGCGGCCGATGAGCTGTTCTCGATCCTCATGGGTGAGGACGTGGAGGCTCGCCGCAGCTTCATCACTCGGAACGCCAAGGACGTCCGGTTCCTCGACGTGTAATTCGCGACAGCGGAGGCCTTCTCGGCCTCCGCGTGCGCGCCGCGAGGACCACCCCTACTTCTGACGGAGACCTGATTCATGACTGAGACTTCGCTTCCGCCCTCGGGTGGCGACCGCATCGAGCCGGTCGACATCCAGCAGGAGATGCAGAACTCCTACATCGACTACGCCATGAGCGTGATCGTGGGCCGCGCGCTGCCGGAGGTGCGCGACGGCCTGAAGCCGGTGCACCGCCGGATCCTGTACGCGATGTACGACAACGGGTATCGGCCCGACCGCGGCTACGTGAAGTCCGCGCGCCCGGTCGCCGACACCATGGGTAACTACCACCCGCACGGTGACACCGCGATCTACGACACCCTGGTGCGCATGGCGCAGCCGTGGGCGCTGCGCTACCCGCTGGTCGACGGCCAGGGCAACTTCGGTTCCCGCGGCAACGACGGCGCGGCCGCCATGCGTTACACGGAGTGCCGCCTGACGCCGCTGGCGATGGAGATGCTGCGCGAGATCGACCATGAGACGGTCGATTTCATCCCGAACTACGACGGTAAGACGCAGGAGCCGACCGTTCTGCCGAGCCGGGTGCCCGCCCTGCTCATGAACGGCTCGAACGGCATCGCCGTCGGCATGGCGACGAACATTCCGCCGCACAACCTGAACGAGCTGGCCGAGGCCATCTACTGGGCGCTGGACAACCATGACGCCGACGAGGAGACCACCCTCGCGGCGTGCATCGAGCGCGTGAAGGGCCCGGACTTCCCGACCGCCGGCCTGATCGTGGGCACCCAGGGCATCATCGACGCCTACACCACCGGTCGCGGTTCGGTCCGCATGCGCGGTGTGGTGGAGATCGAGGAGGACAACCGGGGTCGCACCACGATCGTCATCACCGAGCTGCCGTACCAGGTCAATACCGACAACTTCATCAACGCCATCGCCGAGCAGGTGAAGGACGGCAAGATCGCGGGTGTCTCCGACATCCACGACGAGTCGTCCGACCGTGTCGGTCTGCGCATCGTCATCACGGTGAAGCGCGACGCCATCGCCAAGGTGGTGCTGAACAACCTGTACAAGCACACCCAGTTGCAGACCTCCTTCGGCTGCAACATGCTCTCGATCGTCGACAAGGTGCCACGCACGCTGCGCCTGGATCAGATGATCCGGCTGTATGTGAACCACCAGTTGGAAGTGATCATCCGGCGCACCAGGTACCTGCTGCGCAAGGCCGAGGAACGCGCGCACATCCTGCGCGGTCTGGTGAAGGCGCTCGACCAGCTGGACGCCGTGATCGCATTGATCCGCCGCTCGGCCGACACCGAGACCGCGCGCACCGGCCTGATGCAGTTGCTGGAGATCGACGAGATCCAGGCGACCGCCATCCTCGATATGCAGCTGCGCCGCCTGTCGGCCCTGGAGCGTCAGAAGATCCTCGACGAGTTGGCCAAGATCGAGGCCGAGATCGCGGACCTCAACGACATCCTGGCCAAGCCGGAGCGCCAGCGCGCCATCGTCCGTGACGAATTGGCCGAGATCGTCGACAAGTACGGCGACGAGCGCCGCACCAAGATCATCGCGGCCGACGGCGATGTGCAGGACGAGGATCTGATCGCCCGCGAGGACGTGGTCGTGACGATCACCGAGACCGGCTACGCCAAGCGCACCAAGACCGACCTCTACCGTTCGCAGAAGCGCGGCGGCAAGGGCGTGCAGGGCGCGGGTCTCAAGCAGGACGACATCGTCAAGCACTTCTTCGTCACCTCCACCCACGACTGGCTGCTGTTCTTCACCAACAAGGGCCGGGTGTACCGGGCCAAGGCGTACGAGCTGCCCGAGGCCAACCGCACCGCGCGCGGCCAGCACGTGGCGAACCTGCTCGCCTTCCAGCCGGACGAGAAGATCGCCCAGGTCATTCAGCTCAAGTCCTACGAGGACGCGCCCTATCTGGTGCTGGCCACCCGCAAGGGTCTGGTCAAGAAGTCCAAGCTGACGGACTTCGATTCCAACCGGACCGGCGGCATCGTGGCGGTGAATCTGCGCGATGAGGACGAATTGGTCGGTGCGGCACTGTGTTCGGCGGACGACGATCTGCTGCTGGTGTCGGCGCACGGCCAGTCCATCCGCTTCAATGCCAATGACGAGGTGCTGCGCCCGATGGGCCGGGCCACCTCCGGCGTGCAGGGCATGCGCTTCAATGCCGACGATGAACTGTTGTCGCTCAACGTGGTTCGCGACGCGGAGGGCATCTATCTGCTTGTCGCGACGGCGGGTGGGTACTCCAAGCGCACGGCCATCGACGAGTACACGGCGCAGGGTCGCGGCGGCAAGGGTGTGCTGACGATCCAGTACGACGAGAAGCGTGGCAATCTGGTCGGTGCGCTCATCGTCAATGATGATGATGAGCTGTATGCGATCACCTCCGGTGGCGGTGTCATTCGCACCGCGGCGAACCAGGTTCGCAAGGCCGGTCGCCAAACCAAGGGTGTGCGGTTGATGAACCTGGGCGAGGGCGATATTTTGCTCGCGATCGCCCGGAACGCGGATGAGCCCGACCAGGTTGCCGAAGATGACACCAGCGGTTCGGCGAAGCAGTAGTTTCACCACAGCAGCGGCGGCACAAACGGATCGAAGGATTCACCATTGACCACGAATCAGCCGAATGACCAGCGCGGTCATGCCAATGGCGTGACCGAGAGAATCGCCCCGTCCCCGATTCCGCCGCGGCCTATTCCGCGGACCGGCGGGAATGACGGCGGTGCGCCGCAATCACCCGAATTGTCGGACCAGTCCGGCGATTTCGGGCCGGAAGGTAACAATTCGGCAGACGCCGCGGCACCGGAGGCCGCGGACGCCCAGGGCGGTTCGCCCTTCCAGGAAGGCTGGTCGCAGCTGCCGCAGCGGGAGCCGCAGTCCAACCTGTACCGCCCGGGCCAGGCCCCGACGCCGGGCAGCACCGCCAGCCTCAAGGGCGGCGGTCTGCAAGGCGGCGGTCTGCAGGGTGGTGGCCTCAACGCCGGCGTCTCCAATGCCCGCACCACCGCCGACCTGGCGGCCAAGGCGGCGCGCAAGGAGGCGGCCATGGTGAAGTCCGTCGGCATCGACGGACCGACCCGCAGCATCGCCCGCCCGGAACTGGTCAAGGATCTGCCGGATCTGTCCGAGCTGCGGCACCCGCTGCCGCCGCCGGAGCCGATCGCGCCGGCCGGTCCGGTCTCGCCGTCCGCCCCCGCGGCGGTGGCGCAGGCCGCGGCCACCGGTGAGCCGCTGCGCGCCACCGTGCAGCTGCGCCACATCGACCCGTGGTCCACGCTGAAGGTCTCGCTGGTGATCAGCGTGGCCATGTTCTTCGTGTGGATGCTGGCGGTCGGCCTGCTGTACCTGGTGCTCGAGGGCATGGGTGTGTGGGAGCGCCTGAACTCCACCTTCACCGACATGGTCTCGGACAACTCCAGCTCGGCGCTCATCGACGCGGGCACGGTCTTCGGCTACGCCGGTGTGATCGGTCTCATCAATGTGGTGCTGCTGACGGCGCTGTCCACGGTCGGCGTCTTCGTCTACAACCAGTGCACCGATCTGGTCGGCGGCATCCAGGTCACCCTGGCCGATCCCGACTAGAAACCGCTGTTTCGATCCGCCGCTACGGCCGGTCCGTCCTGCCCTTTGCAGGGCGCTGACCGGCCGTTTTGGTTATCGGCGCTCCGGTACGGTAATCTTCTGCCTCGTTCGAGTGACACACTTCGAACACCCACTCAGGGCCTATAGCTCAGGCGGTTAGAGCGCTTCGCTGATAACGAAGAGGTCGGAGGTTCAAGTCCTCCTAGGCCCACTCGAAAGATCGAAAACGCCTTCCGGGAATCCCGGGAGGCTTTTTTCATTTCACGATTCGGCCACTGCGGCATCGGGATACGACACGCACGGAATACGAAAAAGCCGCAGGTTGCGAGGCAACCTGCGGCTTTCTTTTGTGGAGCCTAGGGGAATCGAACCCCTAACCCCTGCCTTGCAAAGGCAGTGCTCTGCCAATTGAGCTAAGGCCCCAGACCTGCACGAAGGTACATGTCGGAGTTGGCCCAGGTCAAACCCCGTGCTCAGTCGCCCGCCGGTTGATGCTCGGGGCAGTTGACGCGGAGGTCACGCGGGGGGAGCGGCTGCTGGAGCAGGTCGCAGCGGGGCGTGCCCGCATCGCCCGGGCGGTAGAAGTGGCAGGTGGTGCAGGTGCGGGCCACCTGCACCACTCCGGCCCGGAGCAGCCCGGCGATCAGGTCGAGCAGGGTGCGGAGGGCCTGATCCTGTTGTGCGCCGGGCAGATCCGCGACGCAGGCGCGCAACACGTCGTCCGCGGCGCGGATCTCGGCGGCCAGTTCGGCGCCGTCGGGGGTGAGGACGATGGCGCTGCGCCGGCGATCGCCCGGGGCGGGCTGCCGGGCCACGTGACCCTTGCGTTCCAGCGCCAGCAGCGAATCCGACACGGTGGGCTGGCTGACCCCGAGTTCGGCGGCCAGCAGCCCGGTGAGGGGTTCCGGCGGCGGGCCGTCGGCGAGGGTGCGCAGTAGTTCGAGTTGCAGGGGCGTCAGGCCGGTGCGGGAGGCGATGGCCTGACGGTGGGTGCGGACGCCGCGGGCGATCCGGTCCAGTGCCGCGACCACCTTGTCCGCGACCTCGTTGTCGTCTCCCGCATTCACCACAGGTCAGGACTGTACGGCCTGGCCCACAGCACCGCCGACAGGGTGATCGCCTTGAACCAGGCGTGATACATGACATCGACCTCGGCGGCGGGTGCGCCGGTCGCGCCCAGGAAGTCGCGGACCGTCACGGTGATCGGCACGATGAGCGCGAGCAGATGCCGCAGGGGGATGTGGGTGGCGGGCGAGTCCACCCCATCGGTGCGGTTCTTGCCGGAGGTGTGGTGGCGGCGCGCGATCTCCTCTTGGTAGGCCAGCCAGTTCGCGTCGTACTCGCGGGTGCACACATCGGCGATCCACTGCCCGAACCGGGCTCGCACGGCGGCCAGGTAGGCCGGATCGGGTTGCCCGTCGGCGCCGGCGAAGGTGGCGACCAGATGGCTGTTCGCGCCGACGAATCCGTACCAGACGTCGAGGATTCGATCGGTCTGCGGCACCAGGATCTCCCCGGCGCGCCGCAGGGCCGCGGCATCCTCGGCGCTCCACAGCAGCGATCGCTGGAGTTCGGCGAGCTCGTCCGGCGAGATCGGGGAGGACGTGAGATTCGGGCTGTCGTAGGTGTATCCGGCGGGGGCTGGGATCGTCATGCCGAGAACCATAGGAGTCCTATGTTTGTTCGTCAAGACTCCGCCACGTAGGGTGGGAGACATGAAATTCGTCCTCACCCTCGTTGTGATCGCCGCCGTTGTCTTCGGAATCAGCAAGCTGCGTCAGCGCAATGACGCCGACCTCTGGCACGAGGTCACCACTCGCTGAAAACCGCTGACGGTGTGCTGATTTCGTCAACCTGATGACGAAATCGGCACACCGTTCGCTGGTTTCCCAAGCCGGCCACCGAAAGACACACCCGCGCAGGCGATCTGGCGGCGGCTCCCCGCACATCGCACGCTGGCCACCGTCGGACAGGATCCGCACAGTGGTGGTCCTGCCCGCGCCGTTCGGTCCGGGCAGCCGCGGTTTCACGCGGTGGCGGGGCGGTGGAACCGATCGGGAGGTTCGGGGCTGTGACACGAAACAAGCCTGGGTTTTCCGGTCGATTCACGCCGTAAGGTCGAAGTATGGCGCCCACTGAGATGTCCGAACTGGTGCAGTCCGTGGTGGAGCCCTATCTGCTCAGCGGGCCGCGCAAGTACAACCGGCACCAGGTGTCGGACCTGACCGGGCTGCCCAACAGCGTCACCCGGCGGCTGTGGGTGGCGCTCGGTTTCCCGGCCGACCCGGACGACGAGGCCGTGGAGTACGGCGACTCCGATGTCGAGGCCGCCCGGACCTTCGCCAAACTGCACGTGCTGGCCTCCGCGGACGTGCACCGGCAGACCACCGCGGCGCGCACGCTGGGCCGGTCCATGGCCCGGCTGGCCGAGTGGCAGGTCGATCTGGTGACCGAGGAGATCCTGGATCGCCTCGCCGCCATCACCCGCGAGCGGCCGGACATCGATCCGACGGAGGCCGCGCGCATCGCCACCGACGAGGTGGTCACCGAGTTCGAGACATTGCAGCGCTATGCCTTCCGCCGGCACCTGGACGCCGCGCTGGCGCGGTCGCTGGACGGGGGAGCGGTGGCCGGGGACACGCTGCGCGAACTGGCCGTCGGATTCGCCGACATGGTCGGTTACACCCGCCTGACCCGGCACCTGGAGGCCGATGAGCTGTCGGCGCTGCTGGAGGCCTTCGAGACGGCCACCAGCAATGCGATCGTGGCCAACGGTGGCTGGGTGATCAAGAACGTCGGTGACGAAGTCATGTTCGCGGCGAACACCGCCGCCGAGGGCGCGCGCATCGCGCTGGCCGTGCAGGAGGCCGCCATTGCCTCGCACGGCGTCACCCAGGAACTGCGGGTGGGGCTGGCCTACGGCGAGGTCCTGCAACGCTTCGGCGACCTCTACGGCTCGGTGGTGAATACCGCCGCGCGGCTCACCGGTGTGGCCCGGCCGGGCACGGTGCTGGTCGACGACGGCGCGGCGGCGGCGATCGAGACCGACCCGGAATTCATGCTGCGGCATCTGGCCACGGTGCGGGTGAAGGGCATCAACCGGTTGTACGGGCATGTGCTGCGCCGCAATGAGATTCGGCCATTGGTCTGAGCGATTCCGCTGCCGGACGGTGATTCCGCCGCCGCGCGAACCTACTCCGGGAATAGGGGCGGGCCTCGGCGAAGGGGGGGAGTTAGCCGAGGCCCGCGTAAGGTCGGCCCGGGGGGGAGGGGCCGACGGGAACGATCCTACGCGACGAATTCGGATTGTGTGGCTATCGGGGGCCCGCGTTCCAAGTTTTTTTTCGCGGAAAAAGTGTCGTACCCGGGTGAGACCATGGCGGCGTGACCGAAATGCGCTCTTCGCCGAAATCGATTCGAGTAGTGCACTACTCGCGATCGTGGCCGGTGTGCGGGCGGATCATCGAATCGGTCGCATCCCGTACCGGCAACCCCGAGCACCGCCGGACCCCCAACGGGATGCGGCCTCTTTGGTGTAATGGCAGTCAAGAGTCGTTGCGGCAGTCCCACCACGAGACACCAGGAGAATCATGCCCGACGCGATAGTCGCCGAGGGTCTGGTCAAGAGGTACGGCCATCTGGTCGCCCTCGACGGCCTGGACCTGTCCGTTCCCGAAGGCACCGTGACCGCCTTGCTCGGCCCCAACGGCGCGGGCAAGACCACCACCGTGCGCGTGCTCACCACCCTGCTGATCCCGGACGCGGGCCACGCCACCGTCGCCGGGGTGGACGTGCTGAAGGATCCGCAGCTGCTGCGCTCCCGTATCGGCACCTCCGGCCAGTACGCGGCCGTCGACGAATACCTCACCGGCTTCGAGAATCTGGAGATGGTGGGGCGGCTGTACCACATGGGCGTGCAGCGCAGTAAGGAGCGCGCCCGCGAGCTGCTGGACCGCTTCCGGCTCGCCGACGCGGCCGACCGGCCGGTGAAGGGCTACTCCGGCGGCATGCGGCGGCGGCTCGACCTGGCCGGCGCGCTGGTGGCGAATCCGCCGGTGCTGTTCCTGGACGAACCCACCACCGGCCTGGATCCCCGTGCGCGCCTGGATCTCTGGGATGTCATCGAGGAGCTGGTGGCGGGCGGCACCACGCTGCTGCTGACCACCCAGCACCTGGAGGAGGCCGACCGGCTGGCCGATTCCATCGCCGTCATCGACCACGGCCGGGTCATCGCCAAGGGCACCTCCGACGAACTCAAGGCCAAGGTGGGCGGCGACCGCATCGAGCTCGTCGTCGACCATGCCGACAATCTGGCCATCGCACAGCAGGCGCTGGAAGGCTTGGCGCACGGGGAGATTCGCCTCGAACCCGGCCTGCGACGCATCATCGTGCCGGTCGAGGACGGCTCGCAGGCCCTGGTGGACGCCATCGGGCAACTCACGAAACATGAAGTGCGCATTCATGATGTGGGTCTGCGCCGACCCTCGCTGGATGACGTGTTCCTGTCGCTGACCGGGCACCAGGCCGAGGAGCTGGTCAACGGAAAACGTTCCGCCGACGAGAACACGGGGGGTGGTGCCCGATGAGCGCCATCCTCGCCGTCGCCGGGAAGCCCTCGCTCGCACAGCGACTCGCCATGGTCGTCAGCGACAGCCTGACCATCACCAAGCGCAATGTCATCAAGATTCGGCGCGTGCCGGACGTGCTGGTCTTCTCGACCTTGGCGCCGATCATGTTCGTGCTGTTGTTCGCCTACGTCTTCGGCTCGGCGATCACCGTGCAGGGCACGTCCTACCGGGAATTCCTGATCGCCGGCATCTTCGCCCAGACCGTGGTGTTCGGGGCCACCTATACCGGTCTGAGCCTGGCCGAGGACATGCAGAAGGGCATCATCGACCGCTTCCGCTCGCTGCCCATGGCGCCGTCCGCGGTGCTGATCGGCCGCACCGTGGCGGACATGGTGATGAATGTGGTCAGCCTGATCGTCATGTCGCTGACCGGCCTGGTGGTGGGATGGCGGATCCGCGGTTCGTTCCTCGACGCCGTGCTCGCGTATGTCCTGCTGCTGTTGTTCGCCTACGCGATGTCGTGGATCCTGGCCACGATCGGCCTGATCGTGCGGGCTCCGGAGGTGTACAACAATGCCAACTTCATGGTGATCTTCCCGCTCACCTTCATTGCCAACACCTTCGTGCCCACCGCCAACCTGCCCACGGTGCTTCGTGTTGTGGCGGAGTGGAATCCGGTGTCGGCGGTGACGCAGGCGACCCGCGACCTGTTCGGCAACACCAGCCCGATGGGGCTGAGCGCGGATGTCTGGCCCATGCGGCACCCGGTCGCGACCACCCTGATGTGGGTCGTGGTGATTCTCGCGATCTTCGTGCCGCTGGCGCTGAATCAGTACAAACGGTCGGTGAGCCGCTGACCCGTCGGCCGATGCCGCCGACCCGTCAGTGGGTCGGAGTCAGGTCCGGAGTCGGCGCCGAGCCGTTGCGCGAGTAGCCCAGGCGCGGCGGCTCCGCGGCCGGCGCCTGCGGCTGCGGGCGCTTGCTCACGAAGAACGCGATGACGCCGCCCGCAATCGCGACGAGGGCGGCCACAATGACCTTGTTACGAACGCTCCCCAGCTCCATCCGACCATGCTGGCACAGCAATGGAATTCGTGCACGAACGGGGGAGCGAACGCGGTTACTCGACGGTAACGCTCTTGGCCAGATTGCGGGGCTTGTCCACGTCCCGGCCCAGCGCCATGGCCGTGTGATAGGCCAGCAGCTGCAGCGGGATGGTCAGGATGATCGCGTCCAGCTCCGGGCACACCGCCGGGACCCGGATCACCGCGTCCGCCAGGCCGTCCGGCAGATCGGTGTTGGTGACCGCGATGACCGGCCCGCCGCGCGCCTTGATCTGCTCGATGGTGGTGATGTTCTTGGCCAGCAGCTCGTCGCCGGGGACCAGCACGATGCTCGGCATCTCCGGATCGATCAGCGCCAGCGGGCCGTGCTTGAGCTCGGAGCCCTGGTACGCCTCGGCGTGAATGTAGGAGATTTCCTTGAGCTTCTGCGCGCCCTCGCGCGCCACCGGCCAGGCGCGCACCCGGCCGATGAAGAACATGCTGCGCGCCTTGGCGAATCGGGACGCGATATCGGCGATCTCCTCGTCGGCGGCCAGCACCGCGTCGATCGCGTCGGGCAGCGCGCGCAGTCCGCTGACGATGCGCTCACCGCCGGCCGCGGACAGATCCCGCACCCGGCCCAGCAGCAGCGCCAGCATGGCGAACGACACCGTCATATTGGTGAGCGCCTTGGTGGAGGCCACCGACACCTCCGGGCCCGCGTGCAGGAACACGCCCGCACCGCACTCCCGGGCGATGGCGCTGCCGACCACGTTCACCGCGCCGATCACCCGGCCGCCCTTGCGCTGCAATTCCTGAACGGCCGCAAGGGTATCCAGGGTCTCGCCGGACTGGCTGATGGCCACGTACAGGGCGTCCGGGTCCACTACCGGATTGCGGTAGCGGAACTCCGAGGCGGGCTCGGCGGTGGCCGGAATCCGGGCCAGCTCCTCGACCAGCTGCGCGCCCAGCTGGCCCGCGTAGTAGGCCGAGCCGCAGCCCAGGAACACCACCTTGCTGATGCCGCGCAGCTCGCGCGCGTCCATATTGAGGCCACCCAGGTGGGCGGTGGCGAATCGTTCGTCCAGGCGGCCGCGGAGCGCCCGGCGCACGGCGTCGGGCTGTTCGGCCATTTCCTTGCGCATGAAGTCCGGGTACCCGCCCAGCGCGTAGTCCTCGGCCGCCATGTCGATGGTGGTGGGGATCTTGTCGGTGCGGCGCGCCTCGAGACCGAGTGTGCTGGTGCGGAATTCGCCCGCGCGCACGGTGGCCAGCTCGCCGTCGTCGAGGAACACCACGCGCTGGGTGTGGTGCACCAGGGCGGCCACATCGGAGGCCACGAACATCTCACCGTCGCCGACGCCGAGCACGATGGGGGAGCCGTTGCGGGCCACCACCAGCTCGTCGGGCCGGCGGGCGTCGAGCACCAGCAGGCCGTAGGTGCCCTCGACCCGGTGCAGCGCGGTGCGGACCGCGTCCTCGAGCGTTTCGGCCCCGTCCAGGGCGGCGGCCACCAGGTGCGCGATGGCCTCGGTATCGGTGTCGGAGAGGAATTCCACCCCGTCGGCGGTCAGCGCGGCGCGCAGTTCCTCGGCGTTCTCCACAATGCCGTTGTGCACGACCGCGATCCGGCCGGAGCCGTCGGTGTGCGGGTGCGCGTTCGCGTCGGAGGGCTCGCCGTGGGTGGCCCAGCGGGTGTGCGCGATGCCCACATTGCCGCGCAGCCGGGCGCCCTCGGCGTCGGCCCGGTCGCGCAGGTCCTGGACCCGGCCCTGGGTCTTGGTGACCCGGAGCCGGCCGCGGTGCGGCACGGCCAGTCCCGCGGAGTCGTAGCCCCGGTACTCGAGCCGGTGCAGGCCCTCCAGCAGGACCGGGACGGCCTCGCGGTGGCCGATGTAACCGACGATTCCACACATTGCGCGACGGACTCCTCACCCGTAGACGATGCGACGCAGTTGTCGCTCGGTGAAGTCGGGGGCGGCCACCGGGCGCTGCGCGAGCTCCGCCGCCAGGCGCTGCCAGATCTCGGCATTGCGGACCTGACGGCCCTGCAGTTCGGCATGTCTGCGGCGCACGAACTGCTCGGCGGTCTCGTCGAAGTATCCGACGACGTCGGCGACCACGCGGGCCGCGACGGCGGGCGGCAGGCCGGTGGAGGCCGCTACATGGCGCACCAGATCGACCGGAACCCCGTCATTCACCCGACAGAACTTGCCATGCCGCGGCCCTTTCCGCCACTTTTGTGCCCGGATTCGGGCAGGGAATCACATGTCCAGGTCATTCTCCGAGTAAAAAATGTGCCGATTCCGGGCGCGTTCCGGCCCTGCGCCTAGGCTGGCGGGCGTGACCTCACCGAATCAGACCGCTGTGGCGACGCTGCACACCAGCCACGGTGACATCAAGATCTCGCTCTTCGGTAACCACGCCCCCGCCACGGTCCGCAACTTCCTCGGCCTGGCCGACGGTTCCGCGCGGTACACCACGAAGAACGCCTCCGGCACCGACTCCGGACCGTTCTACGACGGCGCGATCTTCCACCGCGTGATCGACGGATTCGTGATTCAGGGCGGCGACCCCACCGGCACCGGCCGCGGCGGTCCCGGTTACGAGTTCAAGGACGAATTCCACCCGGAACTGCGGTTCACCCGCGGCTATCTGCTGGCCATGGCCAATGCCGGGCCGGGCACCAACGGCTCCCAGTTCTTCATCACCCTGGGCCCGCAGCCGGGCCTGAACCGCAAGCACACCATCTTCGGTGAGGTCCTCGACCCCGAATCCCGCAAGGTGGTCGACGCCATCGCCGGCCTGCCGACCGATGACGACGACCGTCCCCGGGACGGCGACGTCGTGATCAACAGCATCACCATCTCCTGACACGGCCGAATCAGGCCAGAGCCGAAGAGAATTCACATGCAACCCCAGCCGCCCGCGCCGACCTGCTACCGCCACCCCGACCGGCCCACCGGTCTGGCCTGCACCCGGTGCGGGCGCTCGGCCTGTCCCGAATGCCTCACCCCGGCCGCGGTCGGACAGCACTGCGTGGAGTGTGTCCAGCAGGGCCGCAACGATGTCCGGCCGGTCCGCAATGCCGCCGGGACAGCGGTGTCGCGGATACCCAACCCGTACGTCACCTACTCGCTGATCGCGATCAATGTGATCGTCTACGCGGCCACCGCGCTCCAGGCCCACAGCCTGATGGACAACCAGCGGTCGCGGCTGTTCTACGACTGGGTGCTGGTGCCCGCCTTCGTCGGTGACGGCGGCTGGGTGCGGGTGCTGGGTTCGGGCTTCCTGCACTACGGGCCGATTCACCTGCTGGCCAATATGTTCGCGCTCTACGTGCTCGGCCCGTACTGCGAAGTGGCGCTGGGCCGTGGGCGATTCGTGGCCGTCTACCTGGCCTCGCTGCTCGGCGGTTCGGCGGCGGTGACCGCGCTGTCGGATCCGCTCACCGCCTCGGCGGGCGCGTCGGGCGCGATCTTCGGCATCTTCGGCGCGGTGGCCGTGATCATGCTGCGCACCCGGCAGAACCTCACCCAGATCGCGGTGCTGCTGGTGATCAACCTGATCATCACCTTCTCGGTGCCCGGCATCTCGATCTGGGCGCACCTGGGCGGACTGCTGGCGGGCACGGTCGCCACCACCGGCATCCTCTACGTGCCGCGCTGGCTGGGGATTCGGGAGACCCGCACGGCGCTGAACATCGGCTGGGCGGCGGTGGCGATGGTGGCGCTGCTCGCGGTGCTGGCGACGGTGCTGGCCGTGCCGAGCCTCTAGCGCGCCAGGTGGATACGCAGTACCTCGAGGACATCCTCGGGGTGCGCGCCCAGATCCCAGCGGCCCAGGATCAGCAGCTTCTCCTCGCCGTGGTGATCCACATCCATCTCCAGCATGGGCATCCGCCGGCCGAGTCGCCGGTAGTACACCACGCGGATGCGCGGGATCTGCTGGGGCGTGTAGCGCTGCGGCCCGGTCAGGCCGCGCACCACGATATGCACAGGGTCACCGGGCTCGATCGCCAGGCGCGGCCGCTGCCGCAACCCCATGCCGGTGAGGAAGAGCAGTCCCAGCGCGGCGACTCCGATGAGCAGGCGGCCGGGAGCATCGTTCGTCACGAAGGCGGCCACGGCCAGCGCGATGCCGCCGACGCCGCAGGCCGCGAGCGCGGCCGGGGGTGTGGACCAGGCGAGATGGGAGGAGGGATCGGGGGCTGTCACTGTCCCCACTCCCTCCTCGAGTTGTCCACAGGCTCATCCACAGGTGTGTATGAATAACAATGGTGTAAGCCACACATGTGCTGGACTCAGCGCCAGCGCATGGTCATGATCAGGCCGACGACCATCAGGCCGAACCCGATCAGGAAGTTCCACGCGCCCAGGTCGCTCATCCAGCCGATGTGCTCGTTCGCCAGGTAGTAGACGAGCAGCCAGGCCAGGCCGGCCAGCATGAAGCCCAGCATAATGGCGACGTACCAGACCGGCGACGGACCTGCCGATTTCACGCGTACGGGCGTGCGGCTGGCCGGGTTGATCGTGTAGTCGGTCTTCTTCCGGACCTTTGACTTAGGCATGACGTCCTCGTATTCGGCGTTCTGTCTGCATAGACATTATCCCGGCAACCCTGTGGAAAGTGTCGTTGGGGAGTGCCCGGTCGATTGTGGCGACACGGTTCGGCGGTATTGCATGCGACGGCGCGCGTCGCGCCAACTACTCTCGAATCATGCGTGTACTGGTCGTCGACAACTACGACAGCTTCGTGTTCAACCTGGTTCAGTATCTCGGACAGCTGGGTGTGGATGCCGAGGTCTGGCGCAACGACGATGATCGGCTCGCGGACGTGGACAAGGTTGTGCAGGACTACGACGGGGTGCTGATCAGCCCCGGGCCCGGCACCCCCGATCGCGCCGGCGCCAGCATCGCCCTGGTGCACGCCGCCGCCCGGCACGCCACTCCGCTGCTCGGCGTCTGCCTGGGTCATCAGGCCATCGGAGAAGCGTTCGGCGCCACCGTGACCCGTGCCCCCGAACTGTTGCACGGCAAGACCAGCGAGGTCTTCCACATCGGCGCGGGCGTGCTGGCCGGTCTGCCGGATCCGTTCATCGCCACCCGCTACCACTCGCTGACCGTCCTCGAGGAGACCATGCCGCCGGAGCTGGAGGTGCTGGGCCGCACCGAATCCGGCATCGTCATGGCTCTGCGGCATCGCGATCTGCCCATCCACGGTGTGCAGTTCCATCCCGAATCCGTGCTCACCCAGGGCGGGCACCGCATGCTCGCCAACTGGCTGGGCGTGTGCGGCGAGCGGCCGGCGGAGGGACTGGTGCAGACCCTGGAGGCGGAGGTCGCGGCACTCGCGTCATGAGGCCACACGTCATGCTGTCGGTGGCCGTCAGCATCGACGGTTATATCGACGACACCGGACCCGACCGGCTGCTGCTGTCCAACGCAGCCGATTTCGATCGGGTGGACGCGCTGCGCGCGGACTCCGATGCCATCCTGATCGGCGCGGAAACCCTGCGGCGCGACAATCCCCGGCTGCTGGTCAACAGTGCGGATCGGCGCCTGCATCGGGTCGCCGCGGGCAAGCCGGAGTATCCGGTGCGCGTGATCGTCACCGCCGGTGGCGATCTCGACCCGGAACTGCGGTTCTGGCACTGCGGCGGCGAAAGACTGGTCTACACCACCGATTCCGGGGCCACCCGCATCGGTGACCGTTTGGCCGGGCTGGCTGAGGTCGTCTCCCTCGGCTTGTTGATCGAATTCGATGCCCTGCTCGATGACCTGGGCAAACGCGGCCTGGAGCGGCTCATGGTCGAGGGCGGCGGTGCCATTCACACCGGCTTCCTGTCCGCCGGTCTGGCCGACGAGATCTGGATGGCCGTGGCGCCGGTCGTGGTCGGGGATCCGGCTGCCCCGCGCTTTCTCGGGCCCGCCGCCTTCCCGGGCGGCCCCGATCACCGCATGCAGCTGGCCGATGTGGGCCGGATCGGCGATATCGCGCTGCTGCGCTATCTGCCGAAGGAGGATTCCGATGTCGGGTGATGAGGCACGGCTGGATCGCGGGTGGATGCGGCACGCCATCGGCCTGGCGCGGTTGTGCTCGCACAGCGACACCGCCTTCGCGGTGGGCGCGGTGATCGTGGGCGCGGACGGGGTGGAGATCGCGCACGGGTGGTCGCGGGAGACCGACGACAAGGTGCACGCCGAGGAGTCGGCGCTGAACAAGCTGGAGCCGGACGATCCGCGGCTGCCGTCGTCCACGCTGTACAGCACGCTGGAACCGTGCTCGCAGCGGGCGAGCCAGGACCGGCTGCCCTGTACGGATCGCATTCTCCGGGCCGGCATCCGGCGCGTGGTCATCGCCTGGCGGGAGCCCGGCACCTTCGTGGACAACTGCGTCGGGGTGGAGAAGCTGCGCGAGCACGGCGTCGAGGTGATCGAGCTGCCGGATCTGGCCGAAGAGGCCATGTCGATGAACCGTCATCTGCGACTGTAGGTTTCGCGCGCCGAAGGTTTCACATGAAACAAAGGGGGTTCGCGGACAGTCCGCGAACCCCCTCTGTTCTCACAGTGGAATCGACATCACGGCGGGCCGAGCGAGAGCACGCCGGTCGTGATGGTCACCGTCTGGCTCTTGCCCAGCGGCGAGCCCGCGGTCGGCTGCTGGGCCAGGATGCGCCCGACCTCACCCGCGTTCAGGGTGCTCATGTTGTTCTGGCTGACCTGCCCGTTCCAGCCCTTCTGCCGCAGCATGTCCACGGCCTGGGCCGGGGTCATGCCGCGCAGGTCGGGCATGGTCAGCTGGTCGCCGCTGGAGACCTGCACGGTGATGCTGGAACCCTTGTCGGCCTGGGTGCCCGCGGGCGGATTGGTGGCGATGACCGTGCCCTTGGGCTGGTTGTTCGGCACCTCCTGCACGGTCACCTTGAAACCGGCGGTGTCCGACAGCGTCGACTGCGCGACATCGATGGACTGGCCGACCACGTCGGGCACCCGCACCTTGTCCGGGCCGGAGCCGAGGGTGATGGTGACCTGCCCGTCGGAGTCGATCTTCTGCCCCGCGTCGGGGGTCTGCCCGACGATCTTGTCCTTGTCCTCGGTGCTGGACGCTTCCCGCTTCACATCCGGATTCAGCCGCAGCCCCTGGGAATTCAGCTGCTGTTCGGCCTGCTGCTGGGTGAGCCCGGCCAGTTTCGGCACCGGCACCTGCTGCGGGCCGGCCGACACCTGCAGGGTGACGGTGCTGCCCTTGTCGACCCGCGAACCGCCCAGCGGCTGGGTGGCGATCACATTGCCCTGCGCCACCTTGGGATCGTTCTTCTGCTGGATGGCGACCGTGAAACCGGCTCGCTCCAGATCCCGTTGCGCCAGTTGGTAGTTCTGATTGGCCACATCCGGCACCGCGACCTGATCCGGATGCGAGCCGGGTCCGATCAGCATCCACAGCAGCCCGCCGACCGCGGCGATCGCCGCCACCGCGAGCACGGTGATCAGCGCCGTGCGCCGGCGCGGGCTCGCCTCGACGATCTCCTGCTCGGTGGTGTCGTCACGGCGTTCGACGGTGCGGTAGCTGCGCGGCGGTGGCAGTTCGTCGTCGAAGCTGCGGTCCTCGTCGGTCATCACCATGGGCGCGGTGGGTTTCTGCCCGCCCAGCACCCGGATCAGGTCGGCGCGCATCTCGGCGGCGGTCTGGTACCGGTTGGCCGGGTTCTTGCTCATGGCCTTGAGCACGACCGAGTCGAGTTCGCGCGGCACGCCCGGATGCACCTGCGACGGCAGCCGCGGATCCTCCCGGACGTGCTGGTAGGCCACCGCGACCGGCGAGTCGCCGGTGAAAGGCGGTTCGCCGGTGAGGATCTCGTAGAGCACACAGCCCACCGAGTACACGTCCGAGCGGGCGTCCACCTGTTCGCCGCGGGCCTGCTCGGGCGAGAGGTACTGGGCGGTGCCGATGACGGCGGCCGTCTGGGTCATGGGGTTGGAGCTGTCGGCGAGGGCCCGGGCGATGCCGAAGTCCATCACCTTCACCGCGCCGGCGCGGTTGATCATGATGTTGGCGGGCTTCATGTCCCGGTGCACGATGCCGTTGCGGTGCGAGAAGTCCAGCGCCGCACACACATCCGCGATGACCTCCATGGCGCGCCGGGGCGGCAGCGGGCCCTTGCCGCGCACCAGGTCGCGCAGCGTGTCGCCGTCGACGTACTCCATGACGATGTAGGGCAGCGGGCCGCCGTCCACCTCGGCCTCGCCGGTGTCGTACACCGCCACGATGGCCGGATGGTTGAGCGCCGCCGCGTTCTGCGCCTCCCGCTTGAAGCGCAGATAGAACGTGGGGTCGCGGGCCAGGTCGGCGCGCAGCACCTTGATGGCCACATCCCGGCCGAGCCGCAGATCCCGGGCCTTGTGGACCTCGGACATGCCACCGAACCCGATGATCTCGCCCAGCTCGTAGCGGGAGGAGAGGTTCTTCGGGGTCGTCATGGCAATCCTTGCTGCGGGACTGTGGATGAATAGGGGTCGGACTCGTAGACAGGACCGCGGTTACTGCCGGGACTTACTGCGCCGGGAGTCACCCCGCCGGGATTCCCGCCGCCGGGACTCACTCCGCCCGGATTCGCTGGCAATGATGGTATGTCGTTGTTCGGCCAGGGCCAGCGGCCGGTGGTGGTCGGCCGGGCCGAGGTGGTGGTCTTCGGCACGGTGGTGGTCGGCGGCGCGGTCGTGGTGGGCGGTGGCGTGGTCGTCGGCTCGGGTGTGGTGGTCGGCGGCGGCTCGTAGGTGGTCACCGCGGGCGGCGGCACCGGCCGTTCCCGGGTGGTCGTGGTCGGCGGGGGCGTGGTGGTGGTCGGCGCGATCACCGGGGGCGCCACCACCGCGCTGGTGCGGGCGGGCGGCGTGGAGTCGTGCGAGGCGCTGCTCATCAGCACGATGGCGGCGGCCGCGCCCAGAATGAGCGCGCCCACGCCGAGCCCGGCGATGGCCTTCTGGCCGGCGGTGAATCGCCCGGTTCCGGGGTCTTCGGCGCCGGTGACGGTCATCGGGCCCACCGGGGTACGCGGTCCGGGCATCACGGTGGTCGCGGAGGCGGGCGGCTCGGCGACGCCGCGCATGGGCGGCGGCGGCGCGTACCGGCTGGTGGCCTGGTCGGCCCGGGCGCCCGGAATGATCATGGTCGGTCCGGGCGGCAGCACCCGGGTGGCGCCGGTCATCGACGACACGGCCGGAATGCCGCCGGGCGGCGTGGGCCGGCGACCCGAGCGCACCGCGGCCACCGCGTCGGCGAACTCGCCGCCATTGGTGTAGCGCTGGCCCGGATCCTTGGCCATGGTGATCTCGATGAGCTCCCGCACATTCGGCGGCAGATCGGCGGGCAGCGGCGGCGGGGCCTCCCGCACGTGCTTCATGGCCACGGTCAGCGCGCCGTCACCGGTGAACGGCCGGGCGCCCGAGAATGCCTCGTAACCGACCACGCCCAGGGAGTACACGTCGGAGGCGGCGGTGGCGTCCTCGCCGGTGGCCTGCTCCGGCGCGATGTACTGGGCGGTGCCCATCACCATGCCGGTCTTGGTGACCGGGGAGGCGTCCACCGCCTTGGCGATGCCGAAGTCGGTGATCTTCACCTGACCGGTCGGAGTGACGAGGATATTGCCCGGCTTCACATCCCGGTGCACCACGCCCGCCAGGTGCGCGACCTGGAGCGCGCGCCCGGTCTGCTCGAGCATGTCCAGACCCTGCGCCACCGAGAGCCGGTTCAATCGCGACAGCACCGCGTTGAGCGGTTCACCCTGCACGTACTCCATCACCAGGTAGGCGATTTCACCGCCCGACCCGTCCTGCGTCTCGCCGTAGTCGTAGATGCTCGCGATGCCCGGGTGGTTCAGCTGCGCGGTGGTCCGCGCCTCGGTACGGAAGCGCTGCCGGAAGGTCGGATCGGCGGAGAACTCCGCCTTCAGCACCTTCACGGCGACCCGGCGGTCCAGCCGGGTGTCCAGCGCTTCCCAGACCTGACCCATGCCGCCGGTCGCGATCAGCCGCTGCAGCCGGTACCGGTCCGCGATCATCGCACCGTTGTTCAGCATTCGTGACCCTGTCTACCTTGCACTTTCATATCGTTCAGCCCCCCAGTCCGGCATCCAGCACCGCTCGCGCGATCGGGGCGGCCACGGAGCCGCCGGTGGCCGCCAGTGCCCGGTCGCCGCCGTTCTCGACGATCACCGCGATCGCGATCTTCGGGTTCTGCGCCGGCGCGAAGGCGATGTACCAGGCGTGCGGCGGCGTGTTGCGCGGATCGTTGCCGTGCTCGGCCGTGCCGGTCTTCGACGCGATCTGATACGAGCGCGGCTGCGTCCCTCCCTGCGTGTTCTTCTCCGACTCCAGCATCAGATTGGTGATCTGGGTGGCCACCTGCGGTGTCACCGCCTGGCCCACCGAGGTCGGCTTGGTGGTCTCCAGCGTGCTCAGATCGGGCGCCTGCAGCTGATCCACCAGATACGGCTTCATTCGCACGCCGCCATTGGCGATGGTGGCCGCGATGACCGCATTGTCCAGCGGGGTGAGCGCGACGTCGCGCTGGCCGATACTGGACTGGGCCATGGCCGCATTGTCGGGAATCGTTCCGACGGTACTGTCCGCCCAGGGGATCGGAATATTGGGGTGCTGGGTTCCGATTCCGAACGCGCTGGCCTCGTCCTTGAGTTTCGCGGCTCCGACCTTCATACCGAGCTCGGCGAAGGCGGTGTTACAGGAGTACTTGAAAGCGTCGGTGAGAGAAGCGGTTTGGGCGTCGCCGGGACCGCAGTGGCTGCCGTTGTAGTTCTCCAGCGTGGTGGTGGTGTCGGGCAGCGTGATCCGCGGCGCCGCGGTGAACTGATCGTCGGGCTTGGCGATGCCGTTGGACAGCGCGGCCGCGGTCACGATCACCTTGAAGGTGGAGCCCGGCGGATAGGTCTGCGAGACAGCGCGATTCAGCATCGGCTGGCGCGGATCCTGCTGCAGCTGCTCCCAGGTCTTCTGGGTGGCGGCGCCGTCGTGCCCGGCCAGCAGGTTCGGGTCGTAGGACGGCGTGGAGACCATGGTCAGGATGCGGCCGGTGCTGGGCTCGACGGCCACGACCGAACCGGTCAGGTTCTTGGCGGTGAGCTGGTCGTAGGCGACCTTCTGCATGACCGGGTTGAGCGTGGTCACCACATTGCCGCCGCGCGGATCCCGGCCGGAGATCATGTCGATGAGCCGGCGCCCGAACAGGCTGTTGTCGGAGCCGTTGAGCACCGAGTCCTCGGCGTGCTCGAGCTGGTTGCTGCCGTACTGCATCGAGTAGTAGCCGGTGGCGGGCGCGTAGGCCAGCGGATCGGTCGGGTAGGTGCGCAGGTACTTGTAGCGGTCGTCGGTGGCGACCGACGAGGCCAGCACCGTGCCCGCCGCGGAGATCTGGCCGCGCTGACGCGCGTATTCGTCCAGCAGGACTCGCACATTGCGCGGATCGTTGCGCAGGCTGTCGGCCTTGAACACCTGCACATAGGTGGCATTGGCGAGCAGCGCGACGATCATCACCATGACCGCCAGTGCCACCCGGCGCAGAGGCGTGTTCACGCGCCACCCCCCTCGACCTTGCGCAACAGTTGAGTCGACGCGTCCGCGATCGGCTCCGCCCGCTTCCGGGCGGGCGCCGGCCGGCGGGCGGCGTCGGACACCTTGATCAGCAGGCCCAGCAGCACATAGTTGGCGAGCAGGGACGAACCGCCGTAGGACATGTACGGCGTGGTGAGACCGGTCAGCGGAATCAGCTTGGTGACCCCGCCGACCACCACGAACACCTGGATGGCGATCGTGAAGGACAGGCCCGCGGCCAGCAGCTTGCCGAAGCTGTCGCGAATGGCCAGCGCGGTGCGGATCCCGCGAATGGCGAACACGCAGAACAGCATCAGGATGGCGGTCAGCCCGATCAGGCCGAGCTCCTCCCCGATGGCGGAGATGATGAAGTCGGTCTTGGCGAACGGTACCTGCGAGGGCCGCCCGCTGCCCAGCCCGGTCCCGGCCAGTCCGCCGGTGGCCAGCCCGAACAGCGACTGCGAGATCTGGTAGCCGGTATTGGAGTAGTCGGCGAAGGGATGCAGCCAGGTCGAGAACCGCACCCGCACATGCCCGAAGGCGAAGTAGGCGAACACGACCCCGATGGTCAGCAGCACCAGCCCGACCGCCACCCAGCCCACCCGCTCGGTCGCGATGTAGAGCATGCACAGCACGGTGGCGAAGATGAGCAGCGAGGTGCCCAGATCCTTCTCCACCACCAGCACACCCACCGACAGCACCCAGACCAGCAGGATCGGGCCCATGTCGCGCATGCGCGGCAGCTCCATGCCGAACACGTGCTTGCCCGCGCCGGTGAACAGGTCGCGCTTGGACACCAGCACACCGGCGAAGAACACGATCAGCGCGATCTTGGCGAACTCACCGGGCTGAACACTGAAGCCCGGCAGGCGAATCCAGATCTTCGCGCCGTTCACCTGCGAGTACCGGTCCGGCAGCACCGCGGGCAGGGCGAGGGCGATGACCCCGATCAGGCCGAGGGTATAGGCGTAGCGGGCCAGGCTGCGGTAGTCATGCAGCGCGAGCAGCAACCCCGTGAAAACCACCATCCCCAGCCCCGTCCACAGCACCTGCTGGTTGGCGTCGGGGGAGGGGATGGGCAGGGAGGCGAACGCGGCGTCCTGTGCCTGCGCCAGGTCGATGCGGTGGATCACCACCAGGCCCAACCCGTTCAGCAGCGCCACGATCGGTAGTAGGACCGGATCCGCGAAGGCCGCGAACCGCCGCACCGCCAGATGCGCGACGCCGAACAATGCCATGTACGCGGCACCGAGTTTGGCGATCTCCCAGGTGATCGCCTGCTCCTGACTGGCCTCCACCAGCACCAGCGACACCGTCGTGATGACGGCCGCCAGCCCCAGCAGCAGCAACTCGACATTGCGCCGGGTGGCGGGCGGCGGCGCAGGAGCGAATCCGCCCGGTGGACTGGGAAAAGCCCCAGTGGACGGCGGTGCCGGTGCGGACATCAGTCCGCCGTCCTGCAGTTCTGCCCCGGAGTCTGCGGTGCCGTGGTGGTGGTGACAGGAGCGGTCGGCTGGTCGGTCTTGCGGGGTTCCAGCGGGTGGTTCTCGCCGGTGCGCTCACCGCCGGTGAGGTTGCCGGGCGCGGCCGGAGCGGCCGGCGTGGTGGTGACGGGTGTGCCCGGCTGGTTGGGGTCGGCGGGCGGCGGGACCGGCGTGGTCGACGGAGTGACCGGCGCCTGCTGCTGCTTCTCGCACGGGGGCAGCAGTTCGCCCTGCACCAGGTTCCGGATCTGCTTGACGGCGTCGTCGCGGGAACCGGGCGGCAGGCCCTTGTCGACCGAATCGCGGCCGCTGGGGCGGAGATCGTTGCGGGTCAGCTGGGCACAGCCGGAGGGAAACTTGTCGCCGGGCGCGGTCAGCGTCAATTCGCCGCCGCGCGTGACGCAGCCGACCTGGTCCACACCGCGGATGGAGTAGCCCAGCACCGAACCGGGCAGGCCGCGCAGCACGACCACCTTCTCGCCGTCCACGCCGACGTAGTAGTTGCTGCGAATCATGTTGTAGCCCACGGTGAGTCCCGCGCCCACCGCCACCAGCAGAGCCAGCGACAGCGCCAGCCAGCGCAGCTTGTGGCTCTTCTTGGGCGGTTCGGGTTCGGGCTGCGGCACCGCGCGGCGCGGTGTGGCGCGCGGCGGGCGCATGGCGGCGGCCCGGCCGGCGGCGGTGTTCGGCGGGGGAGTGTCCTCGTCCTCGCCGGAGGCCGCGCCCGCCACGATCGGGTGGCTCTGGCCGTAGTCCAGGTCGATGACGTCGGCGACCACCACGGTCACGTTGTCGGGACCGCCACTGCGCAACGCCAATTCGATGAGCCGGTCCGCCGACTCGTCGGTGGTGCCCTCGCGCAGCGTGTTGGCGATGGTCTCGTCGCTCACCACGTCCGAGAGGCCGTCCGAGCAGAGCAGATAGCGATCCCCGGCACGCGCCTCCCGCACCACCAGGGTGGGGTCGATCTCGTTGCCGGTGAGCGCCCGCATGATCAGCGAGCGCTGGGGATGAGTGTGGGCCTGCTCCGGGGTGATCCGCCCCTCGTCCACCAGCGACTGCACGAAGGTGTCGTCACGGGTGATCTGGGCCAGCTCACCGCCTCTGAGCATGTAGGCGCGGGAGTCGCCGATGTGCGCGAGGCCGAGTTTGCGTCCGGCGAACAGGATGGCGGTGAGCGTGGTGCCCATGCCGTCGAGTTCCGGCTCCTCCTCGACCTGGTCGGCGATGGCCGCATTGCCTTCGTGCACAGCACGATTCAGCTTGCCGAGCAGATCGTCGCCGGGCTCGTCGTCGTCCAGATGCGCCAGGGCGGCGATCATCAGCTGCGAGGCGACCTCACCGGCGGCGTGGCCGCCCATGCCGTCCGCCAGTGCGAGCAATCGCGCACCTGCGTAGACGGAATCCTCGTTGTTGGCTCGGACGAGACCACGGTCGCTGCGCGCTGCGTAGCGGAGAACAAGTGTCACGATCGCAGCTCGATCACTGTCTTGCCGACACGGACAGGGGTGCCGAGTGGAACTCGGACCGGAGTGGTGACCTTCGACCGGTCGAGGTAGGTCCCGTTGGTGGAACCGAGATCCTCGACGTACCAGTCCTCACCGCGCGGAGACAGTCGCGCGTGGCGGGTGGAGGCATAGTCGTCGGTGAGAACCAGTGTGGAGTCGTCGGCCCGCCCGATCAGCACCGGCTGTGTGCCGAGCGAGATGCGGGTGCCGGCGAGAGAACCCTGAGTCACCACGAGATATTTGGCGCCCTTCTGGCCCCGGCGAAATGATGGGAGCACCGCGGAACCGCCTGCGGCCCGAGGCGCGACCCGGAGGCCGGAAGCCGCGTAGATATCGCTGCGCAGGGTCCGGAGCACCGCCCACACGAACAGCCACAACAACAGCAGGAACCCCGCACGGGTCAATTGCAGGATCAATCCCTGCACGGTGCTCCACCTCCTGTTCGACCGTGTCGTAAGTACGGGGCAGTTACGGAGGTGTGGCTCCGTGACCCCCAACCGGTGTGTTGCTGGTCAGCGCGGCCAGAGTCCGCCGCGAGCATTGGCAGCATCATAGGGCCGTCGACCGGTTGCGATCACGATACGACCGAGGAATTCCCAGCCATATCGTGACCTGCACCGCGAGCTTACGGGATCAGACGATCCGGATCAGGATCTCGGAATGTCCGGCGCGGATGACATCCCCGTCGGCGAGCTGCCAATCCTGGACGGGAGACCCGTTGACCAGCGTGCCATTGGTCGAACCGAGGTCCGAGAGCATCGCGGTCTGGCCGTCCCAGCGAACCTCGATGTGGCGCCGGGAAACTCCCGTATCCGGCAACCGGAAGTGCGCGTCCTGCCCGCGGCCGATGATGTTGCTGCCCTCGCGCAACTGGTAGGTGCGGCCGGAGCCGTCGTCCAGTTGCAGCGTGGCCGAGTAGCCCGAGCCGGCGCGCGCCGGCGCCGCGCCGTAGCCGGCCTGCTGCTGGCCGTAGCCCTGCTGCTGCCCGTACGCCTGCTCGTCGCCGTAGCCGGCCTGCTCCTGGTACTGGTCGTAGCCCTGCTGGCCGTAGCCCTGCTGCTGCCCGTACCCCTGCTCGGCGTAGCCCTGCTGACCGTAGCCGCCCTGGTCGTAGCCCTGCTGGCCGTAGCCCTGCTGCTGGCCGTAGCCCTGCTCGGCGTAGCCCTGCTGCTGACCGTAGCCGCCGCCCTGCTCGCTGTAGGCCTGGTCGTAGCCGTGCTGCTGCTGGCCGTAGCCCTGGTCGGCGTAGCCCTGCTGGCCGTAGGCCTGCTCGGACTGGCCGTAGCCCTGCTGCTGGCCGTAGCCCTGCTCGGCGTAGCCGCCCTGCTGGCTGTAACCGCCGCCCTGCTGCTGGTTGTAGTCGTAGCCGTTCTGGTAGTCGCCGTAGGCCTGCTCGGACTGGCCGTAGCCGCCCTGCTCGTAGCCCTGCTGACCACCGCGGCCGTACTCGCCGTAACCCTGCTGACCTTGACGGCCCGCAGGCGGGGGCGCGTACCCGCGGTTCCGCGGATCGGACTCCGCGGGCTCACGGCTTGGGTCGTAGCCTGAGTTCTGCGTCATGGGGCCAGCTCCTGGTTGCGGGTTGGGTCGTTGTGGGCGTCCAGGTCCCGGTGACGGGCCTGCCCGCCCACCCGCGTCCGGATCGACCCGGCCGCGTGTCCTGAACTGTCCGGTGTGCAGCGTAGGGGATGCCTCGAACTCCACGTGTACTTCACCGTAGGTCTGCCACCCTTGCTCGCGGATGTAGTCCTGCAGATGCTTGGCGAAAGCACGCTTGGTGAGCTCGTAATCCTGCGTGGCGAGATCGCGATCCGGCTGTCCCTCGCCCTGGACGAGGTGCCGTAGATCCGACTCGTTGACGGTGATGGCATAGCTGTTCGGAGCCAGCAGATGCCCACCACCGAGATCCTGGACGTGGTCGGCGGCCTCGCGCTGCAGTGCGGCCTCGACCTCCTGGGGCACGACGCTCCCGCCGAAGGCGCGGGCGAAGACATCGCCGACAGCCCCCTGGAGACGGCGCTCGAATCGGGAAACAATTCCCATGCCCCCTCCCTTCTCGGGTCCTGCCGCTCCGGTGCGGGAGCGTGCGTCGTGTCATCTGTCCGATCGGCGTGACGTGCGCGATGCGTCCTTGAATAGCAACACGCGGACATGGCGTGTCGCCGCAAGGACACGGTGATTGCATGATATCCACGATCGTCCACACCTGTAACTCTTGGCGGCGAGCCGAGGTTCCCGGGTTGAACGCGGATCGTGATCGCCCCGCCGCACCCCCGATAACCAGGCGATTTCGTTTTGGTGCAGACCCCGTGATACGTTTCTTCCCGTCGCTCGGGCGAGTGGCGGAATGGCAGACGCGCTGGCTTCAGGTGCCAGTGTCCGTAAGGACGTGGGGGTTCAAGTCCCCCCTCGCCCACCACGAGGAAGGCCCTCGATCCGAATCGGATCGGGGGCCTTCTTCTATGTCCGGGTTCAGCTGTGTCCGGGTTCAGCTGTGTCCGGGTTCGGCGTCCTGCCGTCCGGTTCGGCGTCCGGGCGGGGAGTGCGATGTCGGATCGGCATGAGTGTGGCGCCCGGTGCCGGCTCGCGCGGGCGGGGTCGCGGCGCGAATCCGCACGGTGTCGGTTCCGCTCAGCGAGACTCGAAAAGCCGCTGGTCACAACGGATGTGACGAAGATCGCACACCCTGTTCGGGGTTACCCGCCGGAGGCGTTGCCAGGGGGCGTTTCGGGGCCTTCGCGAGGGCGAAAATCGTTTGCCGGAAGATGCCGAGTTGGGTATGCGCCCGATTACGGTCCAGTTATGCCTGATGATCATTTAGCGAAAGCCATTCGAAACAAACTTGAGGTTTGTTTGACCTTGTGTGATCGGTGGGCAATCGGCCTGATCTGGGGAAAAACGCCAGCTTAACGGGGGTTGAATCGATGGTGAGCGGAAAATTTTCGAGTTTTTGGCAAACCAACGGACGGGGTTCGAAACGCATCGCGCGCCAGGGTTCGAAAGGGGTCTCGAAACGCGACCGCGGGGATAGTTTCGGACCCCTCCGCAGACCGCCCGCAAAGCGTATGCCGAGAATTAGCGATCTTGTCGGGTTGTCTACTGGGAAAGGGTGTTTCGCCTGGTCGCCTTATGCGTCCGGTGGGCAAGTCGGAGGTTGCGTAGCCATAACGATTGTGTAGAGTCATCGGCAACGCTGGCCGCAGCTGAGCCGGACTCGCTGCGGCCAGTGGAAATCAATCCGAACGGTGCCGCGACTACGAAGTCGCCACTCCTGCAACCGGTTCCGGACCCTTCTCGATCGAATAGCCCGTGATGTGCTCCGGGTGATCGCTCGCTGCCCGCTCCAACCGCAGGCGCTCCTGCTCCCGCACCGCACCGCGGCCACGCCCGAATACATAAGCCAGGAAACCGAGTTCGGCCAGCGCCCCGATGCCGACCCGGGCCGCCGTGGGCAGTCCGCTGGGTGTGACGAAGCCCTCGAGGAAACCCGACACCAGCAGCACGCCCACCAGCCCGAGCGCGATCACCGCGGTCGCCCGGCCCTGCCGTGCCAGCGCCTGCGGGCGGCTCTCCCGGCCCGGATCGATCAGCGTCCAGCCCAGCTTCAGACCCGCCCCGCCGGCCACGAAAATGGCTGTGAGCTCCAGCATTCCGTGCGGCAGGATCCAGCCGAAGAACGGGCCCAGCCGCCCCGCCCCCGCCATCAGCCCGGCACTGATACCGAGGTTCAAGGCGTTCATGGACAACAGATAGACGGCGGGCAGGATGAGCACCCCGAGAAAGAGCGCCATGGCCGACACCCACGCGTTGTTGGTCCACACCTTGGCGGCGAAGGCGTCGTGCGAGTGCTCGTAGTAGTAGGTCTCGAATTCGCCACCGGGGCGCGTCAAGGCATCTGTATCCGTGTCCAGGCCGAGATGCCGGCGCGCGGCCTCCGACCTGGCCACCCACGCGGCCAGCCCCGCCGACCCGAGCAGGAACACCGTCGCGACCGACAGCCACCAGGGCCGAGCCCGGTACACGGCGGCCGGGAACCGGTGCGTGAAGAAGTAGGCGATCTCCCGCGGCGTGTCGAAGCGGGCGCTCAGTATCCGGCCCCGCGCTCGGGTCAGCACCGCCGACAGCCCGGCAATGAGGTCCGGATCCGCCTCCCTGGTCTGCAGGCGGGCCAGCTGCTGCGACGCCAGCCGATACAGCCGCACCAACTCGTCGGCCTCCGCGCCGGTGAGCCGCCTGCTCCGGGAGGCCAGCCGATCCAGCCGATCCCAGGAGGGCCTGTGCACAAAGGTGTAGGCGTCCAGATCCATGAGTACCCCTCCTGCGCCGACGCTGACAGAATGCTATCCATCGCGATCCCACGGGGCGGAGGAAGACGACCCTCATGGCACTGTTCACCACCGGCGAAGCCGTGGCCGTCGAGCTGCCGATTGCGCGGATCCCCACGCGGGCCGCGGCCTTCCTGCTCGACCTGCTGCTGCAGGCCGTGATCGGAACGGTGCTGGCGCTGCTGTTCGAGGCGCTGCTGGTGTGGATCGGCGCCGACTCCGCGTGGCGCGACGCCGCCGTGCTGGTGGCCATGGTGAGCGCGCTGATCGGGTATCCCGTGCTGTTCGAGACGTTTTCGCGCGGGCGCTCGGTGGGGAAGATGGCGGTCGGGCTGCGCGTGGTGCGCGCCGACGGCGGGCCCATCGACTTCCGGCACGCGGTCACCCGCGGACTGGCGGGGATCGTCGACTTCTGGATCATGGGCACCGGGCTGATCGCCGTCGTGGTGTCGCTGTGCTCGCCCCAGGCCCGGCGGGTCGGGGACGTGCTGGCGGGCACCGTCGTGGTGCACGACCGCAGCCGGCTGCCCTTCGCCGCGCTGGCCGCGCCGCCGCCCTGGCTGGCGGGCTGGGCGCGGCAGCTCGATTTGTCCGGTCTCTCCGATGAATTGGCGCTGTCGACGCGTCGGTACCTGTTGCGGTTCCGCACCCTGACCCCGGAGGTCCAGGACCGGTTGGGCCGCACCCTGGTCATCGCGGTGTGCACGAGCCTGCGCACGCCGCCGCCGAACGGCTATCCGCCGCTGCAGATCCTGGGCGCGGTGTTGGCCGAGCGGCAGCGGCGGGCCATCCCGCCGCCGCCCTTCGTGCGGCAGTACCCGACGGCCGTGCCGGCTACAGCGCTCCGGTCCGCTTGAGTTCCAGGTATTCGTCGGCCAGCGCCTCCGGCAGCCGGTCGGGTGCATCGGCGATGACCCGGACACCCATGCGGCGCAGCGTCTCCCGGGCCACCGCGTGCTCGGCGATGACATTCTCGGCGGCGGCCGCGGCGTAGAGGTCGTCCGGGCCGGAGCGGCGGGTGGCGGCGGCCGCCACCTCCGGATCGGTCACCGCGACCACCAGCACCCGATGCCGCTCGGTCAGCACCGGCAGCACCGGTAGCAGGCCCTCCTGCACGGTGGCGGCGTCGAGATGAGTGAACCACACCACCAGGCTGCGGCGGCGGGCGCGCTGCAGCGTCGCGCGCAGCACGCCCTGATAGTCGGTGTCGACCAGTTCGGGCGTGAGCCCGGCGAGCGCGTGCATGAGCTTGATCTGCAAGCGCTTTCCGCCGATGCCGCGCACCTCGGTGCGTAGCCGGCGGTCGTAGGCCAGCAGATCCACCGAGTCGCCGCCGGAGGCGGCCAGCCCGCCCAGCAGCAGGGCCGCCTCGATGGTGGCGTCCAGGCGGGTGCCGTCGCCGACCCGGCCGGCGCTCACCCGCCCGGTGTCCAGCAGCATGACCACGTGCCGGTTGCGTTCCGGACGCCAGGTGCGCACCAGCACGTCATTGGCGCGGGCGGTGGCGCGCCAGTCGATGGTGCGCACGTCGTCGCCCGCGACATACTCACGGAACGAATCGAATTCGGTGCCCTGCCCGCGAATCGTGGTGGTGTTGCGGCCCTCCAGATGCTGCAGCTGCCGGACCTTGGAGGCCAGCAGCCGCTCACTGCGGAACGGCGGCAGCGCGCGCAGCCGGGCCGGGACCTCGCGCCGCACCTGGCGGCCGGCCATGCCCAGCGGGCCCAGCAGACGCAGCGTCACCGGGCCGGCCACCCGGTCGCCGTGATAGTCCGGCGTCAGCTCGGTGTGCAGCCGAATCCTGGTGTTGGGCGGCAGGTTCAGGGCGTGGGTGCGATGGCGGGCGTGCGCGCTGGGCGGCCAGTCGTCCCACAGGGTGCCGCGCACCGGCCAGGCGCCGCCGTTGAGCACCGCCAGCTCCACGTCGATGCTGCGACCGGTGCGCACCGTCGTGACGGGGGCCCGCGAAAGCTCCAGCGCGCCCGGCGATCCCAGCAGCAGCAGATCGGCCGCGATCAGCCCGATCAGCGCCAGGGTGGCGAGCAGCACACCGAGCCACGAGGGCAGCGCCAGCGTGACGAACAGGGCCGCGAGCACCGCCGCGGCGGCCAGCCGGCCGGTGACGACCACGGCCTACACCGGAACGGGGACGGACATCAGCAGCGAGGCCAGCACGCCCTCGGCGGTGACGCCCTCCACCTCGTGCTCGGGCCGCAGGTGCAGCCGATGCCGGAGCACCGTCGTCGCAACGGCTTTCACATCGTCGGGCGTCACATAGGCGCGCCCGTTCAGCCAGGCGAAGGCCCGCGCGGCTGCCATCAGCGCGGTCGCGCCGCGGGTGGATGCGCCGTGCGCCACGGCCGGGGAGGTGCGGGTGGCCCGGCACAGGTCAACGGTGTACGCCAGCACCTCGGGGCTGATGGCCACCTGTGCGACGGCGGCCCGGGCGGCCGCGAGGTGCGCGGGACCGGCCACCGGGCGCAGCCCGGCGGCGTTCAGATCCCGCGGGTCGAAGCCCGCCGCATGCCGCTGCAGGATGCGGAATTCGTCATCGCGCCCGGGCAATTGGACGTCCACCTTGAACAGGAACCGGTCCAGCTGCGCCTCCGGCAGCGGATAGGTGCCCTCCTGCTCGATCGGATTCTGGGTGGCGACCACCACGAACGGATCCGGCAGCGGCTGCGGCACGCCGTCCACCGAAACCTGGCGCTCCTCCATGGATTCCAGCAGCGCCGACTGCGTCTTCGGCGGGGTGCGGTTGATCTCGTCGGCCAGCAGCAGGTTGGTGAACACCGGGCCGCGGCGGAAGGTGAACTCGGCCGAGTGCGGATCGTAGATCTGCGATCCGGTCACATCGCCCGGCATCAGGTCGGGGGTGAACTGGATGCGGGAGTGCTCCAGATCCAGCGCCGTGGCCAGGGCGCGCACCAGCAGCGTCTTGGCCACGCCCGGAACGCCTTCCAGCAGTACGTGGCCGCGGCACAGCAGCGCCAGCACCAGGAACATGACGGCGTGGTCGTTGCCGACCACCGCCTTGCCGATCTCGGCGCGCAGCGCCAGCAGCGCCTGCTGGGCGTCCTGGGCGGTGGGCGCGTGGTTGGTGTCCACGACGTCCTGGGAGAGTTCGGTCACAAGACCTCCGCTTCGATCCATTCGAGTTGTGCGGCCACGAGTTCCAGGGCGACCCGATCGGCGACCGGGTCGTACAGGGCGGCGCGGATGACGGCCGGGTCCGCGCCGGTGCGGACCGTGATGGACCCGACCACCAGTTCCGCCGGGGTGTCGGCGGTGACGCCGAGCGCGGGCCGCAGCCGGCGCAGCGACGCTGCCCGCAGTTTCGCGGCCACGTGCTCGTGATCGCGGGACTTCCGGTACAGCCCGGCCTGTCCGGCGAGCAGCTCGTGGGCCGGGGCCTCCACCGGCAGCGGTTCGCGCACGATGGCGCCGCGGCGGCGGCCGCGCCACCACAGCACGGCGACCCAGGCGATGAGGAACTGCAGACCGCCGAAGGCCAGCCGGCCCGGCAGCTGCTGGAAGATGGAGTCGCTGCCCGCGCCGAAGTTCGGCGGCGGCACGTCCGGCCGGTTGGGCGGCGGCGGATTCGACGGTGGCGACGGCGCGTGGGTCGGCGGCGGGGTCGACGGCCCGGACCCGGCATGGGTGAGCGCGTACACCAGCACCGCGACCGCCAGCACGGCCACGACCGCGGCCCAGAAGCGCCAATCCTTCAGCAGCTGCGGCAGTTCCGCGCGCTCACGGTCCTTCTTCTCCTTGGCGACCTTGGTCTTACGGGTCCGGCGCCGCTCGGTGATCTCGGCCGGGCCGGCCTTGGGCGGCGGCGCGGTCGAGTACCGGTCGGCCTGTTCCAGCTGCCGGTACTCCGCCTCGGTGGCGTAGCGGCCGCCATAGACGACCTCGTCGAAACTGTGTGCCGCCGAGGGCAGTTCGCCCGCGTCCGGGACCGCCGCGGTGGCGGCCCGCGCGGTTTCCCGTGCCGTGCGCGCCCGCTCCTCGTCGAGGATGCCGTGCTGCTCCAGCCCGCGGGTGACGGCGCGGTACCGCTCGCGCAGCGCGGCACCGAAATCGCCGCGCCGGGCGGCCTCCTCGGCCGCGGCCAGGTGCGCGGCGGCCGGACCCAGGGCGGGCTCGGGCGGGGCCGCGCCGACGAGATTCGGCGCGGCACCGGCGATCTCCGGCCCGGTCGCCCGGTCGGTCCCGGTCATCGGCCGCTCCCGTCGGGCACCCGGATGTCCCAGGCCTCGCGGCGGCAACGCCGGTCGACGTAGGTGACGACCTGCGTCGAGGACTCGACCAGCTCCGCGACCGCCACGATGAGCAGGGTGGCGGTGATGATCAGCACCGTCACCGTCCAGCGCCGGGTGCCGGAGAACTGTGCGGTGAACTGCGGCAGCGCCAGCAGCGGCACCACCAGCACGAGCAGCAGCCCGCGCAGGTACAGCCACAGCCCGACCAGCTGCCATTCCGTCCCGCGCGCAAGCAGTTTCGCGCGTCGCGCCGCCGCGCCGTAGGTGGCCGACTGATCGAAGATGGTGGGCACCAGCGTGAATCGCCGCCCGCGCAGCCAGGCCAGCCAGATCACCGCGGGCGGCACGGTGAACAGCAGCGGAGTGCCGACGGCCAGCACGCCGATACCGATGAGCGTGTACATCACCTGATAGCCGAGTAGCGGACCGGCTTCCGCGGCCAGTCGCCGCAGCGCCCCGCGCCAGGTCGCCGGCCTGCGGTACACGACCGCCAACCCGATCGGCACGGTCACCCCGCGGACGAACAAGCGGACCGACCAGGCGCACAGCAGGGTGACCAGCACCGCGCCCCAGAGGGTGCCGCGGTCGGAATTCCCGCTGGCGACGGCCGCGAGCACCGTGCCCGCCACGGCCACCACCGAGGCGACCAGCACCGCGACGCCGAGCAGGCCCGCCAGGGTCTTGATCCGCGCCTGGATCAGGGCGAACGGGAGGTCGAGGAGTTCACGG
The DNA here is from genome assembly GCF_042754165.1 of Nocardia sp. NPDC059229. Lineage (NCBI taxonomy): Bacteria > Bacillati > Actinomycetota > Actinomycetes > Mycobacteriales > Nocardiaceae > Nocardia > Nocardia sp. NPDC059229. The sequence goes on from NZ_JBHZAK010000007.1 coordinate 312,841, forward strand.
AACTGCATCGGGCGAATCGGCACAACCACCGGTTCGGTAGAAGTCGGTTCCCCCACCGAGCCGGTCGGCGAACCGACGGAGTCGGCGGCGGTCGGCAACACGCGGCCGAGTCTATCCGGACCAGCGTCTTCGGTCGCCCGATGCGCGTCCGGGCGGCGAACTTCGCACCCCGGGTGTCAGGCGGTGGGTGTGCCGGTCTCCAGCAGCCGGGCCACGACCCGGCGGTAGAGCCCGGGTTCGATCGGCGGCAGGCCCAGCAGGGCTCGCAGATAGACGCCGTCGCCGACCAGGCGCACGATCTCGGCCCGCACCGGATCCTCGATCTCGTTGTCCAGGGCCGTCTTCCAGGACCCCATCACCTCGGTGAGGGCCCGGTCGGTCTCCGCCTGCGCGGCGTCCTGCGGCGCGTCGACGCTCCGCATGGCGGCCAGCATCGATCGGTACAGGGCGAGCTCGACGGCGTCGGTGTCGTCCTCGGGATGCGGAGCCTGCAGATACCACTCGGCCACCGAGCGCCCCTGTGCCACCGCGGCTCTCACCTGCTGATCGGCCCGGTCGGTGACGCGGCGGAGCAGTCCGGCGAGCAGTGCGTCCTTGCTCTTGAAGTGATAGAGCAGCCCGCCCTTGGAGACGCCCGCGGTGGCGGCCACATTGTCCAGGGTCACCTGGGACAGGCCCTTGTCGAGCAGCAGGGTTTCGAGCGCGTCGAGGATCCGGTCGCGGGTGCCGGCGGGATCGCGTGTGGTCACGACAATTGACTGTACCGTCTGGACGGTTCAGAGTGCTACTGTACCGTCTGGACGGTTCACCACAAGAGAGAAAGCTCATGAGCACCCACGCGACCGCACGTTCCGGAACTCCCGCGACCATCGACCGGCAGCCCACCGCCGCGCCGCCGAAGGCCCGGCCCAGGGATTGGGCCGGGCTCGGCGTTCTCGCGCTCGCGCTGTTGCTGATCTCCGTCGACGCCACCGTGCTCGACCTGGCGGTCCCGGCGATCAGCGCGCACCTCGCGCCCACCACGCCGCAGCTGCTGTGGATCATCGACGTCTACTCGTTCGTACTCGCGGGCCTGCTGGTCACCATGGGCACCGTCGGCGACCGCATCGGCCGCCGCCGCCTGCTGCTCATCGGCGCGGCCGGCTTCGCCCTGGCCTCGGCCGTCGCGGCCTGGGCGGTCACCCCCGAGATGCTCATCGCCGCACGGGTTCTGCAGGGTGTCGCCGGTGCGACCCTGATGCCCGCCACGCTGGGCCTGATCCGGTCCATGTTCGCCGACGCCCGCCAGCGCACCCTCGCCATCTCGGTCTGGGGCGCCATGGCCGCCTCCGGCGCGGCCTTCGGCCCACTGCTGGGTGGCTGGATGCTCGAACACTTCTGGTGGGGCTCGGTCTTCCTGGTGAACCTGCCGGTCATGGCGCTGCTGCTGGTCCTGGCCCCGGTCCTGGTACCGGAGTCGCGCGACCCCAACCCCGGCCGTTTCGATCTGATCAGCGCCGGTCTGTCCATGCTGGCCCTGATCCCGATCGTGTACGCGGTCAAGGAGTTCGCGGCCCACGGCCCGAGCCTGAACCTGCTGATCAGCGCCGGTGTCGGCGTGGTCGCCGGCGTGGTGTTCGTGCGCCGGCAGCGCGGCCTGCCCGCCCCGCTCATCGACCTGGACCTGTTCCGGCTGCCGGCTTTCCGGGCCGCGGTGTTCACCAACCTGCTGTCGGTGTTCGCGCTGGCCGGCGTGCTGTTCTTCGGCTCGCAGTACCTGCAGCTGGTGCTCGGCAAGTCGCCGCTGGCGGCCGGTCTGCTGCTCATTCCGGGCACCATCGGCTCCATGCTGGGCGCGCTGGCCGCGGCCTGGCTGGTCCGCTACTGGCGTGCGGCGACGGTGCTCGCGGGCTCGCTGGTGACCGTCGCGATCGGCGCGGGCCTCTACTGGCTGCTGCCCACCGATCCCTCGGGCTCGGTGACCCCGTTCATCGTCGGGTTCCTGCTGATCGGCCTGGGTGAGGGTGTAGCCCTGACCGTCTCGGCCGACATGATCGTCAGCACCGCGCCCGAGGCGCGCGCCGGTAATGCCGCCGCCATCTCGGAGACGGCGATGGAGATGGGCATCGCCCTCGGCGTCGCCGTGCTGGGCAGTGCCGTCATGGCGGCCTTCCGTCACGGTCTGGACCTGACGCACGTCCCGTCCGGCCAGGCGGACGCGGCCCGCGAGTCGCTGGGCGGCGCGATCGAAACCGCCCGCGCCCTACCGCAACCCGCGGCCGGGGAACTGCTGACCTCGGCGCACTCCGCCTTCGTCAGCGGCATCCACCTGGCGGCCACCTCCACGGCGGCCATCCTGGTCCTGACCGCTGTCGTCGCCTACCGCTCGGCGACGCGGAAGTCCCCGGCGGCGTGATCGAAAGGCTGTGGCCCGGATGTTTCCGTGTTCAACGTGAAACATTCCGGGCCACAGTGGGTTTCGAAAGGCTACTCCCGGCCCCTGCCCGGCGGCAGTTCGCGCGGGCTGCGGTAGTCGAGTTCGGGGTTGCGGCGTGCCGCCAGCGCATCGTGCTGCGCACCCGAGGGCAGGGGATAGCCGGGGTCCGCCACCTGGCCCTGGGGGAGGGCCGAGTAGGAGGGGTACTGGGCGTAGGGCTGATCCACCACGCTCGCGGCCACCCGCTGGGCATGCACCTGCTGCGGGGCACCCTGCGGGAGGTAGCCGTACTGCGGCTGGGCGTAGGCCTGCTGGTGCTGCTGCGCCGAATCCTGGGAATCCACCGTCACCTTGCGCGTGCGGCGCAGCGTGAAGGTGATCTCCTCCGCCTCCTCGAACGCCTGACGCACGGTGCGCAGCGGGTGGGTGGCGGTGTCGATGGCATTGGCCACGAAGGACGGCACCAGCGGACGGATCCAGCGGGCGGCGGTGTCGGTGAACGGCACCGTCCCGATGATCGGAAGTTCCAGCCCCCCGCCCTTGTTCGCGGGCTGCGCGACCGGCACCGCGGGGACGAGTGCCCCACCCTGCGGTGCGGGGGCCAGGGCCCCGGAGGTGAGCTGGGCGGGCAGGTTCGGCGACTGTGTCACGATCCCCTCCTGGGACACGGTGCTGTCCTTTCGATCCCCGGCCGGGCCGGCGGGGAGTTCATGTCTGGTGGCATTGTCGAATTCGGCGATCGCGCGCTGGGCGGGTTCGGTGATGCCGATCTCGAAATTGCCGATGGCGGCGATGATGCGGGTGCGCTGCCGTTCCCGGTCGATGGCGGTTTCGGCATGTGCGGCCAGCCGCGCGGCGGTGAGTTGTTGTTCGGCGCGCAGGCTCTCGGTCTCCACGCGCACCTCGGCCTGTTTGACGGCGATGGCGGTGGCGGCGGCCTGGTCTATGCGGTCGGTGGCGGTACGGACCGCGACGGTGCGGTCGAACGCCGTCTCACCCCGCCACCACCGCAGCAGCAGCGGCAGCAGGGCCAGCACGATCATGAGCACGGACACGGCGAGCCGCAAGACGAACGGCCCGAAATGTCCGGTGGTGTAGTCGTTCATGGCCACCCAGCGCGCCCCGAGCCCGCGGTCGCCGTCGGTGTAGGCGGCCTTGCGGGCCGTCGCGAGGGCCCTGTCCGTCTCGGTGACCTTGGCGTCGAGCCCGTCGACCTTGCCCTGCGCCGCGCTGAGCTGGTTGCGGGCGTCGTCGAGCATCTGGTTGGCGGTGCGCTCCTCGGGACCGCGCCCGGGCACGCGGGTGATCATGTTCTGCGGGCAGTCCGCCCCCGGGTTGAATTCGCAGCGCGCGATGATCAGCGCATTGGTGACGTCGTTCTGCGCCTTGGTGATCTGCTGGTCCAGCGCGGTGCGATCGGTCCGGGCCTGCTCCAGCTCGGTGCGTGCGGTGACCACGGCGGGCGCGGATTCCACTGCGTGCTGGGCGGATTCGTCGAGCAGCCGGTTCACGGTGCCGGAGAACAGGATGGTGCAGGCCAATTCGGCGACCACCACCCCGGCGAGCACTGCCACCGCGATGCGGCCGCCGAATTCGGCTACCGCTCGGCGATTCTCCCGGCGATCGGGTGTGGCGGCGGTGGCCAGCGCCCGGGCGACGGCCCCCATCAGTACGGTCGCGATGAGCGCGACCGCCACGATGGCGATGACCGGCCAGCGCGCCGCTCCCGTCGCGGCGGCCGTGACGGCGCCCGCGGTGCCCGCGAACAGCGCCACCACGGCGCCGGTGACGGTGTAGCCGCCGCGCTCGGGCCCGTCGGTGAGCTGCGGTTGTGCGCCGCCCAGCCAGACCAGCAAGGCGCCGAGCCCGGCGGACCTGGGGACATGGTGAACGGTCATGGGAGTTCACATCCTCTGAGTCCCGGGTGATTCGGCTTCTCGAAACCGTCGCTGATTCGTTGTCTCAGCGTGACAGGCGTACACCTGTTCCATCGACCGCGGCGGCTGGGATGTGGCCAGGCTCACAATGCCACGTTTCGGGCGTGTGACGTGGTGTTGATCACGCCCAGACCGGCTCGGATAGCACGGAAAACGCGGGTAAGAGACGGATTTACGGTTTGCTGGACGTGTGCTGAATCCCACATTCAGGAAAAATTCCGTACGGTCCGCAGGTGACCTGCCCATGTATCCCGGACGGCCGCCGCGGCGACGGAACTTGTCCGGAAAGTTAGCCCGCCAACGCCCGGTTTGCCGGATCCCATTGTGGGGAAATCTGATTCATTGCAGGTGAGAGGCAGTCTGGAGCTGCGCTGGACCGCCCGGCCGGAGTCCTCGCGTGCGTGCGATGCAGTGGTGAACTCAACTGAAACGCACGTGCACCCCTGCCTTACACTGGAGAACGCGCGTGTGTTGGAGGACCGATGAAGAAGCCCAGCTAGAACCTGGAATTAGTACAACCTAAGTTGGTTGGGCTCAAGTCCTGACTTATCGTTTGCTCTTACGCCGAACTACACAATTCGGCATATCTCCCCATACGGTCAGAGGCCCGATCGGTGCTCAGCCTAGCGGGCGAGACCTGCGCGGTGTGTAGCGAAGACGTAAGGGTTCCGTTACCACCGAGCACCCGACTAGGTAATCGAAGCGGGTGGACAACTGCAAAGTTGACTGCACGGAATGACCATCAGCGCCGCTGGTCTCCGAACGTCCGGACGCAGTCCAGACCGGAGGCGTTCGACGAAGGCCGCATTCTTCGAAGGCCTGTTTTTTGTGAAGGCAGAGGCATGACGCAACTTCCTGGCCACAGGTCCCCTGGACCCATCGGGCTCTATGACCCGGCGAATGAACACGACGCCTGTGGTGTCGCATTCGTCGTCGACATGCACGGCCGCCGCAGCCGCGACATCGTCGACAAGGCTATTACGGCATTGCTGAACCTGGAGCACCGTGGTGCCGCCGGTGCCGAACCCAACTCGGGTGACGGCGCGGGCATCCTGATCCAGCTCCCGGACAAGTTCTTCCGTGCTGTCGTCGACTTCGAGCTCCCCGCCGAAGGTTCGTACGCCACCGGTATCGCTTTCCTGCCGCAGGCCCGCCGCGAGGCCGCCCGCGCCGGGTACGGCGTCGAGAAGATCGTGCGCGAGGAGGGCCTCGAGGTCCTCGGCTGGCGCGAGGTCCCGATCGACGGGTCGTCGCTGGGCGCGCTGTCGCGTGACGCCATGCCGACCTTCCGGCAGATCTTCATCGCCTCGCCCAAGGGTGGCGCCGAGCAGCTGTCCGGCATGGACCTGGAGCGTCGCGCCTATGTCATCCGCAAGCGCATCGAGCACGAGCTCGGCAAGTCGGGTGCCGGCGAGGGCGCGACCGGCAAGGAGTCGGTCTACTTCCCGAGCCTGTCCGGCGAGACCTTCGTCTACAAGGGCATGTTCACCACCCCGCAGCTGCGGGCGTTCTACCTGGACCTGCAGGACGACCGGGTCGAGTCGGCGCTGGGCATCGTGCACTCGCGCTTCTCCACCAACACCTTCCCGTCGTGGCCGCTGGCGCACCCGTTCCGGCGCGTCGCCCACAACGGTGAGATCAATACCGTGTCCGGCAACGAGAACTGGATGCGGGCGCGTGAGGCGCTGCTGAACTCCAACGTGTTCGGCACCGACCACGCGGGCAACAACCGCCTGGAGAAGATCTTCCCGGTCTGCACCCCCGGCGCCTCGGACACCGCGCGCTTCGACGAGGTGCTCGAACTGCTGCACCTGGGCGGCCGCAGCCTGCCGCACGCCGTGCTCATGATGATTCCGGAGGCGTGGGAGCGCCACGAGTCCATGACCCCGGAGCAGCGCGCCTTCTACCGCTACCACTCCTTCCTCATGGAGCCCTGGGACGGCCCGGCCTCGGTGTGCTTCACCGACGGCACGGTCGTCGGCGCGGTGCTGGACCGCAACGGTCTGCGCCCCGGCCGCATCTGGGTCACCGAGGACGGCCTGGTCGTGCTGGCCTCCGAGGTCGGCGTGCTCGACATCGACCCGGCCAAGGTCGTCTACAAGAAGCGCCTGCAGCCCGGCCACATGTTCCTGGTCGACACCTCGCAGGGCCGCATCATCAGCGACGACGAGGTCAAGTCCTCGCTGGCCGCCGAGTTCCCGTACCAGCAGTGGCTGGACGAGGGCCCGACCAAGTTGAGCGACCTGCCCGACCGCCCGCACGTGCACATGTCGCACGACCGCGTGCTGATCCGTCAGCAGATCTTCGGCTACACCACCGAGGAACTGAACCTGCTGGTCTCGCCGATGGCGCAGACCGGTGGCGAGGCGCTCGGCTCGATGGGCACCGACACCCCGATCGCGGTGCTGTCGGCTCGGCCGCGCCTGCTGTTCGACTACTTCTCGCAGCTGTTCGCGCAGGTCACCAACCCGCCGCTGGACGCCATCCGCGAAGAGGTCGTCACGTCGCTGCGCAGCATGATCGGCCCGGAGGCCGACCTGCTGAATCCGGGCCTGGAGTCCTGTCGTCAGATCACGCTGACCCAGCCGATTCTGGACAATGACGAGCTGTCCAAGCTCGTCCACATCAATGACGACGGCTCGCGCCCCGAACTGCGTTCGGTCGTGGTCCACGGCCTGTACCCGGTCAAGAAGGGCGGCAAGGGACTTCGCAAGGCCCTCGAGGCCGTGCAGCGTCAGGTCTCGGCGGCCATCGACGGCGGCGCGCGCATCATCGTGCTGTCCGACCGCGAGTCCAACGAGAAGCTGGCCCCGATCCCGTCGCTGCTGCTGACCGCCGCGGTGCACCACCACCTGGTCCGGGAACGCACCCGCACCAAGGTCGGCCTGGTCATCGAGGCCGGTGATGCTCGCGAGGTGCACCACATGGCCATGCTGGTCGGCTTCGGCGCTGCGGCCATCAACCCGTACATGGCCTTCGAGTCCATCGAGGACATGCTGGAGCGCGGCGCGCTGCAGATGCCGGGCAGCACCGGCGATCACGCGGCCGACTTCAAGAAGGCCGTCTACAACTACAACAAGGCCGCCGGCAAGGGTGTGCTGAAGGTGATGTCCAAGATGGGCATCTCCACCATCGCCTCCTACCGTGGCGCGCAGCTGTTCCAGGTCGTCGGCCTGGCGCAGGAGCTGGTGAACGAGTACTTCACCGGTCTGAAGTCGCCGCTGGACGGCATCGGCCTGGACGACATCGCGGACGAGGTCGCGCAGCGGCACCGGGTCGCGTTCCTGGAGAACCGCAACGAGCGCGCGCACCGCGAGCTCGAGATCGGCGGCGAGTACCAGTGGCGTCGTGAGGGCGAGTACCACCTGTTCAACCCGGACACGGTGTTCAAGCTGCAGCACGCCACCCGCTCGGGCCAGTACAAGGTCTTCAAGGAGTACACGAAGCTGGTCGACGACCAGTCGGAGCGTCTCGCCTCGCTGCGTGGTCTGTTCAAGTTCAAGTCCGAGCACCGGCACCCGATCTCGATCGACGAGGTCGAGCCGGCGTCGGAGATCGTGAAGCGCTTCTCGACCGGTGCGATGAGCTACGGCTCCATCTCGGCCGAGGCCCACGAGACCCTGGCCATCGCCATGAACCGCCTCGGCGGCCGCTCCAACTCCGGTGAGGGCGGCGAGCACCCGGCGCGCTTCGAGCCGGAGGACGGCGGCGACTGGCGCCGGTCCGCGATCAAGCAGGTGGCCTCGGGTCGCTTCGGTGTGACCGCGCACTACCTGACCAACTGCACCGACATCCAGATCAAGATGGCGCAGGGCGCGAAGCCCGGTGAGGGCGGCCAGCTGCCGGCCCACAAGGTGTACCCGTGGGTCGCCGAGGTCCGGCACTCGACGCCGGGCGTCGGCCTGATCTCGCCGCCGCCGCACCACGACATCTACTCGATCGAGGATCTGGCGCAGCTGATCCACGACCTGAAGAACGCGAACCCGCAGGCGCGGATTCACGTGAAGCTGGTCGCGGAGCCGGGCGTCGGCACCGTCGCCGCGGGTGTCTCCAAGGCGCACGCCGACGTGGTGCTCATCTCCGGCCACGACGGTGGTACCGGTGCGTCGCCGCTGACCTCGCTGAAGCACGCGGGTGGCCCCTGGGAGCTCGGCCTGGCCGAGACCCAGCAGACCCTGCTGCTCAACGGTCTGCGCGACCGCATCGTGGTGCAGGTGGACGGTCAGATGAAGACCGGTCGCGACGTCATGATCGCCGCTCTGCTGGGCGCCGAGGAGTTCGGTTTCGCGACCGCTCCGCTGGTGGTCTCGGGCTGCATCATGATGCGCGTCTGCCACCTCGACACCTGCCCGGTCGGCGTCGCCACCCAGAACCCGGTTCTCCGTGAGCGTTTCACCGGCAAGCCGGAGTTCGTCGAGAACTTCATGCTCTACATCGCCGAAGAGGTGCGGGAGCTGCTGGCGTCGCTGGGTCTGCGGACCCTGGACGAGGCCATCGGCCGGGTCGACCTGCTCGACACCACCGCCGCCAAGGCGCACTGGAAGGCCGCCAAGCTGGACCTGTCGCCGATCCTGGACGACGTCGAGACGGCGTTCATGTTCCAGGACCGCCGCCGCACCAAGGACCAGGACCACGGTCTGGACAAGGCGCTGGACAACGAGCTCATCGCGCAGTCCGCGGACGCGCTGGAGCGCGGCAAGCCGGTCAAGTTCGAATCCAAGATCACGAACGTGAACCGGACCGTCGGCACCATGCTCGGCCACGAGGTCACCAAGCTCTACGGCGGAGTCGGCCTGCCGGACAACACCATCGACATCACGTTCACCGGTTCCGCCGGTAACTCGTTCGGTGCGTTCGTCCCGGCCGGTATCACCCTGCGGGTGGTCGGCGACGCCAACGACTATGTCGGCAAGGGTCTTTCGGGTGGTCGCATCACGGTGCGCCCGTCCGATGACGCGCCGGAGGCGTTCGTCGCGGAGCAGAACATCATCGCGGGCAACGTGATCCTGTTCGGCGCCACCAGCGGTCAGGCGTTCCTGCGCGGTGTGGCCGGCGAGCGCTTCGCCGTCCGCAACTCGGGCGCCACCGCGGTCGTCGAGGGTGTGGGCGACCACGCCTGCGAGTACATGACCGGTGGCCGCGTGGTCATCCTCGGCGAGACCGGCCGCAACTTCGGCGCCGGCATGTCGGGCGGTATCGCCTACGTCTACAACCCGAACGGCACCTTCGAGGCCAACCTCAACACCGAGCTGGTCGACCTCGAGCAGCTGTCGGCCGAGGACGCGCAGACCCTGCACGACATCGTGGCCCAGCATCGCGACGAGACCGGATCCGCTGTCGCCGACAAGATCCTGGGCGACTGGTCGCAGCAGGTGACGAAGTTCGCGAAGGTCATGCCGCGCGACTACAAGAAGGTCCTGCTCGCCATCTCCGAGGCCGAGAAGGCCGGCCGGAATGTCGACGAGGCGATCATGGAGGCGGCGCGTGGGTAACTACGCACTCATGTCGACGAGGCGCTGTAACCATTCAAGGCAGCTCGTGGCTGACCTCACCTTGGCGGTGCAACGCAGCACCACTGTTGTTGTTCCGTGCGCGCTGCGCATTAGTCAGGAGTTCGTAAATGGGTGACGCACAAGGCTTCCTGAAGCACACTTCCCGGGAACTGCCCAAGCGCCGTCCGGTTCCGCTGCGACTGCTGGACTGGAAAGAGGTTTACGAGGAGAAGTTCTCCCACGAGACCCTGCAGAAGCAGGCCAGCCGCTGCATGGACTGCGGTATCCCGTTCTGCCACAACGGCTGTCCGCTCGGGAACCTGATTCCCGAGTGGAACGACCTGGTGTACAAGGGCGCGTGGAAGGAGTCGTTCGATCGGCTGCACGCGACCAACAACTTCCCGGAGTTCACCGGCCGCCTGTGCCCGGCTCCGTGCGAGGCGTCCTGCGTCCTGGGCATCAACCAGGATCCGGTGACCATCAAGCAGGTCGAGGTCGAGATCATCGAGAACGGTTTCGACGAGGGCTGGGTGACCCCGGTCTACCCGACCCGCCTGACCGGCAAGCGCATCGCGGTCGTCGGTTCCGGCCCCGCGGGCCTGGCCGCCGCCCAGCAGCTGACCCGGGCCGGCCACACCGTGACCGTGTTCGAGCGCGACGACCGCATCGGCGGCCTGCTGCGCTACGGCATCCCGGAATTCAAGATGGAGAAGCGCTTCATCGACCGCCGCATCGCGCAGATGGAGGCCGAGGGCACCATCTTCAAGACCGGCGTGAACGTGGGCGTGGACATCACGGCCCAGCAGCTGCGTGAGCAGTACGACGCGGTCGTGCTCGCCGGTGGCGCCACCATCGCGCGTGACCTGCCGATCCCGGGCCGCGACCTGGACGGCATCCACCAGGCCATGGAGTTCCTGCCGCTGGCCAACCGGGTGCAGCTGGGCGACCCGATCGCCGACGAGGACGGCCTGCCGCGCATCAACGCGCGCGGCAAGAAGGTCGTCATCATCGGTGGCGGTGACACCGGCGCGGACTGCCTGGGCACCTCGCACCGGCAGGGTGCGGAGACGATCCACCAGTTCGAGATCATGCCGCGTCCGCCGGAGCAGCGGGCCGACTCGACCCCGTGGCCGACCTACCCGCTGATGTACCGCGTCTCCTCGGCGCACGAGGAGGGCGGCGAGCGCGTGTTCTCCGTCAACACCGAGCGTTTCATCGGCGCCGACGGCAAGGTGACCGGGCTGCAGGCGCACGAGGTGTCGATGGTCAACGGCCGCTTCGAGAAGGTCGAGGGCACCGACTTCACCCTCGAGGCCGACCTGGTGCTGCTGGCCATGGGCTTCGTCGGACCGCAGAAGAACGGTCTGCTCGAGGGCCTGGGCGTGGGCTACGACCAGCGCGGAAATGTCATGCGCGACAAGGAGTGGGCCACCACCGTGCCCGGCGTCTTCGTCGCCGGTGACATGGGCCGCGGTCAGTCGCTGATCGTGTGGGCCATCGCCGAGGGCCGCGCGTGCGCGTCCGCGGTGGACAAGTACCTGGAGGGTGAGACGGCGCTGCCGTCCCCGATCACCCCGACCATGGTCGCCCAGCGGTGATCCAGCGCTGAGCTGAAACCCTGAAGAGCGCTCCCGGACTTCGGTCCGGGAGCGCTTTTTGTTATGCAGGGAAACGATCTGAAATGTGTACTAGTCAGTAACTGGGAGCAGTTTTGTCAAACCCTGGACAGGGGACCAGTTACACCTGTTTACTTACTCCCCGTGTGGAGTCCACCCTCCGAGTCGTCCGCAGCGCTCGGTAAGTATGGATCGGTCCCGGAGGATCTCGGGACACTTGGAGGAAAATATGTTCCGTAATCGCCGTGCGGCCGCGATCGCGACCTCTGCCGCAATGGTTTTCGCGGGCCTGAGCATGACCACGCTGGAGACGGGCGCCGCGTCAGCGGATACGACCTGTGCCCTGAGCTCGCATGCCACCAAGAATGACATCAGCACCGTGGGTATCACCATGACCTACGACAAGAGCGCCAACCTCGACTCGATCGGCGTCGGCACCACGGTGACCTACAAGGTCGTCGTCGGCACCACGGGTATCGGTAACCCGTACGTCAACACCATCACCGACTTCCCGCCGTCGGGCTTCGGCGCGCCGGTCAAGGCCAGCATCACCGCCTACCACCTGGCGGGCGGTCAGCGCACCGAAGACGTCACCCCGGAGCCGAACGCCGGCGGCTGGAAGGTGACCAGCACGGGCTGGTTCGTGAACTCCGGTAACCCGGTGACCCTCAACATCACCTACCCGGTTCCGACCAACCTCTCGGCCGGTCAGCAGGTCACCAGCGGTGGCATCGGCGTCGCCGGCACCGTCGGTGTGAGCAACGAGCTCCCCAACCTGACCGCGTGCTTCACCGCCCGCGCCAACACCGTCGGCGAGGACGCGCTGGGCAGCCTCAACAACAACGGCCTCGGCTCGGCCGACGGCCAGCTCAGCTCGACCGGTTCGCTCAGCACCATCCTGTCGGACGCGATCCGCAAGTACATCGGCAGCTGATTCCCGTTCCGGGCCGATTCGATCGATAGGAAAACCGTACCGATGCTCACCGGTAAGCTCTCGGCGCTCGCCGCGATCTCGGCAATTGCACTCTCCCTGGCATTGTCGTCCGCACCCGGGACCATCGGTACGGCCACGGCGGATGATTCCACCGGATCCCATCTGGTTTCGATCGATCGGCCCGGCCAGCGGCAAGAGGAGATCTCGGTCTATTCGGCCGCGATGGACCGGGTGATCACGCTTCAGGTGATTACCCCGTTCGACAACAGTGTGCCGCGGCCCACGCTGTATCTGCTGAATGGCGCGGGCGGTGGTGAGGATGCCGCGACCTGGTATCGCCAAACCGATATCGTGCAATTCTTCGCGGATAAGAACGTGAATGTTGTTTCCCCGATCGGTGGCAAATTCTCCTATTACACCGACTGGCAGAAAGACGACCCGAGTCTGGGCCGCCAGAAATGGGAGACCTTTCTGACCGCGGAACTGCCGCCGATCCTGGATTCGGTACTGCACGCCTCCGGCGCGAATGCGGTAGCGGGTGTGTCGATGTCGGCGACCTCCGCGTTGAATCTGGCCATTGCGGCCCCCGATCGGTACCGGGCGGTCGCCTCCTACAGTGGCTGCGCCTCCACCGCCGACGAGAACAGCCGCCGGTACATCCAGCTCGTCCTCGACCGCGGTGACGCGGATTCCCGCAATATGTGGGGCGAGCCCGGCGACCCGGACTGGCAGCAGCACGACGCCGTGCTCAATGCCGCCGCCCTGCGCGGGAAGGCGCTGTTCATCTCGAGTTCGACCGGTCTGCCCGGGCCCATGGACACCCTCGATTCACCCTCGATCGGCGGGCGTCCGGCGACGCTGGCCAACCAGATCATCCTGGGTGGCGTGATCGAGGCCGCGACCAATGCGTGCACGCACCAGCTCGCAGATCGCCTCGGCCAGTTGGGGATCCCCGCAGAGGTCGAATTCAGCCCTGCCGGAACGCATTCCTGGCGGTACTGGCAGGACGCGCTGCATCGGTCGTGGCCGATGCTCGAGGCGGCATTGCAGGGCTGAGGTCCGAAATGTGGCTTCCGGCACAACTTTCGGCCGGAAATCGGACGTCTTCGCCTTCTCGCCTGGCATGGTCGATTAGGCCCCTTTATGCTTGTCGGCGGTGTGTCGCCGATCTCGTCATTCGGTCTGTTCCAGTCACAGCTCATGCGGGGCGGTTACTTGGGTTAACCCTCAGTGCACCGGACTGTCATCCGGCGACCGCACCATGATCCGGAATCGGGACACGCAACCTGTCCCGGCACAAGCGGGAACTGGAGCAGTATGCGGTTGAAGAATGTTGTCGCGGCTGCGGGGGCAGCGGCGAGCGTGCTCATGTCGGGAATCGTCCTGGGCAGCGGTCCCGCTACGGCCGCCCCCGGCGCGGGCTGCCCGAGTCTCTACACGGTCGCCGTGCCCGGCACCTGGGAGACCGGCCACGACAAGGACCCCAAGCCCGGCATGCTGGCCGGGGTGACCGACGGACTGCCCGGTGAGGTCGACTATGTGACCTACGCGGCCACCGCCTTCCCCTGGGAGGGCGACGTCTACGCCGCCTCCAAGAAGGAAGCCGTCGACAATGCCCGCGGTCTGGTGCAGGACATGGGCGCGCGCTGCCCGGGCACCAGGATCGCCATCACCGGCTACAGCCAGGGCGCCGACGCGGCCGGCGATGTCGCCGCCGAGATCGGCAGCGGCCACGGCGTGGTGCCGCCGGATCGCATCGCGGCGGTCGCGCTGATCTCCGATCCCCGCCGCTCGCCCACCGACGCCCAGATCGGCCCGCTCGCCCCCGGTGCGGGTGCCGGCGGGCCACGGGTCGGCGGCTTCGGCTGGATCAGCGACAAGGTGCGCACCGTGTGCGCCATCGGCGACCTGTACTGCTCCACCGAGGAGACCGACTTCCTCACCCGCTTCGCGGGTTTCCTGGCGCAGTCGTCCAACCCGAACAACTTCAACCTGTGGCAGACCCAGCTCGAACTCGGGTCCATCCTCAACGACCTGATGGCGCAGGGCGGTTTGCCGACGCTGCAGGCCCAGCTGGCCGACGGCCCGGACAGCGAGTACGCCCACCAGCTCGAGCAGTTCTACCGCAGCGGCAAGCACACCAGCTACGGCAGCTACGGCGTCGGCGGCGGCCAGACCGCACTGACCTGGATGCACAACTGGATCGCGACCAACGCGTAGCGGACGGCCCGGCGGTGAGCCGGGCCCGCGAAACCTGAAAAGGCCGCTCCCACACTGGGAGCGGCCTTTTCGGTGTCCGAGCCGATGAGGTCGTCGCCGGCCGGGTTACATGCCGAAGGAGCCGGTGGGCGGCAGCCAGGCGGGGGCCGGAGCCTGGTTGTTGTTCCAGCCGTTGTCGCCGTTGTTGTTCCAGCCGCCGTTGTTCCAGCCGTTGTCGCCGTTGTTCCAGCCGCCGTCGTTGTCGTGGTCGTGGTGGTGGTCACGGTCGTGATCCCAGGGGCCGTGGTCGTCGATCTGCTGGGCGACGACCGGGGTGGCGGCGTCGTCGGGGGTCGCGGCATTCGCGGGGAGGGCGACGACGGCGAGCGGGATGGCGGCCAGGGCACCGGCCGCGGCGAGGCGCAGGGCGAGACGGCGGCGGGGCTTGATGGTGGACATCGTGGTGCCTTTCTGTCGGGATCGTGGGCCGCGAGGGGAGCGGCTCTCGAGTTCCCATCGAAGGCGTCGGCCCTTGGAAGGGTGTGGGATCGGGCTGGGAGTCCGCTGAGCGTCTAGGCGCGCGGACGCTGCATGCGCGGCAACAGATCCCAGACGTGGCCGTTCTCGTTGACGGTGGCCGCGGTGCGGCCGCCGCTGCGCGAGTACAGGATCCGGGTGATCGAGCAGTAGTCGATGGGGAAGGTGAGCGGGCGGGCCAGGCCCAGCACCTCCTGCAGCAGCACGTTGATCACGCCGCCGTGCGCGAAGACGACCACGGTGTCGGTGTGCTCGGCGGCCGCCACGATGCTCGCGACGCTGTCGCGCACGCGGCCGATGAAGGCGTCGCCGTCGATCTGCTCGGGCAGGTGCCCGGCCTTGATGCGCGCGTAGGTTTCCCGGAATTCCTGCTGAGCGTCCTCGATCGGGACGTATATCGGCAGGTCGCGGTCGTACTCGGCGAGCCCGTCGAGTACGTCGATGTCGAGTCCGAGCTTCTCCGCGGTGGGCCGGGCGGTTTCGCGGGCCCGTAGTTGCGGGCTGCTGACCACGCGGGCGATGCGGTGGTGGGCGAGTGCGGCCGGGACCCGGCCCGCCTGTTCGAGGCCGATCGCGGTGAGATCCGGGTCGGCATGGCCGGATTCGGCCAGGACTCGTTGCGGCTGGGCGTGGCGGACGAGGATCAACTGCACGCCCACCACTCTGCCGCACCCCGCCCGCGGTGCGCCGCGGGGGCTAGCGGTTCTTGCGGCGGCTCATCAGGTAGACGATGCCGAGCACCAGCACCACGATGCCGATGCAGCAGACCGCGAGGAAGCCCCAGAAGCTGGTGCCGCGCCGGCTGCTGGTGCGGCGGGCGGCGGTGTTCTCGAGGGCGGCGTTCCAGGTGTCCGGGTGGGTCCACACGTGGTGGTCCAGCAGGGTCGCCTGGGTCATGAGATCTAGGTAGTGCATGGGTACCCCAATCCGTGTGGCCGGTGGGCCCGCCCCGGGCCGAATCCCAGATTAACCGGGGATCCGGCTCGGGGAATCAGGGTTTTCCCTGGTCCCAATGGGCGCTGTCGGCCTAGCCGTCCTCAGCCCCGCGCATGGCCGGAGCGAATGCGGAGGTACGCCTATCGGGATTCGCTCTGTGCGGTGCGGGGTTTCACGAGCGGGAACGGCAGCGTTTCGCGGATGCTACGGCCGATCAGCAGCATGACCACCCGGTCCACGCCGACGCCGAGACCGCCGGTGGGCGGCATGGCGTGTTCGAGGGCCTGCAGGAAGTCCTCGTCGAGTTCCATGGCCTCCGGGTCGCCGCCGGCGGCAAGCATGGACTGTTCGGTGAGGCGGCGGCGCTGTTCCACCGGATCGGTCAATTCGCTGTAGGCGGTGCCCAATTCGACGCCCCAGGCGACCAGGTCCCAGCGCTCGGTGACGCCCGGAATGTGCCGGTGCGCGCGGGTGAGCGGGGAGACGGAGGTCGGGAAGTCGATGTAGAAGGTGGGTTCCTCGGTGGCCGATTCCACCAGGTGCTCGTACATCTCGAGCACGAGTTGCCCCGCGTCCCAGCCCAATTGGAAGGGCACGCCCGCCTTCTCGCAGAGCAGCCGCAGCCGCTCCTCGTCGGTGTCGGGGCTGATGGTCTCGCCGATCGCCTCGGAGACGGCCCCGTGCACGGTCTTGACCGGCCAGTCGCCGGAGATGTCCACCTCGGTGACGGCGCCGTCGGGTCCGGGGCGCAGCGCCACCATCTTGCCGTTGGCGGCCACCGCGGCCTCCTGGATGAGCTGGCGGCAGGCGTGCATCATGCGTTCGTAATCGCTGTGCGCCTCATAGGCTTCCAGGATGGTGAACTCGGGGTTGTGGCTGTAGTCCACGCCCTCGTTGCGGAAGACGCGGCCGAGTTCGAACACCTTCTCCATGCCGCCCACGCACAGTCGCTTGAGGTAGAGCTCGGGGGCGATGCGCAGGTACAGGCCGAGGTCGTAGGCGTTGATGTGGGTGGTGAACGGGGTGGCGTTGGCACCGCCGTGCACCTGCTGCAGGACGGGGGTCTCGACTTCGAGGAATCCCCAGCCGTGCAGGGTGTCCCGCAGCGACCGCACCACCGCGCTGCGCTTGGCCATCACCTCGCGGATATCGGTGTTGATGGCCATGTCGACATAGCGTTGCCGCACTCGGGCTTCCGGGTCGGACAGGCCCTTCCACTTGTCCGGCAGCGGGTGCAGGCATTTGCCGATCATCCGCCAGTCCTGGGCGAGCAGCGAGAGTTCGCCGCGGCGGCTGCGGCCGATCTGCCCGCTCACCTCGACCAGGTCGCCCAAGTCGAAGAATTCGGTGAACGACTCGCTGCGGTCGGCGCCCACCCGGCCGCGGTCGATGAGCAGCTGGATGTCGCCGGACCAGTCGCGCAGCACGGCGAAGATGACGCCGCCGTAGTCGCGAATCCGCAACAGCCGCCCGCAGACTCGCACCGTGGTGCCCTGCGGGCAGCCGCGGGCGGCGGACACGGTGTGGGTGGGCGGGTAGGCGACCGGGTAGGCCTCGACGCCGGATTCCTGGAGCTTCTCCAGCTTGTCCATGCGCACCCGTACCTGTTCGGGGCGGCGCGGGCCCTGCTCCTCGAGCTCCTCCGGCGGCAGGTCGGGCGGGCTGCCGTCGGCGTGCAGCCCGGTCATGGTGGGCGGCACCGAGGGCCGCAGACCGGTGTGCGCGGAGGCGTCGTGTTCGCGGCCGATGCGGGGCAGGAAGCCTTCGGCGAGCGCGCTGGCCGTGGCGACGCGCACCAGGTGCCGGCGTTCCTCGAACAGCGAGAACCGCGGCACCCATTCCGGCTGGTACTTCACATTGGAGCGGTAGAGCGCCTCCAGCTGGTACCAGCGGGAGAAGAACATGAGCACGCCGCGCCACAGGCGCAGCACCGGGCCGGCGCCGATGCGGCCGCCCTCCTCGAAGACCGCGCGGAAGACCGCGAAGTTCAACGAGATTCGGGTGATGCCGTACTGCTCGGAGGTGAGGGCGAGCCGCGAGATCATGAGTTCCACCAGCCCGTTGGGCCCGGTGCGGTCGCGGCGCATGAGGTCGAGGGAGACGCCGGTGCGGCCCCACGGCACGAACGACAGCATGCCGAGCACCTGGCCGTTGGGGGCGACGGACTCGACCAGCAGGCAGTCGCCGTCCAGCGGATCCCCGAGCCGGTCGAGGGCCATGGAGAAGCCGCGTTCGGTCTCGGTGTCGCGCCAGGCGTCGGCGCGGCGCATGACGTCGACCATCTCCTCGGGCGGGACCTCCCGGTGCCGCCGCACCCGCACCGTGATGCCCTGTTTGGCAAGACGATTGGCGGCCTGGCGGACGGGCTTCATATCGGGTCCGGCGAGGGAGAAGCTGCGGGTCTCGAGGATGGCCTCGTCGCCCAGCCGCAGCGCGGACAGTCCGGCCCGCCGGTAGGCGGTCGCGCCGATCTCGCTGGCGCCCATCACCGCCGGGGCCCATCCGTACTGGTCGGCCAGTCGCAGCCAGGCGTCGATGGCGTGGCCCCAGGACTCCTTCTGCCCGATGGGGTCGCCCGAGGCCAGGCACACGCCGAGTTCGACGCGGTAGGTGACGGCGGCCTTGCCGCTGGGCGCGAAGACGACCGCCTTGTCGCGGCGGGTGGCGAAGTAGCCGAGCGAGTCCTCGACATCGGAGCGTTCGATGAGCCCGCGAATCGCGGATTCGTCCAGCCCGGTCAGTGCGTTGGAGGAGCGCTGCGACCGGAACAGGGTGATGACGGCGGCCAGCAGCGCGATCGCGCCGAACAGGCCGAGCAGCAGGTTGACCAGGTGCGGCGGGTGCCCGTCGAAGTCCTCGTTGGAGACCAGGATCGCGCCGGTGACCCGGGACACCGCCCACAGGGCGCGTTCGGTGTGGTCGGGCAGGCTGCCGGGGAACAGTTCGACCAGTCCCCAGCCGACCAGGCAGCCCAGCGCGAGCCCGCCGGCCAGCACGCCGAGCGCGCGCCAGACCGCGCCGCGCTGCACGTGCGTGTAGAACTCGGACCACGCGGCGATGAGCACGCCGATGACCACGACGTGAATGATCAACGCCACCAGGGCATTGATGTCGCCCTCGGCGGCGAAGTCGAGGGCGTTGGCGAGCGCGAAGGCCGCCATGTACCCGACCAGCAGCCACCAGGCGATCCGCTTGCGGCTGGCGGTCGCGCCCGCGAGCAGGCCCACCACCAGCGCCCACACCAGTGAGGTGTCGGGGGCGTCGAAGTAGTAGGTGTCGACGAAGTGGCGTAGGTGCGAGGTCAGGAACCGCAGCCCGGGCGAGATGCTCCAGGCGAAGCAGAGGACCGAGAAGGCGCCGAGCGTGGTGCCTGCGATATGCGGCACCTCGCGCAGCCGGCCGTGCCCGCGGTGTGGCACCTCGGGCGATCGCGGCTCCGGTCTCTGGTCGGAGTCGTGCGGCGGCCGGTCCTGCATCGAAGTCACTGCACCAGTGTGAATGTTGCCGTTGCCCATATGCACTCAGAACCCGGTTCGTGTCTCGTGGCCGCCGCGTGGCGGCTGGTGGTGGGGGCGGCGTTTGGTGTGGAGACGGCCGCGGGTGAGGATGTACCCCATGTCGGATCCAGTCGATGTCCCGATCGAGGACGATGTCATTCGACTCGGCCAGTTCCTGAAGCTGGCGAACCTCATCGATTCCGGTTCGGAAGCCAAGACGGTTATCGCCCAGGGCCTGGTTCGTGTCAACGACGAGGTGGAGCTGCGACGGGGTCGCCAGCTACATGCGGGCGATGTGGTCGCACTGGCCGGGCACAAGGCCCGGGTCACCAACGGCTGAGCGCGCTTCGCGGGCAAGGTACTCCCGGATCCGTAGGGGTTCGGTCTGCGCCCCGCGCGGCTCACCGCGTTCCCTGCGGGTTGCCGGCGGCGTGACTCCCGCGGGGGCTCGGGGGCTGGGCCCCGGCTCCCCATTCTCGGGGGTACGGAGGCCGTTACCCCTGAGAGCTTCCCGAGAGTTGGGTCAATCCTCGCTGCGAACGACAACGCCGTCATGGTCGCTGTAGAGCATGTCGCCGGGAACGAAGGTGACGCCGCCGAATTCGACGGTGACATCCTTCTCGGCATTCGCGCCGGTCTGGGTGCTCTTGCGCGGGTTGGTGCCCAGCGCCTTGATGCCGATGGGCAGGGTGCGCAGGATGGCCGAGTCCCGGACCGCGCCGTTGACGACGACGCCGGCCCAGCCGTTGTCGACGCCGCGGCCCGCGATGATGTCGCCGACCAGCGCGGTGTGCACGCTCGCGCCGCCGTCCACGACGAGCACGCGGCCCGCGCCGGGTTCGCCGAGGGTCTGCTTGACGAGCAGGTTGTCCTGGAAGGTCCGGATGGTCACGATGCGGCCGGCGAAGGCCTCGTGGCCGCCGAACTGGATGAACTGGGTGTCGCAGCTGCGGATCTCGGGGCCGATCTCGTCGGCGAGGTCGGCGGTGGCAATGGCGTTCGCTGATTCGGTCACGGGAACTATCTTGTCAGGGCGAATATGCGCAAGTCACGAGCGGTGCGATTGCGGTAGGCGGTGTACGCCTGCGTGGTCTCCTCGAAGCGTTCGAAGATCGTCTGCTGGCGGTCCTCGTCGGTGACCAGGGCGGCGGTGACCGGAATGTGCTGCCCGGCGATGGCGACCTCGGCGGCCGGACTGGCGAGCAGGTTGGCGGTCCACGCCGGGTGGTGGGACTGACCGAAGTTGGATCCGATCACGTAGAGCGTGTCGCCCTCGTGCACGTAGAGCAGGGGAGTGGTGCGCGGCTGCCCGGATTTGCGGCCGACGGTGGTGAGCAGGATGACGGGCGCGCCGATCGGGCCGAGCACGGTGTACTTGCCGCCGGTGCGTTCGAGCACCTTGCGATCCAGCGGCGTCAGTTTGCGGATGACCAGCGAGCCGACCTTGGTGGCGGCGAACGGACTGGCCAGGCGGGACAGCAGATTGGTGCGGGAACCCCAGATCCGCTCGGGAAACTGCTCACTCATACCGCGACTCTAGTGGCCCGTGACCGGCGGTGTTGTGCCGTCGCGATGCGCTCTGCGGCTGCCGAACGATCTATCTACAAGAGTTAATCAACCGTGCAGTCGGATTCTCGGGCGCATACTGGCGACACCCGATGAGTCCAGGTCGGGAGAGGCATGAACGTAGAACAGGCGGTCGACTCGGGTGCTGTCGACGAGACCCGCTCCCTGCTGGCGTCCGTGCTCGCCGGATTCCAGGCCGCCTGGGAGGCTGCCGCGGCGCCGCCCCGCCTGGCCGAATTCCTGCCACGCACACCGCACCTGCGCCGCCTGGTGCTCATCGAACTGATCAAGGTCGACCTGGAATACCGCTGGATCCGCTACGACTTCCCCAAGCGCCTGGCCGACTACCGGGCCGAGTTCGACGAATTGCGTTCCGGTCCACTGCCGCCCGATCTGGCCTACGAGGAGTTCCACGCGCTGCGGCGTTCCGGGCTGCACGGGAATGGTCACGGTGCGGCGGTGGATGGCGGCTGCCATCCGACCGAGGTCGCCGCTACCGAATGGGCCGAGCACGACTACCGCAGCACCCTGATCGCCCGGCCGCAGGCCCAGCACGCCCTGGAGGGCATCGAGGTCGGCGATCGGCTGGACGATTTCGATCTGCTGGTGGAACTGGGCAGCGGCGCCTTCGCCCGGGTCTTCCTGGCCCGGCAGCGGTCCATGCAGCGGCTGGTGGCGGTGAAGGTCTCGCAGAACCACGGCACCGAATCCGAGACCCTGGCGCGGCTGGATCACGAGCACATCGTGCGCGTCTTCGACCAGCGGCTGCTCGGCGACCGCGAGCTGAAACTGCTGTACATGCAGTATCTTCCGGGCGGCACGCTGTCGAAGGTGCTGGCACTGGTGCGTTCTCGCGAGCCGGCCGATCGGGACGGCGGGCTGCTGCTGGAGGCGGTGGACGCGGCCATGCGGGACCGGGGCGGCCTGGTGCCCGGCGAATCACCCACGCGCGCAGCGATGCCGGAGCGCAGCTGGCCGGAAACCGTTGCCTGGCTGGGCAGCCGGTTGGCGCGCGCACTCGACCACGCGGCCCGGAACGGGGTGCTGCACCGCGATATCAAGCCCGCCAATGTGCTGCTCACCGCCGATGGCAGCCCGAAACTGGCGGATTTCAATATCAGTTTCAGCGCGCATGTGGCGGGGACCAGCCCGCTGGCCTACTTCGGCGGCTCGCTGGCGTACATGTCCCCCGAGCAGCTGGCGGCCTGTCACCCGCAGCTGCCCGAGACCGCCGTGGATCTGGACGGCCGCAGCGACATCTACGCGCTGGGGGTGGTGCTGTGGGAGCTGCTCACCGGCCGCCGCCCCTTCGACGACGAAACCCGCGCGGGCGATTCGGAATCCTCGCTCGAACGCATGCTCCGGCTGCGCCGACACGAGATCGAGCCCGCCCGCCTCGACGACCTGCCGCCGGACTGCCCGGCCACGCTGCGGCGGGTGCTGCTCAAATGCCTGGCCCCCGATCGCGAGGACCGCTGGGCCACGGGTGCGGCGCTGGCCCAGCAGCTGGACCTGTGCCTGGATCAGCGGGCCCGGGATCTGGTGGATCCGCCGGCGAGCAGCTGGCGGTCCCGGGTCGGCCCGTGGTCGCTGCTCGCGCTGATCACGGCGGCGAGCATGTTCGGTGACGGGCTCGGCATCGCCTACGCCAACCTGCACAATCATCCGCTGTTCGCGCTCTGGTTCTCGCCGGGGGAGCAGGCGCGGCTGCGGTTGGTCGGCAATCTGATGTTCCTGGTCTCCACGCCGGCCGCCATCGCGCTCACCAATTACATGTGCCGCCGGGCGTTCATCGTGTGGCGCGGACTGCGGCGGGGCCGGACCTACGACCCGGAGACCCTGGCCCGGGCGCGGCGCGACACCCTGATCGACGGCGACCGGGTGGCGCTGCTGGCCTTCGGCTGGTGGGTGGTGTCGGCCGCGATTACCGCCATAGCGCTGGTCGTGTATACCGGCCTGCCGCCGGGGCGCATTGTGAATCTGGTTGCGACGATGCTGGTTTCGGGTGCGATCGCGGTCGCGTACCCGTTCTTCGTGGTGACGTTCTTCGTGGTGCGCTGCTTCTATCCGCGGCTGCTCACCCACGGTGAGACGGCGCGGGATCACGATGCCCTGCGCGCCCTGAGCCGTCGCTGCACCCGGTATCTCGCGGTGGCGGTGGCGATTCCGTTGATCGGAGTGATCGCGAGTCTGACGTTCCTGACCGCCGAAGAGGTTTCGCTGGAGCTGATCTCCATCTACGCGCTGTGCGCGGTGGGTGTCCTCGGGTTCCTCGGCGACTACTGGCTGTTCCGCCGGACCGAGGCCGATCTGCGGGCCTTCGCGGGGGTCGGCGGCTCTGGCGACCCCGGGTGACTAGGCGGACGTGCGGGTGGTGTGGAACGCGGCGACCTGGGTGACCAGATTGTGGGTGGAGCCCTTCACCGCGAGCTTCACGAACGGCTCGATGGTCTTGCCGAGGATCTTGCCCGCGATGCCGCCGGGGACCCGGTAGTCGACGATGGCGTCGATGGTGCAGGATTCCTCGCCCTTGTCGTGGAAGAGGAAGGTGGATTCGATCTCGAAGCCCTTGATGGACTTCACCGCGATGGCGGAGCCGGGTTCGTGCCGGACGATCTTGATAGTGGAGTGCAGGGTGATCGGGCCCAGCTGAATGGTGCCGTCGAAGGTGGCGTCCACGCCTTCGACCTGGTCGGTCAGCGGGGTGAAGGCGCTGATCTCATTGATGAATTTCGGCAGGTGCCGGTAATCGTTGACGTAGGCGAAGGCCGATTCGGCCGAGGCGGCGCAGTCCGCGACGATCTTGACTTCGGTCATGGGCGCAACTGTAACGTGTTCTAGTTTTCCCCGCAGGTCTTGTGATGCATGCCATCTATGAACCGGCACACCCGAATTCGAGAACCGCGGACCACCTCACGCGGTGACGGCCAGCGTACCGGCCAGCCCGAACACTAGCGCCATCACCAGCACTTCGGCAATCGCGCGCCGCAGCGAGTCGTCCGCGGTCATGCGGTGATCGGCGACCTTGGGCACCCAGCTGCGCCGCCACCACCAGCCCAGCCCGAGCAGCACCGCCAGCAGCACCGTCTTCGCCAGCAGGATCCGCCCGTACCCGCTGGTGAACAGCGGGCTCACCCCGCCGATCCGCACCAGCCCGTTGATCACCCCGGTCACCATCACCGTCACCACCAGCGGCATCGCCCACGCCGAGTACCGCGGCAGCAGCACCGCCCACTCGCCCCGGGTGCGCACGGTCAGCGCCAGCGCCAGCAGCAGGCCGAACCAGGCACCGGCCGCCAGCGCGTGCAGCGCCGCCAGCACCGAACCGAGCGGCTGCTGCGACATGTGCCCGGTGATCGGCCGCAATGCCAGCGTGACGGCGGTGAACACCAGCACCAGATCGCCGGTGGCCCGGTCGGGCCGCCGGAATCCGAAGGCGCTGTAGATCGCCACCGTGCCGCTGCCGATCAGCAGCGCGATACCGATCTGCCCGCCGCTCACGTGCGCGAGGTAGTCGCCGAACTGCGCGGCGCTCAGCTGCCGCGCCGTAATGCCCTGCACCTCCGCGGCTTCCAGCGCGAGCACGGCGAATTCCATTGCCGCCCAGAGCGCGGCGAGCACGGTGAGCGGCCGCCACTGTGGAGTCAGCCGGTCCGAGAGCCGCGGCAGCGCGGCCAGGCCCAGCACCGTCGCCCCCGCGCAGTCGGCGAGGACCCGGACCGGGGCCTCGGCCTGCACGGGTTCGGCGGCGGCCAGCGCCCAGGCCAGGGCCGCACCGGCCAGGGCGATCGGGATGACCAGCGTCAGCAGCCATCTCGGTGAGCTGCCACCGCCGGTCGTCCCGCGCTCCCGGCGACGATCGGTGCGGTCGATCCGATTCACCTGCGCTGCTTGCCCCGTCCGCCGAACAGGGCGAAGGCCAGGCCGCCGCCGAACAGCACCACCGCGCCCACGATGAAGATCCACAGCGGCACCCCGCCGCCCCCGGAGCCGCCGGACTTGGCGGCACTGTCGGCCCTGGGGCCCGGAGTTCCATTGCCGGGCTTGGTCAGTGTGAACGTCCGCTTGCCGCTGACCGGATGCCCGTCCGCCGAGGTGACCCGGTACGCGATGGTGTATTCGCCGGTCGGCCCCAGCTCACCGACCTCGATGCTGATGGTCGGTCCCTCCACCTTCGGCTGCCCCTTCGACCACAGGTTGTGATCCGGCCCGGTGACCGTCATGGACGGGTAGGCCGCCTGCAGGTTCTCGTTGAAGGTGATGCTCACCGACGCCGGTGAGGTGTCGATCTGCGCGCCGTTGTCCGGGCTGGAGGAAACAGGGGTGGAGTGCGCGCCGGCGACACCGCCGCCTAGCAGTGCGAATCCGGTGACCAGCAGGCCGGTGACCAGCCCGGCCAGCAGCTTGCGGTTCACGACCGCCGTCCCCGGATGACGCTGCCGAGGCCGAGGGCCGCGCCCAGCGCGCCCAGCGCCAGGCCGACGCCGCCGAGCCAGCGGGCGGTGTCGTCGCTGCTGCTCTTGTCGCTCGCGGCGGCATCCGTGGCGGCCGGGGCGTCGTCATCGCCGCCGGTGCTCTTGGCCAGGGTGAGGCTGGGGGCCGGGTGATCGGGCTCGCTGCCGTCGGCGTTCATGGGCTGGTTCCAGTCGACGACCTTGCCGTCGCTGTAGGTCTGGGACGTGTTGAAGCTGACCTTCTCCTGCTTGGGCAGCGGGCCCACGGAGAGCGCGAAACGCTGGAACTGGCCGGGGGCGACGCCCGGGTTGCCCGGATCGGCGGTCCAGGTGACCGCCACGGCCTCGCCCTGGGCGTTCTTGTCGACCTTGGCGGTCCAGCCCGCGATGGGCTCGGTGCGTGCGCTCTTCAGATTCGGCAGCGTCACAGTGAGTTTGGTGGTGGAGGCGGTGTCGGACTCGGTCGGCACCCGGAAGGTGGCGACGGCGTAGCCGCCCTGGCTGGCGCCGGGGGCGTCCACGACCACGTGCGCGGCGGCGATGCCCGCGCCGGACAGCAGCAGGCCGGCGGCGGCCACCGACGTGACGAGGGTGCGCGAAAGGGAGGTGTGCATGACTGTATTGCCTTCTCTGACAATGGTTACGGGTAGATAGGAACGGGGGTTACGCCGTAACCGGTGGCGCGCGCGGTCCGCTCGCGCCCAGGGCGAGAAGGGTTTTCGGGGTCGGGACCGATCGCGGGCGGCGCGCCTGCGCGGCCCGTGCCGGACGTCCGCCGGGCCGGGTGAGGATCACCCGGACGGCGCTCGAGATCAGCCCGTAGAGCCGCTCGGCGGCCAGGATCAGGATCGCGCAGCCGGCCGCCGCCACCGCGTGTGCGAGCAGCATCGGCCCGTGCGCGGTGAATTCCATTGCGCCCGCGGCATGCCCGTGCTGCACGAGGCCGCTGAGGGCGAGGTGGCAGACGGGCTGGCCGGCCACCATGAGGATCGGCAGCGCGGCGGGAGGCCGCAGCGCGGCGGCGAGCGCGCCGATGACGGCCGCCGCCAGCATCAGCAGCATCAGCCCGGAGGAGCCGGGGTAGCCGCCGCCCGCGAACCCGTGCGCGCCGACCGCCAGGGCCGCCATGGCGACGCCTGCCAGTCCACCGCGCATCGGGCTCATGGGTGTCTCAGCTCACGCCGAGGCGGGCGAGCACGTCGGCCTCGATACCGGAGAGCTCGTTGGAGATGGAGGCGTGCACGGCGCGGCGGCGCGGCACCGGCATCTGGGCGGCGGTGCGGACGGCCGCGGTCAGGCTGTCGAGCCGATCGCGGCTGGCGGTCACGAACTTCTTGGTCTCGGTGTCGGAGTTCTTGGACTCGATCTCCGACAGCGTGGACTCCACGCCCGCGATGCGCGCCTGCAGCTTCGCGCCCGGACCGGAGAACTCGCTCAGCTGATCGAGCCCGATGCCCAGCTGCTGGGCGCGGCGGGTGTCGAGCTGCCCGCGCACGAAGGTCGCGCCCCGGTAGGCGAGCGGGGCCAGCACCGGCACCAGCACCCGGGCCACGCCCAGGTACTTCCGGATCGAGGCCGCGCTGAACGGATCCCGTTCGGCCCGGGCGGCGATCTTCTGCGCGGCCTTCTCCTCGGCCTGCAGCTTGGCGATCTCCGCCTTGGCGACCTGCTTCTGCGTGCGCGCTGCCGCCCGGTTCTTCTTGCGCTCGTTGCGCGCGCCGAGCTTGGCCTCCATGCCGGCCTTGTGTTTGAGGGCTTTCGCCTCGGCCCGACGGCTGACCCGCTTCTTGCGCTTGCCGAACAACCCCATTGATGGCCTCCGTCATGCTGGTTCGCCATGGCAGCACAGGGCCGGGGGAAATGCCTGTCCGCCCATGAAACACAGTTTGCGAATCACCCTAACGGGTGGGTTCGCCGCGCAGCGAGCGCCTTGGGGTTTCGGTGCCAGTTCGTAGGGATGTCGGGGGTTGAGGCCATACTGACTGGCGTGTATTCGGGCATCGGTGACCATGGTGAGCGTGCGGCATTCCTGGATGCGCGTGCGCTGATCGGCTGTCGGCACCGGCTGCATCTGGATGCGAGTTATCCGGGCATGTTGACCGGGGTCGCCGAGGACGCGGGCGTGCAGCAGCGACGAGAAGCCGCTTCGGCGCACCGATCTCACGTGCGGGACACGCTGGTCGCCGCGGCGCCCGGCAGCTGGACGGTCATCGATCCGAAGCAGCCCGCGCCGCAGCGGGCCGCGGCCACCATGGCCGCCATGACGGCGGGGGCGGACCGGATCTGGGGCGGGCTGCTGCCGCAGGAGCCCGACACCGGCCGCCGCGGCGGCTGCGAAATCCTGTGGCGCGACAGCGATCGCGGCGGATACATCCCGGTCATCGTGGTGAACCACAAGGTGACCGATCCGCGGCAGCCGGACCCGGCCGACCACCACCCGACGACCAGCGATCTGTACCAGTGGAATCCGCAGCCGGACCGGCACGTCCGCACCCGGCCGCAACCGCGGGACCTGCAGCGCCTCGCGCACCTCTACCGCATGCTGCAGCGGCACGGGCTGGCCAGCCCCGCCCTGGTCGGCGGCGCCATCGGCTATCACTTCGACCGGGTCCTGGTCCACGACCTGGGCCCCGTCCTCGCCGATTACGACATCCGCTACGCCGAACGCATCGCGGTGGTGCGCGGCGAACTCCCCACCGTCCCTTCGAAAGTCCCCGAGTGCCGCCAGTGCCCCTGGTGGAGCCGCTCGCCCGAGGAGGGCGGGCGCAGCTGTGAGCAGTGGCTGTCCGAGCACCGCGATGTGAGCCTGGTGGCGCCGGGCTCGCGCGCGGAGGTGCTGCGCCGCCACGGCGTCGAGACCATCGACGATCTGGCGTCCTGGAGCGGCGACGATCCCGACGACTGGCAGTACGAGCCGTTCACCGAGGCCGTGGTCACCGCCCGCGCCTGGGCCACCGGCGCGCCCCTGGTCCGCCGGGTCGACCGGGTGCGGGTCACCCGCGCCGACGTCGAGGTGGATGTGGACCTGGAGAGCTTCCAGGAGCACGGCGCCTACCTGTGGGGCACCCTGCTGGACGGCGTGTACCGCCCGTTCGTCACCTGGGACCCGCTGCCCACCGAGGACGAGGGCCGCTCCTTCGCCGAGTTCTGGACCTGGCTCATGGAGGTGCGCGCCCAGGCCGCCGCGGATGGCAAATCCTTTGCCGCCTACTGCTATTCGCGCACCGCCGAGGACAAGTGGCTCTACGAGTCGGCCCGCCGCTTCGCCGGCCGCCCGGGCATCCCCACCGAGCGCGAGGTGCAGCGGTTCGTGGACGGCCCGCAGTGGGTGGACATGTTCCAGGCCGTGTCCGAGCAGTTCATCTGCCCGAACGGCAAGGGGCTCAAGAAGATCGCGCCGGTCGCGGGCTTCCACTGGCGCGATGCCGAGGCCGGGGGAGAGGCGTCGATGGCCTGGTACCGCCTGGCCGTCGCGTACGAGGGCGGCGAGCCGGACCTGTCCCAGCGCACCCGCATCCTGGAATACAACGAGGACGACGTGCAGGCCACCAAGGTGCTGCGGGACTGGATGACCGACCGGGCCGACGCCGAGGTTCCGTCCATCGCCGACTTCGCCCGACGTAATATCGCGTCGTGACCGAACACGTCGAACACCTGGAGTTTCAGGCCGAGACCCATCAGCTGCTGGAGCTGATGATCCACTCGGTGTATTCGAACAAGGACACCTTTCTGCGGGAGCTGGTCTCCAATGCCTCCGACGCACTGGACAAGCTGCGCCTGGAGACCTTCCGCGACAAGGACCTGCACGCCGACACCTCCGACCTGCACATCGAGCTCGAAGTCGATCGCGACAACCGCGTGCTGACCGTCCGCGACAACGGCATCGGCATGTCCCGCGCCGAGGTCGTGGACCTGATCGGCACCCTCGCCAAGTCCGGCACCGCGCAGCTGCGCAAGCAGCTGCTGGAGGCCAAGGCCGGTGACCAGCAGGCCGAGGAGCTGATCGGCCAGTTCGGCATCGGCTTCTACTCGACCTTCATGGTGGCCGACAAGGTCACCCTGACCACCCGCAAGGCGGGCGAGAACACCGGCACCCGTTGGGAATCCGCAGCGGGCAGCTCCACCTACTCGATCGAGGAACTGGACGACGCCCCGCAGGGCACCACGGTGTCGCTGCACCTGAAGCCGGCCGACGAGGACGATCACCTCTTCGACTACACGCAGGAGTGGAAGCTCCGCGAGATCGTCAAGAAGTACTCGGATTTCATCGCCTGGCCCATCCGCATGGATGTCGAGCGCACCGTCCTCGACGGCGAGGGCGAGGACAAGACCGAGAAGACCCTGGTCGAGACCCAGACCCTGAACTCCCAGAAGGCGCTGTGGACCCGCCCGCGCAGCGAGGTCTCCGACGAGGAGTACACGGAGTTCTACAAGCACGTCGCGCACGCCTGGGACGATCCGCTGGAGATCATCCCGATGCGGGCCGAGGGCACCTTCGAATACCAGGCGCTGCTGTTCATTCCCTCGCACGCGCCGTTCGATCTGTTCACCCGCGAGCACAAGCGCGGCGTGCAGCTCTATGTGCGCCGGGTGTTCATCATGGACAACTGCGAAGAGCTGATGCCGGAGTATCTGCGCTTCGTCAAGGGCGTGGTGGACGCGCAGGACCTGTCGCTCAATGTGTCCCGCGAGATCCTGCAGCAGGACCGGCAGATCCAGATGATCCGCAAGCGCCTGGTGAAGAAGGTGCTGTCCACGGTCAAGGACCTGAAGAACGCCGAGGACCAGGCCAAGTACCAGGAGTTCTGGCGCGAGTTCGGCCGGGTGCTCAAGGAGGGCCTGCTCTCCGACCACGACAATCGCGAAACCATCCTGGGCGTCTCGTCTTTCGCGTCCACGCATTCGGACAGCGAGCTGACCTCGCTGGCGCAGTACGTCGAGCGCATGCCGGAGACCCAGTCGGCCATCTACTACATGACCGGCGAGACCCGCCAGCAGATCGAGAACTCCCCGCACATGGAGGCCTTCCAGGCCAAGGGCCTCGAGGTGCTGGTGCTGACCGATCCGGTCGACGAGATGTGGGTCGGCTCGGTCACCGAGTTCGAGGGCAAGCCCATCGTCTCCATCGCCAAGGGCGAGGTCGATCTGGAGACCGAGGACGAGAAGAAGGCCTCCGAGCAGCTGCGCGAGCAGCAGGAGAAGGACTTCGCCGACATTCTCGGCTGGCTGCAGCAGACGCTGGACGCCGACGTGAAGGAGGTGCGCCTGACCAACCGGCTCACCACCTCCCCGGCCTGCATCGTGGGTGATGTGTTCGATTTCACCCCGATGCTGGAGCGCATGTACCGCGCCTCGGGCCAGGAGCTGCCGCACAGCAAGCGCATCCTCGAGCTGAATCCGGCGCATCCGCTGGTCACGGGTCTGCGCGAGGCGTACGCGGCGGCGTCGGGCGCGGACGAGAAGCCGGTGGAGCTCACCGAGACCGCCGAATTGCTCTACGGCACCGCGGTTCTCGCCGAGGGCGGCGAGCTGAAGGATCCGGCGCACTTCGCCCGCATCCTCGCCGACCGCCTGACCCGCACGCTCTGAGGGTCGTTCACGGATCGGGCTCCTGCGGTGTTTCCGCAGGAGCCCGACCTATAGCAAGCGGGAATTGGTCATGCCCTGTTTGTCGCTAGTGTGACGATTCACATCTCTCGATGATTTCGGGAACTCGCCACGGACGCGTACGTTGTACGTCTTGGTCGTAAGTTTTCGTGTTCGTGTTCAACATGCTCGCGCGGAACAGTGTGCGGGCGTCGCTTCACCTTGCCAGGCAAGTTGCAAGCCGCCTTCTGATCGACCCCGGGTACCGCGGCCGCGGTACCCACGCACTAAAAGAAACACCTCGTCAGGAGAAGGTAATGGTTCAGGGCACCGTCAAGTGGTTCAACGCGGAGAAGGGCTACGGCTTCATCGCCCGCGAAGACGGCCCCGACGTTTTCGTCCACTACTCGGAGATCGAGGGCAACGGCTACCGTCAGCTCGAGGAGGGCCAGGCGGTCTCCTTCGAGATCACCGAGGGCAAGAAGGGCCCCCAGGCTGCGGCCGTCCGCCCGCACTAGGGAGGCTGCGGGCTCTAGCCCCGCAACTCACTGAGTCGTGAATTGGCAAGGCCCGCACCGGAATCCGGTGCGGGCCTTGTTGCTGTCCGGGGGTCCGGGGCAGGCCCCCGAAATTCCCTGATGGGGATTCGGGGGCGAAGCCCCCGAGGCCCAGCGTCAGCGCGGTGCCATGCGCAGCGCGCCATCCATGCGGATGGTCTCGCCGTTCAGGTAGTCGTGCTCGGTGATGTACTGCGCGAGCTGCGCGTACTCGTCCGGGCGGCCCAGGCGGGACGGGAACGGCACGCCCGACTCGAGGCCCTTGCGGTACTCCTCGGTGACGCCGGCCAGCATCGGAGTGTCGATGATGCCGGGGGCGATGGTGTTGACGCGGATGCCGAACTGCGCCAGGTCACGCGCGGCCGGGACGGTCATGCCGGCGACGCCGCCCTTGGAGGCGGAGTAGGCGATCTGCCCGATCTGGCCCTCGAAGGCCGCGACCGAGGCGGTGTTGATGATCACACCTCGCGAGCCGTACTCGTCGACCGGGTCGGTCTTGGCGATGGCGTCGGCGGCCAGGCGCATCACGTTGAAGGAGCCGAGCAGGTTCACGGTGATCACCGTGCGGAACAGCTCCAGGTCGTGCGGGCCGTTCTTGGACAGGATGCGTCCCGCCCAGCCCACACCGGCGCAGTTGACGACAATGCGCAGCGGCACACCGGATTCCACGACCGTGGCGACCGCGGCGGCCACCTCGTCACCGCTGGTGACGTCGGTCGGGATGAGGGTGACACCGGCGGGGACGCTGTCGCCCGCACGCTCGATGGACTGAGCCAGATCCAGGCCGAACACGGTCGCGCCGGCGTCGGCGAAACGCTTGGCGGTGGCGGCGCCCAGCCCGGACGCACCTCCGGTGACAATGGCGGCGGAGCCCGAAATCTCCACGGTGATTGGTCCTCTCGACTGTGGACGGCCCTCTCACTGGCCCTCCGTCAATAGGCACCATAGCCGGGCTGTGCGCACGCCTACGCAAGAGGCTCGCAAGATTTGCGAACACGGGTGTTCGTATAAGTGGTAGTTTCACAGACATGAACGTCAGCACGGCCGGTCTTCGCCGTGGATTCCGCCGTCCGGCCCCGCGAGTGGCCGGCAAACGCATCCTGATCACCGGCGGGGCCCGTGGCATCGGGGCCGCCCTGGCCCGCCAGCTGCACGTGCACGGGGCGCACGTGGCCCTGCTCGGCATCGAGGAGTCACTGCTGGCCCAGGTCGCGGCCGAATGCGGGGACGCGCCCTGGCGCTACTGCGACGTCGGCGACCCGGCGCAGGTGGAGCGGGTCGTCAACTCCCTCACCGCCGAACTGGGCGGCCTGGACGCGGTGGTGTGCAATGCCGGGATCGCCCGGCAACTGTCCCTGCTCGACGGCGACCCCAGCGTGCTCGAGGAGACCCTCACGGTCAATGTGCTCGGCGCCTACTACACGCTGCGCGCCGCCGGACCCCACCTCGCGCACCCCGGTGGCTACGTCCTGCTCATCTCCTCGCTCGCCGCGGCCATCCACCTGCCCCTGGCCGGCGCCTACAGCGCCTCCAAGGCCGCGGTTGAGGCGCTCGGCGACACCCTGCGGATCGAACTGCGCCACACCGGCGCCCGGGTCGGCATGGCCTACTTCGCCGAACTCGACACCGAGATGACCAGCCGCGGTTTCGGCACCGAGGCCGCGCGCAGCATTCTGGGCCGCTCCACCGTCTCCGGCATCGCCCCGCTGGGCCCGGCCATCGACGCCTGTGAACGCGCCCTGGCCCGCCGTTCCCGTCGCATCGTCTCGCCGTACTGGGTGAGCATGGTGCTGTGGTGTCGTCCGCTCGCCCAGCGCCTGGTGGACTATTCACTACGCGGGGGCGTGGCCGGCGGACTCGAGATCGCCCGCACCGAACCGGCGGATTTCACGACCGATCAACCGGCTCGCTCCAGCAGAATGAGAAAGCTCGCCTGAATCGCTCGAGGCCAACGGAGTCCTGCACATGCCCGAATCGGCAACCCGCCAACTGCCCCGCGGCCGCCACGGCCTGCCCCGCGAAACCGTGGTGGCCGCCCAGCGCGACCGCATCCTGCTCGCTCTGGCTGAGGCGATGGCCGAGAACGGTTATGTCGGAACGCCGGTGGCCGCGGTGATCAAGCGGGCCGGCGTCTCCCGCGAGACCTTCTACGAGCAATTCCGTTCCAAGGAGGACTGTTTCGAGGCCGCCTACGAGCGCGCCGCGGAACTCATGCTGACCGGCATCCTGACCGCCACCGGCGCGGAATTCGACGGCGAGACCCGCACCGAGCGCATCGAACGCGTGCTCGGCGCGTACCTGGATGCGCTCGCGGGCCAACCCGCTTACGCCCGTTTGTTTCTCGTCGAGGTCTACGCGGTCGGCCCCGAGGCCATCGCGCGCCGCACCCAGCTGCAGGAGACCTTCGTGGCCATGGTCGCCGATGTGCTCGGCGCGGACACCGAGGAGCAGCGCTTCGCCTGTCAGACCCTGGTCGCGGCCCTGAGCGCCATGGTCACCGCCCGGGTCGCGGTGGGCGACCTGGACGGGCTGCGGGAGTTGCGGGAACCGCTACTGGACCTCGTGCGGCGCAGCGGGGACCTGTTCGGCAATACCGTGCTCGGTGACTGAGCTCGCCGGGACGACGGTCTCGGCCCGGCGGTGCAGCAGCCACAGCGCGCCGCCGGCGAGCGCCGGCAGGGCCAGAGACAGCACCGCGATGGCCGGGGTGCCCAGGCCGTGGGCGAAGGCCTCCAGCAGGGTCAGCGCACCGAAGTAGAGGAACAGCAGGCCCGAGCAGCCGGCGATGAACCGCTCCGGAATGTGCTTGCCGACGGTCACGCCGATCAGGATGGCGAGCGCGCCCGCGGCCACCATGCCCGCAACCGACCCGATCCACACCGCGACCCAGCCGTTCTTGGTGGCCAGGGCCATGGTGGCGAACATGGTGCGGTCACCGAGCTCGGCCAGCAGGAAGGCCGACAGCACCACCAGGAACGCCGAGCGCGACTTCGGCTGCGGCGCGATCTCTCCCTCGTCCTCGCCGGCGTTCGACGGTAGCGTCTCACGCAGGGTCCACAGGCCGACCGCGATGAGAGTGGCTGCGGCACACAGGGAAATGACTCCGGTCGGCAGCGCCGCGCCCAGGAAGTGGCCGACGCCGACGGCGATCAGGTTCACCAGCACGCTCGCGACGGTGATGCCCGACAGCACCACCCACCAGTGGTAGCGCAGCGCGAAGGTCAGGGCCATGAGTTGCGATTTATCGCCCAGTTCGGCGAGGAACAGCACGCCGAAACTCAGCAATATCGTGGCGATCATGAAGGTCAGCTCCCAGGTCTCCGGCCTGTCGGCTGAAATGCGGGGACGCTTCAGCCGACACCGCACCGGTCAATCGGTTTGGTTTTCGTCGGCCGAAGGTCTCGCCCACCGGAGAAGATCCGGTTCACGCGCCGGATCCGGGAGGATCAGTATGTCGACGGCGTGATTGGGGGCTACTCCCCTTCGCTCGGCCGCCATGTTACCCCGGCAAACCAGGCGCGGGCAAATGGCCGTTACCCAAATCGCAATGCGCACAATAAGTTTGGCGATGCTGCCGAAAGGTTTCGGTTACCCTTATGCGGCCAGCAGCATGGCCAGAACCGCGGTGTCGGGATCACTGATCGGATCCACCCCCACCCGCGAAACCATCGAGGTCACCGTGCCGTCGCTGTCGGTCTCCACCCAGGCCGCCCGATGTTCGAGTCCCAGATGCGGCAGCCCCGGCAGCAGCAGGCACCCCGAGGCCGCGCCCGCGCACTCGGGCAGCGAGGGCCGCGTCTCGCGCGGCGGGTGCAACATGATCAGGGCCGGTGGCACATGACCGGCAAACATGCCCGGCTGCAACCCTTCCGTCCCCAGCACCGTGCCCTCGGCGATCACCAGCCCCACCATCGCGGGATCCGGGTCATCGGGGAGTTCCTCGCGCGCCCCGAACACCGTCGAGGTGGGCAACAACCCCGGCAGACCGGCCACCCGCACCGCGAGCACCAGCAATTGCGCCCATTCCTTGGTGGACTCCGGCCAGCGTCCGGAGATCACGAAACCCTGCAGCGAACCATGCGCATGGAACGGCATGACGCCGACCTGACCATTCATGATGTGCCTCCCGAACCTCCCGGGGGCGACTGTGCCCGGTGCTGCTGTTGGGAACACCAGGTTGTACCCGAACAGAACTGGCACACAAGTACCAGAGAGTGCTAGCACCCGGACCCCGCAAATGCGAAAGGCCCGCGAACCGATGCGGTTCGCGGGCCTCAGGCGTACGAGCGGGCCGGAGCCCGACGGGCATCAGCCGAAGATCAGACCCTTGCCCTGGTTGACCGCCTTGGAGTAGCGGTCCTGAATCTCGGCCCAGTTCACGACGTTCCAGAACGCCTTCACGTAGTCGGCCTTGACGTTCTTGTACTGCAGGTAGAAGGCGTGCTCCCACATGTCCAGGCCGAGCAGCGGGATGATGCCGAGCGGCACGTTGCCCTGCTGGTCGGTCAGCTGGAAGGTGAGCAGCTTGTTGCCCAGGGTGTCGTAGCCCAGCCAGGCCCAGCCGGAGCCCTGCAGGCCGTTGGCGGCCGCCGAGAACTGCGCGACGAACTTGTCGAAGGAACCGAACTCCTCGTCGACGGCCGAGGCCAGGTCACCGACCGGCTTGTCGCCGCCTTCCTTGGACAGGCTCTTCCACCAGAGGGTGTGGTTGACGTGGCCGCCGAGGTGGAACGCGAGGTTCTTCTCGTTCAGGAAGATGGCGGCGTGGTCGTCCTTGGCACGCGCCTCCTCCAGCTTCTCGAGGGCCGCGTTGACACCCGCGACGTAGGCCGCGTGGTGCTTGGTGTGGTGGATCTCGTTGATCTGCCCGGAGATGAAGGGCTCCAGGGCGCTGTAGTCGTAATCGAGGTCTGGCAGCGTGTAAACAGCCACGATGTCCCTTTCCGTGTCGGGGCCGTGTGCCCTCGGCAGGTGCCGAGGCGCACCCAACCATCATTCGTACACCCGCTCGTCTCCAACCGGGCTGCGCGCCCCCACATTCCACCCGATGTATATCTTTCCCAACCTTTGGAATTCGCCTGAACGCAACGCCGCTGCCGGTCGTGCCCGGTCCCGTAGCATCGAGTCATGTCGTGGTACGACGAGTTCGTCGGGCGGGTGCGACTACCGGAACCGATCATGGTGACAGCCGGGCAAGCGTTGCCCGGCCGTTCCGAGCCGCTGGTGGTACCGGACAAGCACTATGTCAGTGGACATTCCCTCAAACCTCCGTTTCCGGCGGGCACGCAGCTCGCGGTGCTGGCCATGGGTTGCTTCTGGGGTGCGGAGCAGGGCTTTTGGGAGCTGGACGGCGTGTACAGCACCGCCGTCGGCTACGCGGGCGGATTCACCCCGAACCCCACCTACGAGGAGGCGTGTTCCGGCCGGACCGGGCACACCGAAGCGGTGCTGGTGGCCTTCGACCCGCAGGTGATCGACTACGCCGCGATCCTGAAGCAGTTCTGGGAGAACCACGATCCGACGCAGGGCATGCGGCAGGGCAACGACCGTGGCACCCAATACCGTTCGGCGATCTACACCCTCGGCGACGAGCAGCGCGCGGTGGCCGAGGCGACCAGGGCCGGCTATCAGGAACGGTTGACGGCGGCCGGATTCGGTGAGATCACCACCCAGATCGCCCCGCTGCCGGACCTTTCCGCCTTCTTCTTCGCCGAGGGCTATCACCAGCAGTACCTGGCCAAGAACCCCGGCGGCTACTGCCCGGACCACGGCACCGGCGTGAGCTGCACGATCGGGCTTGGCGCGTAAGCACTTGGGCGGACCATCGCGCAGGCACGTCGGCGGGTCACATCGAAAGGGGTTCCGGGACTTGGTCCCCGAACCCCTCGAGCGTGTCCGCCCCTCGCTACAGCGGTGGGACGACATCCGGCCGCATGGTGCGCGGGTCGCCCGCGTCGTGCGCCTGCCACCACCGGACGCCGCCGGCGATGAAGTCCGGCAACGGGATCGGGTTGCCCTGCCTGTCGGTGACCTCCACGCCCTCGAACCACACGCGCACGTCGAGTTCGCGCGGGTCGACGCCCTCCTCCTGGGAGAACTCCATCATGTGGGCGCCGGGCGTGTCGCTCAGCGTGGTGTCGAAGCTCAGCAGTTTGCGCCACTGGCTCCAGGAGCTGTCGGCGAGGTCGAGGAAGTCCCAGCCGTGCAGCGCGCCGCCGCCGAAGCTCCGGACGGCGTCGTGCAGGCCGTCGAGAGTGAGCGGGAGCACAACCGGCTCGTTGTCGTCCCAGCGCTGCCGGCGTAGCGAGGCGGCGACCCGGTTGACCCCGGTGAGGGTCAGATAGATATCGCAGTCCGCCGGCGGGGGACCGTCCTCGGGCAGGGTCAGCACGTCGAGTTCCAGCCGTAGTGTGGCGCGCGCCGTGTCGACGTCGATGCCGAGGCATGTCGCCTCCGACAGCGCGCGGTTGAGTCCGTTGATGTCCAGGCCGTCGAGTAGCCCCCTGCTCACAGTCATAGCGCCAGGCTACCGATCTTGCCTGGCCGGACCCAGGATTTCCGTTATTCGGTAGTGTTGTCGTTTTTTTCGAGTGCGAAAGGAACCGCGCGCTCACCTGCGGCGTCAGACTGGATGGGGCCTTTCGGGACAAAGGCCCGAGGTCGGTCGCTCCGGAACGGGGAGGGGACTTCCGGATCGGCCGACCAGGACGAATCGGTCGTCTATCAACCTGTGGATCAGGTTGTGGATTATGTGGATAACTCCCGAAACCAACCCTGCGCAGGCACGGAACTCCACAGCCCTCGCGCGCGCGTGGCAGGATCGGAACCGTGACGAACCCCCACGTGCCCACGGTGCCGATCGACGCGGTTCCCGCGGAATTCGACGCTGCGGACGGCTGGGGTTCGGCCGCGCCCGTGCCCGCCCAGCTTCTCGACGTCCGCGAGGACGACGAATGGCAGATCGGCCGCGCGCCCGGCGCTATCCACATCCCCATGACCGACGTGCCCGCCCGGCTCGACGAACTCGACATCGACGCCGAGATCTACGTGATCTGCCGGCAGGGCGGCCGGTCCGTACCGGTGGTGGAGTACCTGAACCAGATCGGCTACGAGGCCGTCATGGTCTCGGGTGGCATGGTGGCCTGGCAGCAGATCGGCAGGCCGCTCACCGGTGACGGTCCCGAGGCGAAGATCTACTAGGCGCGGAGAGGTGGAGCGATGAACGGGGGACAGGTGGGCCGATCGCGATCCGCCGTCGTACAGCCGTGCGCCCGCTGTGGCGCGCGCTGGGCGGTACAGGGCAAGCCGCTGCACTGGTGCCCGCGCTGCCACGGTGTCCTGCTCTCGCCCGCACCGGTGGACGCGCCCGCCGACCGGCGCAACTACCGCTGGGTGGCCCGCCCGCCCGGCCGCAGAACCCATGGCGCGCAGCCGGTCCGGCGTCCGGGTCCGCTGCAGACGCCGCGGTACCACCGGATTCCCCAGTGGGGCCTGCAGGATCGGCCCCCGGTCGCGGCCACCGCGCGGCATCGCCCGCTGGCCGCGCTGAGTGACCGCATCACCGTGCTGCTGCCGGCCACCGCCGGTGTGTTCGTGTTCTCCGCCCTGGCCGAACTGGGCCGGTACAGCGTGTTGCTGCGCAACCGCACCCGCCTCATCCCACCCTGGCTGCTGTGGATTTCCGATGCGGCAGTGACGGTTTCCGCGGTGGTGGCCCTGGTGCTGGCGCTGGTGTCGGCGGTGGCGCTGGTCGGCTGGCTCACCGAAACCCGCCGCAACGCGTACGCGAGTGTGGGCGAGTCGGATCCGCGGTCGCTGCGCGCCCTGGTGCTGGGCTGTGTGGTGCCGATCGTGAATCTGGTGTGGCCGGGCATCTTCCTGACCGAGGCGGCCCGGTTGCGGTCGGCGGTCGGTGCGGATCCGCGGCTGCTGCGGGCGGTCCGGATCTGGTGGGCGGCTTGGCTTCTCGATGCGGTGCTGGTGCTGGTGGCGATCCTGTACCGGTTCGCGTCCTCGCTGCAGGTGCGGGCCGACGGCGTGCTGGCGAGCATGTGGACCGATCTGGTCGCGGCCGGTGTCGCGGTGGCCTCGCTCGGGCTGGTGCACGCCTTCGCGGGCCTGGATCTGCGGGGCCGCCCGAAGACGCTGCGTCGCTGGGTGATCGCCACCGGGCCCGCGCGGCCGGTGATCGAACCCGTGCGACGCGCGCCCGCCGCCGTGGTCGGGAATGATGCAGTGGTCGGGGATGATGCAGCTTCCGGGGATGACGCAGAGGCGTCCCCGGCCGCGGAGCAACAGGAGGTAGTGGCGAAGTGAGCCGGGCCAGTCGTGCGCCGTTCGTGGTCGCGCACCGGGGGGCGTCGGCGGCGCGACCCGAACACACCCTCGCCGCCTACGATCTCGCCCTGCAGGAGGGCGCCGACGGCGTCGAATGCGATATCCGCCTGACCCGCGACGGGCACCTGGTCTGCGTGCACGACCGCACCGTGGATCGCACCTCGAACGGATCGGGCGCGGTCAGCGAGATGACTCTCGAAGAGCTGAAGGCGCTCAACTTCGGTACCGCGGAGGAACCGGAGGGCGTGCTCACGCTGTCCGAGCTGATCGAGCTGGTGCTGGACTGGAAGAGCCGTCCCACCAAGCTTTTCATCGAGACCAAGCACCCGGTCCGCTACGGGGCGCTGGTGGAGACCACGCTGCTGACCGAACTCACCCGCTACGGCATCGGCGCACCCGCCTCGGCGGATCACTCACGCGCGGTGGTCATGTCGTTCGCCGCCACCGCGGTCTGGCGGATCCGCCGCGCGGCCCCGCTGCTCCCCACCGTCCTGCTGGGCGAGTCCTCCCTGTACCTGTCCGGCGGCGCCGCCCACACCGTCGGCGCGACCGCCATCGGCCCGTCCGTGCGCACCCTGCGCGAGCACCCGGACCTGGTCGACAAGGCCGCCGCCGCCGGCCGCGCCACCTACGTCTGGACCTGCGACGATCCCGAGGACGTCCAGCTTTGCGCCGACCTCGGCGTGGACTGGATCGCCACCAACTACCCCGCCCGGACGAAAGCCGTCCTGGCCAACGCCTGAATCCGCCCGGACCCCTGCGCTCGAGCACGTCACCACAAGTCACGCCCCCGCACCCACAACCACTTCAATGGGATTTCGCAATGGTTCGCGGCCGTCTCGATTCTGGACTGACGTAGCGGGGGGAGCGAAGCGGAGGAGCGGAGGAGGGAAGAATCGAGACTTCGGGGCCGCGAACCCCGCCCGGAGCGAAGCGGAGGGCCAAAGACACAGTAGGTTTGCCAGTCATGGGTAAGAGCAAGCGCAACAGTCCCAAGCCGGACTCGAATCGGGCGCAGAAGCTGGCCGCCCGCCGCGCCGAACAGGAGGCGGCGGCGCAGGCCGTGACGCGGCCCTTCGAGGGCTTGGCCGCCGAATGCGATCTGGTGGCGCTACGGGAGTTCGTGCCGTCGGCGACCGCGACCTTGAAGCTGTCGCCGAATGTCGCCGCGGAGCGGGCCGTCACCCTCGCCACCGTGCTGCCGGGCGCGGTTGCCGCGCTGGTGCGGGCCGGTGACGAGCCGATCGGTTTCGTCGGCACGCAGGTGCAGTTCCAGTCCGCCGATCCGGCGGCGGATCTGGCCGCCGCCGTGCTGTGGACACAGTCCGCCACCCCCGGCGAGTCGCTGAGCGCCGCGACCGTGGATGGCACGCCGCGGCTCACCGAGGTGCTGGATCCGGGTGCGGCCCTGGATCTGACCGTTCACCAGGACTTCAACTGGTGGGTGCCGGCGGGTGTCACCCCGGATCCGCAGGTGGCCGCCACCATCGAGCAGGCCAATCAGGCCATCATGCCGTCGGCCCGCCTGGAGCTGGGTGCGGACGCCGTCGGCGCCGCCTGGTGGGTGGACGCCGGCGAGAAGGCACACATCCGCTGGGTGCGGCCGGAGGACGAGGACCGGCTGATGCTGGCGCTGGCGCGGCTGCACGCGGCCGGTGATCTGCACCTGGGTGAGGGTTCGCGGTTCGCGGGCTCGTTCCGCACCCACGGTCTGCTGGTGCCGGTCTTCGACCTGGATCCGGAGCGGCACGCGAGCGAGTGGGAGGGCCCGGCCCGCGAGTTCGGTGCGAAGCTGGCGACCGCGCTGCAGTCGGACGCCCCGCTGACCTCCGAGGAGCGCCGCTCCCGCGACGGCCTGCGGTCGCGCCAGGTCACGCTGCGCTGACTCCGTCGGGCTGAGCAGCCGCGGTACCGGCATGGTCCGGGCCGTTCTCCGGTGAACTGGATTCACTCGGTGAACGGCCCGGAATTTTGCGTGGATTTTTCTGAAAAGTGCCTGTT
This sequence comes from Nocardia sp. NPDC059229, assembly GCF_042754165.1. NCBI lineage: Bacteria > Bacillati > Actinomycetota > Actinomycetes > Mycobacteriales > Nocardiaceae > Nocardia > Nocardia sp. NPDC059229. Next base: position 354,906 of record NZ_JBHZAK010000007.1, read on the forward strand.
TCGCTCCGAGTGCTCGGTTAAGTTCTCTTCACCCCGGAAGTTCAGGGGATCCGGTGATCATCACACCGGATATCAGATGAGGAGAAAAACCATGGATGCCATTCTGGCCGTGGTCAAGTCGCTGTTCGGCACGTTGTCCGCCAACGCCACCGGCACTGTCACAGTGCCGCAGAAGTAAGGAAAAGGCGGGTACATATCGCACCGAGCACATGCAACAGGCCCGGTCCAGCGCAAGGGACCGGGCCTGCTGTGTGAATCCACCGGGCCGGGAACCGAATTACCTTCGGCCCACGGAGTAATTACAGCGAGCCGCCCGCGGCGTGCGGCGCGCCGGACGCGTCCTTCGGACCGCTCATTTCCCGCTGCACGAAATTCTCCAGGTCGAAAAGATTCGCGCTGGCCCGCTCGGCGACGGTGAGCAGGGTATTCATGGTCGCGACTTCTTCGACCTGTTCCTTCAGGAACCACTGCATGAACTGCTCGCCCTGGTAGTCGCCCTCTTCCCGGGCGGTCCTGGCGAGCTGGATGATCTGCTCGGTGACGGCCTGCTCCTGTGCGAGCGCCAGCGCGATGGGCTCCTTGGCATTCGCGAATTGCGTAGTAGCGGCCTCGGTTCCGGGCATCTCGACGGCGATGTCGTGATCGATCAGGTACTGCGCGATCATCATCGCGTGGTTACGCTCTTCGACGGCCTGCTTGTAGAAATACTTGGCCAGGACCGGCAGATCGGCATTGTCGAACCACATCGCCACCGCGATGTACTGGTGTTCGGCATTGAATTCGTTGCGGATCTGATCCTGGAGCAAGGCCTGGAACTTGCTGCGCTTGGTCTGGGTTCGGGTGGACATGCGGATGACATTAATGCCTGGTCAAACCGCGTGTCATCCAAGTACAGCCTTATTGAGTACAGCCTTATTGAGGCAAGTATTGCCTAATTCGGCCTAGCTGCCGACGGTGGTGATCAAGTCCTGCGGGATCTGCTGATCCTTGGCCAGAGCGTCGAAGAAAGCACTCGCCTTCGTCTTGTCCCAGAGCAGTACATTGCCGCTGCCGGCCACGTCCTCGAATCCACCGACCGGGACCGTCGTGGTGATGGGATCGCTGTTCAGCGCATTGCCGAGGCTCGCCAGATCCCAGATGTGCGCGCCCTTGTCGACCTTCAGCGCCGAGGTCAGATCCCGCACCAGCGGCCAGGACCGGAGCGGATTGGCCAGCGTGCCCGGGCTCGCCGCCTTCTTCAGCAGGGCGCTGAGGAATTTCCGCTGGTTGAGCATGCGATCCAGGTCCGCGCGCGGGGTGGCGCGGGACCGCACGAAGCCCAGCGCCTCGGGCCCGTTGAGCGTCTGGCAGCCCGCGGGCAGGTCGATACCGGCCAGCGGATCCTTCATGGGGGTGTCCAGGCACATCTGGATGCCGCCGACCGCGTCCACGATATTGGCGAAGCCGCCGAAGCCGATCTGCACATAGTGGTCGATGTGCACGCCGGTCGCGCCCTCCACCGTCTTGACCAGCAGCGATGCGCCGCCGGCGGCGAAGGAGGCATTGAGCTTGTCCTTGCCGACGCCCGGGATGCTCACATACGAGTCGCGCGGCAGGCTCACCAGCGTCGGTCGCCCCGACTTCGGGATGTGCACCAGGATGACGGTGTCGGTGCGCTCGCCCTCGACATCGGAGGAGTCACCGGTGGACAGCTGCTGCTCCTGATCCTTGGACAGTCCCGAGCGGCTGTCGGAACCCACCAGAAGCCAATTCGTCCCGGGCGTGTCGCCGATCCGGCCCGAATAGTTCGCGAGGGCGTCGATCCGGGTCAGGTGGGTGTCGACATAGATGGCCGCCGCGATCGGCAGCAGCAGGAGCACCAGCAGCAGCGACAGGATCCAGCGGAACCAGTGCCGCTTCCTGCGGGGCCGGGAGCCGCGCGGCGGGCGGCCGTCGCCGCCGCGGCGCCGGCCGGGTGGTGGCGGGGGAGTGCGCGGCGGCTCCTCCCGGAAGGGGACCGGCTGCTGGGTCGGCGCGTGACCCATGGGGGCGGCGGCGCGCTCCCGCGGGGGCGGCACCCGATTGCCCGGCGGCGGCATCCGATTGTCCCCGGGCCCGCGATTGTGCAGCGGCGGAACGCGATTCCCCGGCGGCCGCTGCCGCGGGGCCGGGTTCCCGGGCGGGACCTGCGAATAGGCCAGGTCCGGACCGGATTCATGGCGTCGGATCACCTGAGTTGGTTCTATCCGCGGCCTGCCGTCGTTAACGGGCCGGCCGTCCGCGGGCGGCCGGTGAGACGAAGGTCTCTGCGATTGCCCGGGATTCGCTGCGGGTCGAGGCGGGTACGCCGGGGGCTCGCCCGGGCGTCCCGGCGGCGGCTCCCGGCGTATCCGTGCAAAGTGCTGGGGGTCGTCGCCGTTCATCACTGAAAACAGTACCGACCGCGGCGCCCGCGTGGCTCGTTCCGATCGGATTACGGCAGCCAGGAGACGTGTCCGTGCAGGAAGGTGTACCCGATGTAGGCGATCGAGTCGATGAGCGCGTGCGCCAGCAGCAGCGGCCAGAGCCGGTTGGTGCGCTGCCAGTAGCGTCCGAAGATCAATCCCATCACCAGGTTTCCGAGCCCGCCGCCCAGGCCCTGGTACAGGTGGTAGCTGCCGCGCAGGATCGCCGACGCCAGCAGCGATCGATTCTCCGTCCACCCCAGCGCCCGCAATCGCGAGATCAGGTAGGCGACGACCAGCACCTCCTCGGCCGCCGAGTTCGCCCACGCGGACAGCACCAGCACCGGCAGCCGCCACCAGTGCGCGAGCGAACTGGGCACGATGGTGACGCTCACACCCAGTGCGTGCGCCGCGAGATACAGTCCCAGCCCGGGGATTCCGATCACGGCCGTGAGCGCGAGTCCCGGGAGCACGTCCGCCCGCCAGCGCAGCCGCCGCGCCAGTCCGATCGCCCGCGGCGCGATCCCGCTGCGCCACAACAGATAGAGCCCCAGCGCCGCCCAGCCGAGCAGACGGGCCACGCTCAGCAGCTGGAAGAGCAGGTCGATGGTCGACCGGGTGGCCCGTGGCGCATTCAGCGCGACGGTCTGCCCGCCCACCCCGCCGGGCGCGAGCGCGCTCTCGAGCAGTGACAGTGCCGCATTGGCCCCGCTGAGCCCGAAGGTGACGACCAGCACCACCGCGATCTCGAGTTTGATCGCCCGCCGGCCCGATTCGGACGATTCGGGCGCGGGCCACACGGGTGCGGGATCAGCCGAAACCATGCCCGCCAATCTAGGCGGGCGCCCGGCGAACTCGTCAGATGCGGTGCAGACCGCCGTGGAAGGGGTTGCCCGCCAAGGCGTGTACCGCGCGGCCGAGGGATTCGATGTCGTGCGCCGGGGCCTCGAACGGGATGCGGATGTCGTGGTCGCCCTCGATGGCCTCGACGCGCAGGGTGACGCCGTAGCGGTCGATGGCCAGCGGATGGATCAGGGCGCCGCGGCGCAGGGTGTGCGGCAGCCGGCGGGCCAGGCGATCCACCACATCGGGGTGATCGGCCTGAAGATGTTGCAGCCAACCGGCTTCCAGCGCGCAGAACGGATCGGGTCGGGCATCGCGCAGCTGCTCGCGGTCGACCGAGTCGGCGCCGGCGGTGTCGGCCACCACCGCGGAGTCGATGACCAGCCGCAGCAGGACGGCGGTGTGGCCGACGTCGAGCAGGTCCGGATGCGGATGGTCGGCGGCGACCGCGCCGGCCAGCGCGCGCTGGGCGTGCGCGGGCACGGCGTGCGCCCAGCCGCGCAGCCAGACCAGGGTGCGGACGCGTTCGCGCAGCGGCAGCGGGGCCTGGTCGGTGAGTTCGAGCACCGCGGGGGACCCGTTCGCGCCGCAGCCGAGGACGAGACCGGCGGCGGTGGAGTTCATCGGGACCGCCAGCACCATGTCCCCGCACTGCCGCAGCAGGTGCACGGAGGTGGGCACCGGGTCGAGGCCGGGCAGGGCCAGGACCGCGTTCTCGGCGTGCGCGCAGGCGGTGTGCACGCGCTCGGCGGTAGTGGGTGCGACGACCTGGGCCGCGGGTGGCATACACACCTCCGGGAGTTGAATTAGGTAAACCTAAGCTAAGTGACGTGGGTCGCGTGCGCAAGGGCTTCCCGGGTGGCCGCGCCGGCGGGTTCGCGCCGATCGCTACCGTGAAGACGTGCCACACGATTCGTCCCCCGCGCCCGAACCGGTCGCCCTCACCCTGTCCGTCCCGTCCCGCCCGGCCCGCGGACTGACCGAGGAGCTGGTCCGCCCGGTCTCCGCCGATCCGGGCGCCGAGGTGCTGGACCTGGCACTCGACGACGAGGCGGTGTCGGAGTTCCTGGTGCGAATCGTGCACGGCGGCAGCGGTTTCGTGGCCCGCACCGACTCGGGCGAGCGGGCGCTGGCGGGTGTGGCGGCGACCGTGGCCGCGCTCTGCGGCGAGGACATTCGCGGCGCGCTCGCCGCACCGGACATCGCGTTCCTCACCGGGCTGAAACCGCCCGCGGTCGAGGCGTTCCGTGAGGTGCTGCTGGCCATCGAAACCGGCGAGGTCGCGGCCGTGACCACCGCCCTCGCCGTATTGGGCGGCTGAACCACCGTGCCCGGGGGTGCGAAGTTACCCAGGAGTTGACCAAAGCCGGGGGCGACCGGGCGCACGCAAGTAATGTCGTAACCGTGCCGCGTATCGCCTACTTCGGGCCGTCGGGAACCTTCACGGAGATGGCCCTCGCCAAACTGGAGTCCACCGGAGTCTTCGATGGACCGGTCGAGCGTGTCCCGGCCCCGAGCCAGGGCGCGGCCGTCGAGCTGGTGCGGGCCGGTAAGGCCGCGGGCGCGGTGGTGCCGATCGAGAGCTCGGTCGAGGGCTCCATCGCGCCGACGCTGGACGCGCTGGCCGTGGGCCCGCGGCTGCAGATCATCGCGGAAACCGACCTGGACGTGGCCTTCACCATCGTGGGCCGCCCCGGCATCGAGCTCGACGAGGTGCGCCGGATCGCGGCCTATCCGGTCGCGGCCGCGCAGGTCCGCATGTGGCTGGCCGTCACCATGCCGCTGGCGCAGCTGTACACCTCCGCCTCCAATGCCGCGGCCGCCGAGGACGTCGTCGCCGGGCACGCCGATGCCGCCGTCTCCACCGCGCTGGCCGGCGCTCGCCTGGGGCTCACCACCCTGGCCGAGGGCGTCGCCGATGTCGACCGGGCCGTCACCCGCTTCGTGCTGGTCACCGCCCCGCGGCCGGCGCCGCCGCGCACCGGGACCGACCGCACCTCCATCGTGCTGGAGCTGGCCAACGAGCCGGGCTCGCTCATGCGTGCGTTCGCCGAATTCGCCACCCGCGGTATCGATCTCACCCGCATCGAATCCCGGCCCACCCGAACCGGGATGGGCACCTACCGTTTCTACCTGGACTGCGTCGGGCACATCGACGACGCCGCGGTCGCCGAGGCGCTGAAGGCACTGCACCGCACGGCCGCCCGGATCCGATTCCTCGGCTCCTGGCCCGCCACCGCGGCCACCGGCACCCCGCCGCCGCCGGACGCACCCGGCGCGGCCTGGCTGGCCGATCTGAAGAAGGGGGTGGCCGACCTGTGACCGGCAAACTCATCCTGGTCCGGCACGGCGAGACCGAGGGCAATGTCGGCAAGATCCTCGACACCCGGCTGCCGGGCCTGCCGCTCACCGAACGCGGTGTGGCGCAGGCGAAGAGCTACGGCGCGAACCTGACCGTCCCGCCGCAGCGGCTGTTCTCCTCGGCCGCGCTGCGTGCCCGGCAGACCGCCGGCTACATCGAGGCCGCCACCGGGGTCACCCTGGATGTGCTGGAGGATCTGCAGGAGGTGCAGCTCGGCGACCTCGAGGGGTTGAACACCCCGGCCGCGCACGAGGAGTTCCAGAAGGTGTATCACGCTTGGCATTTCGGGGATCTGAACATCCGGGTGCCCGGTGGCGAATCCGGTGAGGACGTGCTCGCCCGCTACGTCCCTGCGCTGCAGCGACTACGCGACGACTATCTGAGCCGCCCGGACGCCCATGATGTCATCGTGGTCAGCCACGGCGCGGCCATGCGGCTGGTCTCGCGCGAATTGACCGGGGTGCCCAGGCCTTTCGCCGCCAACAATCACCTGGACAATACCGAGACCATCGAGCTGCAGCCGTTCGGGGACGGCACCTGGGGGTGCACCCGCTGGGGCCGCTATTCCGCACCGTTCGGCGACGCCATCGCGGCCGGCGGCGACGACCCCATGGGTTAGCCCGGGAATTCCGTTCGCAGCGGCAGGGATTCGATGAGATCCCGCAGCGCCGTGCGCAGCCGGGCCGGGGTGCCGCCCGCCAGCGACGTCCACTTCGTCCCGTCCGCGGCGGTGCCGGTGCTGGCGATAAAACGGCCGTGCCGGGTGTTGTACACCGCGAGGTGGGTGCCCACCACGTCACGGGTGCCGTCGCCGTAGTGCACACCGACGATCTCCGCGTGCGAATTCACCTGCACCAGAGCCGAAGCGAGGACCGGTGCGTCGCGGGCCGGTGTGCCTACCGCGGCCAGTCGCGCGGCCGTGGTGGTGGCATCGAGTGCGTCGTCGAACACGGGAGCCAGATCCGCGGTGGGCGCGTTCATTCCGGACAGTTCCAGCGCATCGGCGGGGCCGAGCGCGGCCATCACGGTGCCTGGCAGATCGTGACCGGCCGCGTCGATGACACAGGAGCCGGGGCCGCGCAGCGCCACCACCTCGAGGTCGTCGCCCTTGGCCACACAGCACCGGTTGACCTGCCCCGCCACATACCAGCGCACGGCCAGCACCCAGTGCGGCCGGTAGAGCACGCGCAGCCGGTCGGCCAGTTCGGAATGCACCTCGTCGCCGTCGAGCAGTTCACGCTCGGTCAGGGCGGCGGCCGCCGCGGCCATGGCGGTGTCGTGGTCGGCGGCATTGTCGTAGCGGCCCATGGCATCCAGCACCACGGGAAGCTCGTCGATCCCCAATGTCTCCAGGAGATACTGCATTTCGTCGAGCGACAGCGTGACCGACCACAGCGTCGACGGCCCGCGGCCCGCCCCGAGGACGGTCACCGGTCGGCCAGTGGGTCGCCGCCGATGACCGCGGGCGCGATGACCCGGCCGTCGGCGAACACCTGCACCGAGTAGCCGTAGTCGTGGCCGCGGTGCGACTCTTCCTCGTCGCTGCCCCGGGTGCCGAGCAGCGGGCTGGTTGCGGCCGACCGGACCGGAGCAGTCGCGGCCGGGGCGGTGGCGGTCACCGGTTCGGCGATCGGTGCCGCGGGAGCCGGTGCGCCACCGGTGTTTCCGAGACCCGCGCCCCAGCCCTCGGGCAACTTCAGTGTGCCCGCGCCATTTCCGATGTTCACCGACGCACCGCCGCCGGTGACGGACACCGCCTGCGTGGCCGGCGCCGCGCCGCCCGCGCCGGCGGTCGAGACACCCGCGCCCGCCGTGACCGGCAGGCCGGAGGTACCGAGGCCGGGTGTCTGCGTCACCGCATTCGCGACGGCCGTAATCGCCGTACTCGCAACGTTTCCCGCGCTGGTCACACCGCTGGTGACCACCGTCCCCGCCACCTGCGCAACCTGCGACAGCGCACTGGTGACGGCCGGATTCTGCGCCACGACGGCGGCCGCGCCGAGCGCCGCCTGCAGCGGATCACTGCCAATGGTGAGCGCGTCGCCACCCGCATTGGCCGAGCCCGCGCCCGCGGCGATGGGCGGCGGCATCAGGAACTGGCCGAGCGTGGCGACCATCGAACTCGTTGCGGCCTCATAGGTTTCCATCACCAGCGCGGCCCGGATGTCCAGCGCCAGCTTGGCCGCCTCGGCTGCCTCCGCGGTGCCGTTGAGCGCGCCGCCGCTGGAATACGCGGCCACCCGCGCGGTCTCCACGGCGGCGATCTCCGGCAGGCTCGGCATGGCGAGGGAGGCCACGGTGTAGGCGGTGGCATTGGCGGCGGCCTTGCCCGCCATCACGCCGGCCATGACGGCCTGCTGTTCGGCCCACACGGTGAAACCGCCCAGCCGGGCCAGCACCGTGAGCCCGTTCAGTCCTTCGAGACCGACCCCGATCTCGGCCATCACCCGCGCCAGCGTGCTGGTGGCGTCCACCCAGGAGGCGGTGAGCGCGCCCCAGGCGCTGCCCGCGGCCGCGATCGGAATGGCGTGCGCCCCGGTATCGAGGCAGAGGGAATTGAATTCGGCCATCCGGGGCAGCCAGAACACCCCCGTGATTCCCAGCGTCATGCGTGCATCTCCCCTCTACACCTGGATCGCGGCGATACCGGCCGCGCGCACGGCGTCCTGGGCCAGGTACTGGGCCAGCTGGCTGCGCAGGGTGGCGGCGGCGTGATGCAGTTCGAGAATGCCCTGGGCGACCGAGTGGTCGTGGGTCAGCGCGGCATTGTTGAAATGCGCTGCGGCCAGGAAGGACACCTCTTCGGTGCCGGAGGGAAGCACGTGGGTGGCCGGAGCCGTCGCGCTCGCGGCTGCTGCGAGGCGTTCGGCGAGCAGATCGAGTTCCAGAGCGGCCGCGAGGATCACCTCGGGCTGCACCAGGACGTGGCCGACCATGATCGGGCTCCCTTCTCCGTTCCACCCCGGTTGTGAGGATTGGACGCGGAGGTTCGCCGATCGGTTCCCGATGCCGCTGGTCAGCCCCAGCCCAGCTGATGCAGGCGCTCGTCGTCGATCCCGAAATAGTGCGCTATCTCGTGAATCACGGTGATCGCCACCTCCTCGACCACCTCTTCTTCGCTGTGACACATCTCGAGGATGGCCTCGCGATAGATGGTGATGGTGTCCGGCAGCGCGCCCCCGTAGTGGCTGTAGTCCCGGTCGGTGAGGGCGATGCCGTGGTAGAGACCGAGCAGGTGGGGGTCCTCGTCGCTGCGCGGCTCGATGAGCACCACCACATTGTCGATCGCCTGTGACAACTCCCGCGGAATCAGATCGAGGGCGTCGCCGACCGATTCCTCGAAGCGGTCGTCGGACATGGAGACGGGCATGCCTACAGCTTCCGCCGCATCACCGTGGCTGGGGGATGACCGGCGGGGCAGCGCCGGGCAGCGGCGGCGGGGTGTAGCGGCCGTTGTTGGGCGGCGGCACGGGCGCCTGGCCGTCGATCTGGATGTCGCCCTTGGCCGATCCGGTGATGGTGGCGAAGCCCTCCTGATCGGCGCCCTTGCCGACCATGCAGTTGAGGCTGCGGGAACCGGCCAGCCAGCTGCGCGCGTCGAGCGCGTCCCAGAACAGGGTGAGGGTCTTGTTGCGCAGTGCGTCGGGGGCGCCGAGGTAGTCGCCGGCGTCCTTGGCGCACTCGTCCTCCATGAACTTGTCCTGATCGTCCTTCGAGGGCGGGCCGCCGTTGAAGTGGGTGGCCAGGTCCACGGTGGAGACGATCTCGAAGGCGTGCGGCTGGGTGCAGTCGACCGGATCGGTGGGCAGGTTGGACTTGATGCCGATGCAGGTGCCGAGGTCGTAGACCTTGGACTGGTTGATGTCGCGCACGCTGCCGGTGATGGGCTTGGTGGCGAGGCCCTGGCTGCCGGAGACCTGCAGGCCGCAGCGCAGCGTCCGCTCGCCCGCCTTCCAGCCCGCCTCACCCGGATTGATCAGGCCGACAACGAATTTGCCGCGCGGGTCCAGGCGGCCGCCGAGGTATTCCTGGGCGGCGCTGACGCAGTGCTCGTCGCGCAGCTCGGAGAAGCGTAGCGAGTCCGGGAAGCGGGAGCCGGGCCCGAACTCCTTGCCCGGGTACCTGCTCAGGTCGATGTCCGCGGTGACCTCGAACAGGTGTTTGCTGGCGCAGTCGACCTTGGTGAGGTCGCCGGCATTGGCCTTGGACCAGGTCAGGCAGTCGCCCTCCCGGGCGGTGCCGAAGGCCGCGCCCGCGACCGCGCCGGTGGGCTGGGCGGCCCCCGGCGCGTGCGCCTTCACGCGATTGGAGTCGAAGCCGTTGGAGACGAACATGGTGATGAGCACGGCCAGCGTGACGCCCACCGCCATGGCCAGCAGCCCCCACCGCACCGTCGATGCCGAGAGCGGACCGTTCTGGTCCAGCTTGGATTCCATGGCGCGGAACGGCGTCAGCAATTGATCCAGCGCCGTCGGTTTCCGACGGTTCGGCGGCCCGGGGCGCTGCGAGGACGGAGGCGCGGGCCACTGCGGAGGCATCTTTTGCTCAGGCATCGCGTCCCATCATTGCAGCGCCACCCGGCCGGTGCCACGAACCTCCGACTTCGCACCCCCGGTCGTGCCTCACGACAGGATGAGCTCGGCTGCCTTCTCGCCGATCATGACCGCCGGGGCGTGGGTGTGGCCGCGGGTGATCACCGGCATGACCGAGGTGTCGGCCACGCGCAGGCCCTCGATGCCGCGCACCCGCAGTTCCGGATCCACCACGCTGGATTCGTCGCGGCTCATGGCACAGGTGCCGACCGGGTGGTACAGCGTGTGCGAGTGGTCCTCGAGGCAGTGCCGCAGCACCTCCTCCATCGGGGTGTCGGAGGGCACGGCCGGCTGCATGAGCTCGCCGATGTGCTCCTTCAGCGCCGGCTGGTTCGCCAGTTCGGTACAGATGCGCAGACCGGCGAGCAGGGCGGCGCGGTCGGCGGGCTCGGCGCAGTAGCGCGGGTTGATGCGCGGTGCGGTGAACGGGTCCGGGGAGGTGAGGGTGACGCTGCCGATGGATTCCGGCTTGAGCAGCACGGCGGCGAAGGTGAGCGCGTGCCCGTCCGGATCCCCCAGTCCCTCGGCGATATACGGCGCGGGCGCGAAGATGAGTTCCAGGTCGGGCAGGTCGAGATCCTCGCGGCTGCGCGCGAACCCGTAGGCCTCACCGATGTTCGAGGTCAGCTGCCCGCGCCGCAGCACCAGGTAGTTGGCGAGCTCGAGCAGGTTCTTGTCCGCGCCGTAGAGGCTGCCCCCGCTGGTGCGGTAGATGATGGGCGCGGCCAGGTGGTCGCGCAGGCCGCGCCCGACCTCGGGCAGGTGCTGCACGACGGGGATTTCCAGCTCCTGCAACCGGTCGCCGTCGCCGATGCCGGAGAGCATGAGCAGCTGCGGGCTGTTGATGGCCCCGCCGGACAGGATGACCTCGCGCTTGGCGGTGATCTGCTTGGTCTCGCCGCCGATCCGGAATTCCACCCCGGTGGCGCGCTTGCCCTCGAACAGCACCCGGGTGGCGTGCGCGTCGGTGACAACGGTGATGTTGCGTCCCTGCTGGCGCGCGGGCCGCAGGTAGGCGTCGGCGGTGCTCCAGCGCGCGCCGCGCTTCTGGGTCACCATGGTCTGCGAGAAGCCCTGTGGCCGATCCTGATTCGCGCGTTCCACCGGGTATCCGGCTTCGGCGGCGGCCTGCAGGTAGGTGTGGGTGAGCGGGCGCGGGCTGCGCTGGCGGGAGATGTGCAGCGGTCCCTTGCGGCCTTCACCGGGCTCGCTGGCCTCCTCGACGGCTTCCATGCGCTGGAAGATGGGGAGCACCTGCTCGAAGGACCAGCTCGGTCCGGCGTAACGGGCCCATTCGTCGTAGTCGGCGGCGAAGCCGCGCACCCACATCATGGCGTTCATGGAGGAGGAGCCGCCGAGCATCTTGCCGCGCGGCCAGTAGACGCGCCGGTTGCTGAGCTCGGGCTGGGGTTCGGTGCGGTAGTTCCAGTCGTTGGGGCCCTGGAACAGCTGGTTGAACGCCGCGGGAATGTGGGCGAATTTGTCGCTGTCCTCGCCGCCGGCCTCCAGGACCACGACGCTGACGCCGGGTCGCTCGCTCAGTTTTGCGGCCACTGCGGCCCCCGCGGATCCGGCTCCGACGACCACGAAATCGGCGGTGTGCGGGGTGTATTGGGGCATGCTCACTCCTCGGAAAGACCACGGCGGAGCCGCTGCCGGACTCCCTGCCGTCCCATGCCGCTAACCCTAGGGTGGATATCGGCCGGTCGTGGGGTGGATCGGCGGGATCGGGGGCGAAACCGCGCCGATCAAGATCGAATACCGAGGCCGTGGACCTACACGAAATCCACTGGCGGTCGCCTACTAGGCTCAATGGCCATGATCGACCTTCGATTCCTGCGGGAAAACCCGGATGTGGTCCGTGCATCGCAGCGCGCTCGCGGTGAGGACCCCTCCCTGGTGGATGCCCTGCTCGAGGCGGATGCCGCCCGTCGCGCCGCGGTCGCGACGGCCGACAATCTGCGCGCCGAGCAGAAGGCCCTGGGCAAGAAGGTCGGCAAGGCTTCCCCGGACGAGCGTCCGGCGCTGCTGCAGCTGGGTCAGGAACTGTCGGCGAAGGTGAAGGAGGCCGAGGCCGCCGAGACCGCCGCGGACGCCGACCTCGACGCCGCCCAGCGCGCGCTGTCGAATGTGGTGCAGGAGGGCGCGCCCGCCGGCGGCGAGGACGATTACATCGTGCTCGACACCATCGGCACGCCGCGCGAGTTCGATTTCGAGCCCAAGGATCACCTGGACCTGGGTGAGTCGCTGGGCCTGATCGACATGGAGCGCGGCGCGAAGGTGTCGGGCTCGCGCTTCTACTTCCTCACCGGCAACGGCGCGCTGCTGCAGCTGGGCCTGCTGCAGCTGGCCGCGCAGAAGGCGGTGGCCAACGGGTTCACCATGATGATCCCGCCGGTGCTGGTGCGCCCGGAGATCATGCAGGGCACCGGGTTCCTGGGCCAGCACTCCGCCGAGGTCTACCACCTGGAGGACGACGACCTTTACCTGGTCGGCACCTCGGAGGTGCCGCTGGCGGGCTATCACTCGGGCGAGATCCTGGATCTGAGCGCGGGCGCCAAGCGCTATGCCGGCTGGTCGTCGTGTTTCCGCCGGGAGGCGGGCAGCTACGGCAAGGACACGCGCGGCATCATCCGCGTGCACCAGTTCGACAAGGTGGAGATGTTCGTCTATACCACCCCGGACCAGGCCGACGCCGAGCACCGGCGGCTGCTGGCCTGGGAGCAGGAGATGCTCGCCGCCATCGAGGTGCCCTACCGGGTCATCGATGTGGCCGCCGGCGACCTGGGCAGCTCGGCCGCCCGCAAATTCGATTGCGAGGCTTGGGTTCCCACGCAGCAGACCTACCGCGAGCTCACCTCGACCTCGAATTGCACGACGTTCCAGGCGCGTCGCCTGAGTGTCCGGTACCGGGACGAGAACGGCAAGCCGCAGATTGCCGCCACCCTGAACGGCACTTTGGCCACGACTCGGTGGATTGTCGCTTTGCTGGAGAACCATCAGCAAGCCGATGGGTCGGTGCGGGTGCCCGCCGCGCTGGTGCCTTTCGTCGGCACCGACGTGCTGGTACCTCGCTGAATATTCGCTACTCGGCGTGGCTTATTCCGCCGGTTGTCTCTACTGGTGGCAGGGCTTGTGTCTAGGCTAGGCAGCGTGCGAGGAATCGGGTCCCGCGGCGATACCCGGACCCGGGTTCGGGCGGCATCGGCGCTGGCGACGGCAATGGTCATGGCTCGGACCACCGGGGCGTTCTACGTCATGGGCGGGGTCCTGGGCCTGGTTCTGACTGCGGTCGCTCCGGGTGACGAGGGCAATCGGCCGCTGGTGGGTGCGGCGGCGTTCGTGGCGCTGCTGCTGGGTATCAGTCTGCTGATCTGGGGTCCGCGGCTGCCGCATTCGGTGCATCACGCGTATGTGGCGACCGCGACCGTGCTGGTGACCGTTGCGGTGCACTGGTTTCCGAATACGGTCGGCGCGATCAGTCTGGCGGCGTTCTATGTGTTCGTCGCCTGTGATGCCGCCATCTTCTTCTCCTGGCGCTGGCTGGGCGGGCACATAGCGTTCGCCATTGTCTGCTGTCTGTGGGTGGTGCCGTCGCGCGGGTTGCCGTGGTGGTCGGGCATCATTCCGGCGGGTATCACGTTCGGAATCGGCATCGTGGTCGGCATTTTGACGCGCATGGCGTCGGACGCCGATATCGATGTGCTGACCGGGCTGCTGAACCGGCGTGGTTTCGATCGGGCGCTGAGCAATGCCATCGCGCACGCCACCCGCACCGGCCAGGGCCTGGCCCTGGTGCTGGTGGACCTGGACCGCTTCCAGAAGATCAACGATCACCTCGGGCACCGGGCCGGTGACGCCGTGCTGCGGCGGGTGGCCGACTCCTGGTCGAAACTGCTTGCGCCGGAGCAGCGGCTGGCCCGCTACGGCGGTGACGCGTTCGCGCTGCTGCTGCCCGGGACGACGGAGCAGGCCGCGATCCTGCTGACCGAGGAGCTGCGCGCGGCCGTCACCACCGGCTGTTCCGCGGGTGTGACGTCCTGGCAGCCGGGCGAATCCGGGTCGCTGCTGGTGTCGCGTGCGGATGTGGGCCTGTACCGGGCCAAGCAGGCGGGCCGCAATCGCACCGTGCTGGAGTCCTCGCGGCAGCTGCCGCTGGCGGTGGAGCTGCGGGAGGCCATCGATCGCGGCACCCTGGATGTGCAGTACCAGCCGATCGTGAGTCTCACCGATGGCGCGACCCGCGCGGTCGGCGTGGAAGCCCTGCTGCGCTGGTCTTCGCACGCGCAGCCCGATGTGACCACCGAGGGGCTGATCCGGGTCGCCGAGGAATACGACCTCATCTCCGATCTGGACGAACTGGTGCTGCGGCGGGCTTGCGCCGATGCCGCCCGGTTGCAGGAGACCTTCGCCCAGCTGGATCTGACCCTGAACGTCAATGTGAGCGGGCTGGAGCTGGCCGAAAACGAGTACGCCGACCGGGTTTCCGGCATCCTCGCGGAAACCGGCTGGCCCGCCGAGCAACTCGTGCTCGAGGTGACCGAGAGCGAGCTGGCCGCCGAATCCGAGACGGCCATCGCGAACCTGCACAAGCTGCGCGAGTTCGGTGTCCGCATCGCCATCGACGATTTCGGCACCGGCTACTCCTCGCTCAGCCGGCTGGCCACGCTGCCGTCGGACATCCTCAAGGTGGACCAGTCCTTCGTGGCGTCCATCCAGTCGGATTCCCCCGCGCCGCCGCTGCTGGGCGTGATCGCGGCGCTGAGCAAGTCGCTGGATCTGCAGGTCATCGCCGAGGGCGTGGAAACCGAATACCAGGCCGCCGTGCTCACCGAGCTCGGTTTCGCGCTGGCCCAGGGCTACCACTACAGCGATTCGCACCCGGTGTCCGAGCTCATCAACGACCTCAATGACCGGCACGGCCTGGTCGGCGCGGCGGTGTCGGAGGGCGAGCCGTCCACCAATGGCTGGATACCGCTGGACAATCCGCTTGACGGTGGAGCGCCCGGCGCGCAGGGTTGATCTCATGCGGCTGCTCATCTACGCGTGTTGATTCGTACTCCGTAGTGCGCTGCCCCGGGCTCACGCCGAGCGCGTGGGCTCGACGCGCGCACCGACCCACTCGATTCGGGTACCAACCCATTCGATACGCGCACTGACGCTGCGGGCGATGCTGTTCGCCGTCACGGCGGACCTGATCCCGCTCTACGCGATCTACGCGCTGCTGTTCGCCGACCATGGCCTGAACGCGGCGCAGATCTCGTCGCTGTTCGCCATCTGGTCCGCGACCTCGTTCCTGCTGGAGATTCCCTCCGGTGCCTGGGCCGACACGGTCTCCAGGCGCGGCCTGCTCGTCCTGTCGGGTGCGCTGCTGGCGGCGGGCTTCGCAGTGTGGACGCTGTACCCCTCCTACCTGGGATTCGCCGTCGGCTTCGTGCTGTGGGGTACTTCGGGCGCGCTCCGCTCGGGCACCTTCGAGGCGCTGATCTACGACGACCTGCACGCTCGTGCCGCGACGGCCGACTACCCGCGGCTGATGGGCTATGTCCGCGCCGCCACCGAATCGGCAGCGCTGGCGGGCATTCTGGTCGCGGCCCCGCTCTACGCGTGGGGCGGCTACACGCTGGTCGCGTGGTCCAGTGTGGTGATCGCCGCCGTGCACACCGCCACCGCGGCCCTGCTGCCGACCGCACCGAAGTCGGTGTCCGCGGCGGAGGTGGAGGAGCTCGAAGACACGGACGGTGGTGTCGGGGCCCCGGATAACGATGCCGAGGACACAGATGGCGGTGTGGCCGAGCAGGAGCCGCACGTGCGAACTGATGACCGCGACCCCCTGTCCGAAACCCGCACGGCCGAATCGGAATCCATCGGCTATCTGGCCATGCTGCGCGTGGGTATACGAGAGGCCGTACGGGTCAGGGTGATTCGGCGCGGGGTGATCCTGGTGGCGCTGCTGAACGGCATCACCGCGTTCGACGAATACTTCGCTCTGCTGGCCGACCACGCGGGCGCCGGGCCGTCCCTGGCCGCGATCCTGGTCGGTGTTACGGTAGCCGGAGCCCTGGCCGGCGCGACGCTGGCAGGCCGCACCGAGGGTATATCCGCTCGCGTCATGGCGTCGGCACTGGCCGTGGCGGGTGTGCTGTTCATCGGTGGTGCGCTGCTGGCGGGTAGTGCCGCTGGCCACCCGGGAGCCCTGTATGTGCTGACGGCCGTGGGCTTTTCGGCGGTGGGCGTCGCCTACGGCATCGACTACAACGCCGATGTCATCGCCTCGGCCCGCCTGCAGGACGCCATCTCGGGCCCGGCCCGTGCGACCGTGACCTCGGTGTCCGGCTTCGCCACCGAGATGATCGCCCTGCTGGTCTTCGTTTTCGCCGCGGTGGCCACGACCTGGCTGTCCTTGCCGGTCATGGTCGCTCTGCTGGGGGTGCCGCTGCTGCTGGCCGCGGCTCTGGTCCCCACCTGGCTGCCCCGGGCGGCAGCGGACTCGGATCTGGTGCCGGCGCCTGCTGCACGAGATTCGGAGCAGCTCTGATCCGGAGCGGCAGGGCGGCGGCGGTCGTCGGGCGCTCAGGGCTGCGCCCGACCGCGGCTGCGGGTCATCCTGTGCTGGAGCGGGATTCGTGCATGGTGGGCGAGACGTGGCAGACCGCCGCACGGCATGATCTGGTCGGTCGTTTCGGCGTCGGAGAAGGCGGGGACAATCGGGCGGTGGCGATGCGGCAGTGGGCGGGGTTGGGGTTCGGGGGGTCCATCGGCGCGGCCGTGGCCGTTCAGGCGCGGATCAATGGGGAGCTGGGGCAGCGGCTGGGCGATGGGATCGCGGCGGCCACCATCAGTTTCGGGAGTGGGTTGCTGATCCTGGCCGTCGTGTTCGCGGGCAGTGGGCGCTTGCGTGCGGGGGTCGGGCGGGTGCGGGCCGCGCTCGGTACCGGGGAGTTGCGATGGTGGCAGCTGCTGGGTGGGCTGTCGGGGGCGTATTTCGTTGCGTGTCAGGGGCTCACGGTGGCGACCATCGGGGTGACGGCGTTCACGGTGGCCGCGGTGGCCGGGCAGTTGGTGAGCAGCCTGGTGGTGGATCGGCTGGGGTGGGGCCCGGGCGGACCGACGCCGGTGACGGCCGGGCGGATCGGTGCGGCGGTGCTCGGGCTGGTCGCCGTGCTACTCGCGGTGCTCGGCCGGAGCGGCACCGGCCCGGTCGCCGGGCATGCGACGGCCTCGATGCTGCTGGTGGCGTTACCGCTGGTCGCCGGCCTGCTGGTGGCTTGGCAGCAGGCGGTGAACGGCCGGGTGGGTGCGGTCGGCGGGCCGCTCTCGGCGACGCTGGGCAACTTCGCGACCGGCACGGCGGCGCTGGTGGTCATCGAGGCGGGAGTGCTGGTCCGGCGCGGTGGTCTCGGGTCGCTGCCGAGCGAACCGTGGCTGTATCTCGGTGGCCTGATCGGCATTTCGTTCGTGGCGCTGGCGGTGCTGGTGGTCCGCTGGATCGGGGTGCTGCTGCTGGGCCTGACGTCCGTGGCGGGCCAGCTGCTGGCATCCCTCGTGCTGGATGTGGTGGCGCCGACCGGGATCGGGCTTTCGGTGTCGGCGATCATCGGCTGCGTGCTGACCTTCGTGGCGGTCGCCGTCGCCGCCCGATCCCGCGGATGAAATCTGTTCCCCGGATTCGTAATTCGCTGTCCACATGAGTGTGCGATGGTGCGATCATGGCTATCGACTACGTGGTGTGGGTCGCGCGTCTGGTGCTGGCCGTGGTGTTCGGCCTTTCGGCGTGGGGAAAGCTCGCCGATGGGCCCGGCACCCGGAAGGCGGTGGGAGAGTTCGGGATCCCGCTTGCCTGGATACCCGCGGTGGCCTGGGTGCTCCCGGCGGTGGAGGCCGTCGTGGCGGTGGCGCTGCTGCCGCCGAGGACCGCGGCCGGTGCGGCGCTGGTGGCGATACTGCTGCTGGGAATGTTCACCGGTGCGGTGGTGCGCCTGCTGCGCCAGGGAAAACGCCCCGTCTGTTCATGTTTCGGGGCCGCCAGCGCCGCCCCGATCGGGCGAGGCACGGTGGCGCGCAATATCGTGCTGATCGTCCTGGCCGGCGTGACGGCCGTGGCGACGCTGGCGGAGCCGCAGGTGCCGGGCGGTCTGCCGGTGGACCATGTGGTCGCGATGGGGGTGGCGGCCGGATTCGGTGCGGTGCTGGTTTCCCTCTGGGGTGAGCTGCGAGCCCTGCGCCGCCGCCTGGACGAGAAGGGGCTGCCGCCGGGTACGGTCGCGCCGGAATTCGAGGTGCTGAAGACCGCGGGCGCCCGGGCCGGAGACCGCGCTGCGGTATCGCGTGCGCGGGACGCCCTCCGGCGTCCGCAGCACTGAGCAGGGCCGGGGGGGGGGGGGGGGGGGGGGGGGGGGGCCCCCCCCCCCCGCGCCCCAGCCGGTGAGTAGGCCGCACGAGGAAAAGAACAAAAAAAACAAAAACAC